>JAGYKX010000008.1 GCA_018401115.1 Flavobacteriaceae bacterium | reverse complement strand
ATTAATCAAATATAATTTGCCTTTTTTGAATCTTCAAGATTCAAAGGAAATTGCTTTAGGCCGTTTTAAACAGGCCCAATGTGATTGGTTGGCAGTTGTTGATCAAGAGCGATTTTTGGGAATGGTTTCTTTAGAAGTTTTAAGTGCGCTTGAGTTTAATGGCTTAGAGGAACTGTCCTACACTTTTATCCCGGATGCTGTTTTGTCAGAAACCCACTGGTACAATTACGGATTGAACTTTAGAAAACTACAAATGACAATGGCTGCTGTGGTGACTAAAGAGAGGGCATTTATGGGTTATATTTTTGAAAATGATTTCAAAGCTGCAACAACTTCCCTGTCGCTCTTTGAACAAGAAGGAGTTGTTATAGAAGTAAAAATAACCCAGTTGGATTTTTCATTAACGCGTTTGATCACCATTTTTGAGCAAACACAACAGCATATTTTGGGTTTAGTGACCTGGGAATGGGACATGGACATGAATGTTCTTATAAAAATAGCGCCAAACCCTATTCATGAAACTTTGGCTGGTTTAAGACGCTTTGGTTTTGAGATTATTTTTATAGAAGGCGAGGATCTTTTTGCCAGTGCGCTCAAAGAAAACGCCGCCTATTTAGACACTTATTTAAACATATAATATGACACCATTAAATGTGGCACTTTTTGGCTATTTGCCTTCTGAAATTACCGTTAAAGCTTTAGCGTGTATACTAGAAGCTATTGATGCTGTTGGGGGGAAAGCTTCTATTGAAAATAGCTTCAAAGAGTCTGTGGTTTTGTTTCATGAAACATCATTGAATGCTTTGTTGGCTCCTTTAGACACCTTTTCTAAGCAGGAGGAGGTTCATAGTGAGACGTCTTTATTTGTTAGTTTTGGAGGAGATGGCACTATGTTAAAAGCCATTACCTACATTAAAGATTCTGGAATTCCATTGGTAGGTGTCAATACAGGTAGGTTGGGATTTTTATCTACCATTGATGTGGCTGCAGTACAGAAAGTAATCACTGATTTTGTCGCAGGACAATATACTATAGAGGAAAGAACTATGGTAGGTTTGTATTCAGACACTCCCATTGATGCATTTAAAGAAGTACATGTGGCACTCAATGAGATTACTGTCAGTAGAAAAGACACTACTGCCATGATTACGGTGGCCACATATTTAGATGGTGAATACCTGACGTCTTATTGGGCAGATGGTTTAATTATTGCAACACCTACTGGATCTACGGGTTATTCTTTGTCTTGTGGTGGTCCAGTGATGGCTCCTGGTACAAACTCACTCATTCTAACACCAATTGCGCCTCATAACCTCAATGCAAGGCCCTTGATTATTGCAGATCATACAGAAATTAGGCTTGTTGTATCTGGAAGAGAACCACAGCATTTGGTTTCTTTAGATTCGCGCATTGCAAGT
Source organism: Flavobacteriaceae bacterium (assembly GCA_018401115.1). Classification (GTDB taxonomy): domain Bacteria; phylum Bacteroidota; class Bacteroidia; order Flavobacteriales; family Flavobacteriaceae; genus MAG-120531. The sequence goes on along the minus strand of JAGYKX010000008.1, from coordinate 214,923 downwards.
ATAGATAACGGCACCGAATTGCTCATTAAAAAAGCACCTTATACACTCAAGATGGTGGCTTACACCTCGGAGAGTTTTCTTAAAACCCTTCGCAAAAAACTTTTATGGGGAGAAGACAAAAGAAACTAAGTCACAATAAAATTTCTGAATAGTTGTTTTATACTTAAGATGGCCTATGAGTTTTTTATTTATTGCCTATAACCCTAATTATTGCCTATCACCCTAGTTCATGCGTTTTTACTTCATCGTATTTTCTTTGTCACTCACAATGGTTCAAGCCCAGACTTATGAGGCTGGTATTCTATTAGGGGGAACTAATACAGTATCGGATATAGGGTCTCAAAAACACCTTAGTCCATCTAGCTTAGGCTTTGGTTTGTTATTTAAATGGAATAAAAGCCAACGTTACGCATGGAGGGCTGCAATGAGCTATACCAATTTGAATTATGACGATAAAACCGCCCAAGACCCTGCTAGAATATTAAGAAATTTAAATGGGAATACAAGCTTGTTGGAACTTTCTTCTGGCTTGGAAGTAAACTTCTTGCCTTATAATCTTCATAGATTTGGGCCAGTATTCACCCCTTATTTATACTCTGGATTGACTGTTTTTAGGTACGATTACAATTATTTTGTTTCTGAAAATCTGTTCAGTACCCAGAAAAAAGACATTTCTTTTGCACTTCCAGTTCATTTTGGTGTTAAAGCTAGAATAGGCTCAAATACCATTTTAGGAGCAGAAATTGGAGTTAGGTACACATTTACTGATAATTTAGATGGAAGTAACCCAATAAATTCTAATTTTGCCATCTACCAATTTGGAGATATTAATAACAATGATTGGTATGTGTTTTCTGGAATAAGCTTCACCTTCACTTTTACTAGAAAACCTTGTAGGGATTGTTTTGATTAAAAATGGAAAAAGAAATTGTACTTCATAAGGACCGATTGCCCAAGCACTTAGCTATTATCATGGATGGTAATGGACGGTGGGCTAAGGCTAAGGGAATGCCAAGAACTTTTGGACATGAACAGGGGGTTAAAACAGTGCGTGCTACTGTGGAGCATTGTGTTTCTTTGGGAATTGAATACTTAACACTGTATACTTTTTCTACAGAAAACTGGAGCCGTCCTAAATTTGAAATAGACTTATTGATGAAGCTCTTGATAAGATCCCTTAAGAAAGAGTTAAAAACCTTTGAGACCAACAACATTAGATTGAATGCCATTGGAGATCTTTCTGCCTTGCCTAAAAAAGCAGTTCAAGAATTACAAGAGGTTATAGAAAAGACCCGAAATAACAGTGGAATGACGCTTAGTTTGGCCCTTAGTTATGGTAGCCGAGAGGAGCTTATTCAGGCTGTAAAAGCCATTAGTGTCAAAGTTAAAAATAATATAATTTCATCAGATAACATTGACGAAACCATTATAAATACCCATCTTTACACGCATGATCTGCCTGAGGTGGATTTGTTGGTGAGAACCAGTGGGGAACAAAGGATCAGTAATTTTTTGCTGTGGCAAATAGCCTATGCAGAATTGTGTTTTATTTCAGCTTGTTGGCCAGACTTTAGCAAATCACATTTGGAGTCTGCCCTAGCTAATTATCAGAATAGAGAAAGAAGATTTGGAAAAACAAGCGAACAACTCAGTGAATAGAAATTTTATTGCATCAATAGCCAATACCTTTATGGTATTGGTTCTTTTTTTTAGCAGCAGCCTACTTTTAGCACAAGAGGGTGGTTATGACGACGGAAAAAAATACATCCTTGGTGGGATTGAAGTGGTTGGCTTGCAAAGTTATAACGCCCAGACGGTAAAAACTTTTACGGGATTAAGGGTGGGTCAGCCCATTACATTACCCGGTGAAGAAATTGGCGAGGTGATTAGTAAACTTTGGGACTTAGAGCTCTTTAGTGATATTAATTTTTTTATCACAAATATTGAAGACGAAAAAGTCTTCTTGGAATTGGAGATTATAGAAAGACCTACTTTATCTCAGGTAACAGTATATGGTGTGAAACCTAGAAAGGTAGACGCGTTATTGAATGACACGGACCTTAAAAAAGGGAAAAAAATCACAGAGAGTTTATTGGCTAATTCTAAAAATTACCTCCAAAACAAATATAAGAAAGAGGGTTATTTAAATACTAAAGTAACCATTGCAACTGCTGCAGATACGACCGAGACCAATGCACAGAAAATGGTGATTAATATTAATAAGGGTGCTAAGGTTAAAATTTCTAAGATTCAATTTGAAGGAAATGAAGCATTAAGTGCGGCTAGACTTAAAAAGGCCTTGAAGAAAACTAAAGAGAAAGCTTTTTATAGGTTTTGGAAGAAATCTAAATATATACCCGAAGATTATCAAACAGATTTACAGGGTCTAAAAGATGCCTATGCAGAAAATGGTTTTAGGGATGCTAGGATCTTAATGGACACTTTTACTAAGGTAAATGACCAAAACATTGCCTTAAAAATAAAAGTAGAGGAAGGAGACAAGTATTATTTTGGAGACATTAATTTCGTAGGAAACACTGTTTATACCGATAGGGGCTTGTCACAAATTTTGGGGATTAAAAAAGGAGACACTTACAATGGTGTTTTATTGAGAAAGCGTATTGCAGACAACACTAAGCCAGATGGAGAGGACATTACGAACTTATATCAGAACAATGGTTATTTGTTTTCAAGTATAAATCCCGTAGAGGTTTCCGCAGCCAATGACACTATTGATTTTGAAATAAGAATTATAGAAGGGAAGGAGACTTTCCTGGACCATGTGACTGTTTCAGGAAATGACAAAACCAATGACCATGTTATTTTCAGAGAACTCAGGACTCGTCCTGGTCAGAAATACTCCAAGGACAATATTATTAGAAGTATTAGAGAATTAGGTCAGTTGGGCTTTTTTGACGCAGAGCAAATCTCACCTGATGTTCAAAACGCAGATCCCAATACTGGTACGGTAGATTTGGCCTATAGTTTGGTGGAAGCTGGATCAAGCCAGATTGAACTACAAGGGGGCTATGGTGGAGGTGGTTTTATTGGAACGCTGGGACTTTCTTTTAGTAACTTTTCCTTGCAAAATATTTTTGACAAGGAAGCCTACAAGCCTGTCCCTATGGGTGACGGACAAACTTTTGCCCTTCGTTTACAAGCGAGTAGGACTTTTAAGGTTTACAGTTTAAATTTTTCTGAGCCTTGGATGGGTGGTAAAAAACCGATCAGATTCAATGTGTCTCTTTCCAGAACACAGCAGTATTCTTTTGATTTTGTGGCTAGAGATGTAGATAAAGACAGACAGTTTTCAATTACGGGTATTTCTCTTGGGTTGGCCAAGCGTCTTCAGTGGCCAGATGACTACTTTTCTGTGTCTCACGCATTGGGTTACCAACAATACGATTTTCAGAACTACAATATAGGATTGTTTAATTTTGGTAATGGAACCTCAAATTCTTTGACGTATACTTTTGGTCTTTCCAGAAAATCTTCAGGTCCTAACCCAATCTTTCCAACAGGAGGGTCTAGTTTTGAATTCTTGGCGAAGTTCACCCCGCCATTCTCTTTATTGGGATCTAAGGATTTTAAAGCGATTAAAGAAGAGAGTGACGAGATTATAGATTTGAGATCTACTGGAGAGGCCACAGCGAGTCAATTAAGAAGATTGGAAACATTAGAGGAGTCTCGTTTTAAATGGTTGGAGTTTTATAAATTAAATTTCAAGGGAGATTGGTACAGTAGAATTGTCGGTAAGCTAATTTTGAGAACAAACACAGAATTTGCTTTCTTAGGAAACTATAATCCTGATATTGGTAATGTGCCTTTTGAGCGTTTCTTCGTTGGTGGAGATGGTCTTGGAAATTTCACCTTAGACGGAAGGGAAGTGGTACAGCTTAGAGGCTATGAGAACCAATCTTTAACCCCTATAGACCCTACTACTGGCCAACAAGAAGGTGGTGTGGTGTACAATAAGTTCTCTATGGAGATACGTTATCCTATTACATTAAAGCCTTCTGCCTCAATTTATGGTTTAGCCTTTTTGGAAGGTGGAAATGCCTTTAACAGCATTCAGGAGTTTAATCCTTTTGAAATAAAAAGATCCGCTGGAGTAGGGGTGCGTATTTTTATGCCTGCTTTTGGTTTATTGGGAATTGACTTTGGTTATGGGTTTGATGCAGACAATCAGCCAGGTTCCGTGGGACCTTCTGGATGGCAGACCCACTTTATTATTGGACAGCGTTTTTAATAATTATTATATTTGATTATCTCAAATACAATCACATACCTGTTATTTGTTTTTTTGCTTGGTTTAAGTAGCGTTCACGCCCAAAGACAAGCCAGGGTAGCCTATATAGATATGGATTATATATTGTCTAAATTGCCTTCTTATTTAGAGGCACAACGTTCTTTAGAAGAACGAGTGGGTGGTTGGCAAATGGAAATAGCTGCTAGAAAACTCGCAATAGAAACCTTGGAAAGCGAATTAGCGTCTCAAAAGGCATTGTTAACGCCCATTTTAATGGAGGAAAGAGTGCTAGAGATTCAATCTGCCAAGGCGTCTTTGGTCGCTTATCAACAACAGCGATTTGGTGTTCAGGGAGATTTATTTTCTTTGAGAACTTCCATTGTTCAGCCCATTCAAGACTTGGTTTTTAATGAGGTGCAGCGGTTGGGAAAAGAAAAGGGATATGATCTTATTCTAGACAAGTCAGATGGCAGTACCACTATTTTGTTTGCCAACGAACGTTTTAATTTGAGTAATTTAATCATTAGAGCCCTGAGTAGACAAGACATGAGTGCTAATATGGGGCTCAGTGATGCAGAAATAAACCAAGGTCCAGCAGAAGAGGTTCCTGTAAATGAAGCCTTAGAAGCTAAAGCGGCAGAAGATCTTGAAAAGGTAAAATCAAAGGAAAAACAGATTGCTGAGAAGAAAGCAGCGCAACAGAAACTCAGAGAAGATAGGCTTAAAGCCTATGAACTCAGAAAGGAAAAATTAAAAGAAGCGAGAGAAAAAAAGAAATCTGACAAACTTCCTGTCCAACAAAAAGACAGTATAACAGAATAAATTTTATATTTGAACACTATATTTAACAACAAACAAAAAATTAACTATCAATCTAATTAACACGATGAAGAATTTAAAGAAAATAGCTGTTGCATTATTTCTATTTGTAGCTGCGACAAGTTTTGCACAAGCCCAAAGCAAAGTAGCGCATATTAATGTGCAAATGTTATTGTCTGAAATGCCAGAAATGAAGGCGGCAGATGCAGAATTAAAGAAATTGCAAGAAACTTACAGGGCAGATATTGAAGATTCAATGACTGAGTTGAGAAATAAGTACACCCTATACTCTAATGAGTCTGCTTCAAAAACTCAAGAAGAAAACGAAAAAAGAGCTCTAGAGCTTCAAGGTTTTGAAAAATCAATTAACGAAGCCCAGCAAGCAGCACAGCAGGAATTGCAGAAGAAACAGGCTGAGTTATTTGCGCCTATTTCTGAAAAAGCTAAAGCAGCTATTGAAAAAGTGGCTACAGCGCAAGGATTTGACTATGTGTTAGATGCTACTCAAGGATATGGTTTATTGGTGTCTAGAGGGAAAAACTTAATGACAGACGTTAAAAAGGAATTGGGATTCTAAGATTTTCCCATCTTTGTTCAAAAAAAACCGCCTCTTTAGAGGCGGTTTTTTTATTTTAGAGGTATGAGTAATTCGCTTGGTCCTATTGGTTTTTTTGACTCCGGTGTGGGAGGCACTTCGGTATGGTCAGAGGTACATGCTCTGTTGCCTATGGAGTCTACGATATATGTGGCAGACAGTGCCAACGCTCCATACGGAGAGCGAAGCCCAGAAGCCATATTAGCTTTGTCTATCAAGAACACAGAGTTTCTAATGGGCAAGGGTTGTAAACTAATTGTAGTAGCTTGTAATACTGCTACTACCAATGCTATAAAAACACTTAGGGATACTTATCCCATTCCCTTTATTGGGATTGAACCCGCTATAAAACCTGCAGCCCTAGAGACTAAAACAGGCAAAGTGGGATTGTTGGCTACAAAAGGGACGCTTGGGAGTGCTTTATTTCACAAGACTGCTTTAGAGAATACCTCAGGAGTTGAAATTATTGAGCAGGAAGGCACTGGATTGGTTGGTCTTATAGAAGGTGGTTTTGCAGACGGAGAGGAGGTGGCTGAACTTTTGAAATCGTATTTATTACCCATGCAAGAAAAAGGGATTGATCGCTTGGTCTTAGGTTGTACGCACTATCCTTATTTAAAACCTGCCATAAAAAAAATACTTTCGACTCGTATTGAAATCATAGATGCTGCTGGCGCTGTTGCCAGGCAGACCAAAAATATATTGGAAAAAGAAGGCTTATTGAACGGTGAGGGCACTGCTGCAAGTTTGGCCGGAGATAATCCAATTTTTAACACTGTAAGCCATAATTTCTACTCTAACAGCGCTACAGATGTATTGAAAAGTTTTATTCCTACTGCGCCTCACATTAGCCTTCATTACAGCACTGACTTTTAAACACAATTAGTCACGTCTCTCGTAGCGCTCAAAGGTGTATGCATAGGCATGCTTGTCATCTGAAGTCATTGGGGTTTTTTGAATGCACTCGAAATCTTTGGGTGATATTTCAGGGAAAAAGGCATCGGCCGGGAGGCTTACATGTACCCGAGTGAGTTCTATGGAATTAGCTAACGGATACCCCATTTTGTATATTTCACCTCCCCCAATAATAAATACCTTTTTTTCTGTTTTACAGGCCTCTAAAGCGGCTTCTAGGGAGAAGTGTACGGCGCAGTCTGGGGCTTCTATCTGGTACTCTTTATTTCTTGTAATGACAAGGTGTTTCCGGTTGGGTAAAGGTTTGGGGAAGCTTTCAAAGGTTTTGCGTCCCATGATAATAGTGTGGCCGCTGGTAAGGGTTTTAAAATGCTTAAAGTCCAAAGGGAGATGCCATAATAAGTCATTGTCTTTTCCAATGGCATTGTTTTCTGCTGCTGCAGCAATCATGCAAATTTCTCTCATAGCTTAAATGGCTACCGCGCCTTTAATATGGGGATGTGGATCGTAATTTTCAAGGGTGAAGTCTTCAAAGTCAAAATCAAAAATATTTTTAATTTCAGGGTTTAAAGTCATTTTTGGTAGGTCTTTGGGTGTTCTGCTGAGTTGGAGTTCAATTTGCTCCATATGGTTGTTGTAAATATGGGCGTCACCAAAAGTGTGTATAAAATCTCCTGCCTCCAAGCCACAAACTTGGGCCATCATCATGGTGAGTAGGGCGTATGAAGCAATATTAAAGGGGACGCCTAAAAAAATGTCAGCAGATCGCTGATACAGTTGGCAGGATAGTTTACCATCTGCTACATAAAATTGAAAAAACGCATGGCAAGGTGGGAGTGCCGCTTTTCCGTTGGCTACATTAGCTTCAAAGGAAGTTTTAGGGTCTGGAAGCACACTGGGGTTCCAGGCAGAAACTAACATTCTCCTACTGTTGGGATTTTCTTTTATGCTTTGAATGACTTCTTTAATTTGATCAATTTCTTCCCCATTCCAATTGCGCCATTGTTTGCCATAAACGGGACCTAGGTTGCCGTGGCTATCTGCCCATTCATTCCAAATACGCACGCCGTTTTCTTGTAGATAATTTATATTGGTGTCTCCCTTTAAAAACCAAAGGAGTTCATAAATAATAGATTTTAAGTGGAGTTTTTTGGTAGTGACCATAGGAAACCCTTCGCTGAGGTTAAACCTCATTTGGTACCCAAATACACTGAGGGTTCCCGTTCCTGTTCTATCTCCTTTTTGAACCCCGTGCGCTAACACGTGGTTTAGTAAATCGTGGTATTGCTTCATGCCTTTTTATTTCTTGCATAAAGGTACAGGCTGGAAACAATTAAATACCAGATTTTAAAACAGGATTATCAAAAACTTATTAACGGAAGGTTTTTTTTTATCTATTCTACAGGCTAGAAATAGGCTAATTATCCAAGGATCATTCCTGCAATGGTAGCAGATAGTAGGGAAGCTAAGGACCCTCCTAAAACAGCTTTTAAGCCAAAAGAAGACAGGTTTTTTCTTTGTCCAGGCGCTAAAGATCCTATACCACCAATTTGAATACCAATAGAGGCAAAGTTGGCAAAACCGCACAGCATATAAGTAGCCATGATCACCGATTTACTATAACTAAAATGAGTTGCGCTGCTCACTTCTTTGAGTGTGGCCAACTGGGTGTATCCTACAAATTCACTGGAGGCTAACTTAATTCCCAATAATTGCCCCATAAGGAACATGTCTTCTGCTGCAACACCAATGACCCACATCAGGGGGCCAAAAACGGTTCCTAAAATGGCTTCTAATGATAAGTTCGGGTAAGCGCTGTTTGCCGCAACCCATTCATTGAGGTAGGTTACATCTCCCACCCAATTAAAGATTCCATTAAACAGGGCTATAAAAGCCACAAATACTAAGAGCATGGCGCCTACGTTTACGGCTAATTTTAATCCCTCTGACGTACCGTTAGAAATGGCGTCTAAGAAATTGGAACCAATTTTTTCAGTGGAGACGTGTACGTCAGTACTTATTTTTTCTGTTTGTGGGTATAAAATTTTAGAGATAATAATAGCACCAGGTGCAGCCATTACAGAGGCGGCCAATAAGTGTCGCGCAAATTCTAATCTCAATTGAGCGTCGTCTCCTCCAAGAAATCCAATGTAGGCTGCTAAAACCCCACCTGCTACGGTGGCCATTCCTCCAATCATCACGAGTAAAATCTCAGATTTACTCATTTTTTCAAGATAGGCTTTGATCAACAATGGGGCTTCTGTTTGTCCTAGGAAAATATTTCCTGCAACTGATAGACTTTCTGCTCCAGAAATTCCTAATGATTTGGTGAGTAACCAAGCAAGCCCTTTAACCACTTTTTGAATGACACCTAAATAGAATAATACGGAAGTTAGGGCGGAGAAAAAAATGATCGTAGGGAGAATCTGAAAGGCAAAAATATAGCCAATAGAGGGATTGTTCAAGTCTAATAGGTTTCCTAAGAGGAATTTACTTCCTACCAATGTGTAGTCTAGGATATTGACAAAAATCTGGCCCACAAAACTAAATCCTTTTTGTATCAGAGGCACTTTTAAAATTCCTATCGCCAATACAATCTGAATCCCTAGTCCAATCCCGACCATTTTCCAGTTTATGGCCCGTTTGTTGGCCGAGAATAAAAATGAAATACCAATCAAAAATAGCATTCCAAGGATTCCTCTTCCCAAACTCTCTATAGAAAAAGAGGCATTTGGAATCATTTCTGCTGCTTGAGTATTGTCTAAAGCGGACGCTGAATTGAATGTAATGTCTGAAAAAGAACTGGCTAGCGTAACCGCTTCAAGTGAAGTGCTAATACCTCCTAAAAATAGACAAAGGAGGAGTGTTTTAATTACAAATTTTGATGGTTGTGGCATCTTAATTTCTTTTGGATATTTCATCTCTAATTCTAGCAGCTTTTTCATAGTCTTCAGCACTAACCGCTTTCTCTAAGGCTGCTTCAAGTCCGTTTAGGTCTAAGTATTCTAAATTATTTTCAGGTATTACCTCACTCATGCTATTTGAAGGGTTGTCTTTAATTTCCGTAGGTATTTCTTTGACGGTGAGGTTTATACCCGCTTTACTCAAGATGCTTTCATAAGTAAAAATAGGGGCATTAAAGCGAAGCGCTAGTGCAATAGCATCACTGGTTCTTGCGTCAAAAACAGCTTCTGATCCTTCTTGTTCACACACAATATTCGCATAAAATACGCCGTCTATAAGTTTGTGAATGATTACTTTTTTTAATTCAATCTGGAAGTGTTGGGCAAAGTTTTTAAACAAATCATGGGTTAAAGGCCTAGGGGGACTAATTTCTTTTTCTAATGCTATGGCAATAGATTGTGCTTCAAAGGCACCAATTACTATGGGAAGTTTTCTGTCTCCATCAATTTCATTGAGAATCAGTGCATAGGCCCCATTTTGGGTTTGACTATACGAGATACCTTTTATTTTTAATGGAATTAAGGACATAGTTTAAAGGTCATAAAAAAAGGCCAATTAATAAAATAATCAGCCTTGTATGGTTTGGCCCAGTTTAAGGGGCGCAATTTAATAAATTTTAAATGTTCTGTGCTTTAAATGCTTTTAATTTTTCAATTAATTCAGGTACAACTTCAAAAGCGTCTCCTACAATTCCATAGTCTGCTGCTTTAAAGAATGGGGCTTCTGGATCAGTATTAATCACCACTTTTACTTTTGAGGCACTCACCCCTGCTAAATGTTGTATGGCTCCAGATATTCCAATAGCGATGTATAGGTTTGTGGCTACAGGCTTTCCTGTCTGTCCTACGTGTTCTCCATGTGGTCTCCACCCTAGGTCAGAAACTGGTTTAGAGCAAGCTGTTGCTGCTCCTAATACATTGGCTAAATCTTCAATTAATCCCCAATTTTCAGGTCCTTTAAGCCCTCTTCCTCCAGATACAACAACGTCTGCGTCTGCAATAGTTGCTTTACCAATTACTTTGTCTACAGCGGTTGTTTTAGTGGTAAATAAGTGGTCTTCTAGGCTGGGTATAAAAGTAGCCACGCTGGACGTGGTCTCTTTTTCGTGTAGTCCAAAAGAATTGTTGGCCACTCCAATCATTTTAACGGAACCAGTGAGTTCTGTGTGGGCAAAGCCTTTGTTGCTAAATGCGGTTCGCTTTACAACAAAAGGCATAGTGCTTTCTGGCAGAGCCACTACATTTGGCGCAAAACTAGCACCCAATTGAGCCGCTAAAAGTGGGCTTAAGAACTTACTGTCTGCAGAGCTACTCACAAGGACTACTTGTGCGTTAGCTTCTTTAGCTGCTTGGGCTATAGCAGTTGCGTATCCCTTGGCATTAAAAGTATCTAATTTTGCTTCTTTAATGGCTAATATTTTAGCCACTCCATAAGACTGTAGTTGGCTCGCATCTGATGGATTTATAGCGACAGCTACACAATCAGTGCCCAATTGCTCCGCTAATGCAGCGCCATAAGAAGCCACTTCAAATGCATTTTTTTTAAAAACTCCTTTTTCTGTTTCAGTGTATATGAGTACGGACATAATAATGTGTTTATGGCTAGGTTATAAAACCTTGGCTTCGTTGTGTAATAAAGAAATGAGCTGGTCTATATTGGCTGAATCAATCATTGTTACAGCTCCTTTGGCTTCTGGTTTGCTAAATGAAATTTCTTTGGTATGCGACTCAGAAGTAGTTGCGGGTTTGACGTGAAGCGGCTTTTGTCTGGCCATCATAATACCCCTCATATTTGGAATGCGCAAATCACTTTCTTCTACCAATCCCTTTTGTCCCCCAATAACCAGTGGAAGTTGGGTGCCCAATGTTTCTTTACCACCATCTATTTCTCTTATAGCAGTAGCGTTATTACCTTCTATTTCTAGGGAGATACAATTGGTCACATATTGGAAATCTAAAGTACTTGCTAAAAATCCTGGGACCATTCCACCATTGTAATCTATGGATTCTCTTCCTGCAATTACGAGGTCAAAACCTATTTCTTTTACCAATGCAGCCAATTCTTGGGCAACAAAAAATCCATCTATTGCTTGGGCGTCTATTCTGTAAGCTTCGTCTGCTCCTATGGCGAGTGCTTTCCTAAGTGTGGGCTCTGCCGAAGCATCTCCTACTGTTACAACTGCAACGCTAGCCCCTTGTTTTTCTTTAAACCACATGGCTCTTGTCAATCCAAATTCATCATTTGGGTTTATGACAAATTGAACACCCGCTGTATCAAAAGCAGTGTTGTTGTCTTTAAAATTGATTTTGGAAGTAGTGTCAGGGACATTACTAATACAAACGAGTATCTTCATCTCAAATTAAGCTTTAAGTTCTGAGCACTAAGATAAGAATTATTTACAATTTACTATGCATGCATAGTAAATTTTATTCTTTTTTTAATCTTTTTGAATTCCCAAATAAGATATTTATTGCTTATTTTTGCCTGCGTTTTAAGACATATCTATGAAAACATTACAGTTTAGAGAAGCCATAGCAGAAGCTATGTCAGAAGAAATGAGAAAAGACCCTTCTATTTATTTAATGGGAGAAGAAGTAGCGGAATACAACGGTGCTTACAAAGCTTCAAAAGGAATGCTAGATGAATTTGGTCCAGAAAGGGTGATAGATACGCCCATTTCTGAATTGGGATTTGCTGGAATTGGTGTGGGGTCTGCAATGAATGGCAATAAGCCTATCATTGAATTTATGACTTTTAATTTTGCTCTTGTAGGGATTGACCAAATCATAAATAATGCTGCTAAAATCAGGCAAATGTCTGGAGGTCAGTTTAACTGCCCTATTGTTTTTAGAGGACCTACTGCTTCTGCAGGACAATTGGCTGCGACACACTCTCAAGCTTTTGAGAATTGGTATGCAAATACACCCGGATTAAAAGTAGTGGTGCCTTCCAATCCAAAAGATGCTAAAGGTTTGCTCAAAGCTTCCATTCAAGACCCAGATCCAGTAATTTTTATGGAATCTGAACAAATGTATGGAGATAAAGGAGAAGTTCCTGAGGGAGAATACACTATTCCATTAGGTGTAGCAGATGTCATTAGGAATGGATCGGATGTAACGGTAGTGTCCTTTGGTAAAATTTTAAAAGAGGCCGTAAAAGCTGCAGACACTTTATCTGCACAAGGAATAGAGATAGAGGTCATTGATTTAAGAACGATTCGTCCTTTAGATATGGATACTATTATTACTTCTGTTAAAAAAACTAACAGACTAGTAATTCTTGAAGAAGCTTGGCCTTTTGGAAGTATTGCTTCTGAAATTGCTTTTCAAGTTCAAGACAATGCCTTTGATTATTTAGATGCTCCTGTTCAAAAGATTAACACGGCAGACACACCAGCACCTTATTCTCCTGTTTTATTAGAAGAATGGCTGCCAAGTGCCCAAGATGTTATAGATGCGGTAAATCGTGTCATGTACACCAAAGCATAACATATTATAGACTTACAGCCCTCCTTACGGAGGGCTTTTTTAGCCTTAGATTCCCCAGTCTGTCCACTTTTTGTTTGGTGTTTATGAACCCATTCAAACCCACTATGAAAAAACATATTCTATTTTTTTTGTTGCTTACAGGCATGGTACTACAAGCCCAAACTAAGGTCAGCGGAAGTGTAAAAGATACAGACGGCTTTCCTATCGCATTCGCTAATGTACTTTTTCCGGGAAGTACCATTGGAACGATTACCAATGACGACGGTTCCTTTTATGTAGAGTCTGAGCAGACCTATACCCAACTTTCCGTTTCATTTATTGGATTTGAAACTTTGACACTCCTTCTTGAAAAGCAAACGAATTACGATTTGCAAATTGTTTTAGAAGAGGCTGCGGAACAATTGCAATCAGTGACCCTGGTTTCTGGAAAACAGTCCAAAAAGAACAATCCAGCTATTGATATTTTGAGAAAAATTTGGGCTAAAAAGCGCAGCAATGGACTGGGTAAATACAAGCAATACGCCTATGATAAATATGAGAAAATAGAATTTGACCTCAATACCATAGACTCTGCACTCATGAATAGTAAGGTGTTTAAGGGCTTGGAATTTGTATTTAAAGACCTAGACACCTCAGGCATTACGGGGAAAACATATCTGCCTATTTTTTTAAATGAAACGGTTTCTAAGGTGTATGGAGACAACGAAATTAAGGAAGAAAAAGAAGTAGTTAGGGGGGTTAAGAATTCTGGTTTTAATGGAAATCAGGCCATTATGGCCTATCTAAAAGACCTATATGCTATATATGATATTTATGACAATTACCTGAACTTTTTTGGAAAGTCATTTACCTCTCCCCTCTCCAAAACAGGTATTGACACCTACAATTATGTCTTAGCAGACTCTACTTTTATTGGAGATAAATGGTGCTATAATATTATTTATTACCCCAGAAGAAAGAGTGAATTGACCTTTAAAGGAGATTTTTGGGTCAATGACAGCACCTTTGCCATTGCTAAAATAAACATGGCCATGACCAAAAGTGCCAATTTAAACTGGGTCAAAGAGCTATATTTAGAGCAAGATTTTGAGGTGTTGAATGATTCAATCTTTTTATTAAAGCGGGAGTCCATGTTGTCAGATTTTAGCTATAGCAATAAAGAAAAGTCCAAAGGCGTATACGGAAAACGCACAACTGTTTACGATGGCTTTGAGTTTGACGTTCCAAAATCAAGGCGCTTTTATACAGAAGATTACAACGCCTTAAGACCTGAGTTGTTTGAACGCGATTCGAGTTTTTGGGCAACCAACAGATTAGAATCGCTCAATAAGGACGAGGCGGGTATTTACACATTAATTGACACTCTTAAAACAGTGCCAAAGTTCAAGACCTACTATAATTTAGTCTCTATTTTGGAGTCTGGATACATTGAGTTAGATAGGCAAAACATAGATATTGGAGACGTTTATAGTATTTTTGGATACAACCAAGCAGAAGGAAATAGACTTAGGGCAGGCGCAAGAACTTTTAGGGGTCAAAATGACCTGTGGCGATTAGAAGGCTATGTTGCGTATGGTTTTTTAGACAAAAAATTCAAACATGGCTTTTTTGCTCAAGCCATTCTGGACCCTAAAATCCGACTCCTTATTTCAGGAGGGCATAGAAGAGATATAGAGCAATTGGGATTAAGTCTTACTGCTACCAATGATTTAATGGGGCGCAGCATTGCCTCTTCCTCTGTATTTACGGTTGGAAACAATGATAAGTTGTCTCAAATTAACCTTACTGCTTTCACTTTGAGTGCTGAACCAGTAAAAAACCTAACTATGTCACTGGGTGCTTCCTATAGAAGGGTGCAGGCAGCTTTACCTGAATTATTTCCATTAGATTTTGTCTATGAACCCACCATACTAGGAAGTAAAAATAGTTTAAATCAACTAGATTTCACGGCTAGAATGCAATATACTCCGGGAAGAAAAGTGATTGGTTATGGGGTAGATCCAAAGCCGGTGAATGAAGATTTCCCAAGGTTAATGGTTCAGTATGTTCACGGTCAAAAAAACCTGTTGGATTCGGACTTTAATTTCAATAGGGTACAATTTTCTTACACCAGACCTTGGCAAATAGGTGGCATTGGAACCTTGAGAACCAGTATAGAAGCTGGAAGGACTTTTGATCCGCTTCCTTTGGCGCTCTTGCATGTGGTGCCTGGAAACCAAACCTTGTTCACTATTTACAATACTTTTCCCAATTTAGACTTTTATGAATTTGTTACAGACACCTATGTGTCTGGCCATTTGGAGCACAATTTTAACGGCCGTCTCTTTTCAAGAATTCCTATTTTAAGGGCTTTAAATCTCAGGGAAATCATTGGGGTTAGAGGCGTATGGGGAACACTTTCCGAAGATAACATTGCCTTAAATGCCCCTAGTAAGCTTACTTTAAATGCCCCTGATAAAAACGCTTATTGGGAATACAGTGTGGGGATTGGTAATATATTTAAGATCTTTAGAATAGACGCTAACTTTAGGGGGAACTACCTGGATGTACCTGGAGCCAGACCTTTTAGTATTACCGGGAGTTTTGGATTTGGATTTTAAGGGTTTTAGCAAAGGGCTTTTTAAAGAGGCTTGCCCAAAGGAGTTTTTAAAAATGCTTTTCGAATTTGAGCCAGTATCTGTTTTTCAAGCACTGAATTAAAAAAAACAACCAAGTAGTTAGTATAAACCACGGATAGGCCGTATTTTTGCCCCCTGAAAAATAAATAGATTATATAATATGAGCGAGAAAGACATTACCTCTTTTGATGTTTTAATTGAGATTCCAAAAGGGAGTAGAAATAAATATGAGTACGATTTTGAGTTGAAGAAAATCCGTTACGACCGAATGATTTTTTCTTCAATGATGTACCCAGCAGATTACGGATTTGTACCAGAAACATTGGCCTTAGATGGAGATCCATTAGATGTGTTGGTATTAGTTACTGAGCCAACTTTTCCAGGTTGTGTGATGGAGGTGAAACCCATTGGTGTGTTCCATATGGCAGATGAAAAAGGCCCAGATGAAAAAGTAGTTTGTGTGCCGGTTTCTGACCCAAATTGGAATAAAGCCAATGACTTATCTGACTTAAACCCTCACTTGATTAAAGAGATAGAGCACTTCTTTAAAGTGTATAAAGACTTAGAGAAGAAAAAAGTTGACGTTGGGGGATGGGGAGACGTTCATGAGGCTAAAGAAATTGTGGCTAAGTGCGTGAACCGTTTTAAAGACTCAGACATTCCATTAGCAGAGGTGACAATTAAGTAACCGAAATGCAGAAATTTTGTCAAAAAGCGCCCCGGAGGGGCGCCTTTTTTTTTAACGCATATTTTGCTACATTAGGGGGCTTATAACATAAAACTAAACTTAAACTCAATTACTTATTTATGGAATCTAATATTATCTTTCTTCCTATAGCCTTAGCTGTTTTAGGATTATTATTCATGCTTGTTAAAATGGCATGGGTAAAAAAACAAGCCGCTGGCGATGAAAAAATGCAAGGCATTTCTAAAGCCATTAAGGAAGGAGCGCTCGCCTTTTTAGGAGCTGAATACAGGCTTTTAGCCATTTTCGTGGTCATAGCATCTGTGGCCTTATACGGAATATCCATAGTGGTAGAAACCACCAGTTGGATGATTGTTCCCGCTTTTATTTTTGGGGCCATTCTATCTGCCTTAGCAGGTAATATAGGGATGAGAATTGCCACAGACTCCAATGCCAGAACAGCAGAAGCAGCTAAGACCAGCTTACCACAAGCACTTAAGGTGTCTTTTAGTGGAGGTACTGTTATGGGTCTAGGAGTAGCTAGTTTAGCGGTTTTAGGACTCAGTTTATTGTTCTTATTTTTCTTAGGCCAATTTATGGGTGCACAGGGAAGCTTTTACGACAATATGACCGTGGTACTAGAAACGCTCGCTGGATTCTCTCTAGGGGCAGAATCTATTGCACTTTTCGCTCGTGTGGGTGGCGGTATATATACCAAAGCAGCAGACGTTGGTGCAGACTTAGTAGGTAAAGTAGAAGCAGGAATTCCTGAAGACGACCCAAGAAACCCAGCCACTATTGCAGATAATGTAGGAGACAACGTAGGCGATGTAGCTGGAATGGGAGCAGACCTTTTTGGCTCTTATGTAGCCACCGTATTGGCCGCTATGGTATTGGGTAATTACTTGATTAAAGACATGTCTGCTGGAGGATCTTTCACAGATGTATTCAACAATATGGGCCCTATTTTACTACCTATTGTTATTGCAGGAGTAGGTATTTTAGCCTCTATAGTAGGAACTTTCTTAGTGAGAATTTCCTCAAACGACGCTAAAGAATCTCAAGTGCAACGCGCATTAGACACAGGAAACTGGGTAGCCATTGCACTGACCTTAGTAGCCTCTTGGTTTTTAATTGATTGGATGCTTCCTGCCACCCTTCAGATGAATTTCTTTGGCGAGGGTATTAAAGACATTCCATCCATTAACGTTTTTTATTCAGCCTGTATTGGACTGGCGGTAGGTGCCTTAATTTCTTTTGTGACTGCTTACTACACTTCTTTGGGTAAAAAGCCAGTAATGGATATTGTAGAAAACAGTTCTACTGGAGCTGCTACCAATATTATTGCAGGATTAGCGGTGGGAATGAAATCTACTTTTGCTTCGGTTATTTTATTCGCAGCCGCCATATACGGGTCGTATGAATTGGCAGGTTTTTATGGGGTAGCGCTTGCGGCATCGGCCATGATGGCCACCACAGCCATGCAATTAGCCATAGACGCCTTTGGACCCATCGCAGACAACGCAGGAGGGGTAGCAGAAATGAGTGATTTGGCCCCAGAAGTAAGGGAGCGTACTGACATTTTAGACTCGGTAGGGAATACCACCGCAGCGGTTGGTAAAGGTTTTGCTATTGCCTCTGCGGCATTAACTGCCTTGGCCTTATTTGCTGCCTACGTGACTTTTACTGGTATTGACGGAATCAATATATTTAAGGCAGACGTGTTGGCTATGTTATTTGTTGGAGGAATGATTCCAGTGGTCTTCTCCGCCTTAGCCATGCAATCTGTTGGAAAAGCAGCCATGGAAATGGTACAAGAAGTGAGAAGACAGTTCCGTGAAATTCCAGGAATCATGGAAGGAACCGGAACACC
This sequence comes from Flavobacteriaceae bacterium, assembly GCA_018401115.1. GTDB lineage: Bacteria > Bacteroidota > Bacteroidia > Flavobacteriales > Flavobacteriaceae > MAG-120531. Next base: position 196,717 of record JAGYKX010000008.1, on the reverse strand, counting down.
TGAATACGCTAAATGTGTCGATATTTCTACCAAAGCAGCTCTTAAGGAAATGATTCTACCTGGATTAATTACCATCATCACCCCTATATTAATAGGACTTCTCTTCGGTGCAGAACCTTTAGGAGGCTATATGGCTGGTGTTTGTGTGAGTGGAGTTATGTGGGCTATTTTCCAAAACAACGCTGGAGGTGCTTGGGACAACGCTAAAAAATCCTTTGAGGCTGGTGTCATGATTAACGGAGAAATGACTTACAAAGGTTCAGACGCGCACAAAGCAGCCGTGACTGGAGATACCGTGGGAGATCCTTTCAAGGATACTTCAGGACCTTCTATGAATATTCTAATTAAGCTCACCTGTCTGGTAGGGCTTGTGATTGCGCCTATTTTAGGTGAGGGTCACACTACAGAGGGATTGCATGAGTCTCATAAAGAAATCTCTGTTTCTGTAAATGCGAGCAGCAATGATCAGGATGAGGTGTCTGCAAGTGTAGTTTACACCATTACTGAAAATGGTGAAACCAAAACAGTAGAGCGTGTATTTGAAGGTACAGAAGCCAGTGTGCAGGAAGAGTTGGCTGCCTTTCAGGCAGACATTGACAGCCAATCCGGCAGTGAGATTTCCATAGAAATTCAAAAAATGGACGTACGTAAATAACCATTCAAACATAAGGGGTTATCCCCATAAAAGCCCATAGTGAACCTACTATGGGCTTTTTTAAATCACCACTATATGGAAGCCCTTAAATTTGCAGTATTTACCCATTGTGAATCCTTTTTACGCCAAAAAGCCAATGACTATTTGGTACAAGACCAATCTTTATTGGAAGCGTTGGACAGTGAAGGAAAGAGTTCTGCAGGAGACAAGCACGAAACGGGTAGGGCCATGATTCAGTTAGAACGCGAAAAGCTGGCTCAGCAACGCGAGCGCAATGAGCAAGATCTAATGACATTGGGCAGCTTAAAAAACAGGGCTACTAGCGCTCAAATAAACCCTGGTGCATTGGTACACACATCTTTGGCAAGCTATTTTTTGGCCGTCCCGGCCGATGCCTTTTCCCATCAACAAAAAAACATCTATTGCATCTCTCCCCAAAGTCCCATTGGGCAATTACTACTCGGCAAAAAAGCTGGAGAATCCGTTTCTTTTAGAGGAAACGAGATAGAGATTTTGGAGGTGATTTAAGTTTAGAACAAACCATTAATCTCGGCATCTATTTTTTCAATGATAGATCCTAGGTCTTCTGGGTTGGCTACAAAATCTAGAGGGTCTACATCTATGACCAATAATTTACTATTGGTGTAGCCGTGTGCCCATGCCTCGTATCGTTCGTTTAGTCTGCTGAGGTAGTCTATGGAGATGGTATTTTCGTATTCACGGCCTCTTTTTTGGATTTGGCTCACCAGATTAGGTACCGAACTCCTGAGGTAAATGACTAGCTCTGGTGGTTGCACCAATTTTTCCATGAGCTCAAACAACTGTTTGTAGTTGTTAAAATCTCTATTGGTCATAAGCCCCATGGCATGTAAGTTGGGTGCGAATATGAAAGCGTCTTCGTAGATGGTTCTGTCTTGGATAATGTTCTTGCCGGATTCCCTAATCTCTAAAATTTGTCTGTATCTGCTATTGATGAAGAAAATTTGAAGGTTAAAACTCCATCTTTCCATTTGATTGTAGAAGTCATCTAAATATGGATTGTCTTCTACTTCTTCAAAGTGTGCGTCCCATTTATAGTGTTTAGAGAGTAATTTGGTGAGCGTGGTTTTTCCTGCGCCAATATTTCCAGCAATAGCTACATGCATACGATTAGGTCTTTGTTAGATCATGGTCCCTTTTTAAGGGGGTAACAAGATACCTAAATTCTACAATTTTATAAAATCTAAATGACTAAAAGTATTTGCTATTTTAGGGTGAAGTGCTTTCTTCTATTTTGAATGTGTTTTGTTTCTTTAGATTAAACTTATTATCAATCCTTTAGTCAAAGGCTAAACACTTAATCATTATGAACACATTTTTAAAGACGCTTTTTATAATCATAGTAGCGCAAACAGTTGGAGTAGCCCAAGACTTTCAAGGGACGGCTACCTATATGTCTAAGTCTACGGTAGACATGAATTTCGGAGGCAGACAAATGCCTGAAGCCCAAAAGAAGTTGATTCAAGAGCGTATGAAATCTATGCTAGAGAAGACTTTTATATTGAATTTCAATAGAACAGCTTCTACTTATGAGGAAGAGCAAAAATTAGACCAACCAGGTGCAGGAGGTAGAGTAGGACTGCGATTTATGGGTTTAGGTGGGAGTTCTGGCGTTTACTATAAGAACATTCAGGCTCAGACTTACACCAATGAAACAGATATTTTTGGAAAGCCTTTTTTGGTAGAAGATACCTTAAAGCCATTGGCTTGGACTTTAACTGCAGAAACCAAGCAAATAGGGCAGTATACTTGTTATAAAGCTACTGCTGTAAAACAGCTAGACACTACTATGAGGTCTGTTTTTAGTAGAATGAGGCCTGGTGAAAGAGATGAAAGGACAGGAGGGGCAGGCAAGGATTCAACACAGACCAAGGATGGAGTTGCTGGGGTTAGTAGAGATTCCTTGACCACAGCAGCCAATGAAAAAAGCGAATCAGAAACAAATAATTCTCTGTCCTCTAGAATAGAGATTCCCAGTGAAGTAACTGTTACAGCATGGTATACCTTGGATATTCCCATTAGTCAGGGCCCGGGAGAGTATTGGGGGTTACCAGGTCTTATTTTAGAAGTATCAGAGGGAAGAACGGCTATTTTATGTTCTAAAATAACGATCAATCCTAAAGAGAAAATAGCCATTGAGGCACCTAAAAAGGGTAAGAAAATTTCACAAAAAGAATACCAAGAGACCATGACTAAAAAGGCGTTGGAAATGTCGGAACAATTTAGAGGTAGAGGAAGGTCTGGAGGCACAAGAATTATGATTCGTAATTAATGAATAAAAGTTTAAAATTTGTATTGGCTACACTAGTGTTTGGCCTAGTACAATTGGTTCAAGCACAGAAAGTAACCATTACTGGTGTTGTAAAAGATTCTACGGGGATTGGTTTAGATATGGCCAATGTGGTGGCTATTAATGAAACCACTAAGGCCCTAGACGGCTTTGGAATTACAGACCCCAATGGACGTTATAAAATTGTAGTGAACGCCAATACCAACTATAGGGTAAAAGTGAGTTATATTGGTTTTACCCCAAAAGAGTATTTGGTTACGACTACTTTGCAAGATTTTTTAAAAGACGTTGTTTTAGAGGCTCAGGCAGAGGCTTTGGATGAGGTAGAGCTCACCTATGAAATACCGGTGACCATTCAAGGCGATACGATTGTTTATAACACAGACTCTTTTGTGAGTGGGACCGAAAAAAAGTTGGGAGATGTCATTAAAAAATTACCAGGTTTAGAAATCAATGACGACGGGGAAATAGAGGCTGAGGGTAAAAAAGTGGGTAAGATTATGGTGAACGGTAAGGACTTCTTTGACGGAGATACTAAATTAGCCACAAAGAATATTCCGGCCAATGCGGTTTCTAAGGTAGAGGTGCTCAGGAATTATTCTGAGGTAAGCCAATTAAGTGGGGTGACCAACAACCAAGATAATGTGGCTATTAATATTAAGCTCAAAGAAGGGAAGGAACGCTTTTGGTTTGGGGAAATTACCGCAGGGAAAGGTTTGGACAATACCTTTTTGGCACACCCAAAAGTCTTTTTTTATAGCCCAAAGTTTTCTGTAAACCTAATAACAGATGTTAACAACATAGGTGAACTGCCTTTTACGCCCAGAGATTTTTTTAATTTCACTGGTGGTATGGCTAACTTTAGCAGGGCAGGAGGAACTCAGTTTAACGCCACCAATAATTCATTGGGTATTTCATTGTTGCAGAACAATAGGGCCAAAGCCATAGACACAAAATTTGGGGCGGCTAATTTTAATTACGCTGCAACACCCGCCTTAGATCTCAGCGGTTTTGCCATATATTCATATACAGGAACCCTTTTGGAAACCATTACCTCTAGGCAGTTTATAGTGTCTAACCAAACGGAGCAATCTACGACCAATACGGATCAGAAAGCAACTTTAGGGTTGGGTAAATTTAGTGCTCGTTATAAGCCGTCTGCCCTTTTGCAGTGGGATTATGATGTGCTATTGAAACAATCCTCTCAAGAGGAGCAACGACTCCTTTCTTCTAGAGCTATAGTCAATGAAGATATTGAGGAAAACAAAACACAGGATCCTATTACAGTGACCCAGAATACCGGTCTGTATTATACCCTTTCTGATCAGCATATATTTGCCTTTCAAGGGCAACATATGTACCAAAAGGAAGATCCTTTTTACAATGCGGTTAGAACGCAGGAACCCTTTAATGGCGTATTGCCATTGGTTGGAAATGGTCTTGGGTTTAATATTAATCAAGAACAGGAAGTCACTACCAATAAATTAGACGCCAAGCTAGATTATTATTTGGTGACAGGCTCCAAGAGTAATTTAAATTTTAGTATAGGAACTACACTGAGCAAACAGTCCTTCCAGTCTTCTATTTTTGAGTTATTAGAGGGAAATACTAGGGCCTCTCTAGAGGATAATTTGTTTGAAAATAACGTAACGTTTGATTTCCAGGACCTCTATGCAGGTTTTCATTATAAAGTAATTACAGGAAAATTCACCTTTAATCCTGGATTTAATGTCCACACCTACAAGGCAACCAACACCCAATTGGGCAGCTCAGTGACCGACCAACTGACCAATATTGTGCCCGATTTGTTTGTGAATTTTCAGATGAGAAAGTCAGAAAATATTCGTTTGAATTACAGTATTGTCAGGGAGTTTACAGATATTAATAATTTAGCAGCAGGCTATGTATTTAGCAATTACAATGCTATTTATCTGGGGAATAGAGATTTAGAAAGTGCACTATACCACAGCGCTAGTTTAAATTTCTTTAGTTTTAATATGTTTAATTTTCAAAACGTATTTGCCAATTTTGCTTATAATAAAAGAATAGATGCCTTTAAAAATGCAGGGGTCATTACAGGGATTAATCAGGTGAATACAACTATTAATGCCGCACTACCAGACGAGACTTTTACAGGTTCAGCGAATTATCAAAGAACCTTTGGAAAAATTAAAGTGAGTAGTAGGGCCAACTTTTCTCAGTCTATTTTAAACAATGTCATAAACAATACCCCTAGAGTTTCTAAATCTTTTACCCAGACATATAGGGGGTCTTTAGCAACAAATTTCAGAGCGGCACCTAATCTAGAATTGGGTTATTCTTATACCGTAAATAATTATAACAACGCAGGCAGGTTAAGTACTTTTTACACCGACAGGCCTTTTGCTAAGTTGGATATGTTGTTTTTAAAGTCCTTTATTTTCACTGCAGATTACGATTATTACCATTACAGAGATGCCGCAGAAACAGCAGACAATGAATATGCCTTTCTAAATGCCAACCTCTCTTATCAAAAGAAAGACAGCAAATGGGAGTATAATATTCAAGTGACCAATGCACTGAATACAGAGGCTTTGAATCAAGATGGATTCAATGATTTGTTCATCAGTTCTTCTGCCTATATGGTGCAACCTAGGTATGTGGTTTTCAAGCTTAAATACGATTTGTAAAAAAAAAGCAAAGATTTTTTTGATTATAAAATAAAGCTGTTATACATTTGTCTCATATTTATTAAGAGGAAGGATTTGACTGATTGCAACCTCTTTACAAAGCCCAGGCTGATGTAAAAAAAAAGTGCTAAAGCAGTTCACCATAGATTCTATATGGTGAAAAACCCCGCTAACAAGTCAGATTCGCCCTCGTCAACTTTAAAAATTGATGCCATGGCTTATTTATTTACTTCAGAATCTGTGAGTGAGGGACACCCAGATAAAATTGCGGATCAGATTTCAGATGCCCTTTTAGACAATTTTTTAGCCTTTGATCCCCAGAGCAAAGTGGCTTGTGAAACCTTAGTCACTACTGGACAAGTAGTATTGGCGGGTGAGGTAAAGAGCAATACCTATTTAGACGTTCAGCAAATAGCCAGAGATGTAATCAACAAAATTGGCTATACCAAAGGGGCGTATCAGTTCAGTGGAGACTCTTGTGGGGTAATTTCTTTAATACACGAGCAGTCTCAGGATATTAATCAGGGAGTAGACAGGGGTGCAAAAGAAGAGCAAGGTGCAGGAGATCAGGGAATGATGTTTGGTTATGCGTCTAAAGAGACAGAGAACTTCATGCCTTTGGCCTTAGATATTTCTCACAAAATATTGGAGGAATTGGCTGCAATGAGAAGGGAGGAAACCCAGATTTCTTATCTCAGACCAGATGCTAAAGCTCAGGTGACTATTGAATATTCAGACGACAATAAACCACAGCGAATAGACACGATTGTAATTTCTACTCAGCACGATCCCTTTTTAGAAGATGATCAGACCATGTTAGACACGATCAAAAAAGATATTATTGAAAAGCTTTTGCCAAGAGTTGTAGCGCAGTTCCCTGCCCATGTACAGGCCTTGTTTAATGATCAAATTACCTATTACATAAACCCAACGGGTAAGTTTGTGATTGGAGGTCCTCACGGAGATACGGGTCTTACTGGAAGAAAAATTATTGTAGATACCTACGGGGGTAAAGGTGCCCATGGAGGAGGTGCTTTTAGTGGGAAAGATCCATCTAAGGTAGACCGTTCTGCGGCCTATGCCGCCAGACATGCAGCTAAGAATTTAGTGGCTGCTGGAGTGGCTTCAGAAATTTTAGTGCAACTCAGTTATGCCATTGGTGTGGTGGAGCCTACCAGTATTTATGTAGATACTTATGGGACATCGGCCACAGGCCTAACAGATGGTGAAATAGCTAAAAAAGTAAGTGAAATTTTTGACATGCGTCCGCATGCTATTGAGGAGCGTTTGCAATTGCGCAACCCTATTTATTTAGAAACGGCTGCTTATGGTCATATGGGAAAAACCCCTAGAAAAGTGACCAAAGTTTTTGAGTCTCCATACAACGGTAGGGTAGAGAAAGAAGTGACCCTGTTTACATGGGAACAATTAGATAAAGTGTCAGAGGTACAAAAAGCCTTTGATTTGTGATATAAGTCGCTGTGAGTGGGTGCTTTAACCTACATGCAGTATCTTTGAAATAAGTTCAAACAATTATTGAATAGTTATCAAGAAAGGTGGAGGGATTAGACCCTGTGAAGCCTTAGCAACCCTTTGTTTTATGCAAAGAAGGTGCTACATTCTATCTCATTTGAGAATAGATAACCGGAATGCTTACCGTCTGTAAGCGAACTTTCTTATATAACTTTTTCGATTTTTACCCATCTAGTGGCGCCGCTAGAGGGGGTTTGGCTTTTTAATTATTTTTTTAACATTAAAAACAAAAATCATGAGTACCGAAAAAAACAACCAATTTGCCACAAACGCATTACATGCTGGGCACGATCCAAAATTAACAGGAGGCACTAGAGCAGTGCCTATTTATCAGAGTACGGCCTATGTCTTTGACAGTGCAGAGCATGCGGCCAATTTATTTTCTTTGGCAGAGCCCGGAAATATTTACACTAGAATCAACAATCCTACTACAGATATCTTAGAGCAGCGTTTGGCTGCTTTGGAAGGCGGTATTGCTTCTGTGGTCACTGCTTCTGGAACCGCAGCCATTGCCACTTCTCTATTAGTACTTTTAAAAGCTGGAGACCATATTGTGGCTTCTAGTAGTTTGTATGGAGGGACCTATAATTTACTTAACGTTACCCTGCCTAGGTTGGGGATTACAACCACTTTTGTAGACCCTTCAGATCCTGCCAATTTTGAGTTGGCGGTACAGGAAAACACCAGGGCTTTCTTTGCAGAGTCTTTAGGAAATCCAAAATTAGATGTATTGGATTTAAAGGCTATTGCAGCTTATGCTAAAGCCGCTAAAGTACCCTTTATTGTAGATAATACTGTGGCTACTCCAGCACTGTTAAACCCTATTGCGCACGGGGCTAATATTGTGATTCATTCACTCACCAAATACATTAACGGTAACGGAACCGCTTTGGGTGGGGCTATTATAGACGCTGGAACCTTTGATTGGAGCAATGGTAAATTCCCAGAATTTACAGAACCTTCTGCGGGTTATCACGGACTTATTTATCACGAGGCTTTGGGGGCAGCGTCCTTTATTGCTAAAGTGAGGATTGAAGGTCTTAGAGATTATGGGGCGGCTATTAGTCCTTTTAATGCCTTTCAGATTTTACAAGGTTTAGAAACTTTGACCATTAGAATTGCGAAGCACTCAGAAAATGCCTTAGCATTAGCCTCATGGTTAGAGGAGCAAGAATTGGTTTCTTGGGTAAACTACCCAGGTTTGGCCTCCAGCGCCTACCGTGAATTAGCCCATAGCTATTTGCCTAAGGGACAAAGTGGTATTGTTACTTTTGGGGTTAAAGGTGGTTTTGAATCTGCTAAAAAGGTAGCCAATGAAACCAAATTATTCTCTTTATTGGCAAACATAGGAGACAGTAAATCACTAATCATACACCCTGCGAGTACCACACACCAGCAATTATCTCCAGATGCTCAATTGACCACTGGGGTAACGGAAGACTTAATTAGACTCTCTGTGGGATTAGAAGATATAGAAGATCTAAAGACAGATTTAATCGCTGTTTTTGAAACCATTAAAGCCACCCAATTGGTGTAACCATAACGTGCCTACTTTTAAAAGAGTAGGCACTTTATTTTATTTTATATGAAAAAGCTCGCTATTAAAGCCTTTAAAACACAGTCGGATCATACACAAGATATTTCCTTGAGCTATGAGCACTTTGGTCTTCCTTTGAACCAGGCTCCAGTTGTTTTAGTGAACCATGCCCTTACAGGAAACTCCAATGTGGCGGGAGAGGACGGTTGGTGGTCTGCCTTGATTGGTCCCGAAAAATGTATTGACACCAATCGGTATGCAGTCTTGGCTTTTAATATTCCAGGCAATGGATACGACGGTTTTGTGATAGATGCGTACAAACAATTTGTAGCCAAAGACATGGCGCAGTTATTTTTATTGGGCTTGGAAGCTTTAGGAGTTTCAAAGCTTTACGCGATTATTGGTGGGTCTCTCGGGGGTGGAATTGCCTGGGAAATGGCGGCTTTAAGTCCAGAGATTACGTCGCACTTAATTCCAGTAGCCTCAGATTGGAAATCTACCGATTGGCTCATTGCCAATTGTCAAATACAGGAACAATTTTTATTAAATTCCAAGCAACCAGTTCACGACGCGCGCATGCACGCTATGTTGTGTTACAGGACTCCTGAATCTTTTAACCAGCGCTTTAATAGAAGCACCAATGAAGCCCTTCAGGTATTCAATGTAGAGAGTTGGCTTACCCACCATGGAGAAAAATTGCAGTCTAGGTTTCAGTTGTCTGCGTATAAATTGGTGAATCAGCTGTTGCGATCCATAGACATTACCAAAAATGGCCCGGAGGCTTTTAGAAAATTACAAGAGAGTGACACTCATATTCACATTATAGGGGTAGACTCAGATTTGTTTTTTACGGCTACTGAAAATAAAGAAACGTTTAAGCAGCTGGCACAATCTCAGTCCAATGTGACCTATGGAGAAATTACTTCTGTGCATGGCCACGATGCCTTTTTGCTAGAATTTGAGCAGTTAGAGGTCCTTTTGGCAGGTATTTTTAAACCTCAAGCAGCGGCAGCCAAGGTACAGGTATTAAAGTTTGGAGGCACTTCATTGGCCAATGGAGAGGGCCTTTCTAAAGTCATTGAGATTGTAGCTGCTAAAATAGCATCCCAGCAACCCATAGCCTTGGTGGTTTCTGCCAGAGACAATGCTACTGACCAATTAGAGCGTTTGTTGGAACTTGCGTCCCAAGGCCAGGACTACCATCCTACCCTAGACTTTTTCAAAGCCCAACAAACCACACCATTAAAGGAGCCTATTTTAGCCCATGAATTTGAACAACTGAGTCAGATTTTAGCTGGGGTAACCCTCATTAAAGATTACAGTGAAAAGACCAAAGACCAAGTCTTGTCTTTTGGAGAATTACTCGCTGCAAAAACACTGGTTTATTTACTTTCACAGCAAGGAATAGACGCACAACTTTTAGATACGAGGGCATTGATTAAAACCAATAGTGACTTTGGAAATGCATCTGTAAAAGAAGCCCTGTCAAAAAAAGCCGTCTTAGGGGCTTATGAGGCATTAGCCCCTCAGAATATTCCCGTTTTTACAGGTTTTATTGGTTCTAATGAAAAAGGAGAAACCACTACGCTAGGGCGTAATGGGAGTAATTATTCAGCTGCCCTAATCGCAAGTTTTTTAGACGCTGGAGAGCTTCAGAACTTCACCCATGTAGACGGGATTTACACCGCAGACCCTAACTTGGTGCCAGAAGCAGAAAAAATTGCCGCTTTGTCTTATAGCGAGGCCAATGAGTTGGCTAATTTTGGGGCTACCATACTACACGCTAAAACCATTATTCCACTCATTGAAAAAAACATTCCCCTTAGAATTTTAAACACCTTTAAGGCAGACAACGAAGGGACGCTCATTAGTGCCACACCCACTGAGGCGGGTATTAAATCCCTCTCAGTGATAGCAGATGTGACCCTTATTAACATAGAAGGACGCGGTTTGTTGGGAAAAGCAGGAGTAGATGCCCGTATTTTTAAAACCCTGGGGAATGCCCATATTAGTGTCAGTATTATTTCTCAGGGTTCTTCTGAAAGAGGGATTGGTTTGGTGGTAGCCGCAAAAGACGCTACCGAGGCTATTATTTCCTTAGAGCGAGAATTTGAGCAAGATTTTTATGCCCAGGATGTCAATAGAATATATGCAGTAGATCAGGTCTCTGTTATTTCTATTGTTGGCCAAGATTTGAGCTCTTTTCACAAACCTTATAATGCGCTTATTAAAAACCAGATAGTGCCTTTGCTTTTTAACAATACGGTCACGGGTAAAAATGTTTCTTTGGTCTTGCTTAAAAAAGACCTAAACAAGTCACTGAACGTCATGCATGCTCAGATTTTTGGACAGCCTAAAAAAGTGAATATCGCCGTAGTAGGTGTGGGGCAAGTAGGCGGTGCGCTCATTGACCAAATTTTAAAGACCGCCCCTCAGATTGAAGCGAGAAAAGGAATAAAACTTCAGGTTTTTGCCCTTTTAAATTCCAAAAAGATGTTGTTGAATGCAAAAGGAATTGGAACGGCTTCACAAGATTGGCGTTCAGACCTCAATACTTTAGGAGAAGCGGTACATTTTGAAAAACTCTTTTCGTACGCCCAGGAGCAGCATTTAGAAAATTTAATACTGGTAGACAATACGGCAAGCTCCCTTTTTGTGAAGCATTACGAAGGCTTTGTCCGTCATGGGTTTGACCTGGTTTCTTCTAATAAAATTGCCAATACCTTACCGTTTAATCAATACAAATCCCTGAGGGAAACCCTAGGAGAGTATCAAAAGCAATACTTATATGAGACCAATGTAGGTGCTGGACTACCCCTGATAGACACCATTAAATTACTCCATCTTTCTGGAGAAAACATCACTCAGATTAGAGGGGTATTCTCAGGCTCGTTGAGCTATATATTCAACACTTTTTCAACAGCAGTAATCCCTTTTTCACAAGTCGTACAAGAGGCTTTGAATAATGGCTATACGGAGCCTGACCCAAGGGAAGACCTCAACGGAAACGATGTGGGTAGGAAACTACTTATTTTGGCGAGAGAGTTAGATTTAAAGAATGAATTTTCAGAGGGGGTGATTGAAAATTTAATCCCAGAAGGATTACAGGCACTAGATGCCCCTGAATTCTTAGCACAAATGTCTAAATTAGATCCTATATTTGCAGAGATTAAAGCAGGCTTAGCTCCAGATGAGGTCCTGAGATATGTAGGGGTTTTAGGGGGCGATTTGCAAAAAGAGAAAGGTCAACTCAGTGCGGGACTTTGTAAAGTGCCCAAACAAAGCCCCTTAGGTCAGGTAAAAGGGGCAGATTCTATTATTGAAATATATACAGAATCTTATGGAGACCAGCCTATTGTTATTCAAGGCGCCGGTGCAGGTGCCACAGTCACCGCAAGAGGAGTCTTTGGAGACATTTTAAGAATTGTGGAGAAGAATTAACCGTGGTGCAGGTGCTCAAGTAGGGAAATTAGTTGAATAGATATATATGGAAGAAAGAGAATTTGAAACCAATGCTATTAGAATGCAAATGGACCGTAGCGGGAATCTTGAGCATTCTAGTCCTTTGTATTTAACCTCTAGCTTTGTTTTCGAAGACGCAGAAGACATGCGAGCTTCCTTTGCAGAAGAGAAAGACCGGAATATTTACTCCAGATATGCGAATCCGAATACTTCTGAATTAATAAGCAAAGTTTGTCAGATGGAAGGGGCAGAAGCGGGTTTTGCTTTTGCGTCTGGAATGTCCGCAGTATACAGTACTTTTGCAGCGTTGTTAGAAAGTGGAGATCATATTGTGTCTTGTAGTAGTGTGTTTGGTTCTACAATGAGCTTATACCAGAATTTCTTTCCAAAATGGCAAATAAGCACAGATCTCTTCAATATAAATGATTCTGCTGCAGCCATAGAGGCTTTAATTAAGCCCAATACAAAAGTGATCTATGTAGAGTCTCCTACCAATCCAGGCGTAGATATTTTAGACCTTCAAATGATTGGTGATATAGCCAAGAAACACAGCCTTATTTTAATTGTAGACAATTGTTTTGCTTCTCCATATTTACAACAACCCATTTCTTTTGGAGCTCATTTGGTGGTGCATTCTGCTACCAAACTCATAGATGGCCAAGGAAGGGTACTTGGAGGAATTACCGTAGGGGAAGAAGCTTTAATAGATAAAATTTATAGATTTTCAAGAATATCAGGACCAGCCATGTCTCCTTTTAATGCTTGGATACTTTCTAAAAGTTTGGAAACTTTGGCGGTAAGAGTAGACCGTCATTGCGATAATGCCCTAGGTTTGGCGCAGTTTTTAGAAGCCCACGATTCGGTAAAAATGGTCAAGTATCCTTTCTTGAAGTCTCATCCTAAATATGAGGTGGCTAAAAAGCAAATGAGGGCCGGTGGCGCTGTAGTGGCTTTTGAATTAGAAGGTGGTTTAGACACTGGAAAGAAATTCTTTAATAGTATTCAAATGCTATCGCTCTCTGCAAACCTGGGAGATTCCAGAAGTATAGTAACCCATCCAGCTAGCACCACACATGCCAAATTATCTCCAGAAGATAGGTTAGAATCCGGTATTACAGATGGTCTGATTAGGGTGTCTGTAGGATTAGAAAATATAGCAGACATTATCAAAGACGTATCACAAGCCATTGAAAAAGCGACCCTTTAAAAATATATTATTTTGAGTAACACACCCCAATATACCCTAGATAAGCCATTAGTAAAAGACCTTGTTAAAGAAAAGGTTTTGGTACTGGATGGTGCTATGGGTACCATGATTCAGGAGTATAAATTTTCTGAAGAAGATTACAGAGGGAGTAGGTTTGCCACATACCAGCATCCGCTTCAGGGAAATAACGACTTACTCACCCTTACCCAGCCAGAGGCCATCCAAACCATTCATGAAAAGTATTTAGCGGCGGGTGCAGATATTATAGAAACCAATACCTTCTCATGCACTACCATTGCTATGGCAGATTATTACATGGAAGATTTAGTATATGAGCTCAATTACGAGGCCACTAAAATTGCTTTAAAAGCAGCAGAAAAATACACCCTTTTGGATCCTTCTAAGCCCAGGTATGTGGCAGGAAGTATAGGCCCTACCAACAGAACCGCTAGCCTGTCTCCAGATGTAAACAATCCAGGATACAGAGCCGTTAGTTTTGAAGACCTGAGAATTGCCTATAGGCAGCAAGTAGAAGCCTTATTAGATGCAGGGGTAGATATTTTATTGGTAGAAACGGTTTTTGACACCTTGAATGCAAAAGCAGCATTATACGCTATTGATGAGGTAAAAGCAGAGAGAAATATAGCCACCCCAGTCATGGTGAGTGGTACTATAACAGATGCCTCAGGAAGAACCCTTTCTGGGCAAACAGCAGAAGCATTTTTAATTTCCATATCACATTCAGATCTTTTGTCTGTTGGTTTTAATTGTGCTTTGGGGGCAAAGGCTCTATTGCCTCATTTAGAAGTATTGGCTAAAAAAGCCCCATTTGGGATTTCTACACACCCGAATGCAGGATTGCCAAACGCTTTTGGGGGCTATGATGAAAGTGCCGCTGAAATGGCTGCTCAAATTCAAGAATATGTAGATTTAGGATTGGTGAATATTGTAGGGGGTTGTTGTGGAACAAGGCCAGCACATATAGAAGCCATAGCCGCTATAGCCGCCAAAGCGTCTCCCAGAAAAATCAGCCCAAAGCAAATGGGGCCTATGCAGTTGTCTGGATTAGAGCCTTTGGTGCTCACTCCAGATTTAAATTTTGTCAATATAGGGGAGCGCACCAATGTGGCAGGCTCTAAGATGTTCCTGAGACTCATTAAGGAGGAATCTTACGACCAGGCCCTGGCAGTAGCCAGAGAGCAGGTAGAAAACGGGGCTCAAATCATAGATATTAATATGGATGACGGTCTCATAGACGGAGAGGAAGCCATGGTTAATTTCTTAAATTTAGTAGTTGCTGAGCCAGATATTTCCAGAGTGCCTATTATGATAGATAGTTCTAAGTGGCCTATTATAGAAGCAGGACTCCGCGTAGTGCAAGGAAAATGTGTGGTAAACTCTATCTCTTTAAAAGAAGGAGAAGCCCTCTTTTTAGAGCAGGCTCTCAAAATTAAAAATTATGGGGCTGCCGTGATTATTATGGCTTTTGATGAGGTAGGGCAGGCAGACAATTACGAACGTAGGATTGAAATTGCCAAGCGGTCTTATGACTTATTGGTAGAACGCATAGATTTCCCTGCCCAAGATATTATTTTCGATTTAAATATATTTCCTGTAGCAACAGGGATGGACGAGCATAAATTAAATGCCATAGATTTTATTAAAGCGACCCAATGGGTTAGAGAAAACCTTCCCGGGGTGTCCGTAAGTGGCGGGGTGAGTAATGTGTCTTTTAGCTTTAGAGGAAACAATCCAGTGCGGGAAGCCATGCACTCTGTATTTTTGTACCATGCTGTTAAGGCAGGGATGAATATGGGAATTGTAAATCCTGCAATGTTGGAGGTGTATTCAGACATTCCAAAAGAGCTTTTAGAGCATGTAGAAGATGTGATTCTCAATAGAAGAGCAGACGCTACCGAACGCTTGTTGGATTTTGCAGAAGGATTTGTAGGCACCAAAAAAGAAAGCAAGGTAGATCTCTCCTGGAGAGAAGAACCCCTTCAGAACAGAATTACCAGAGCACTTGTAAAAGGCTTAGACACCTATATTATTGAAGATGTAGAAGCAGCTAGAAATACTGTTTCTGCACCTATTCAAGTTATAGAGGGGCATTTAATGACAGGAATGAATGTAGTAGGTGATCTTTTTGGTAGTGGAAAAATGTTCTTGCCACAGGTAGTGAAATCTGCCAGGGTCATGAAAAAAGCAGTCGCTTATTTGCTGCCTTATATAGAAGAAGCTAAAAAACTACAAGTAGATTATGACGCTACGGCCTCACAATCTGCTGGAAAAATACTCATGGCCACCGTGAAAGGAGATGTGCATGATATTGGAAAAAATATTGTGAGTGTGGTATTGGCTTGTAATAATTATGAGATCATAGATTTGGGGGTAATGGTGCCACCAGATAAAATTATTGCCGCGGCTAAAGAGCACCAAGTAGACGCCATAGGACTCAGCGGGCTCATTACCCCTTCTTTAGATGAGATGGTTTTCTTGGCAGAAGCCATGCAACGTGAAGGCTTTACCATGCCATTACTTATTGGTGGTGCCACCACTTCCAAAGCACATACCGCAGTGAAAATTGCGCCTCAGTACGGGCAAACGGTAGTGCATGTCAATGACGCCTCAAGGGCGGTGACCGTAGTGGGAGATTTGTTGCAACCAGATACTTCAGCTTCTTATAAAGCCAAACTAAAACAAGACTATGATCAGTTTAGAGATCAATTCCTAAACAGGTCTAAAACCAAAGAATATGTGTCTCTAGCACAGGCAAGAGAGAACGCCCTTAAATTGAATTTTAAAAAGGACCTTGCTCCAGCGCCCAATCAATTGGGTATTCAAGTCATTGAAAAGCAAGATTTAAGGGCCTTAGTGCCTTTTATAGATTGGACTCCATTTTTTAGAAGTTGGGAGTTACACGGACGTTTCCCAGACATTCTAACAGATGCTGTGGTGGGAGAACAGGCAAGTAGTCTTTTTGAAGAAGCCCAAGCCATGTTGGAAAAAATTATCTCAGAAGAGAAATTTACGGCAAAAGCGGTGTTTGGATTATTTCTTGCGGAACGTTCTGGCTCAGACGACATTTCCGTTCAAAAAGACACCAATACTACTTATATTTTCAGGACCCTTAGACAGCAAATCAAGAAAAAAGAAGGGGTGGCACACAGAGCCCTTTCAGATTATATAGCCCCTCTTAGTGACGGCGTTCAAGACCATATGGGGGCCTTTTGTGTGACCGCAGGTTTTGGATCAGAAGAAATGGCTTTGACCTATCAGGCTGCTTTAGATGACTTTAACTCCATCATGGTAAAAGCCTTGGCAGATAGACTAGCAGAGGCCTTTGCAGAATACTTACATGGAGAAGTTAGAAAGTCACATTGGGGGTATGCCGCACAAGAATCTCTAGATCCAGAGGCATTGATAGCAGAGGAGTATAAAGGGATCAGACCAGCCCCAGGATACCCGGCCTGTCCGGATCATTTAGAGAAAATCACGCTTTGGAAACTACTAGAGGTAGAAGAAAAGATAGGTGTTAGTCTAACGGAGAGTTTGGCAATGTGGCCAGCAGCCTCTGTATCAGGGTATTATTTTGCCCACCCAGAAGCCAAATACTTTGGTGTAGGTAAGATTACCCAAGACCAATTGGAAGATTTTGCCTTTAGAAAAGATATTCCTGTAGCCACTGCCAAGAAGTGGTTGGCCCCAAATTTAGCAGACATATAAATATGAAGATTACCCAGCACATAGCAGCCGCAAAAGGGAACACCTTATTTTCCTTTGAAATAGTCCCACCCGTTAAAGGCGGGAATATTCAGGAGCTTTACAACAATATAGACCCACTGATGGCCTTTAATCCCCCCTTTATAGATGTGACCACCTCTAGGGAGGAATTTGTCTATTTAAAGAAAGAAGGTCTGTTGGAGAAAAAGCTTACCAGAATGAGACCAGGTACCGTTGGTATTTGCGCTTCCATAAAGCATAAGTATGGGGTAGACACAGTTCCTCATGTACTCTGCGGTGGTTTCACCAAAGAAGAGACCGAATACTTATTAGTAGACTGTCAGTATTTAGGGATAGAAAATGTCATGGCCCTAAGGGGCGATGCCATGGCCGGCCAACGTTATTTTGAAGCCACTCCTGGGGGGCATACTTATGCAAAGGACCTAGTGGGGCAAATAAAAGACTTGGGTGCTGGAAAGTACCTGCATGAAGAAATTGAAAGCGCCCATTCGAGCTCCTTTTGTATTGGTGTAGCTGGGTATCCAGAGAAACACATGGAAGCACCTTCCTTACAACAAGACCTCAAAAGGCTTAAAGAGAAGGTAGACGCAGGCGCAGACTACGTAGTAACCCAAATGTTTTTTGACAACCAAAAGTACTTTGAGTTTGTAGCAGCCGCTAAAGAAATGGGTATACATGTACCTATTATTCCGGGTATTAAACCCATTGCAGTAGAAAAACACCTGCAACTTTTACCTCAGGTATTCAGTCTAGACTTGCCTCAGGACCTCATAGACGCAGTCTCTGACGCAAAAGACAAAGCCGCCGTAAGACAGGTAGGAATTGAGTGGGCCATTGCGCAGTCTAAAGAGCTCATGGCTGCCGGCGTACCCGTTTTGCATTATTATTCCATGGGTAAATCCAGTAATATAGAAGCCATAGCTGCTGAGGTGTTTTAAATTTTGATCTAAAGCTGAGCAGTATCACTTCTATTATTCTCAGTTTTAAAATTGATTTCACTGCAATTCCTTAATAAAAATGGCTTAAATGGTAGAATTCAAAAAAAATCAATTGAATTCATTGTGTTTTAAATATAATAATTACATTAGCTTTTCGTAAGACAAAATATGACACTTAGCACAAATTTCTGGAACCTTTTTTACTTTTACTTCTATTTTAATAGAAGTATGGGACTTTTCTAGGATATTGTGAACGATATACCTTATTAAGAGTCCCGCTGTTGCGGGATTTTTTTTTTTGATTAAAAATGAAAGAAAAAATGACAATAGCCATTCAAGGCATAAAGGGATCTAACCACCATCAGGTGGCTATACATTGTTATGGGTCTGATCAGGAGATGATCCCTTGTATGTCTTTTCCGGCTTTGGTTCAGGAACTTATAGATGGTAGGGCAGATAAGGGTATTATGGCTATTGAAAATTCTATTGCGGGCTCTATTATACCGAATTATGCTTTGGTGTATGACCATCACTTACATATTATTGGGGAATACTACTTGAATATTCACCACCATCTTATGGCTTTACCAGAACAGGGAATAGAAGATATTAAGGCGGTGCATTCTCATCCTATGGCCTTATTACAGTGTCATGAGTTTTTTAAAAAACACCCGCATATACAATTAGTAGAAGATGTAGATACGGCAGAAACAGCTCAGCGAATTCAATCTGGTCAGCTAAAAGGTATTGCGGCTATAGCGCCTAAAGTTGCTGCTGGATTGTATGGCCTAGATGTATTGGCTTCTGATATACAGACCATTAAAAACAATGCCACCCGTTTTATTATTGTAAAAACAACCTCTAAGGAAATTCCTCAAGAGCATATTAATAAAGCATCGCTTCGTTTTGTGCTTGACCATAAAAGAGGGAGCTTGGCTGCAGTACTCAATGTGATGAGTGACTGCCACTTAAATTTAACAAAAATACAATCACTACCAGTAATAGACCTTCCATGGAAGTATGCTTTTTTTGTAGACGTTACTTTTGATCAGTATGAAGACTATGCCAAAGCAAGGGCTATTTTGGAAATTATGGCCGCTGAGTTCAGGGTCTTAGGAGAATACACTAATGCTAGAGAATTATGAAAACAGCCACACGTTTAGATACGGTACAAGAATATTACTTCTCTAGAAAGTTAAGAGAGGTAAGGGGCCTAATGGCAGCGGGAAAACCTATTATTAATATGGGAATTGGGAGTCCAGACTTGGCGCCAGATTCAAAAGTTACACAGGCTTTAATAGCTGCCACGTCTGCGGAGAATGCACACCAGTATCAATCGTATCAGGGACTGCCTGAGCTCAGAGAAGCGATAGCATCTTTTTATAAAAGACAGTTTGGTGTTCCTATGGATGCTGCATCTGAGATCTTGCCATTGATGGGTTCAAAAGAAGGGATCATGCACATTAGTATGGCTTTTTTAAACCCAGGAGATGGTGTGCTTATTCCAGATCCAGGGTACCCTACGTATCAGTCAGTTTCTGATTTGGTTGGCGCTAAGGTCATTCCTTATAGGCTATCTAAAGAAAAAAATTGGTTGCCAGATATAGCCGCTCTGGAGCAGTTAGACCTTACTCAGGTAAAACTCATGTGGCTGTCTTACCCTCATATGCCCACTGGAGCAGTGGCTTCTGTAGCAGCGCTTACCGAATTGGTAGCCTTTGCCAAAAAGCACGATATTCTTTTGGTCAATGACAATCCTTATAGTTTTATTTTAAACAAGGCGCCTCAGAGTATCTTATCCATTCCAGGTGCAAAGGGTTATGTACTGGAGTTAAATTCTTTGAGCAAGACGTTTAATATGGCCGGGTGGCGCGTAGGAATGGTTTTGGGAGATGCAGCAATTATTAATGCAGTGCTTAAGGTGAAGAGTAATATGGATTCAGGGATGTTTTATCCGATACAAAAGGGAGCCATAGCGGCACTCGATGTAGCTGACAATTGGTATACAGTACTAAATAAAGTATATGAGGAGCGAAGGGAACTTACCTATGAATTGGCAGACGCATTGGGCTGTACATATGATTCAAATGCCGTGGGCTTGTTTGTGTGGGCTAAATTGCCAGAGGGCGTAACAAATGCAGAAGCTTTTATAGACGCATTGTTGCACGAAAAAGATTTGTTTATTACACCTGGAACCATTTTTGGTGCAGGGGGTAAGGGATATGTTCGTTTTTCACTTTGTTTAGACAAAACGATTATAAAAGAAGCTATTGAACGCGTGAAGAATTAGGTATGAAAGTAGTTTGTTTTATAGGAGTTGGTTTAATAGGAGGTTCTTTTTCTAAAGACATCAAGGGGTATTACCCTAAGGTGAAACGAATTGGAATTGACCAAAATGAAGATTACTTAAAAGAAGCTTTGTCTTTGGGTGTGATAGATGAGATAGGACGTTTAGAAGATGTGACAGCGGCAGATATGGTGTTTATAGCTATTCCGGTAGACGCCACTTTAAAAGTGTTGCCTCTCGTATTGGATCATGTTTCTGCACATACTGTAGTAGTAGATGCCGGTTCCACAAAGGGCAGCTTATGTGAGGCGGTTAAAGACCATCCCAACAGAAGAAATTACTTGGCGGCACATCCTATTGCTGGGACAGAGTTTTCAGGGCCATCGGCTGCGATAGCGGGCCTATTTAAAGGAAAGACACAGATTATCTGTGAAGTAGAGCATACGGCTTTTAAATTACAAGAAAAGGCCTTAGAGGTATTTCAAGCCTTGGGTATGCGTATTCGTTATATGAACGCAGCAGCGCATGATGTTCACATTGCTTATGTGTCTCATCTGTCACATATTAGCGCTTTTATGTTGGGAAAGACAGTCATGGAGAAAGAAGAAAATGAAAGAGATATCTTTGACATGGCAGGCAGTGGTTTTGAAAGTACGGTACGTCTGGCAAAGAGTTCCCCAGACATGTGGGCACCCATATTTAAAGATAATAAAACAGCAGTGGTGGCTGCACTTTCAGAGTACATTGAAAATTTAGAACATTTTAAATCTTTGGTAGAAGCCAATGATTTTAATGGGCTGTACGCTCAAATGGAACAGACCAACAGAATTAAAGATATTTTAAATGGGCTTGCCCCTCAAAATAAATAGGGTAAAAGCCTTTTAAAAACCTAACAAGATTAAATAAACAAGTAATGGAGAATTCAAAAGAAATGAGAAACTGGTTAGATGCCATGGGGCTAGACCATCCGTTAGTGATTGCAGGGCCTTGTAGCGCTGAAACGGAAGAGCAAGTATTAAAAATTGCACATGAGTTAAAAGACACGGATGTAAATTATTTTAGAGCAGGTATTTGGAAGCCTCGTACTAAGCCAGGAATGTTTGAAGGGGTTGGTGCATTAGGTTTAAAGTGGTTGCAAAAAGTAAAAAAAGAAACGGGTTTAAAAACGGCCACAGAGGTCGCTAACAAAGCTCATGTAGAATTGGCTTTGGAGTACGATGTAGATCTTTTATGGATTGGTGCGCGTTCCACAGTGAGCCCATTTATTATCCAAGAAATTGCAGACGCCCTAGAGGGAACGGATAAGATTGTATTGGTGAAAAACCCAGTAAATCCAGATTTAGCCTTATGGTTAGGTGCGGTAGAGCGTTTAGCCAACGCCAATATTAAAAATTTAGGCGTAATTCATAGAGGATTTTCTACCTATGAGAAAACGAAGTATAGAAATATTCCAGAATGGCAAATTGCTATTGAATTACAGCAGAAATTTCCAGATTTGCCTATCATTAATGATCCTTCTCACATTACAGGGAAGCGCGATATGATTTTTGATGTTTCGCAGACTGCTTTGGATTTGAATTTTGACGGTCTAATGATTGAGACACATTTTGATCCTGACAACGCATGGAGTGACGCAGCACAGCAAGTTACCCCTACCACTTTGGTTCAGATCATGAAAGACCTTAAGATTAGAAAAGAGTCTTCTGCTGAAAAAGATTACAATGTGGAGTTAAATACTTTAAGGGCTCAGATAGATGTGATTGACAACCAACTTATTGATACGCTTTCAAAAAGAATGAAAGTGGCAGATGCCATTGGAGAAATTAAAAAATCTCAAAATGTGGCGGTCTTACAAAGTAATCGTTGGAATGAGATCTTAGGAAAGATGATTTTAGAGGGAGAGTCCAAAGGACTTAGTGAAGAGTTTGTTTTAAAAATGTTCAAAGCCATTCACCAAGAGTCAATTAACCACCAAGAGAAAATCTTGAAGGGCTAAGCTGTAACATATCCTTAAAACACTTGTCTTTATTAGGTAATGATTTAATAACTTGCAGCTTCTGGTTGTGAAAAACAAAACCTATGAAAAAATACATTGTTTTAGTGACATTTCTATGTGGATTCTTTGCCATGGGGCAGGGACTTTTGGAGCGAAATGTGGGAGATTTTCACGAAATTAAAGTGTACGATTTAATTGCTGTAAACCTCATCAAATCTAACGATAATAAGGTCTTGATTAAGGGGCCCCATGCGAATGACATTCAATTGGTTAATAAGGATGGGGTTTTAAAGGTCCGTATGATGTTGGAAAAGAAATTCCAAGGAGAGAAAACTTTTGTAGAAGTTTATTACAAAGAATTAGTCGTGATAGATGGGAATGAGGGTGCTCGCATTACAGCTAATGAATTGATTTCTCAAACCTCCTTAAACTTAAGAGTTCAAGAGGGCGCAGTCATTAGCTTGGGACTAGAGGTAGATTATTTGTCCTCTAAAGCTGTGACTGGTGGCATTATAGAAGCCTCTGGTACTGTAGATGTTCACGACGTTAATATGAATACTGGCGCAATTTTAAGGGCAAAAGAGCTCAAGAGTAGTATTACCAATATTAAAGTAACTGCTGGGGGAGACGCGGCCATTTTTGTGACAAAAAGAGTAGACGTCAATGTTAGGGCTGGGGGAGATGTAGATGTTTATGGATACCCCAAAGAAGTGACTAAAAAACAATTTGCAGGAGGTAGGATCCGTTTTAGATCTTAATAGGAATCATTTATGAAGGGAACCGTTTATAAATCCACAGGAAGCTGGTATACCGTAAAAGGTACTGACGGTTCGTTTTACGAATGTAGGATTAAGGGTAAGTTTAGGATTGAAGGGATTAAAAGCACCAATCCAATTGCCGTAGGAGACATAGTATCTTTTGAGTTAGAGCCTCAAGGGAGTATGGATGAG
The DNA here is from genome assembly GCA_018401115.1 of Flavobacteriaceae bacterium. Classification (GTDB taxonomy): domain Bacteria; phylum Bacteroidota; class Bacteroidia; order Flavobacteriales; family Flavobacteriaceae; genus MAG-120531. The sequence continues at coordinate 173,410 of JAGYKX010000008.1, read as the reverse complement.
TCTATCCCTCAGGGGATTATTCATGCCATTGATGATCGAAAAAATTATATCGTAAGGAAATCGGTTAACCTCTCTAAGCAAACACACATTATTGCGGCTAATTTGGATCGGGTATTTTTGATGATTACTTTAAATAACCCTCCAACACATACTGCTTTTATGGACCGTTTTTTGGTTTCTGCAGAAGCTTATGGGATTGAATCGGTGCTATTATTTAATAAAATAGACAGCTATACCCAAGATGAACTTTACGAAATAAAATATCTAACATATTTGTATACCCAAATTGGTTATCAATGTCTAGAGGTGTCTGCTTTGACAGGGCATAATGTGGCGGAATTAAAAGCACTCATGAAAGATAAGGTGACACTATTTTCAGGACATTCTGGTGTGGGTAAATCTACCTTAGTCAATGCCATTGAAAATAGGTTAGACCTCAAGACTGCAGCAATTTCACAGCAGCATATGCAAGGACAGCACACCACTACTTTTGCAGAGATGTACGACTTGAGTTTTGGCGGTCATATTATAGATACTCCAGGAATTAAAGGTTTTGGTATTGTAGATTTAGAACCCCATGAAATTGGTAATTTTTTTCCAGAGTTTTTTGCTTTGAAACAAGATTGTAAGTTTCACAATTGCCTACATTTAGAAGAACCTAAATGCGCCATAAAGCAGGGTGTTGAGGACGAGACCTTATCTATTTCTAGATATAGGAGTTATGTGCAAATGTTACAAGATGAGGAGGGTAACTATAGACAGGATATTCACCAAGGATCATGAGGGTAGTTGTTCAAAGGGTATTTGAAGCTAGTGTAGTGGTTTCGGGAAAAGCAGTAGCCAGTATTTCAAAAGGACTTTTGGTGCTCTTAGGTATTACGCATACAGACACCGAAGAAGACATAGACTGGTTGGTAAAAAAAATAAGCCAACTCAGGATTTTTGAAGACGCTTCTGGACAAATGAACGCTTCTTTGCAAGATGTTCAAGGGGAATTAATACTGGTCAGTCAGTTTACTTTATTCGCTGGAACCAAGAAGGGGAACAGGCCTTCTTATATTAAGGCAGCGAAACCTGAAGTGGCAGAGCCGCTTTACGAAGCGTTTGGAGAGGCCATGGAAATGTCGCTTGGTAAAAAAATTGGCAGGGGTGTATTTGGTGCAGATATGAAAGTATCATTGATTAACGACGGTCCTGTGACCATCATAATAGATAGTCAACAAAAAGAATAATTATGGATATTAAAAATGCCCAAGAAGTGGTAGATAAATGGATTAATAATCATGGGGTGCGTTATTTTAATGAACTCACCAATATGGCACAGCTTACGGAAGAAGTTGGTGAGGTAGCTAGAATTATTGCCAGGCGTTATGGAGAGCAATCTGAAAAGCCTTCAGATAAAGATAAAGATCTAGGAGAGGAGCTGGCAGACGTACTTTTTGTAGTGCTGTGTTTGGCCAATCAGACGGGTGTAAACCTGCAAGAGGCCTTTGATAAAAAGCTAGATCTTAAAACTTCAAGAGATCATGATAGGCACCATAACAATCAAAAATTAAAATAATAACTTTTTGCCAGTCTAGAAGATATACTATTTTCTATAGGGGTTTTATATGAATGACCCTGTACACTTCACCACACGATTATGACGTATCCAACATTTTCCCTACAAGGCCCTAGCACAAACTTATTAAAAGCGCAGATTGCCATTACTGGATCTAAAAGTGAAACCAACAGATTGTTATTGTTGCAAGCGCTTTTCCCGGTACTTAGCATAGATAATTTATCCAATTCAGAGGACGCTCAGGCCATGCAAAGAGGGGTGGCTAGTACGCAGGGTACAGTAGATATATACCATGCGGGAACTGCTATGCGTTTTTTAACGGCATATTACGCCACACAGCCAGGTGTTTCTGTGACACTTACTGGATCTGAAAGAATGCAAGAAAGACCCATTGGTATTTTAGTAGACGCATTGAGAAATTTGGGTGCAAATATTAGTTATTTGAAAAACGAAGGGTATCCGCCTTTAGCGATAAAAGGAAGTGAAGTAGCCCGAGAAAAGGTACAATTAAATGCTGGAGTGAGTAGCCAATTTATTTCTGCTTTATTACTTGTGGGCGCTCGTCTAAAAAATGGATTAACCCTAGAATTGGAAGGTAAAATCACTTCGATACCTTATATAAAAATGACCCTGAAGTTATTAGAAAAAATTGGAGTGAAAACAATATTTGAAGGCCAAGAAATTAAGGTATTTCCAGCTGGAAATGTCCCTTCACAAACCATGGTCGTGGAGTCTGATTGGAGCTCTGCATCTTATTATTATTCATTGATCGCCTTGTCAGATGTTGGGAGTGAAGTTTCCCTGAGTTCATATTCCTCTGATAGTTTACAAGGAGACGCAGTACTCCGTGATATTTACAACCACTTAGGGGTTCAAACAACTTTTAAAAAGGACCAATTAATATTGGCTAAAGTAGCTACTCCCAGTGACGCTATTTTAGAAAACGGGCTCTCTTGGGATTTAGCCAATGCACCAGATATAGCACAAACCATCGCAGTGAGTTGTTTTGGCTTGGGGGTGGCTTGTGACCTTACCGGATTACACACCCTTAAAATAAAAGAAACCGACCGTTTACTGGCATTAGAGAACGAATTAGGTAAGCTGGGTGCTGGGCTTCATATTACAGAAAAGAGTTTACATTTAGCTGCTTTTGATGGAAGTATAAAGCCTCATGTAACCATTGGCACTTATCACGATCACAGAATGGCTATGGCCTTTGCCCCTTTGGCATTAAGAGTGCCCATTGCCATTGAAGACGCTGGGGTGGTAAATAAATCTTATCCGGATTTTTGGACGGATATGAATACCCTCGGAATAAAAGTAGCTACAGTATAGGTCTTTGGGAGGCCCTATGAACCCTCATAATTTGTAATTAAACCCGCTTTTGCTTGACAAGGCTATGCCTTGGGTTGTATATTTGCCATCTTTAAATTAGAAAAAAAACTATGAAATTATCCGCCTTTGGTTTTGAATTACCTGATGAACTTTTATCAGAGTATCCTGCAGAAAATAGAGATGAGTCTAAATTAATGGTGATTGATAGGGCAAAAGGAACTATTGAGCACAAGATGTTTAAGGACATTATTGATTATTTTGATGAAGGAGATGTAATGGTGCTTAATAACACGAAAGTGTTTCCAGCACGCCTATACGGAAATAAAGAGAAAACAGGTGCTCGTATTGAAGTTTTCTTACTTAGAGAACTCAATGAAGAGCAGCGTCTTTGGGATGTGTTGGTAGATCCAGCTAGAAAAATTAGAATAGGAAATAAATTATACTTTGGTGAAGACGAGAGTTTGGTAGCTGAGGTCATAGACAATACCACTTCTAGAGGGCGAACGCTTCGTTTCTTATACGATGGTTCTTATACAGATTTTAGAAAAAAATTAAGAGACCTTGGAGAGACGCCACTTCCGAAGTATATTAAAAGAGAGGTTGAGGCAGAAGATGAAGATCGTTACCAAACCATATACGCCAAACATGAAGGAGCTGTTGCGGCACCCACTGCCGGAATGCATTTTTCTAAGCACTTATTAAAACGTTTAGAAATTAAAGGAGTAGATTTTGCAGAGGTTACCCTTCATGTGGGTCTGGGTACATTTAACCCTGTTGAAGTAGAAGATTTGTCTAAACATAAAATGGACAGTGAAGAGTTGATTATTGATGAAAAAGCCACTCTGACCATCAATCATGCAAAGACAAAGAAGAGACGTATTTGTGCTGTAGGAACTACCGTGATGAGAAGCTTGGAAACAGCAGTTTCTTCCCAACACACATTAAATACCTATCAGGGCTGGACCAATAAATTTATTTTCCCTCCTCATGAATTTAGTATTGCGAATTGTATGATCACTAATTTTCATTTACCTAAGTCTACTTTATTAATGATGATCTCTGCTTTTATGGGGCATGATTTAATGAAAGAGGCCTACAAAGTAGCGATTGAAGAAAAATATAAGTTTTACTCCTACGGAGACGCAATGCTTATTTTATAAATTTATTTATTGTACAAAAAAGCCTGACACAGCCATAGGTAAAGTCAGGCTTTTTGCATTTTATTAATACCTTTAGGTGGTGGAAGATATGGTAAAAAAAGACATAAGAGCATTAGATAAAGAGGCCCTTAGGGCATTCTTTGTATCTCAGGGCCAATCTGCCTTTAGGGGCAATCAGGTGTATGAGTGGCTTTGGCAAAAAGGGGCTCATTCTTTTGAGTCCATGACCAATATCTCCAAAGAGACCCGGGCTTTTTTGGAAACCCATTTTGTGATCAATCATATTAGGGTAGATCAAATGCAGCGTTCTAATGACGGTACTATTAAAAATGCAGTACGCCTCCATGACAATCTAGTGGTGGAATCTGTCTTAATCCCTACCAAAACAAGAACAACTGCTTGTGTGTCTAGCCAAGTGGGCTGTAGTTTAGACTGCAAATTCTGCGCAACCTCTAGATTAAAACGCATGCGTAATTTGCAACCAGACGAGATTTATGATCAGGTGGTGGCCATAGACCAACAAAGCCGATTGTATTTCAACAGGCCCCTCAGTAATATTGTTTTTATGGGTATGGGAGAGCCTTTAATGAATTACAACAATGTGCTTAAAGCAATTGATAAAATCACAGATCCAGAAGGTTTGGCCATGTCTCCCAAGCGTATTATAGTGTCTACCTCTGGGGTGCCTAAAATGATCCGTAAGATGGCAGAAGACGGGGTTAAATTTAAATTAGCCGTTTCTCTTCACTCCGCTATAGATTCGGTGAGGACGAGCATCATGCCTTTTAATGAAACATTCCCTTTGGAGCAACTCAGAGAGGCCCTGCAGTTTTGGTATGAAAAGACCAAGAGCAGGATCACTTACGAATATGTGGTTTGGAAGGGGATTAATGACAACAAAGCTGCAATAGATGCGCTCGTTGAATTTTGTAAATTCGCACCTGCTAAAGTGAATTTAATCGAATACAACCCAATAGACGACGGCATGTTTTCACAGGCTTCCCAAGCATCAATTGAGGCTTATGTGAATACTTTAGAGCGGCACAACATTACTTGTACGGTAAGACGTTCAAGAGGGAAAGATATTGACGCGGCTTGTGGTCAACTGGCCAATAAGCAAGATGTAAAAATAAATTAAAAGACCCATGGCAAATATTGTAATCACTGGAACGAGTAGGGGAATTGGTTTTGAAATGGCCAAAATATATATGGAACAAGGACACCAAGTGTTGGCGCTTTCTAGAAATCCGGCACCCATAAATGCGTTAAAATTAGACGGATTGTATGCTTTTCCATTTGATATTTCTAACGAAACTGACATTAAAAAAGCAGCTGCTTTTGTGGTGCAGCAATGGGGAGGGCATTTAGATGTCCTGGTAAACAATGCAGGAGCCCTTGTGAACAAGCCTTTTTTAGAAACCACTACTGAAGATTTTTTACAGGTGTATGCAGTGAATGTTTTTGGGGTAGCTGCCCTAACCAAAGCGCTCATCCCTTTTATGGAAAAAGGACATGTGGTGACCGTGAGTTCCATGGGAGGCGTTCAAGGAAGTTCAAAATTCCCAGGTCTAGCGGCTTACAGTTCCAGTAAAGGTGCTGTCATTACCCTTACAGAATTGTGGGCAGAAGAATTTAGAGAAACTGGGCCGTCTTTTAATGTATTGGCCATTGGCGCGGTTAGGACAGAAATGTTGGCAGCGGCTTTTCCAGGATACGAGCCACCAACAACACCTGAGCAAATGGGTGCGTATATAGTAGATTTTAGCCTCAATGGGCACGCGCTTTACAATGGTAAAATGTTGCAAGTGAGTAATTCAACCCCCTAGTTTGAGCAACTTTTAATTCTAAATACTATTTTTCCTGGTGCATAGAATGTTTAAAGTCTTGCTTTTAAAATAGTGTCAAGTGGCTTGTTTTTAATACAGCGTCTATTGGTCTGTTTTTCTAGTCTTTTAGCACCCCAAAACCACCCGTGTGAAAATCCCTAATAGCTTGAGCAATTTCTGCCTGGGTATTCATGACAAACGGCCCTTGGGCAGCTATAGGTTCATTTATAGGACTGCCGCTTAATACAAGTAAGTCAGTGGCTTGGTTAGCACTAATTTCAAAAGACTCTCCTTTGTTTTGGAAAAGCACCACGTGATTCTCCGCGATATTTTCTTCATGTGAAGCAATATTGATACTTCCAGACAATACTAAAATGGCTGTATTCTGTTGGGCAGGAAATGAAAAGCTGGCTTTCCCTTGATTATTTAGATGTACATTATACAGATGTACTTCTGTAAAAGTATCTGCAGCTCCCTGAGTTCCCTGGTAGTTGCCGGCCACTACTTTTATATGACCCATTGCACCCTCCAAATGAACTGTAGGAATATCTTTTTCAGAGAATCCTTGGTATTTAGGAGGACTCATTTTATAGGCAGCAGGCAGGTTTACCCAAAGTTGTACCATCTGAAACATGCCACCTTTTTTAGCAAATTCCGCTTCGTGGTATTCCTTGTGTAGTACCCCAGAAGCAGCTGTCATCCACTGGACACCTCCAGGACCAATAATCCCTTGATTTCCTCCGGAATCATGATGTGCCACACTGCCCTGATAGGCCAATGTCACTGTCTCAAAACCACGATGTGGGTGCACGCCAACCCCTCTAGGCGAGTCTGTAGCTGGAAAGTGAAATGGCGCGTTGTAATCCAACATAATAAATGGACTCATCCTTTGCATGTCAAGGCCGTAGGCAGACGGAATAAAGTTTTGAACCCTAAAACCGTCTCCAACAAAGTGAGGGTTTCTTGGAGGAATTATCAATTCTATTTCTTTTACTGCCATCTTTTTTTAAGTAAAGATAATTCTAAAAGCCTTAATTTAGAACCGTGAATGAGATTTTAGAAAAATACTTACCACTCCAGGCAGTAATCCCATGCATGTCTTTGATTCAAACCCATGAAGTGCATTTAAAAATTGTTAATACAAGGGTGACCAGACACGGAGATTATCGCAAAAATACCCAAGGTAAACACGCCATTACGATTAATGCGTCATTAAATCCTTACCGGTTTTTAATGACATTAATACACGAAATAGCCCATCTGGTTGCTTTTGAAGATTTTGGGTACCATATTAAACCACATGGGATTGAATGGAAGCAGACTTTTAGAAACCTAATGTTGCCTTTTATTAGACCGGAGGTATTTCCTTTAGATTTGTTGCCCTATCTGGCCAGACATTTTAAAAATCCAAAGGCAAGTACAGATACAGATGCAGTACTTTCTGTAGCTTTTTCTAAATATGACCTCAATCCCCCTCATGAAAATCACCTCTTTGAACTCTCAGAAGGTACTTTATTTAAAATTTATAATGGTAAGATATTTAAGAAAGGGCCTAAGAGGGTAAAGCGTTATGAGTGCATGGAGATGTCCTCTGGTAAAACTTATTTGTTTCAGCCCAACGCCAAAGTAGCATTTTTAATCGCAGACAATCATGGACGTTAAATAAGTATTCATTAAGGTGGTATTAAAGGATCAGGTTAAATAGTGTTTAAATTACATCTAGTGCTTGCCTTCAATATACATTTTCCTTACTTTTTTAAATAATTCAGAGGAGTAAACAAAATCTGTTACTGCTTCATTATCTGTTTTGAAGACGTCTTCCTTAGTGCCTTCCCAAGCTTTTAAGCCTTCTTTTAGGAAAACTATTTTTTCTCCAATTTCCATGACAGAATTCATGTCATGGGTGTTTATTACCGTAGTCATTTGGTATTCATCGGTAATTTCTTGAATAAGGTTATCTATAAGAATGGCCGTTTTTGGATCTAATCCAGAGTTGGGTTCATCACAGAATAAATATTTTGGATTCATTACAATAGCCCGAGCAATAGCGACTCTTTTTTGCATACCACCAGAAATTTCTGAGGGGAATTTAGATTCAGCATTATCGATATTCACCCGTTTTAAAACACTTTGTACCCTTTCATTTTTTTCCTCCTCTGTCTGTTTGGTAAACATATCTAATGGAAAGCGCACATTACTTGCAACGTCCATAGAATCAAATAAAGCACTACCCTGAAAGACCATCCCCATTTTTTCTCGGAGTTTTCTTTTCTTTTTTAAAGTAAGGTTGGCATAGTTGTCTTTATCGTATAAAATATTCCCGGAATCTAATCCAAAGAGCCCTAAAAGACATTTTAGAAAAACTGTTTTTCCAGAACCACTTTGACCTATGATTAAAGAAGTTTTTCCTTTTTCAAAGCTGGTAGAAATTCCTTTGAGTACTTTGTTGTCTCCGAAAGACTTGTGTATGTTTTCTACCTGTATCATTAGCCCAGTAAAAGTTGTGTGAGTATATAATTCGTAGTAATAATAACCACTGCCGTCCAAACAAAAGAAGTGGTACTTGCTTTACCGACTTCCAAGGCACCGCCTTTCATATAATATCCGTGAAAGGAAGGAACTGTAGCTATAATAAATGCAAAAAACATGGTTTTTATAAATGCATAAGCGACATGAAAAGGCACAAAGTCTATGCGCACCCCTTCTATAAAATCTGCAGCAGTAGAAAATCCTCCTAAAACACCTGCTAAAAATCCCCCAAAAATACCCAAGTACATAGCAATAGCAATCACGAATGGGTACATAAGAAGTGCAATTATTTTAGGAAATACTAAGTAGTTAAGTGAATTTATTCCCATAACCTCCAAGGCATCTATTTGTTCGGTAACACGCATGGATCCAATACTGGAAGTAATAAATGACCCTACCTTTCCAGCCATGATGATAGAGGTAAAAGTTGGAGCAAATTCTAGAATGACCGATTGTCTGGCAGCAAATCCAATTAAGTTTTTTGGAATCAGAGGGCTATTGAGATTAAGGGCGGTTTGTATGGTTACTACACTCCCAATAAAGAAAGAAACAAAAATGACAATCCCCATGGAGCCATAAATAAGTTCATCAATTTCTTTAAGGATTAATCCCCGCATGACTTTCCACTTAGTAGGCTTTTTAAAAACCTCTCGTATCATTAAAAAATACTGTCCAATCGCTGCAAGGTGCTTCATGATGCTATTTAAAATCTAGGGCGTAATATTTACGCCCTTAAATATCAAGTAAAAATACTAATAAGGTTTTAACTAGCCATGTGATTTTTCTTTTTAAGTCTATCTATGTCCCAAAGGATTTAAAGATAATGATGAAATATTTTTTTTCGGTAAAACCCTTTACAAAAATTTAGCGATTGTTTTGTTTTAACAATGATTTTACTTTATTAGTTCATGCATTACCTCTAAAAGTCTTATTTTTGAGTAAACAAATCAACTATGAAATCACTTTTTAGTAAGCACTTATTTTTTTGTTTTTCTGTACTCTTTTCACTGACTGTTAAGGCGCAAAAAAACCCAGTAAAATTTAATGAATTCGAAAGACCAAAATTAGTGGTAGGAATCGTAGTTGATCAAATGCGCTATGACTATATTTCTCGTTTTTGGAACGGGTATTCAGAGGGTGGGATTAAGCGCCTAGTAAAAGAAGGTTTTAACTTTAAAAACAACCATTATAATTATGCCCCTACAAGTACAGGCCCTGGTCATGCATCTGTTTACACGGGAACCACTCCAGCGTCTCATGGGATTATTGGGAATGATTGGTACGATAAAGAAATTGGAGCGTCTGTGTATTGTGCAGCAGATAATACTTATGCTTCTGTAGGAACTACTTCCTCAGCAGGGCAAATGTCTCCCAAACAATTGTTAACCACAACCATCTCAGATCAGCTAAAATTACATACCCAGTCCAGATCAAAAGTGATTGCTATTTCATTGAAAGACAGGGGTGCGGTCTTGCCTGGGGGTCACACAGCAGACGCTGCATATTGGTTTCATGGCAAAAATGAAGGCAGTTGGATAAGCAGTACTTTTTACATGGAATCCCTGCCCTCTTGGGTCACTCAATTTAACAGCAAAGTACCTCAGCAATACAAAAAGCCTTGGAATCTGCTTAAGTCTGAAAAAGCCTATACCCAGAGTGGTTTAGATAAAAACAATTATGAAGGGGCATTCAGAGGTGAAACTGCAGCAGTTTTTCCACATGATCTTGTGTCGCTTTGGGAAGCTAATGGTGCATATGATATTTTAAAAGCAACAGCTTACGGCAATAGCCTTACTACTGATTTTGCTTTAGCCGCGCTTAAAGGTGAGAATCTAGGTAAGGGTTTAGATACAGATTTTCTGGCTGTGAGTTTTTCTAGTACTGATTATGTAGGACACCAGTTTGGGGTTAATTCACGAGAAATAGAAGACACTTACTACCGATTAGATTTAGACTTAGAAAGATTACTCAAAGCTTTAGATGCTCAAGTAGGCCCCGGTAATTATAGTCTATTTTTAACGGCAGATCATGCGGCTGTGCAAGTGCCTACCTATTTAAAGGATTTAAAAATCCCTTCAGGATATTTTGATTCAAAAGTATTTAAGGATAAGCTTAATGCCTATGTGACAGACCGCTTTGGATCAGAGGACCTCATAGAGAATATCTCTAATTATCAAGTGTTTTTGAATAGGGGTTTAGCTACTCAGTTAGACATTGATTTAAGGGAGATGCAAGAAGATTTAGCCCAATTTATTTTACAAGATTTTGCTGTGGAAAGAACTTATACCGCTGACCAAATGTGGGGAGAGGAATATACTAAAGGCATTCCTTATATCCTGCAAAATGGGTATAACCCCAAAAGATCTGGAGATGTTCTTTTTGTTTTAAAACCTGCTGTAATTAGTTATTCTAAGACAGGCTCTACCCATGGATCTCCTCAAATTTACGACACCCACACCCCCTTATTATTTTTTGGAAAAGGGTTTAAACGTGGGGCTAGTTATGAAAGATCAGAGATTCCAGATATTGCCCCAACAATAGCTGCCATGTTAGGCATTGCATTTCCAAACGGTACCACTGGAAAGCCACTTACTCAGGTCTTAGAGTAATAGTGTATTTTTATTTCAATCTAATGGCCTATTGAAAAGGACGCCAGAAAAAAATGATGGGATGGTTTGGGGTTAGCCTAAGATTTTAGACCTCATATTTCTCCATCTTAAACGCCTGATAAAAACGCCTTCTTCGTGGTTTACCATGAAAGGGGCGTTTTCTTTTTTGGCCTCAAAAAAGCCACCCATGTGGTGGAAGAAGGCGCTAAAATGTTTTTGCTTTATAGCCATTTTTAATGCGGCTATCAGGGTAATTAGTACCCCATATCTCATTCCGTACATGGCTTTTCCTTGGAGTAATTTGGCTTTTTTATTGTATGCGCTGCCTATAGGTCTTAAGTGCTTTACCGCTAATTGTTCCTCTGTCTTTAATTCAAAACCGTGGTATTGGGCTAAAAGTTCGTCTACGGTATCCCATCCCATAGCCACCCTTAGACCGCCCATTGCAGTAAAGCAAGCTTTTGAATAGGCCTTAAATGCCCCACGAATGTGCGTTTTGTCCATGGGGTGATTTAAAAGCCATTGTCCTTTGTGGTCTTGTTCATAGGCAAATCCACCACAGATGCCAAGTAAAGGATTATTTTTGAAATGCGTACAAATGCGCTCTAGGTAATTTTCAGGGAGTAGTATGTCTGCGTCTAATTTGAGCAAAACATCATACGCTTGATCCAACTGTTCTAGGCCGTAATTAAATGCCTTTACCACTTTGCTTCCTGGCATATGTAGGCTTGAACTTCGGTGATTTATTGCGGTTATAAATGGATGTTTTTCAGCAAATCCCTGTGCTATTTCGTAAGTATTGTCTGAAGAATGATCATTCACGACAATTACCTGTTTGGGAGCCAAAGTTTGAAGGCAAATAGACTCGAGACAGCCCGTTAAAAATGTCCCTTCATTATGTGCGGGAATGACAATACATACCTTCATGTCTGTGTTAAAAGTTTTTTTTCTGCATACACCATATAATACCGTGGGGTAAACCACCTTAAAAGGGGTCTAATCCCTATTTTTTTAGTTGGATTGGTCCAGCGTTTAGCCGCTTTAATCTCCCAGCCTGTTTTTTCTAAGAGCCAGTCTAGCTGCCAGCTTTCAAATTCGTGGTAATGCCTGTCCCAAGGGTCTGACTTACTCCTGTATGCAGCGGCAAACCAAAGCCTTAGTGGTACACTGATCACTATTTTTTTAGATTTAATTTGCTGGAGCACCTGAAAGGGATTTAAGAGGTGTTCAAAGATTTCAAAAGCGGTGACTACTGAAGCGTCGGAGTGAATTATAGCACTTTGGTCAATATCTAAATCTTCTCCTGAAGTATTTTTTACAGGGTAACCAAGCTTTCGCATTTGTTCACTCAATGGATTTTCTACCCCTAAGTCCAGAATGGTTTCCTGTGTGGAAATATGCTCTTGTAAAAAAGCTAGGGTTATTTTATACCTCTTTTCTGGAAAGTATTTTTTGTACATAACACAAATTAAAGGAATAAGTAGGCGCTATTGCTTTTAATAGAGATAAAAAATGTTCGGTATTTAAAAATTGTTTGACGTTTAAAAAGTATCGGCACTCAAATAATCTTCGATGTTAAAATATAGTTAATTTTTAATTCCTCTATTATACCTCATACACAAATGCGTTTATATTCATTCCCGCACCCACACTGGCAAACATGACTATATCTCCTTTTTTAATCTCGTGTCCTTCTAATTGACCGCGTTTTACCATGTCAAAAAGTGTTGGAACGGTCGCTACAGAGCTATTACCAAATTCATGAATGTTCATGGGCATAATGCCTTCTGGTACAGGGGTTTTATACTGTCTGTAAAAACGCTTTACAATAGCAGCGTCCATTTTTTCGTTGGCTTGGTGAATGAAGATCTTCTTGAGATCCTCAATATTGTGTCCACTAGTGTCTAAACATTTCTGCATAGCTACAGGGACATGGGTCACCGCAAATTCATAAATTTTGCGGCCGTACATTTTTATGTATTTCTCATCTTTAGGCGCGTCTTGTTTGTAAGAGCAGCCAAAAAATAGGAAATGAGCTTCTTCAAAAGAGTGGGTTTCTGAGGCATGAGATAGGATGCTTCCCCCCTGAGGATCTTCTATGTCAAGAATTGTAGCTCCAGCGCCGTCTGCATAGATCATGGAATCTCTGTCATGAGGATCCAAAACCCTTGAGAGGGTTTCTCCGCCAATCACTAAGCATCTTTTAGCCATTCCAGCTTTCATAAATGCTTGGGCATGAATAACCCCTTCTATCCAGCCAGGGCAGCCAAATAGTAAGTCATAGGCCACACAAGAAGGATTTTTAATACGCAGCAATTGTTTTACCCTAGAGGCCAATGAAGGCAAAGTATCTCCTTGTTCACCTGGAGTAGAAACGTCACCAAAATTATGGCCAAAAATAATGTAGTCAATGGTCTCAGGATCAATATTAGCGTCTGTAATAGCCTCTTGAGCCGCTAAAAAGCCTAAATCAGAGGTATTTAAGTGATCTGGGGCATACCTGCGATTTTCAATACCAGTAATGGCCTTGAACTTTTCAATGATTACCCCATTTTCTTGCTCAAATGCCTGGCCATTTTCTTGAAGGAACGCATGTGAATTAAAAGCTTCATTTGGGGTTATTAGAGGCGGAATATAGCTACCGCTTCCCTTAATACTCACTTTCATAGGTTACATAATTTATCACAAGATAAAAAAAATGTAACCTATGTAAAGCGTCAAGATCTAAAATATACGATGTTCAGTATTATTTATGCTTCTGCATATGCTTCAATGGGCGTACAAGTACAGATGAGGTTTCTGTCTCCGTAAGCGTCGTCTACCCTTCTCACTGTTGGCCAGAACTTGTTGTCAGACACATATGGTAAAGGGAAGGCAGCTTGCTGCCTACTGTAAGGGAAATCCCATTGGTCAGCAGTAAGCATGGCTTGTGTATGCGGCGCATTTTTGAGTGGGTTATTAGGTATGTCTATGTGAGCGGCATCTATTTCTTTTCTAATAGCTATCATGGCGTCACAGAAACGGTCTAATTCTGGTAAATCTTCACTTTCTGTAGGTTCAATCATCATGGTGCCTGCCACAGGGAAAGATACTGTAGGGGCATGGAATCCGAAGTCCATGAGTCTTTTGGCTATATCTGTTACCTCTATCCCATGGTCTTTAAAAGGCCTGCAATCTATGATCATTTCATGGGCAGCCCTTCCTTGCTCTCCCGTATAAAGTACTTCAAAGAAACCATTTAATCTGGCTTTAATATAATTAGCATTTAAAATAGCAATTCTAGTAGCATGGGTCAAGCCAGCTTCTCCTAGCATTTTAATGTAACCATATGAAATAAGACAGGCTAAGGCAGAACCCCATGGTGCTGCAGATATAGCAGTAATGGCTTGGTTACCGCCAGTGGCTATAATTGGATTGGTAGGTAAAAATGCCACCAATTGTGGCGCTACACAGATGGGTCCTACACCAGGCCCTCCTCCTCCGTGAGGAATAGCAAAAGTTTTGTGCAAGTTTAAGTGACAAACGTCTGCGCCAATAGTAGCTGGATTGGTCAATCCAACTTGTGCATTCATATTAGCTCCATCCATATACACTTGCCCGCCGTGCTCGTGAATAAGGCCAGTAATTTCTCTAATAGAAGATTCAAATACTCCGTGGGTAGAAGGATAAGTGACCATGAGTGCCGCCAATTCACTACTATGGGCAATGGCTTTTTCTTTGAGGTCTTCTACGTCTATATTTCCTTTTTCATCTGTTTTTGTCACCACAACCTTCATCCCGGCCATTACTGCAGAGGCTGGATTTGTGCCGTGGGCAGATGCAGGTATGAGGCATATATTCCTGTGACTTTCTCCTCTAGAGGCGTGGTATGCTCTAATAGTCATTAGTCCTGCATATTCTCCCTGTGCTCCAGAGTTTGGCTGTAGCGAGGTTCCAGCAAAGCCAGTAATTTCGTTGAGCTGTAATTCTAATTGCTGTAATACTTCATGGTAACCAGCTGCTTGTTCAACAGGGACAAAAGGATGTATGCTTCCCCATTGTGCCCATGAAAGGGGTAACATTTCTGTAGCCGCGTTGAGTTTCATGGTACATGAGCCCAGAGAAATCATGGAGTGATTCAAAGCCAAATCCTTGCGTTCTAATTGTTTTATATAACGCATTAGTGCCGTTTCAGAGTGGTAGGTGTTAAATACTTTTTGGCTTAAAAAAGCTGTTTTTCTTGCCAAGTGCTGGGGCACTTTTGTTTCGTTATCTATTGAGATAGTGGGTGGGGTCTGTCCTTTAGCGGCTGCAAAAATGGCTACAATCTCTTGTGCATCGGCCACGGAAGTGGCCTCGTTAATAGAAATCCCTACCTGATCCTTTCCAACGTAATGGAAATTGACTTTATGAGCTTCTGCTAATGCTTTTATTTCTTTGGCTGGCGCCGACACCAATAGGGTGTCAAAATAATTTTTGTTCTGCTGGGTATAGCCTAAACTTTCTAGTGCCTTAGACACTGCAACTGTCTTGTGGTGCACTCCCTGAGCAATATATAACAAGCCTTGAGGTCCGTGGTACACCGCGTACATTCCAGCCATTACAGCTAAAAGCACTTGTGCAGTACAGATGTTAGAAGTCGCTTTGTCTCTTTTAATGTGTTGCTCTCTGGTTTGCAGCGCCATACGGTAGGCAGGCAATCCGTCAATATCTTTTGTGAGCCCAATGATTCTTCCAGGGATACTTCTTTTATAATCTTCTCTTGTGGCAAAAAATGCGGCGTGTGGCCCCCCATAGCCTAAAGGAATTCCAAAGCGTTGTGTGGTTCCAACCACGACGTCTGCACCCAATTCTCCGGGCGCTGTAAGCATGGTTAAACTCAATATGTCTGCTGCAAAAGCCACTTTAATATCTGTTGTCTTGGCTTTTTCCATAAACTGGTCTACGGCGCCAATTGCCCCGTTTTTACCAGGATACTGTAATATGGCACCATAAAAATGGGGCTCAAATACAAATGCATCTATAGGGCCAACCTCTAATTGAATACCTAATGGTGTTGCCCTAGTTTTTAATAGAGAAAGTGTTTGTGGTAAAATATCTTCTGAAACAAAAAAGGACATAGCCTCCTGTTTTTTCTGGTCTCTCGTTCTTAGGTCATAGAGCATGGTCATGGCCTCTGCTGCTGCGGTACTCTCGTCTAACAGAGAGGCGTTAGAGAGTTCCATTCCGGTCAATTCACACACCATGGTCTGAAAATTGATTAGTGCTTCTAACCTACCTTGAGCAATTTCTGCCTGGTAAGGGGTGTAGGCAGTATACCATCCTGGATTTTCTAATATATTTCTCTTAATCACAGAAGGTGTGATACTCTGGTGGTATCCTAAACCTATATATGATTTAAATACTTGATTTTTTTGAGATAAAGCCTCAATATGAGACAAGTAGTCGTGTTCGCTCATGGCAGGCGCTAAATCCAATGCCTTTTTCAGACGAATGTCTGCAGGGATAGTTTCCAAAATAAGTTGGTCTAGACTTTCTACCCCAACTGTTTTTAACATTTGGGATTGTTCTTCTCCTTGTATACCAATGTGGCGTAATGCAAAAACATCTGTTTTCATAAGCGAAATCGTTATATTAGATCTGTAAAAAGATGCACAAAATTACTAATAAAAAGAAGAATTATAACACCTTTTTTACAAGTCTTCGCTAAACTTTTTAACCAATTTAAAGGCTTATAAACAGTTTGTTTACTTTTGTAGAATGCGTGGAATGAGAAGGTTTTTCGATTTTTATTTAAAGGCCAGTGTCCACGTGGCTTTTGCCGTGGTGTCCCTCAGTTATGTGGGTGCTAAAGGCTTAAACATTTTATGGTCCTATGCTTTGGGGGTTGTGTTGTTTTCCGGAACTGTTATGGGCTATAATTTTATCAAATATGGCTTGGGTGGTCCCTTTTATTTGAAAGTGACCCATAAGTCTTTTATGCCCATGCAAATATTGAGTTTTTTCTGTGGAGCACTTGGCTTATACGGGATGTTATACTTAAACGTATTGGCCTATTTGGTATTACTGTTGTTAGTTGCTTTTACCGCCCTTTATGGACTGCCTGTATTGCCTGCCCAAAAAAACCTTAGGGCTGTAAGAGGCATGAAAATTTATATTGTTGCTTTTGTTTGGGCACTTGCGACTGTGTTATTGCCGCTTGCTACAGTAGGGGTTAAAATGATTTTTCAGATTTCAAGCCCATCTAACCCTTTTGGATTATTAGGTGTTTTAACATTGTTTCTGTCTCATTTTTTCTTGGTGCTGGCTTTAATGGTTCCTTTTGAACTGAGGGATTATTTAAAGGATATCCCTCAATTGGCCACACTTCCACAGCGCTATGGGGTTAAAAGGACTAAAAACATTGGACTTTTGTGGTCCCTCCTTTTTTTAGGAGGCCATTTATTTGCTGGAGCCATATTGAAATGGCCTTTACAAATGGTGGGGGTTTCTCTAATAATTACGCTGCTGCTGATCTTAGGGATTTTCTTTTCTGGCAAGCATTCAAGTAGCTATTTCACCAATTTTTGGGTGGAGGGTATTCCAATTTTGTTCGCTATACTTTGGTGGACTTTTGAATCGTTTTTGTAATTTTAAGATACCATAAATGTTTTACTAAAAGCCAACTCATTTAAAATTTCCCCATTGAAAAAAGTCTTATATCTATGAAAAAAGTTCTTTTTAGCTTGTTATTTTTAAATAGTTTTTTTGCTTTTGCACAACATATCGATAGGGAAATATCTACCTCGGTGGCCAAAATTCACAGCAGAAGTCTTTTAATAGACGTTCGGACTCCTGCAGAATTTAAGGAAGGTCACCTGCCTCATGCGATTAATATAGATTGGTTGTCTGCTGACTTTAATAAGGCTTTTGACAGCATAAGCAAACGCAAGAAGATTTATGTGTATTGTCGTAGTGGTAAGCGTTCCGAAATGGCCGCTTCTAGGCTAGACAGTCTAGGTTTTAAAAGGGTTGTGAATCTTAAAGGCGGCTATAAGGCCTATGAAAAGATGCAGTAGGCTTTCGCTTTGCTTCAGTCAATCACTTGATTGTTGCTTCAATAATGCATCTACACCTTATTTAATTTAATAAACCGGCTCTTTTGAGTAATGCTTCCGGTTTTGGTTCGCTGCCCCTAAATTTTTTGTACAACACCATAGGGTCTTCTGAGCCTCCTTTTGAAAGAATGAATTCTTTGAAGTCTTCTGCTACTTTAGAATTAAAAATACCTGCCGCTTTAAATTTTTCAAAGGCGTCTGCATCTAGCACTTCTGCCCATTTATAGCTGTAGTAACCTGCGGAATAGCCTCCTTGAAAGATATGAGAAAAAGCGGTACTCATACAGCTTTCTGCTACGGATGGGTATAGGTCAGTTCCCTTAAATGCTTCATTTTCAAAAGCTGCAACATCTTTTATATCATCTGGATTACTGCTGTGCCAGGCCATATCTAAGAGACCAAAACTGAGTTGTCTCAAGGTAGCCATTCCTTCTAGGAAAGTCGCTTGATCTTTAATTTTTTGAACCAATTCCATGGGGATTAATGATTGATCCTTATAGTGTTTGGCGAATAGCGATAAGGCTTCTTTTTCATAGCACCAATTTTCCATAATTTGGCTGGGTAGCTCTACGAAATCCCAAGACACAGAGGTACCTGATAGGCTCGGATAAGTGGTATTGGCCAGCATGCCATGTAGGGCGTGGCCAAACTCGTGGAACAGGGTAGTGAGTTCTTGAAAAGTGAGTAATGCAGGTGTTTTGGAGGTAGCTAAACTAAAATTACACACTATGGCTATTTGAGGTCTGTAATCTTGGCCGTCTTTTTTATACTGGGACCTAAAGGAGGTCATCCATGCGCCCCCTCTTTTTCCGGGTCTTGGGTGAAAGTCAGTATAAAAATAGGACACAAAAGCACCTTTTTGATCGTAAACCTTATAAGTAGACACCTCTTTGTGGTACACCGGGATATCATTGACTTCGTTGAAGTTTAAACCGTACAGTTTATGGGCAATTTCAAACATGCCCTTCACACAAGCTTGTAGTGGTAAGTAGGGCTTGAGTACTTCTTCTTCAAAATTAAAAGTCGCTTGCCTGAGTTTTTCTCCCACAAAGGAGCCATCCCATTTTTCTAGGCGGTCTAAGCCAAGCTGCTCTTTTCCATAAGTTTTTAAGGTCTCCATTTCTGCTTTAGCGGCAGGTAAGGCTTTGTCCAAGATGTTTTGTGAAAAATCAAACACTGTAGCCGGGCTTTTGGCCATTCTTTCTTCTAAGACATATTGTGCGTGGTTTTCATAGCCTAGTAATTGTGCCCTTTGGTGTCTGAGTCTAACAATATTTAATACAATGGCTTCATTGTTGTTTTCGTTCTTTTGAAATCCCTTACTGGTAAATGCTTTGTACATTTTTTCACGTAAGCTGCGTTGGGTGGAGAATTTCATAAAAGGCACATAACTTGGGTAATCTAAAGTAAACAGCCAGCCTTCTTTTTCTTTGCTTTTCGCCAAGTCTTCTGCTGCAGTTTTGACACTGTCTGGTAGCCCATCTAATTCTAATTCATCTGTTATGTGAAGGGAGAATACTTGGGTGTCTGCCAAAACGTGTTCCCCAAATTCCAATTGAAGTCTAGAGAGGTTTTTGTCTATTTCTCTGAGTGTTTGTTGTTCGGTTTCATTGAGTAGTGCGCCATTCCTCACAAAAGATTTATAAGATTTGTTTAATAATCTTTGAGATTCTGTATCTAGGGATAGACTGTCTTTCTGTTCGTAAACTGATTTTACCCTTTTGAATAATTCAGGATCTAAACTCAGGTCATTGCTAAAAGCAGTGAGAAGTGGTGACACTTCTTGTGCAATTTGTTGCATTTCGAGTGAGGTTTCTGCTGAATTGAGATTAAAAAATATACTTGAAATATGTCCCAATGTCTGTCCTGCATAATCTAGGGCTGCTACAGTGTTTTCAAAAGTAGGTGCTTCTGATTGCTCCTTTACAGCAGCAATCTCTTCTTTAGCGAGGTTTATAGCAGTCTCAAAAGCTGGTTTGTAATGCTCGTTTTTGATCAAATGAAATGGAGGCGTTTCAAATGGGACTAATAAAGGATTTTTAGACATGGACTGACAAGTGTTTTTGTGTGAATATTCAGTTTTAAGCAGGAGCAGCTTGCTCTTTATGACTGAATTGGCTTAGCGTCTACGCTGCTTTTTATGACTGAATTGATTTTGCGCCTTCAATCACTTTTTCTTTAAGAGCTTCCTTATAAGCAATCATTTGGTCCAGAATTGCAGGCTCACTGCTTCCGAGTATTTGGGCGGCGAGAATGCCCGCATTCTTGGCACCATTCAGTGCCACGGTGCCAACAGGCACCCCACCCGGCATTTGCAATATAGACAGTACAGAATCCCAACCGTCTATAGAATTACTGCTTTTGATGGGTACGCCTATGACAGGTAATGGCGACAATGAAGCCACCATTCCTGGTAAATGTGCCGCACCACCCGCACCCGCTATAATGACGCCAATCCCCTCTAGGTGAGCGTTTTTACTAAAACTAAATAGTTTTTCAGGGGTCCTGTGGGCAGAAACTATGTCTACCATCACGGTTATATTAAAGGATTTTAAAAAGTCTATGGCTTCTTGCATAACAGGAAGGTCGCTGGTACTTCCCATAACTACGGCTACTTTTTTCATATATATTTATTTAAGACTATTTTTAAACTGTTGTGACTCAGGATAATACCCTTTACTATTTTTAAATGTTGGATGATTATTCCCTGCGTATCAATTATTTTTCACTAATTACGGCAATACTTTTTTTGACGGTTTCTGCCATCTCCCTTGCGATTTGCATATCTGGGTGCACTATGGTTACATGCCCCATTTTTCTGAAAGGCCGTGTTTCTTTTTTTCCGTAAATATGCGGTGTTACTCCGTCAAGGCTTAAAATGTGTTTCATATTTTCATACACCACAGCACCAGTGTGTCCCTCTGCGCCTACGAGATTGACCATTACAGCAGCTACTTTACTAGCGGTGTTTCCTAAAGGAAGGTCCAGTATGGCCCTGAGGTGTTGTTCATATTGGTTTGTGTAACTCCCTTCAATAGAGTAGTGCCCTGAATTGTGCGGTCTAGGGGCAACTTCGTTCACCAAAATATCGCCTTCTTTTGTCAAAAACATTTCCACCGCTAAGAGCCCAACATGGCCATAAGCTTCAGAAGTTTTTAAGGCCACCTCTATCGCTTTTTGGGCCAAGTGATCTGCGATTCTTGCAGGACACAAAACGTATTCTACCTGATTGGCCTCAGGGTGAAATTCCATCTCAACAACAGGATAGTGCACACTTTCTCCACCAGGGTTTCTACAGACAATTACCGCCAATTCTTTTTCGAATGCAATGAGATTTTCTGTAATGCAAGCTACGTTGGGGAGTCCTTTTAAATCCGAAGCTTGTCTCACGACTTTTACGCCCTGACCATCATAACCAAATTGAGCAGACTTCCATACAAAAGGGAAAGACAGTCCCCCATGAGCAATACTGTCCTCAATTTCTGAGCTATAGGCAAACCTGTTGAAAGGTGCCGTTGGTATCTGATGGTCTGTGTAAAACAGTTTTTGGGTGCCCTTGTTGGCAATACTTCTAAGACTATCTGAGGATGGATATACAGTGATTCCCTTTTTTTCAAGCGCTTCTAGTGCGTCAATATTTACATTTTCAATTTCTATGGTGAGTAGGTCTACGGTTTTTCCAAAATTAAAAACAGTCTCATAATCCATTAAATCTCCTTGCTCAAAATAGTTGCAAGCCAATCTAGACGGAGCGTCTTTAGAGGGATCTAATACTTTTGTTTGAATGTCCCATTTTCTGGTTTCCTGCAAAAGCATTTTGCCGAGTTGTCCGCCACCGAGAATACCGAGAGTGAAATTAGAAGAAAAATAGTTTGAACTCATTAATAAGGCCCTTAGGGTTATTTTGTGCTTGTGCTACAAAAATACGAGATAATTATTATAAAGCCGGTCTGTCCCTTTAAAAAAGCGAAATCAAAACACTATATTTGTGCCTTTAATTAACTAAAGAAAACCCCATGAAAACCAACCTTGTCTTGTTTGGGAAACCAGGCGCAGGAAAAGGAACCCAAGCGGCCTTTTTAAAAGAAACCTACCAATTAAAGCATATTTCTACTGGAGATGTTTTTAGAGCTAACATTTCTCAAAATACTTCTTTAGGTCAATTGGCCAAGTCTTATATGGATAAAGGAGATTTGGTTCCAGATTCTGTGACCATACAAATGTTGGAGGCAGAGGTGAATGAAAACCAAGCAGCTGCAGGATTTATATTTGATGGATTTCCAAGAACAACCGCCCAAGCAGAAGCCTTGGATGCTTTTTTAAAGTCTAAGTCTATGGAAATTTCAGCCACCATAGCCTTGGAAGCAGACGAGAATGTTTTAACCGCTAGACTGTTAGAACGAGGTAAAGAAAGTGGAAGACCGGACGATCAGGACGAAACAAAAATTAGAAATAGATTTCAGGAATACAACCTTAAAACAGCGCCTTTAGAAGCTTTTTACAAGGCCCAAAATAAGTTTTATGCTGTGAACGGCATTGGAGAAATTTCAGAGATAACAAAGAGAATTGCTGCTATTATTAGTGGTTTGTAACAGAAAAACACTGTTTAAGGCATCGGCCTAGAATAGGCCAAATTACCCCATAAATTATTTAATCATTACCCCATGACAGAAGGAAATTTCGTAGATTATGTAAAGGTTTTTTTAACCTCAGGAAATGGAGGAAAGGGATCTATACATTTACACAGGGAGAAATTCATCACCAAGGGAGGACCCGATGGTGGCGATGGAGGAAGAGGGGGACACATTATTTTAAAGGGTAATAAGCACCTTTGGACACTGGTTCATTATAAATTCAAAAAACACTTTAGTGCGGAGCACGGAGGACATGGTAGCAAAAATAGGAGTTTTGGTACGGATGGAAATGACGTTTATTTAGAAGTGCCTTTGGGAACTGTTGTTAAAGATGGAGAAACCCAGGAGCCTTTGTATGAAGTGACTGAGCACGACCAAGAAATTGTGCTTCTAGAAGGTGGAAAAGGGGGGCTAGGGAATTGGCACTTCAGGTCTTCTACCAATCAAACGCCCAGATATGCCCAGCCTGGAATCCCAGGAAAAGAAGGGTCTTTTACCCTTGAATTAAAAGTGTTGGCAGACGTTGGATTGGTTGGTTTTCCCAATGCAGGAAAATCTACCCTGCTCTCTGTGATTACCTCTGCCAAACCAAAAATAGCCTCCTATGCATTTACCACCCTAAAACCCAATTTAGGAATTGTGGAGTATAGAGATTTTAAGAGCTTTGTCATGGCAGATATTCCTGGAATTATTGAAGGAGCAGCGGAAGGTAAAGGTCTGGGGCATTACTTTTTAAGGCATATAGAGCGCAATGCGACCCTTTTATTTTTAATCCCTGCAGATAGTGAAGATATTGTAAAAGAGTACGGCGTATTATTAGACGAGCTGAGAAGATACAATCCCGAATTGCTAGATAAAGACCGTTTGGTCGCTATCTCTAAGAGTGATATGTTGGATGAGGAATTAGAAGCGGAAATTTCATGTTTACTAAAACCCGTATTGGGAAATACCCCATTTTTGTTCTTCTCTGCAGTGGCGCAAAAGGGCATTATGCCGCTCAAAGACACTCTTTGGGAAATGATACACGATCAAAAGGAATCTATGGGTTCTGGAAAATAACTCTATGAGAATACATTTTATAGCCATTGGAGGAAGTGCCATGCATAATTTAGCACTAGCATTACACGAAGCGGGTCATGAGATTAGCGGCAGTGACGATGTCATTTTTGAACCCTCTAAAAGCCGTTTAGAAGCCGTTGGCTTACTTCCCCTAAAAATGGGTTGGCAGCCTGAAAATATTCACTCGGATATAGACGTAATTGTTTTAGGCATGCACGCAAAACCAGGGAATCCTGAGCTTGAAAAAGCTCAGGAATTGGGTTTAAAAGTGTCTTCTTACCCTGAATTTTTATACGAGCATTCAAAGCATAAAACACGTGTGGTGATAGGGGGGAGTCATGGAAAAACAACCATTACTTCTATGATTCTTCATGTCATGCACTACCATGAAAAAGACATAGACTTTATGGTGGGGGCGCAATTAGACGGCTTTGACAAGATGGTTCACCTCACAGAACAGAACGATTTTATGTTATTAGAAGGGGACGAATATCTCTCCTCTCCCATAGATCCTCAATCTAAGTTTTTACATTACAAGCCGCATATTGCGCTGTTGAGTGGTATTGCCTGGGACCATATTAATGTGTTTCCCACTTTTGAGTCTTATTGTGCGCCCTTCGAATCCTTTATTGACAGTATTGTAGCTGGAGGTAGTCTGAGCTATAATCAAGAAGACGCGCTGCTTCACGAAATGGTTGAAAAAGCCACCAACACCATTCGTAAAATTGCTTATACCACCCCAGAATCTTCTATAGACAATGGCGTGACTTATCTAGAAACGGAAGAAGGTCCATTGCCATTAGGAATTTTTGGAAAGCACAACCTTAATAATCTGGCAGGAGCCAAGTGGATCTGTCAGCATATGGGTATAGACGCCCTAGATTTCTATGAGGCCATTAGTAGTTTTAAAGGGGCTTCTAAAAGATTAGAATTGGTCGCTAAGAACAATCAAACGGCTATTTACAAAGATTTTGCTCATGCCCCCAGTAAGGTAAAGGCCACTACTGCAGCGGTTAAGGAGCAGTATCCAGATAGAAAGTTGGTTGTGGTACTTGAGTTGCATACCTACAGTAGTTTAGACGCTTCTTTTCTCAAGGAGTATAAAAATGCTTTGGCCAAGGCCGATGTCGGTATGGTTTTCTTCGAGCCAGCCGTGTTAGCCATAAAAGATCGGGACCCTATCTCTGCTGAGGTAATTAAAGAAGCTTTTAATGCTAATACACTTCAAATAGAAACTACGACAGATGGATTGGCAGTTTTTTTAAGAGATTTACCTCTAGAAGGAACGGTGCTTTTGTTTATGAGTTCAGGAAATTATGGGGGGACAGATTTTAAAGCTTTAGCCCAAAGGATCTCCTAAGATTTTATTTTTTTGTCTTTAAGTAAGGTTTTTTGACCGATAATCTAATTTATGTGTAGTTTAACTGGTTGGCGCTCATTTTTATACCATACAGGCTATCTTTATTCATGGTTTATGCTAAAAACACGAGTATGAAGGCTTGGTCTGTTGAAGACCAGCCTAGAGAAAAATACCTCCGTTTGGGTGGGCAAAAATTGACAGACGCAGAACTATTAGCCATTGTTCTTGGCAATGGATCTGTGGGGCAATCTGCCCTTTCATTGGCTAAAAGCCTTTTAATTCGCTCTGGTAATGACCTTCAAAAACTTTTTGAATTATCGGTAGAAAATTTAATGGATTTTAAAGGGGTGGGGAAGGTGAAAGCTGTAAAAATTAAGGCTTCTTTGGATTTGGGGTACCGATTGTTACCTCTTATCCCTGCAAAACCTTTGTCGCTTTCTTCTAGTGCAGCGGCCTTTTTAGTATTAAAACCAGTGCTCATTGGATTGGCTCATGAGGAATTTTGGGTGTTGTATTTGGACAATGCCCATGTAGTTTTAGAACGGTCTTTACTGGGTAAAGGTGGGTTTACGGCTACGGTTGTAGATATTAGATTGGTGTTGCAACAAGCCTTAAAATGGGGAGCTACCGCCATGATAGTGGCCCACAACCACCCCACAGGAAATCTGACACCTTCTGTTGCTGACAAGACTTTAACAATTAAATTGAAAGACGCAGCTAAGTTGTTAGATATGGTGTTATTGGACCATATTATTGTAGGTAAAAATGAATACTTTAGTTTTGCAGACCAGCAATTGCTATAATTGTTTAATTTTAAACTTAGATTGACCGCTCCTTTGGTTATGTATTTTTTGAATCATATTATCTTTTAGATGCTCCTGATATACACCTATAAAATCACCCCAAGATTTACTTATATTGCCAACCATATATGCAAGCGATTGTTAGGGATAGAAGTTGCTTTTACCACTGAAGTGTCGGATTTCATAAAACATGAGGGACCAAAATTAACCTACACCAAACAAGCCCTACAGAATGAGTTTTTTATTAGATCTCACTCACTTCTCTTTGAACAAGGAATCAATGATCATTCTATTAAAGTGAGTGATTGGAATGGGGTACCCTGTTTTTTTTCTGTGGGGGACAAGAGTAGTATTCCCTTTGATATTTTTGCAGCCAGTTTCTATATGCTATCTCGTTACGAGGAGTATTTGCCTCATGTGAAGGATATTCATGGGCGCTTTCCCCCAAAAGAAAGTGTAGGTTATGTGAACGGTTTTTTAACCCTACCTGTTGTGGACCAATGGGCGGAGCTTTTTTTTAATGCCCTTCAAGAAAAATTTCCGGATCTTATAAGGACTAAAAGAACGTATTGTTTTACCTCATTAATAGATGTGACTAGCTCCCACGCATTTGCATACCGTGGCCTTATCAGAGGAGTCTTTGGTTTTTTTGTGGATTTGTCAGGCTTAAAATTCACTAGGCTTCTCAATAGGATAGGGGTGTGGCTGCGCTTTAAAAAAGACCCCTATGATAACTTTGACTTTATAGGGACTCTTTTAAGACAGTATAAAACCAAGGCCATTTTCTTTTTTCAATTTGCAGAATATGGGACATATGACAAAAATGTATCTCCTTATAACAACGCCTTTAAAGCCCTTATAAAATCTGTAGCAGACCACTTTGAAGTAGCTTTGGCGGCGTCATACGCATCTTTTGGAGCACCTAAAATTTTAATGGACGAGCAGAAGCATTTGGCCAATGTAGTCAATAGACCTATAAAGGCTTCTAGAATGCGATATAATAGGGTAGACATACCGGTTTCTTACAGGGACTTAGTAGACGCTGAAATTCATAACGACTATTCTATGGGTTATACCCATGAGCTTGGATTTAGAGCGGGTACTGCCAGCCCATTTTTCTTTTATGACATTTACCTAGAGGTTCAATTACCTATTAAAGTGCACCCTTTTGCTGTACATGATTACGCCTTATTAAAGGAAAAAAGTACTTTAGATGCCTTAAAAATAATGACACCCTTGTATCAGGCAACAAAAGAAGTAGGGGCGCACTTTAATGTAGTTTTTTCTAATGAATTGTTGGGAGGAGAAAAAGCCCATATATGGAAAGAGACTTTTCAAAAGCAACTGGCACAGTTTAGTAAATAGTTTTTTTATTCTGAGAATAGATTGCCTGCAAAATAGGTTTATCCAAAGTAGTGTAAACCATTCAGGGGGTAGTTTTTGGGGTTAGGCAAAGCAAAATTAAATAGTACCTTTAGCAAAAAAAAAAAGAATGCTTAAAGGAAAGATTTCAGATATATTTTTTGATTTAGACCATACCCTTTGGGATTTTGAAAAAAATTCAGCCCTTACTTTTGAACGTTTACTCATTGAATATGGCGTAGACATTCCATTAGATACATTTTTAAAAGCCTATATCCCTATTAATCTTCAGTATTGGCGTATGTACAGGAACGGCACCGTTTCCAAAGAAACCTTGCGTTACGAACGTTTGAAGTCTACCTTTGACACGCTTGAATACCCTGCAACAGACACACTCATTCTCGAGTTGGCAGACCAATATATGGCTGTGTTAACCACTTACAATCATTTGTTTCCTGGAACTATAGAAATATTAGAGTACCTGAAACCACATTACAATTTGCACATCATTACCAATGGATTTTCTGAGGTACAAGGCAAGAAAATGAAAAATGCCCATATTGATCATTATTTTGACGTTGTTATGGACTCGGAGTTGGCAGGGGTTAAGAAGCCGCACCCTCAAATTTTTGAATTGGCGCTTGAAAAAGCAAATGTTACTGCAGCTACATCTTTAATGATTGGAGATAGTTTAGAAGCAGATATTCTAGGCGCTAAAGAAGTTGGCTTTGAGGTCATTCATTTTAACGCTCACGGAGAATCTGTACATAAGCATTGTGAAATGGTGCAAAGTTTAGTAGAATTAAAAAAGTTTCTATAGCAGGCTAGGAATTGTTTTAGTATCCGTATCTATCTTTCCATCTGTTTTTAAGAAAATCCCGACTCCCTTTCTCTTTGGGGTTGTCTCCGGGTTGGTAAAAAACGGTTCCTGATATGGCTTCCGGGAGAAACTCTTGTGCTATGAATGCATTTGGACCGTTGTGGGAGTATTGGTAGCTGTCTCCATAGCCCAGTTCTTTCACTAGTTTGGTAGGCGAATTTCTCAGTGCGAGGGGTACTTGTAAATCACCAGTTTCTTTAACAGCAGCAATCGCTTGGTCTATGGCCAAATAGCTGCTATTGCTCTTTGGAGAAGTCGCTAAATACACCGCACACTGACTCAAGATAATTCTTGCTTCTGGGTGCCCAATGGTATGAACCGATTGGAAACAAGTATTTGCTAGTACAAGGGCGGTTGGATTGGCATTTCCAATATCTTCAGAAGCCAATATGACCATTCTCCTGGCTATGAATTTCACGTCTTCCCCTCCAACAATCATTCGGGCTAGCCAGTAAACAGCTGCATTGGGATCAGAACCTCTAATAGATTTTATAAATGCAGAAACAATGTCGTAATGTTGTTCTCCCGACTTGTCATAAAAAGCAGTGTTATTTTGTGTGTTGCTTGTTACAAACTCATCTGTGATGACTACTTTTTTATCTGGATTTTGGGTGACAAGAAATTCAAAAATATTGAGCAATTTTCTGGCGTCACCACCACTTGCCCTAAAAAGGGCATTGGTTTCTTTGAGGACAATTTCTTTCTCTTGAAGCCATGGATCTATCTTTATAGCATTATCCAATAGCGCTTCTAAATCTGATTTTTCAAAAGCTTTGAGCGTGTAAACTTGACAACGAGAGAGTAGAGCAGCATTCACCTCAAAACTCGGATTCTCTGTGGTAGCTCCAATTAAAGTAACCCATCCTTTTTCTACTGCTGCTAATAGGGAGTCTTGTTGAGACTTACTAAATCTATGGATCTCATCTATAAATAATAGCGGGTTTTTGGTAGTAAATAATCCACCAGATTGTTTGGCTTTTTCAATGACCTCCCTCACTTCTTTCACCCCTGAATTTATAGCACTTAGGGCATAAAATGGGCGTTGTGTCTGGGAGGCAATAATATTGGCTAAGGTAGTTTTTCCAGTTCCTGGAGGTCCCCATAAAATAATAGAAGGAATAACACCTGCCTTTATTTGTTTGGTCAATACACCAGCAGGCC
This sequence comes from Flavobacteriaceae bacterium, assembly GCA_018401115.1. Classification (GTDB taxonomy): domain Bacteria; phylum Bacteroidota; class Bacteroidia; order Flavobacteriales; family Flavobacteriaceae; genus MAG-120531. The sequence continues at coordinate 144,055 of JAGYKX010000008.1, read as the reverse complement.
CCACCAAATGAGTTTGACTCATATAGCCCTCTAAGGACTTTGGGCGGACTCTTTCTGCTAATGGTTCATTCATATTATTTTCTTTGTCTCACTGCTTCGTATAAGAATACACCACAAGCAACAGATACATTTAATGAACTAATAGGTCCCTCCATGGGTAACTTTGCTTGGGCGTTGGCCACTTTTAAAATGGAGGGTGTAATTCCCATGTCTTCAGACCCCATAACAATAGCGGTGGGTCCTGTTAAAGAAACTTCATATAAGTCGTTTTTAGCTTTCTCTGTAGCTGCGACTACTTGAATACCGCAGGCTTGTAAGTGAAAAACAGCGTCTTTCAAGTGATCTACTTTAATAATAGGGACTTGAAAAGCTGCACCTGCAGAAGTTTTTATAGTGTCTGCAGTTACTGGAGCAGCACCTTTTTTTTGAATGATAATAGCGTCTACTCCCGTGCAAGAGGCAGTTCTTATTATGGCACCAAAATTTCTCACATCTGATAATTGATCTAAGAGTAAGAAAAGTGGGGCTTCTTTTGTTTCTAAAACACTTTCTACAAAAGGATCGAGTTCATGGAATTCTATGGGAGAAATACTCGCTACAACTCCTTGGTGGTTGTTGTGTTGCTTTGCCAAACGATCAAGCTTTTCTACGGGTACATAAGAAGTGTTTAAACCCTGCTTTCTAATCAGGTTTTCTAAGGTCTTAATTAAGTCTCCCTGTAGGCCTTTTTGGATAAATATCTTATCTAAGGTCTCTTTGGCTTCAATAGCCTCAATAACAGCTCTAATGCCGTATATATACGTTTGTTTCTCCATGATGCAAAAGTAAACAAAAAACCCCCTGCTTTTGGCATGGGGGTTTTTGAATATGTGTATTTTTATGAGATTAGGTTAATCTTATTGGTTGAGTGCTTTAACCATTGCTATCACATCTTCCATTCTATCTAATTTGAATTTCTTTTTCTTTGCAATCTCATTGTATTTCGAAGGATCAACCATTCCTGATTTGAGGAGTCTTTTATGAGATTTTTCTATTTCGTAAATCTGATTTTTTGCCATGAGTATCAGAGAAGATTGCTCACTCCAAAATGCATCACTGTTGTTTCCTTGGTTGGAGCTTGGCATAGCTATGCCATCTTTTCGAGGTTCTTTAATAATTTTCTTATGGTATTTATAGAGCGAATAAGGCGTGTCATTTACTAGAATCTCAAAAGTAGCTAAGCTTTTCTCGCTGCTGAGTAGTTTAGCTTCAAAGGTTTTTCCCGAGAGCGTAATGCGAATCCCTGGCTTTAATTTAAATTCATAAATTTCCTCAGAGGTATTGCTTTTTATCTCAAAAACATCTTTACCAATGTTGAATCTAATCAATCCTTCATAGGTTGTTCCATCCTTAAATTCAATAGTAGAGATGGAAAAATCTTCCTCTAAAAATGGATGACCTTTGATATTTCTGTTTTCGTTAACAGCCCTAATGAGTTCTATATTGCCTGAGTTGAAATTTCTAGGATCTATTGAAATATTTTGTCCCCAACTGAAAAAGGGTAACATTAATATTAAAACGATATTTTTTTTCATAACTTAAATTTAACCAAAAAAAAGCACCTACAATTGCAGGTGCTTTAATTAACTAACAATATAAAAACAATAAATTGAATTTTATTTTATATCCCACCACAATTTGGTGTCTTGATTGTCTGCTCCTTGAGCAGAAACTGCAGCATTGTAGTTTGCTTCGTTTAAAGCAGCTGTATTTGCTGAGTAACCATATCTAACAGGAATTCCTGTGCCAGTTAAAGCATCTGGAGCTGGACTTAATTGTGGATAGTCTAATCTTCTCCATTCAGCCCATGCCTCAGAACCTTGTAAGAATAAAGACACCCACTTTTCAGTGGCAATTTGCTCCATAGCTTTTGAAGTGTCAAATTTAACAGAAGCTTCCCCTAAATATGCAGCAGTATTTTCTGCTGAAACACCCCATTGATCCATAGACGCTTGGATTCCTTTGTTATACCAATCTTCTGCACTGTCAGAAATCCAACCTCTGTGAGCTGCTTCTGCATAAGAGAACGCTACTTGAGCATAAGTAAAGATTACCCCTCCTTTTTGTGTTCCGTCATAGATAATATCGCTATCAATAAAGGAAACATTTGTTTGGTTAACATTTGGATTTTCTACCCCGTAATCAATACCAGTATAATCTCCACCAGCAGCTGGTAATTCACCATATTGAGTTAAGCGAGGATCATTTTTAGAAGACAAATGATTTACGAACATAGTGCTTAACGCATAATCCTCACGAGTTTCAAAACGATCTTGCCATGGGTTGTCATTGGTGTCCTCTGTAAGGTATGGATAGTTTATATTTTCACTCACACTAGCAATAGCACCAGAACGCGCTTCATTAAACTTAGCTTGAGCAGTTCCAGCATCTACATCAGCAATTCTCATTGCCATAGTTAATTTAAGGGTGTTTGCGAATTTCTTCCATTCATTCATGTTTCCACTAAATAGAATATCACCATTAAGTGTCCCAGAAGTGTTTATTGAAGCTAACGCCTCATCTATCAATGCAAAACCTGCAGTGTAAATGGCTTCTTGAGAGTCAAATGCAGGAGTGATATTGTCTACTCCTAGTAAAGCCTCACTAAAAGGAACCATACCCCAAGTATCTGTGATGAATTGAATGTAATACGCTTTTAAGATTTTAGCAACAGCAATTTGATTGGCCGTTGAACCTCCATTTGTGTAAGACGCTGCGTCTTCAGTATTCAAGTCTATTACCTCTTGGATATCTTTTAATGCACCATTGTACCAACCATCGTATGACCATTGTTCAGTACCATATCTAGATCCTTCAGTATAGGTAATCTGTGAAATGTATTGCACCCACATATTTCCCTCAACTTCACTTACGTGACCTGGAAGTGATCTCATAGCATTTGTTAACAAAGCGGCTGTAGAAGCCTTTGAGGGTTGATTAGGGTTTGTGTTTTCATCCCCAAAATCAACGTTTTCACAAGAATTTAACAAACCTATAGAAAGTGCTAAAATCCCGAAATATTTAATTGTATTTTTCATTTTAATAATTTTCTAGAAGTTAATTTTTACATTCAATCCGATAGTTCTCGCAGGAGGTAACTGACCTCCCTCAATAGCTCTATAAGAACTAGTTAAGGTACCTCTTCCTTCAATTTCAGATGGATCAATACCTGGAACTTTCGTGTAGAGTAATAATAAGTTATTTCCTATAATAGATAGATCTACTTTTTTGAAAGGTGTCTTTGTTAAAAGGCTATTTGGTAAAGTATATCCTAATCTTACCTGACGTAATTTAATGTATGTTGCGTCGTACATCCATCTGTCATGAACACCAAATAAACTACCATAATAAGAAGATGCTTCAATATAGGTGTCTACTGGATTTCCGTCAACATCAACTCCTTGAACATGAACACCACCACCATCGGCTATTGGATCACGAAGCGGGTTACCTATATCGTTAGTACCTGCTGTGCTCTCGTGTAAACCAGAGTAGTGAGTAAACATCTGAGTAGTTGAATTAAACAATCCACCTTTTTGGAAGTCTAAACCTGCAAATAAGAAGAAGTTTTTATATCTAAATGTAGAAGAAAAACCTCCAGTAAAATCTGGTAATAGAGTTCCTAAAACTTGATTAGAGTCTACAATGTGAGTACCATTTGAGTTCAATACAAAGTTTCCATTGTCGTCTACCCTTCTTTTTCTTCCTACAAATGTTCCCCATTCTTCACCAGGTATTTCTTGTAATTGTAAAGAATACCAGCTCATTGTTTGTAGTACATTTTTTTGGATACCTTCATAAATAAAATCAGTTCTTTTTTCTAATGTAGCAAAGTTAACCGCTACATCCCAAGTAATGTTATCCGTTTGAATTGGTGTACCTGAAATAGCAAGTTCCCAACCTTTAGAGGACGTTACCCCTGAATTGATGGATAGTCCTGAATACCCAGTTGATCCTGGTACCGGTATAGCTACTGGTAACTGAGAATCTTCACGATTGAAATAGGTAAGGTCTAATCCAATTCGGTTATTGATGAACTTGGTTTCAAGTCCAATTTCCGTTTCATTTCTAGTTCCCCCTAATAAATTTGGATTTGATTGTGTATTTGGCACAGAGAAAGAAGCGTTTCCACCATAAGGGCTACCCACATTGTATATTGAAGTTGTTTGGTAAGCATTTGGGAAAATAGGTGCTTGAGCTACACCTGCTCTTAATTTAGCAAATGAAATTGCGTCAATGTTTAAATAGTCATCAAAGATAAACACACCAGAAATACCGTAAGTTTCTAATCTGTTATTCGCCGTATTAGCAGTAGAACTCCAGTCTAATCTATAAGAAGCATCAATATAAAAAGTACTATCATACCCAACGGAAACAGAAGAAAATAAAGAATTTACTCTAGATTGTGTCAAATTATGCGAATATGAAGGTCTGTCTACAGAGGTAGCTACTGAGTAGAAATCAGGTACTGATAGTCCACCAACAGTTCCAGCTGACGTTGACTGTGATCTGTTTTTTTGTAATTGGAAACCAACTTTAACATCAATGTCTAAAGCGTCTTCAATATATCGATCTGCAAAGTTTAAGAAACCAAATAATTCATTTTGCTCGTAATGACTACTAGCTTCATTATAGCTTGGAACTTCTAAACCTCCAAAAGCAACTCTTGAATTTGAGAAATATGAGTTTACCCTTCTTCTCGCTTCTAAATTAGCTTTAATGTTACTTGTTAATTGGTAGTTAGCACCAAAGTTTCCAAATAATACATCTTTGCGTTGTAAAGTATTGTTATTGTCTACTGAAAATTGAGGCGCGTCCCAATATTGCGGTCTTGAGTTTCTTGGAGAACGAATGTTCCAAGAGTAGTATTCGCCGTTCTGGAAATAATTGTTTTTTAAACGATCCATGTCAATCTGGCGTTGCCACCATTGGTTAAAGTTAGCACCTAACCCTCCATAACCTTGAAGCGGTTCGTTTTCAGTAACCCTTGTTTGGTAGTTAACAGAAGTGTATAAATCTAATTTTTCTGATTGCTTATAAGAAGCGTTCAAGTTTATGTCAATTTGATTTCTTGCAGAATTGGGTAAAATTAATTCCGTGCTTATATTTCTAACAGATGCAGCAATTTTATAATCATCACCACCTTTTGACCAGTTTAATGAAGTGTTATTAGTAATGGCATCTTGATAAAAATCTTTCACATTGTCTGGATTCGCAGACCATGGTCTTAATTCTCCAAATGAGTCTGATCCTGGAATCCAAGAATCCCAATGTCTTACTAATGTTCCATCTAATCTAGGTCCCCAAGATTCATCTGCACCATAGTAAGGCGTTTTTTGTCCCTCAAAGGCAGCCCATTCTGCAGGATCTGTATCTGGATTATATTCAAAAGTATCCCACTCTTGATAGTAACCTCCACCGTATTCGTTTTGATATTTAGGTAATAATGCTATGGAAGTCATAGATGTTGTATGATCAATAGATAGAGACCCAACGCCATTTTTAGCTGTTTTAGAAGTAATTAATACAACCCCATTTCTTGCATCTACTCCAAAAAGAGCTGTTGCCGCGGCACCTTTAAGTACAGAAATGTTCCCTATATTGTCTGTGTTAATATCAGACTGAGAATAAACTTTTACACCGTCTACTACATATAGAACACCTGTTTCACCTCTTAATCTAAGAAGACCTTGATCAAATGTTGAAGATGGGGCACCTATCATCTGAACCCCGGCCACTTTTCCAGAAAGTGCTGTGTTTAAATCTACCTCTTTAGTTTGAACTAAGTTCTCCCCTTTAACAGTTTGTTGAGAGTAACCAAGCGCTTTTTTCTCTCTTGTTACACCAAGTGCTGAAACCACTACTTCTTCTAAAGCTTGCGCGTCTTCTTGCATTTGAATGTTCATTACATTGCTAGAACCTACTATAGCGGTAGTTTGTTTCATTCCAATATATGTAAATACTAATGTTTGTCCTACACTAGCATTAATGGTAAAGTTTCCATCAAAATCTGATTGTGTTCCATTAGATGTACCCTGTACAAGGATATTTACACCTCCCAATGGAATGTTGTTTTGATCTGAAACAGTACCTGAAATTGTCTTTTCTTGCGCAAAAGATACTTGCACAACCAACGCCAATAATAGCGTTAAAATACCATTTAAAGTTGTTTTCATTATTAGGTTTATTTAAAATTTAGCCTGTAAATATGCATTTAATTATCAATCAAAACAAGTTTTAATTAAGAATTGTTTAACATTTTATTGTTTTTGACAAAAAATTCATTTTTTATACATCATTTATATTAATACTAAAAATAAATTTTATTTATTATAAGATTTTCACGACGAAAAATTAACACGTTGTTAAATAATTATTTTTTAGTTCTTATTTGAAAGTATTCTTATTGATTGCGTTAATTTTTTGCATATTATTTGTTTTGTAATCGTTGCAATTAAATAATGTGTTTTTTTGAGTTATTTTTTTTCCGTATTAATTCATTTTCCTTAAACAAAATGATTTTTTTGCGTTTCGATTTTAATTCATCTTATATTTGTTATTTCAAATTCATTACCCTATGAGAAATCCAATTGTTTGCGCACTGATATTCTTATTGTTTTCATGTGCCAAAAATGAAGATGTTGATTTGGTCTCGTTAAATGTGACAACAGCTGTTAGTCCTGATATTGGAGGCACTATTTTATTTAGCGATAGCCCTCCATATAAAGCAGGACAAACTATTACGATTACTGCAGTAGCAGCGCCTAATTATAAATTTTCCCATTGGGAGGGTGGTTTAACGGGATCAGAAGTGTCTAAGCAACTTATTTTGAGTAATAATATTGAGGCGGTGGCTTTCTTTATACCCTTAGAGCGCTTTGCTCAACAAAACATTGTGCTTTATAAGGAGCAAGGGATAGATCAAAGCGGGTATATTTTTATGATGGAAAACGGACAAAAAAATGCTTATTTGGTGAATCACGAGGGTGAAAAGCTTAAAGAGTGGGCTTTTGAAGAACGTTTTGGAAATGATATTGAAATAACCCCTTCAGGAGATTTATTGGGCTGTTTTAAGTCTTCAAACCCGATCATTACTTTTGGTGGTTATGGCGGTGTTGTTTCTCTGATGGACTACACCGGAAAGGAAATGTGGCGTTATGAGGTGAATACCGAAAATGAGATTGCCCACCATGATGCGACCCAATTGCCCAATGGGCATATGATGATTATGGTTTGGGAAAGAATCACTGAGCTTCAACTCGAAGCTGCAGGTCAATTCCCAGGACATGATATTTTCTTGGAGAAATTAATCGAGGTGAACCCCCAGACCAACGAAATTGTTTGGCAGTGGAGGAGTTGGGATCATATGGTCCAAAATACAGCGGCTGACAATGATTTATACGGCCAGCTTTCTGATTTTCCCAATAAAATTGACCTTAATCATAGTGATTTAGAGAATGGGGATTGGATGCATGCCAATGGTATTTTCTATGATCCAGCAACTGATCTAATTTATATGAGTGTTAATTTTTATTCTGAGGTTTGGGTCATTGATCACAGTACCACATCAGCAGAAGCTGCTAGCGATCAAGGAGGACAATTCAATAGGGGAGGAGACTTGGTGTATAGATTTGGCAACCCTTCTTTGTTTGAGCACACTAATGCAGAACAATTTTTATTTAACAACCACCATCCCTCTATAGTACTTGACAATTATCCTGGTAATGGGAATTTTCTAATTTATAATAATGGTAGCAACTTAGAACAGTCTATTGCCTATGAATTGGAGTTGCCCACTTTCTCTACGACTAGTATGCAAAATTATATTGCCCCTGAGATTAAATGGTCTTTTACGAATTCAGATATGTATTTCGACAAAATTTCAGGTCTTCAGAGGCTTCCTAACGGCAATACTTTAATTTGTGAGGGTGATTATGGGTATTGGGAAGTTTCTGCGCAAGGCGAAGTTGTTTGGAAGTATGACGGGTTGGGTAAGAGTTTTTGGAGGGGTTATTTTTACACCAAAAACGATACTCGATTATTAAATTTGAACATACCATAGGGGTTGTTAAATACATAATATTAAGCACAAAAAAAAAGGCCCGTTTTACGGGCCTTTTAAATGATAATAATTAAATGTTATTGACAAACACTCAATACTTTGGTTCCTCCTGCTGAAGAAGGTCCATCAGATAAAGCAGTTTGTTGAGATGTTCCATCTAATTTAGTATACGTAATGGTATAAGATGCTTCACTATCCCAAGCACCATTGGTGTATGCAAAAGACATGGTAGATGCCCCAGCTGGAATTGTTACCACATGCGTTGCTGTTGCACCATCATCAATGGTATAAGATGTAGTAGTTCCGTCTATAGTAACGTCTACAGAAGCACCATTCCAACCATCACCATATGAATCTACCATACTAATAGTATAGATTCCAGCAATAGCGCTAGTAGGAATACATTTAATTACTGTGTTGTATTTAAATGGAGATGCAAAATATGAACCCTGTAGTGTTCCTGCAGCATCATCTGATGAAAATACCCTTCCATCAATTAATACCAATTCAAGTCTTACAGGCAAAGCGTCACCACCTGTGTACTGGCTTGAACTTAACCCTAAAGCAGCCACTGCTTCAGCTAAGGTTATTCTAATATTGGTTCTTGGTAATCCCGCTGGTCCTGTTGTAAAATTATTTGGCGTTAGAGTTTTTGCCAATACTTCAGAACCTTTAAATCCTAAATAAACATTGACTTTTTCCATTAATCCACCTTTTTCAACATCTTGTACTTCAATGTCTACATCAAATGCTGAATTAAGGTCATAGCTGTTAAACTCTCCACTGTTAAGAGACACGGTTCTAATAATAGCCCCTCTTGTAGTTCCATCGAATATTGCGTCAATGGCATTGTCTGACTCTTGACAGGCTACCATAAAAATAGCCAGAGAAAAGGTCATTAATTTGAATATATTATTTTTCATTGTATCTATTATTTAAGGTTAGAAGGTCCACTTGCATTCCAGAAAACACGCTCTGTTAAATCTGTTCTTTGGGTTACGTTTGAATTAGTCGCTGCATAATTGTCAGGATAATACATTATTAACGGGAAAGCACCTGGATTTGGTTCAATATTAATTTGAACATTATTTGGTAATCCTGTTTTTCTGTAAGTGTTATATGCGTCTATACCATTACCCCACATAGAAATCCAGTATTGTGTAGCCCATAGCTCCGCCTTTTCTGAAGCAGATGCAGAATCGTAATCTGCTTCGAATAAAGATACGTAACTAGTAATATCTGCACTTTCAATAGAAGGACCACCAAGGGAATCAGCTTTTTCAATAGATTTTTTTACACCAGCTAAAGTAGATGCCTTCATATCTGAAGGATTCATAAATGCATGCATAAAGTCCATCCATGAAGAAAGCATAATTGGTGTAATTCCTCTTCCACCTTCTCCGGCTCCGTTTACTTGCCCTTTAAATGATCTGTCGTCAAATTTACCTCCTGCAGGATACACTCCATGTAGTGTTCTTAAAAAACCATCTGGTGGAATTCCATTGTTATTACCATGGTCTCTTCCCCAATATCCGTCATTTAATCCACAGAAAGTTTGATTACTGGCTAAGTAGTGAGATGGCGCAGTTTGTAAACTACACTCTAGAGTTTCCTCGTTTGGATCTGCTCCAAAACCTGGAGTAGCAGATACTTGTCTATAGAAATAGTATACCATTCTTGGATCTTTAGTTCCTCCATGGCCTTCCGACATAGTTGCCATTAACCAGTTAGACATATAAGAATTTCCTCCAGTTGCAGTGTATGAACTTCTATATGATGGATGTCTAGTATCTGGTTGAACTTCATTTGTACCCCATTTGAATTGAAAATCTTCTGCCTCAGTTTTAATATAATCAGTAATTCCATTAAAACCTGCAGTATTACCTGTTGTGTAATAAATTTTCTTTTTAATAGAATTAGCAGCTTTTATCCACCTTGCTGTATTACCACCATAATACATATCTAAAGCAGGTTTTGGACCTCCTGCGTTAAAGTTAGTTACTGCGCTGTCTAATAAATCCAATGCTGCAGCATAAATAGATTCACCTGAATCTGCTTTTGGAGCTAAATTTTCAGATCCTAACAAAGCTTCTGAAAAAGGTATATCTCCAAATTGGTCAACTAGGGTTATTAGAATATAAGCTTTCATTACTTCTCCCATTCCTATATGGTATCTAAGTCCTGATTCTTCAGCTAAATTATTCATTAACCTTATGTCTTCCATCATGCCTCTGTATGCGCTAGACCACGTTCCATTGAAGGTTGTTGGGGCGTATACTTGAGGATAAGATCTGCCTGACATTTGATTTATTCTGGTTAAAGCAGCACTTCTACTTCCTACACTATTTACCCAACCAGCAAATTCTACTTGAATTGAGTTCAAAAAGAACGTTGCATCTGCTTGAGTAGGACTTAATGCATTCGGGTTATCTACCAGTTCCAGCTCCATAGTCTCGCAAGACGTGAATGAAACCAAACCAATCATAATAACGGTTATTAATTTGTTTATTTTCATGATATATTTTTTTATTAATTAGAACGTCAATTTTAGACCCAAACCATATCTCTTAGCGCTTGGTCCATTCAGGTAGTCAAAACCTCTACCGTTACCAACTCCAACTCCTGCAATGTTAGGATCCCAATTTGCCCCGTCTGGAGTATTGTAAGCGTCATACCATAGGTTAAATCCTGAGGCAGTAAAATCTATACTACCAAAAGGAGTTTTTTCTAATAGATTTTTAGGTACTTTGTATGTTAGTGAAATCTCAGCTAATCTCCAAACAGATGCGTCATAAACGAGCATTTCATCTGGACCATAAAGAACGTTGTCAAAGTAATATTGAGAGTTGTTAATCATTACAGTGTTTGGTGATCCGTCTGCTTGAACTCCAGGAAGAATGTATGAGTCTGCCCTATCTGCAGTCTCCTCAATCATACCTCTTCCTAGTAAAGTTGCCACTGTGTAGGTAAATATATCTCCACCACGAACATGGTTTACTAGGAAGCTCATGGATAAGTTCTTGTAAGAAATGGTATTACTGATATTTAATAACCAGTCTGGATTAGCATTACCAATTTCATTAGTTCCAAATGTAACGTCATAGTTACCATTAGACTGAACTACAAATTCTCCATTTTCGTTTCTAGTAATTGCAGATCCAACTATAGTTCCTAATGATTTTCCAACCTTAGCTACGTTTCCAAGAGAAGAGAATCCAGAGTAAACAATTTCATCTGTATCTTGTCCTAAGTCAATTACTATAGCGTCGTTTTGTGACCAGTTAATAAAAGTATTCCAAGAAAGACCATTTGGATTATTAAACCAATCCATTCCAAGATCTATCTCTACCCCTTTGTTCTCTATTTCTCCAATATTTGTTTGAGTACTTGTGTATCCTGTAGTTGGATCTAAAGGTCGAGATATAATCAGGTCATTTGTTGTTTTATTATAAATAGAAATATCTGCTGATAATTTGTTTTGAAAGAACCTACCTTCAACACCAAATTCTAATTCACCAATTAATTCAGGTCTTAAGGTTGCATTACCAAGTTGTGATCCTGAAGTATTTGCAATCACCATGTTTCCACTTTGGTCTTGAAATCTTTGTGTATTTAAGCTTAATACAGATGCAATTGGATAACCTCCAGGGAAGTTAGCAGAAGTTCCGTAACCTGCTCTTACTTTTAAGTAGTTTACCATGTCTGATTTTAAACCCTCAAACATTGTTGTTGGTAAAAATGAAACACTTACAGATGGATAAGTAATTGAGTTATTTTCAGTTGCTAAGTTAGATACCCAGTCTTTTCTGGCTGCAACTGTTAAATAAGCCATACTCTTATAGTCTAATGCTGCTTGCCCGTAAATCCCTACAATATTTCTTTTTTCGAAAAACTGAATTTCATCTTGTAAAGCAAAGTTAAAGTGTCTCAATACACCATATACTTGCTGTCCTGTAGAAGCTACACCATTTCTGTCATAGGTATCACTTCTTGATTCAGCACCTACAGCAAATGTAAGACCATAATCATCGTTTAATTTGTAATCACCACTAATTGTAGCGTTGTGTGTAAATATTGTTTTAACATTATTCCAGGTATCGTATTGACCAGTTTGGTTTGCTACAGATCCTGTTTTACCCCCTTTATTAGAGTAGTTTATATTATTTTCGTTATACACATCTACACCATAACGGTAAGAAGCATTTAAATTATCATTAATGTTATAATTCAATGTAGCTCCTCCAAATACTCTATGAACATCTTGAATATTTGCCGCATTGTCTACTGTCCACAATGGGTTCTGAATAGAGTTGTTTTGCCTGTAGTAAATAGACTCTCCTGTAACTGGATTTTGATAAGGCATACCCATTAAATCTACAGATCTGGGCGTATAAAATAAATTAGCAAAGATTGAAGCACCGTCTCCGCTTACATTTGAACCATAGTTTGCAGCAACAGGTGGTGTTCTAAAATTAGTACCTGTGTAGTTTAGTGTTCCATTAACAGAAAACTTATTACTTAACTTAGCGTTACCACCAAAACTCAATGTGTTCCTAGTTAATTTATTTCCTGGAGTGAATCCTTCATCAGATAAGTTACCATAATTCACATTGTAAGAAACTGATCCGTCTGAACTGGCTCCTCTAATATTTATATTGTGATTGGTTACTTGACCTTTTCTAAAAAAGTTTTCTACTGATCTGTAAGGCTTCCATTCTTGTATAGCGTCAGGAGCAATTCCAATAGCGTCTAATATCGCAGGAATTCCAGTTGAAGATGAGGCTGTGGTATATGGATGTCTCACAAACCCCGGTGTTCCTGAAAGTGTTCCATTAATGGCAGCTTGGTTCGCCCATCCATCAGGTCCTTCTTGTCTGAAAGCTGGACCCCAGTTAGAAAAGAACCATCCAAATGCTTGGTCAAAACCATTACCGTAATCATTTTGATATTCTGGCATTGAAGCTATTTCATTCACAAAGACAGAGGAATTAACAGTAATTTCTGTTTTTCTAGGACCTGCTGATCCAGTTTTACCTGCTTTGGTGGTGATCAGGATTACTCCATTTCTACCTTGTGTTCCGTATAATGTTGAAGCCGCTAAACCTTTAAGTACGCTTACGTTTTCAATGTTGTTAGGATCAATATCCAAGAAACGTGAAGAACCGTTGTTACCGTCAACAAAACTACCTTGGCTATTAGTTTCTGTAGAAAAAGGAATTCCGTCTACAACAAACAAAGGCTGATTGTCTTGCGAAAATGAATTGAATCCTCTAATAACAATAGAAGTTCCAGATCCTGATAAACCTGACTGGTTGGTAATGTTTACTCCGGACGCTTTACCTGCAAGAACCCTACCAATATCACCATCTGCACGCTGCTCTAATTGTGATTGATCTACTTCAGAAACCGCATATCCTAATGCTTTTTTCTCACGCTTAATACCTAAAGAAGTAACGATAACTTCATCTAGTTGCTGAGAATCAGTCTCAAGAGTTACATTAATCGTATTTGAAGCACCAACCACAACCGTTTTGGCTACATAGCCAATAAAGCTGAAAGAAAGTGTTTCTCCTTCATTTGCAAAAATAGTGTAGTTTCCATCAAAATCTGTGGAAACACCATTTGTTGTACCTTGAACAATTACAGTGGCACCTGGAAGAGGAATTCCATCCCCGTCAGAAACTGTACCTGAAATTGTCTTTTCTTGTGCGAACAGAAGCTGCACAGCAAACACTAAGGCTAGTGTTAAAATTCCATTTAGTTTTGTTTTCATTGTTAGTTAATTTGAATTAGCAAACGTAAAAATCTTAATTTAATGTTAACTAAACAAATTATTTGCGGTTAATTTTCATTAAATCGCACGTTTTTAAGAGTCTGCTTATTAAATTTCATGTAATTGCATTATATCTTTAATTTATATTCATTAATTGCGAACCTATTAATGTTTATTTAATGTTAACAAAAAAAGCCCCACTTACGAGTAGGGCTTTTTTTCATGACAATTTTTGTATTTATTTCCTATCTAGGGTGCTAAAAATTAATTGAAGCAGCTCTGTTTGTGAGCCTTTGCTTTTTAATAGTTCTTTAGCTTGTGCTTTGTCCTTAAATAGTTTTTTCAGACTTCCTTTAGAAGTATTTAAGTATTTTGGTGTTTCTCCATCTTTGGAGTAGTAATAGATCTGACTGTCTACAAATCTTGGAGGAAAAGATCTTTCTAAAGAGGTTCTGGCAGCTTGTTGTTTCATGAACACCTTGGTTTGGTTGAGATACACATTGTAGTGTTCTCCTTCAAAAATAGTTTGTAAGTAGCCAATTTCCGGATTGCCACTTGTTTTGCTTATGTAGGGTAGTAGTTTAAATGTGATACCATCCAATTCGCAAAATACCTCTTTGGTTTTTAAGAGAATTTGTTCAGAGGCATATTGGTAGGGAGAAGTGGCCATTTCCAGCTCATCTGAGTACGCATTGTGTCTAATGTATATTTCTTTTCCGTCTTCAAATCTACCGCCATAAAATACTTTGGCTAATTTAAATTCTTCTGTAAAATATGGGGTGCCTTGAATATCTGCGGCAGTTAGTATTTTTTTTGGCTTACTGGTGAGGTTGGTAAAAAAGTCTATGGCTGCTTGGTCTGTTTGCCCCCAAGCCAATCCCTGAGGGACAGGGCCTGTTCTGACGTTGAATCCTCCCTGACTGTATCCTATTGCGCTTATAAAAAGGGTAATGAATAAAAGTGATGTTTTCATGTTAATAAATTGGATTATAAAATTACTTTTTTTTATTGAATTAGCACTTTTTTGGTTTAATAATCACAGGGGCATCGGCCGGAGGCCAGAAATGTATTTTATACCTTATTATATATACTATTGAGAAATACAAGCTATTTTTAAATGGAATAAAACCTTGATTTTGAGAAAAAAATATCAAATTTTTTTAAAGGGCCATTTGATTATCAATAATTAATTCCTACATTTGCCAGCCCTTAAAAAGGGGTAATAGTTATTTATATACATTATATATGCCAACAATTTCACAATTAGTACGAACAGGAAGAGCCACAATTACTAAGAAGAGTAAATCGGCTGCTTTGGAATCGTGTCCTCAAAGAAGAGGGGTATGTACGCGTGTTTACACCACTACACCTAAGAAACCAAACTCTGCAATGCGTAAAGTAGCAAGGGTAAGGTTAACAAACGGTAAGGAAGTGAATGCTTACATCCCTGGAGAAGGTCACAATTTACAAGAGCACTCGATAGTATTAGTAAGGGGCGGAAGGGTTAAAGATTTGCCAGGAGTTAGGTACCACATTGTAAGGGGCGCCTTAGACACCGCTGGTGTTGCAGGAAGAACACAACGTAGATCTAAATACGGAGCAAAAAGACCTAAGAAAGCGTAAGACAGTTTAAAGAGAAATCATGAGAAAAAAACAGGCCAAAAAAAGACCTTTATTACCGGATCCAAAATTTAATGATCAGTTGGTAACCCGTTTTGTCAATATGATGATGTGGGATGGTAAAAAATCTATTGCCTTTAAAGTATTTTATGACGCTATTGCGATCGTAGAAGAAAAAAAGACTGATGAAGAGAAATCTGCATTAGAAGTGTGGAAAGACGCCCTTTCTAATATCATGCCTCACGTAGAGGTAAGGTCTAGAAGAGTTGGGGGAGCTACTTTCCAAATTCCTATGCAAATTCGTCCAGACCGCAAGATATCTACTGCGATTAAATGGATGATTAGCTATGCGCGTAAAAGAAACGAAAAATCAATGGCTCAGCGTTTGGCGTCTGAGATTTTAGCTGCTGCCAAAGAAGAAGGTGCTGCCGTTAAAAAACGTGTAGATACGCATAAGATGGCAGAAGCCAATAAAGCATTCTCTCACTTTAGATTCTAATCAACCATGGCAAGAGATTTAAAATATACAAGGAATATTGGAATTGCAGCGCATATTGACGCTGGAAAGACCACCACCACTGAGCGCATCTTATTTTACACAGGGGTGAGCCATAAAATTGGTGAGGTGCATGATGGTGCAGCTACTATGGACTGGATGGAGCAAGAACAAGAGCGTGGTATTACCATTACTTCTGCAGCAACCACTTGTTCTTGGAACTTCCCTACTGAAAACGGCGCTACTTTACCAGAAACCCTTCCTTATCACTTTAATATTATTGATACTCCGGGTCACGTAGATTTTACGGTTGAAGTAAACCGTTCTTTACGTGTATTGGATGGATTGGTGTTTTTGTTTTCTGCAGTAGACGGTGTTGAGCCTCAATCTGAGACCAACTGGCGTTTAGCAGACAACTACAAAGTGCCGCGTATTGGATTTGTAAATAAAATGGACCGTCAGGGATCTAATTTCCTAATGGTTTGTAAGCAAGTTCGTGAGATGTTAAAGTCTAATGCAGTACCAATTGTATTGCCTATTGGTGATGAAGCAGACTTTAGAGGTGTGGTAGATTTAGTAACCAATCGTGCTATTATCTGGCATGAAGACAATATGGGGGCTACTTTTGACGAGGTGCCTATTCCTGAGGATATGGTTGCTGAAGTAAAGCAATACAGAGCAGAATTAATAGAGGCTGTTGCGGAGTACGACGAGACTTTAATGGAGAAATTCTTCGAAGACGAAGATTCTATTACGGTTGAAGAAGTGAATGCAGCGCTTAGAGCAGCTGTGATGGATATGAGTATTATCCCAATGATCTGTGGTTCTTCATTTAAAAATAAAGGGGTTCAGTTTTTATTAGATGCTGTTTGTAGGTATTTACCTTCTCCTTTAGATAAGGAAGCTATTGTAGGAACAAATCCAGACAATGATCAGCCTATTACTAGAAAACCAGATGTTAAGGAGCCATTTGCTGCTTTGGCATTTAAAATTGCAACGGATCCTTTTGTAGGGCGTTTGGCATTCTTTAGAGCGTATTCTGGGAGACTAGATGCGGGTTCTTATGTGTTGAACAACCGTTCAGGTAATAAAGAGCGTATCTCAAGAATTTACCAAATGCACGCCAATAAGCAGAATGCTATTGATTATATTGAGGCAGGAGATATTGGAGCGGCTGTTGGTTTTAAGGATATTAAAACAGGAGACACCTTATCTGCTGAAAAATTTCCTATTATTTTGGAGAGCATGGACTTCCCTGATCCAGTAATTGGTATTGCGGTGGAGCCAAAGACTAAAGCAGATGTAGATAAATTGGGTATGGCTTTGGCTAAATTGGCTGAAGAAGATCCTACTTTCCAGGTGAAAACTGATGAGGCTTCTGGCCAAACGATCATCTCAGGAATGGGTGAGTTGCACTTAGATATTATTTGTGACCGTTTAAAAAGAGAATTTAAGGTAGATGTGAATCAAGGACAACCTCAGGTAGAGTACAAAGAAGCTTTTACAGCTGCTGCAGACCACAGAGAGGTGTACAAGAAGCAGTCTGGTGGTCGTGGTAAATTCGCAGATATTGTCTTTACTATTGAGCCAGCGCCTGAAACTAAGGCAGGTCTTGAATTTGTTAATGTTATTAAAGGTGGTAATATTCCAAAAGAATATGTCCCTGCGATTGAAAAAGGTTTTAAAGAAGCTATGAAAAACGGTCCTTTGGCTGGTTTCGAAATGGATTCTATGAAAGTAACTATTAAGGATGGATCTTTCCATCCGGTAGATTCAGATGCGCTATCTTTTGAATTGGCCGCTAAAATGGGTTATAAAGCAGCAGCGAAAGCCGCCCGTGCTGTAATTCTTGAGCCAATTATGAAATTAGAAGTATTGACTCCTGAAGAAAATATGGGAGATATTGTAGGGGATCTTAACAGACGTAGAGGTCAGGTAAATAACATGGACGACAGAGCTGGAGCTAAAGTAATCAAAGCTACGGTGCCACTTTCTGAGATGTTTGGTTATGTGACTGCACTTAGAACTATGTCTTCTGGTAGAGCTACTTCTACCATGGAATTTGACCATTACGAAGAGACACCTTCTAATATTTCAGAAGAAGTAATCAAAAAAGCTAAAGGTATAACTGCATAATTAAGTACGATGAGCCAAAAAATTAGAATTAAACTTAAATCCTACGACTTTAACTTGGTAGACAAGTCTGCTGAAAAGATCGTAAAGACGGTAAAGACTACAGGTGCAGTGGTTACTGGCCCTATACCTTTGCCAACTCATAAGAAAATATTCACGGTATTGCGTAGCCCGCACGTGAATAAGAAATCGAGAGAGCAGTTTCAATTGAGTTCTTACAAGAGACTCCTTGATATTTACTCTTCGTCTTCTAAGACCATTGACGCACTCATGAAATTAGAGTTGCCATCTGGAGTAGAAGTAGAGATTAAAGTGTGATAATTGGCCTTACGGCCATCAGCACGGAGGTATTCCTCCATTACATGTCCTGCGCTTTGTGCAAGGGAAAAACGGAAAAAAATAATCAGGGTTGAATTATTTTTGACCCTGTTTTTTTAGGGACGCGTCCCAAAATAGATTGAATACAAATTAATTAAATACTAATAATTATGTCTGGGTTAATAGGAAGAAAGATTGGCATGACCAGTATTTTTGACGAGAATGGAAAGAATATTCCATGTACCGTTATTGAGACTGGCCCATGTACGGTTACCCAAGTCAGAACCGAAGAGGTAGACGGGTACAATGCCCTTCAACTCGGTTTCGATGACAAGGCAGAGAAACACGTCAATAAAGCGGCTGCTGGCCACTTTAAAAAAGCGGGTGTTTCTGCTAAAAGAAAAGTTGTTGAGTTCCGAAATTTTGAAGGAGATTACAAATTAGGTGACACCATTGGTGTAGATCTTTTTGTAGAAGGTGAATTTGTAGATATTGCTGCAAACTCAAAAGGTAAAGGTTTTCAAGGGGTTGTTAAAAGACACGGTTTTGGCGGTGTTGGACAAGCGACTCACGGACAACACAACAGGTTAAGAGCGCCAGGATCTATTGGTGCGGCTTCCTACCCAGCAAGGGTATTCAAAGGCATGAAAATGGCTGGAAGAATGGGTGGTGTTAGAGTATCTGCCTTAAACCTTAGAATTTTAAAAGTTGTTCCAGAGAAAAACCTTTTAGTAGTGAAAGGATGTGTACCTGGTCATAAGAACGCTTACGTAACTATTGAGAAGTAATGAAAGTAGCAGTTTTAGATAGTAAAGGAAAAGATACAGGAAGAAAGGCAGACCTTTCTGATGCTGTATTTGCAATAGACCCAAACAATCACGCTATTTATTTAGATGTAAAACAGTACTTGGCTCACCAACGTCAGGGAACACACAAGTCTAAAGAGCGTGCTGAAATAGCAGGTAGTACGCGTAAGATTAAGAAACAAAAAGGTACGGGTACCGCTCGTGCAGGTAGTATTAAATCTCCTGTATTTAGAGGTGGTGGACGTATTTTTGGCCCAAGACCAAAAGATTACACCCAGAAGCTGAACAAAAACGTAAAGCGTTTGGCACGTAAATCTGCTTTGTCTATTAAAGCTGGAGAGAAATCTATCGTTGTGGTAGAGGACTTCAATTTAGAAGCGCCAAAGACCAAAGATTTCTTGCAAGTATTGAAATCATTAGGGTTAGACAATAAAAAATCCTTAGTAGTGTTGGGCGATTCAAATAATAATGTATATTTGTCGTCACGTAATTTGACCCAAACTGACGTTGTAATTAACTCAGAATTAAGTACTTACAAAATACTTAATGCTTCAAGCATTGTGTTGTTGGAGGGTTCAATTGCAGGAATTGAAACAAATTTAACAAAATAGAGGAACCATGAGTGTGTTGATAAAACCAATCATTACGGAAAAAATGACAGCAGATAGCGAATTGTATAATCGCTATGGCTTTATCGTTGATCCTAATGCGAATAAGATACAGATAAAAGAAGCTGTTGAGGCTTCTTACGGTGTTTCTGTGAATGCAGTACGCACCATGAACTATGGTCCTTCAAGAAAATCTCGTTACACTAAAACAGGGGTACAGCACGGTAAAACGTCTGCTTACAAAAAAGCCATTGTGGATGTTAAAGAAGGAGATATCATTGATTTTTACAGTAATCTATAAAGACAAGAAATGTCAGTTAGAAAATTAAAACCAATCACCCCAGGGCAGCGTTTTAGAGTAGTTAACGGTTTTGACGCCATTACTACTGATAAGCCGGAAAAAAGCTTGCTTAGTCCGATAAAAAGAACTGGGGGTAGAAACAGTCAAGGAAAAATGACTATCCGTCAAAAAGGTGGGGGTCATAAAAGAAGGTATCGTGAGATAGATTTCAAACGTAATAAGTCAGATGTGACTGCTACGGTGACTTCTATTCAGTACGATCCAAACAGAACTGCATTTATTGCACTACTTACCTATGCAGATGGGGAAAAGAGATATGTTATTGCTCAAAACGGTTTAACTGTTGGGCAGACTATTTCAGTTGGTGCTGAAGCAGCTCCAGAGATTGGTAATGCGTTACCATTAAGTGCTATACCATTAGGAACTATTATTTCTTGTATTGAATTACGTCCTGGACAAGGAGCGGTAATGGCAAGATCTGCTGGTACTTTTGCTCAGTTAATGGCAAAAGACGGTAAGTTCGTCACAGTGAAAATGCCTTCAGGAGAAACGCGTTTAATTCTTTCAGGATGTATGGCAACAATTGGTGCTGTATCTAATTCAGACCACCAATTATTGGTTTCTGGTAAGGCTGGTAGAAGCAGATGGTTAGGAAGAAGACCACGTGTTAGACCAGTAGCTATGAACCCGGTAGATCACCCAATGGGTGGTGGTGAAGGAAGATCTTCAGGAGGTCATCCAAGATCTAGAAAGGGTATCCCAGCTAAAGGATTTAGAACCCGTTCTAAAACCAAGAGTACCAACAAGTATATCATAGAACGTAGAAAGAAATAAAAGTAGAAAGACATGGCACGTTCATTAAAAAAAGGACCTTTTGTTCACTATAGTTTAGAGAAAAAAGTTCAAGAAAATATATCAACAGGAAAATCAACAGTGGTGAAGACATGGTCTAGAGCCTCTATGATTACTCCAGATTTCGTAGGTCAGACTATCGCTGTTCACAACGGGAAACAATTTGTTCCTGTTTATGTTACTGAAAACATGGTGGGTCACAAACTTGGAGAATTTTCACCAACACGTTCTTTTAGAGGGCATGCAGGTGCTAAAAATAAAGGTAAAAAGTAAGCTATGGGAGTTCGTAAAAGAAACATGGCAGAAGCCATTAAGGAAGGAAAAAAACAAGTTGCTTTTGCAAAGTTGAACAACTGTCCTACTTCACCTAGAAAAATGCGATTAGTTGCTGATCTAGTGAGAGGAAAGCAAGTAGAGCCAGCTTTGGCTATATTGAAATTTAACCAGAAGGAAGCTTCAGGTAAAATTGAAAAGTTGTTATTGTCTGCAATTGCTAATTGGCAAGCTAAGAATGAAGACGCTAACATTGAAGACGCTGATCTTTTTGTAAAAGAAATTCGTGTAGATGGAGGAAGTATGTTAAAGAGACTACGTCCAGCCCCTCAGGGAAGAGCACACAGAATTAGAAAACGCTCCAATCACGTAACTTTGGTTTTAGGAGACAACAATAACATACAAAGCTAGGATACGAACTATGGGACAAAAAACAAATCCAATTGGAAATCGTCTAGGAATCATCAGAGGTTGGGAATCTAACTGGTATGGTGGTAATGATTACGGAGATAAACTTGCAGAAGATGACAAGATTAGAAAATACGTTTTTGCACGTTTAGCAAAAGCAAGTGTTTCTAGAGTGATCATAGAGCGTACGCTTAAATTAGTGACTATAACTATTACTACTGCTAGACCTGGTATTATTATCGGTAAAGGTGGACAGGAAGTAGACAAGCTTAAAGAAGAGCTTAAAAAGATCACAGACAAAGAGGTTCAGATCAATATTTTTGAGATCAAAAGACCTGAGGTCGATGCTAATTTAGTTGCGGCTAGTATTTGTAGACAAATCGAAGGAAGAATTTCTTATAGAAGAGCTATTAAAATGGCTATCGCTGCTGCCATGAGAATGAATGCAGAAGGAATTAAAGTGTTAATTTCTGGTCGTTTGAACGGTGCTGAAATGGCACGTTCTGAAGGGTATAAGGACGGTAGAATTCCACTGTCTACTTTTAGAGCAGATATTGACTATGCATTGCATGAAGCACACACTACTTATGGAAGATTAGGTATTAAGGTGTGGATTATGAAAGGCGAGGTATATGGAAAACGTGAATTGTCTCCATTGGTAGGAATGGCTACTAGCCCTTCTAAAGGAGGTAACCAAGATGGACCAAAGAAACCACGTCGTAGAAAGTAATTTTATAAAGAAACAGAACAATGTTACAACCAAAAAGAACCAAATTTCGCAAAGCTCAGAAAGGGCGTATGAAAGGGATATCAGGTAGAGGGCACCAGCTTTCTAACGGTATGTTTGGTATTAAGTCCTTGGATACTAGTTTCATTACAGCCCGTCAGATTGAAGCGGCTCGTATTGCAGCTACAAGGTATATGAAGAGAGAAGGTCAATTATGGATTAAGATCTTTCCGGATAAGCCTATTACAAAGAAGCCTCTTGAGGTGCGTATGGGTAAAGGTAAGGGTGCTCCAGAATATTTCGTTGCGGTGGTTCTTCCAGGTAGAATCATGTTTGAAATAGCTGGTGTATCTCATGATATTGCAAAAGAGGCTTTGCGTCTAGCAGCTCAGAAATTACCAGTAAAAACCAAATTCATTGTTGCTAGAGATTATTCAGCATAACTTTTAATTTAGGAATCATGAAACAATCAGAAATAAAAGAATTATCTGCTGAAGCACTAGTAGAACAACTAGCTGCATTCAAAAAGCAACATTCAGATTTAAAATTAGCTCATTCTGTTACCCCTTTAGAAAATCCACTTTTGATTAGAAAAGTGAGAAGAACGGTGGCAAGATTGGCTACAGAGTTAACTAAAAGGGAAAACCAATAACAGGTTCTGCTTTATGGAAAAAAGAAATTTAAGAAAAGAGAGAGTAGGCGTTGTTACTAGCAACAAAATGGAGAAATCCATTGTAGTTTCAGAAGTGAAACGAGTAAAGCACCCTATGTACGGAAAGTTCGTGTTAAAAACTAAGAAATATGTTGCACACGACGAGACAAACAATTGTAACATTGGTGATACTGTAAAGATCATGGAGACACGTCCTTTAAGTAAGACCAAATGTTGGAGATTAGTTGAAATTTTAGAAAGAGCTAAATAATATGTTACAGCAAGAATCCAGACTAAAAGTTGCAGATAATACCGGGGCAAAAGAAGTTTTGACCATTAGAGTACTTGGAGGTACTAAAAGAAGGTATGCATCTGTAGGAGATAAAATTGTGGTTACAGTAAAAGACGCCACTCCTAATGGGAGTGTAAAGAAAGGTGCTGTTTCTACTGCGGTAGTAGTTAGAACAAAGAAAGAAGTACGTCGTGCAGACGGTTCTTATATTCGTTTTGACGACAACGCGTGTGTACTGTTAAACCCAACAGGTGAAATGAAAGGTACCCGTGTATTTGGTCCCGTTGCTAGAGAGCTTCGTGACAAGCAATTCATGAAGATTGTTTCATTAGCTCCTGAGGTGCTTTAATTTCCAAAAAAAATGACAAAAATTAAAATAAAAGTAGGAGATACAGTAAAAGTGATCGCTGGGGACCACAAAGGGGACCAAGGGAAAGTTGTTTCTGTAGATCTTAAGAAAAGTAGAGCTATTGTAGAAGGAACCAATATGGTTTCAAAACATCAGAAGCCTAGTGCTCAAAATCCACAAGGGGGGATTGTTAAGAAAGAATCTCCTATTCATATTTCAAACTTGTCTTTATTAGATCCTAAGTCTGGTGAAGCTACAAGAGTTGGTTATGAGGTTCGTGGAGATAAGAAAGTAAGGTTTTCTAAGAAATCTAATGAAGTAATTTAGTTATGGGGTACATTCCAAGATTAAAACAAGAGTATAAGGAGCGTGTAATGGCTGCTCTAACTGAAGAATTTGGTTACAAGAATGTAATGCAAGTTCCTAAATTAGAAAAAATAGTTGTTTCAAGAGGAGTTGGTGCTGCAGTAGCAGATAAAAAACTTATCGATCACGCCGTAGAAGAAATGACCTTAATAACTGGTCAGAAAGCAGTGTCTACTATTTCTAAGAAAGACGTTGCGTCTTTTAAATTACGTAAAGGAATGCCAATTGGCGCCAAAGTAACTTTAAGAGGAGAGCGTATGTATGAATTTTTAGACAGATTGATTACTGCAGCTTTACCACGTGTAAGAGATTTTCAAGGAATTAAAGCGACTGGTTTTGACGGACGTGGAAATTATTCTTTAGGGGTTACCGAACAAATTATATTTCCAGAGATTAATATTGACAAAATCAATAGAATTAATGGTATGGATATTACATTTGTTACCTCTGCAGACACTGATCAAGAGGCAAAATCATTATTAACACAGTTAGGACTTCCCTTTAAAAAGAATTAGAATGGCTAAAGAATCAATGAAGGCCCGTGAAGTTAAAAGAGCAAAAACGGTAGCCAAGTACGCAGAAAAAAGAAAAGCTTTAAAAGAAGCTGGTGATTATGAGGCTCTACAGAAGTTGCCAAAAAATGCTTCTCCAGTTCGTATGCACAACAGATGTAAATTAACTGGAAGACCAAAGGGATACATGAGAACTTTTGGAATTTCTAGAGTTTTATTTAGAGAGATGGCCAATAATGGTCTTATTCCAGGCGTTAGAAAAGCGAGCTGGTAAAAAAATAATTATTAATTGGTTACAGGTTTAACTTATAGTTAAAAACCGTTACCGCAAATATATACCTATGTTTACAGATCCAATTTCGGATTACCTAACAAGAATTAGAAACGCAAACAGCGCTGGTCACAGAGTGGTTAGTATTCCTGCATCTAATCTTAAAAAAGAAATCACTAAAATATTATTCGATCAAGGATATATTTTAAGCTACAAATTTGAGGAAGATGGACCACAAGGTTCTATTAAAATCGCCCTTAAATACAACACTGCTACGAAAGAGCCAGTGATCAAAAAAATTAGTCGTATAAGTAAGCCAGGTTTGCGTAAGTATGCTGGAGCTGCAGAACTACCTAGAGTATTAAACGGTTTGGGTATTGCTATTGTGTCTACTTCTCACGGAGTAATGACAAGCAAACAAGCCAAGTTAGAAAAAGTAGGTGGCGAAGTTATATGCTACGTTTATTAATATAGTAAAGAGCAAGAATAATGTCTAGAATAGGTAATAATCCAGTAGCGATTCCTGAAGGGGTAACCGTAGAGGTAAAAGACAATGTGCTTACCGTAAAAGGTAAACTAGGTGAATTAACACAGGAATTTTCTGGTGTTTCGATCACTGTAGAAGAAAGTAATGTTTTAGTGACAAGACCATCAGATTCAAAAGAACACAAAGCAAAACACGGTCTGTATAGATCTTTAGTAGCCAATATGTTACTTGGAGTTTCTACAGGATGGACCAAAGAATTAGAATTAGTTGGTGTAGGTTATAGAGCCAGTAATCAAGGTCAAAAATTAGATATTGCGCTTGGTTTCTCTCACAACATTATTATAAATGTTGCTCCTGAAGTAAAAGTGGAGACTATTTCTGAGAAGGGAAAGAACCCTATTATTAAATTAACTTCTTTTGACAAACAGTTAGTGGGTCAAGTGGCTGCTAAAATTAGGGCTTTCCGTAAGCCTGAGCCATACAAAGGTAAAGGAGTTAAATTCGTAGGAGAACAATTAAGAAGAAAAGCAGGTAAATCGGCTTAATATATAGCATCATGAGATTATCGAAAACTGAAAGAAGATTAAGAATTAGAAGAAGAATCCGTAAGGTTTCTTTTGGTACCGCTAGCACACCAAGACTGGCTGTGTTTAGAAGTAACAAAGAGATTTACGCACAGTTAATAGATGACGTTAATGGCGTTACATTAGCTGCTGCATCTTCTAGAGATAAGGACCTTAGCGCTGCTAAAGGGACTAAATTAGAAATGGCTGCCCTTGTTGGAAAAGCCATTGCAGAAAAAGCAAAGACCATTAAAATTGAAACAGTTGCTTTCGATAGAGGTGGAAACTTATACCATGGTAGAATCAAATCTTTGGCAGAAGGCGCTAGAGAAGCAGGACTTAAATTCTAAAAAAATTATGTACCAAAATTACAAAAACGCAGAAACGGTAAAGCCAGGTGGTTTAGAATTAAAAGATCGCTTAGTTGGTGTTCAAAGAGTTACTAAGGTTACAAAGGGTGGTAGGGCATTTGGCTTTTCCGCAATTGTAGTTGTAGGAGACGAGAACGGAGTAGTAGGACACGGTTTAGGAAAATCTAAAGAGGTGGCTACAGCTATTTCAAAAGCCATTGAAGATGCTAAGAAAAACTTAGTGAGAATTCCATTGAATAAAGGAACTTTACCACATGAGCAAAAAGGTAAATTTGGAGGGGCTAGAGTGTATATTCAGCCTGCTTCACATGGTACCGGTGTTATTGCTGGAGGTGCAGTTCGTTCTGTATTGGAAGCAGTAGGAGTTCAAGATGTACTTTCAAAGTCACAAGGATCTTCAAACCCTCACAACGTAGTTAAAGCAACTTTTGACGCTTTATTACAAATAAGAGATGCAAAAACGGTTGCTTCGCAACGTGGCGTATCTTTAGAAAAAGTATTTAAAGGATAATTCAAGCATCATGGCAAAAATTATAGTAAAACAAGTAAAGAGTAGTATTAAAAAACCACTCAGACAAAAACAAACAATGGCTGCTTTAGGTCTTAGAAAGATCGGTCATGAAGTATCTCACGATGCGTCTCCAGCAGTGATTGGAATGATTAATAAAGTAAAACACTTAGTTTCTACAACAGAAGCTTAATATACCACATTCATTATGAATTTAAATAGTTTAAAGCCTGCCGAAGGTGCTATTCACAGAGAAGGAAAAGTAGTAGGTAGAGGTCAAGGATCTGGAAAAGGTGGTACTGCCACTCGTGGTCACAAAGGGGCCAAGTCTAGATCTGGGTATTCTAAAAAAGTTGGTTTCGAAGGAGGTCAAATGCCTTTACAGAGACGTGTTCCTAAATTTGGCTTTAAGAACATCAACAGGAAAGAATACGCTGGAATTAACTTAGATAAACTACAGCTTTTGGTAGATAATGGTGTTATTAAAGATACTGTTAGCCTAGAAGTTCTAATTACTAACAGAGTAGTTGGTAAAAATGATTTAGTTAAGATTTTAGGTGGTGGAGAGTTAAAAGCAAAACTTTCTGTAACTGCTCATAAATTTACTGCTACTGCTAAAGCGGCAATTGAAGCTGCTGGTGGTGAAGCAATAAGTTTATAATATACGGATTATGAAGAAATTTATAGAAACTTTATCTAATATCTGGAAAATAGAAGAACTTAAAGGGCGTATTCTCGTTACATTAAGTCTTTTATTGGTGTATCGTTTTGGTGCTCAAATTGTTTTGCCAGGTATAGATACTACGCAATTGGCTCAATTAACATCCAATACAGATAGTGGTATTTTAGGAATCTTAAATGCTTTTACAGGAGGTGCATTTGCCAATGCGTCTGTTTTTGCTTTAGGAATTATGCCTTATATATCTGCTTCTATTGTGGTTCAGTTAATGGGTATTGCGATTCCTTATCTACAGAAGCTTCAGAAAGAAGGCGAAAGCGGGAGAAAAACAATCAATCAAATTACCAGATGGTTGACCATAGGTATTTGTGTGGTTCAAGCCCCTGCCTACCTGTATTCTTTAGGTGCTCTTGGTGTGCCAGATTCTGCTTTTGTACTAGGTAAAGGTTTAGATTTTATCATTCCATCTGTGATAATATTAGTCACAGGAACTGTATTTGCTATGTGGTTGGGGGAAAAAATTACTGATAAAGGTATTGGTAATGGTATTTCTCTATTAATCATGGTAGGTATTATAGCCAACATGCCTCAGTCATTTGTTCAAGAGTTCATCTCAAGAACATCTACGACAAGTGGAGGTGTGATGTTTGTTTTAATAGAAATTATTCTTTGGTTCCTTGTAATCTTAGGAAGTGTTCTATTGGTTATGGCTACAAGACAAATACCGGTGCAATACGCTAGAAGAACTGCATCTGGTGGATTTGATAAGAATGCTGTTGGAACAAGACAGTATATTCCATTGAAATTAAATGCATCAGGAGTAATGCCCATCATTTTTGCTCAAGCAATTATGTTTGCGCCTGGTTTATTAGGTAAAACTTTTAACAATACCGCATTGGGGCAATGGATGGAAGTTCAGTTTCAAGATATTTTTGGTTTAGCATATAATATATTATTTGCTTTATTGATTATTATTTTTACTTATTTCTACACAGCTATCACAGTTCCAACAAATAAAATGGCAGATGATCTTAAAAGAAGTGGTGGTTTTATTCCTGGAGTACTTCCTGGTAAAGAAACTGGAGATTTTTTAGATAAGATTATGTCATTAATTACGTTACCTGGATCTATTTTCTTAGCTTTGCTCGCAATTTTGCCAGCCTTGGCTGTGAAATTAGGAGATATTCAGCCGGGATGGGCTTTATTTTATGGTGGTACTTCACTTCTTATTATGGTTGGAGTTGCTATAGATACAGTACAACAGGTGAATGCGTATCTTTTAAATAGACACTATGACGGATTAATGAAGTCTGGTAAAAATAGAAAAGAAGTATAATATGGCTAAACAAGCTGCAATTGAACAAGACGGAACTATTATAGAAGCATTGTCAAATGCTATGTTTCGTGTAGAATTGGAGAACGGACACGTTGTTACGGCACATATATCTGGTAAAATGCGTATGCACTACATTAAGTTGTTACCAGGAGACAGGGTGAAATTAGAAATGAGCCCATACGATTTAACAAAAGCGAGAATTACATATAGATATTAAGTATATAGGATGAAAGTAAGAGCATCAATTAAAAAGAGGAGTGCCGACTGCAAGATTGTACGCAGAAAAGGCAGGTTGTACGTAATTAATAAAAAGAATCCTAGATTTAAACAAAGACAAGGGTAATTATGGCAAGAATTGCAGGGGTAGATATACCCAAACAGAAAAGAGGGGTTATTGCCCTTACCTACATATTTGGTGTTGGTAAAACTAGAGCAAAAGAAATCTTAATTGCAGCAGGCGTTAGTGAAGACACTAAGGTTTCTGATTGGAATGATGACGAGATTTCAAAAATAAGGGAAGCAGTTTCTGCTTATACCATTGAGGGAGAATTACGTTCTGAAACTCAACTGAACATTAAGCGATTAATGGACATTGGTTGTTACAGAGGTATTAGGCACCGTACTGGTCTACCCTTAAGAGGTCAGCGTACTAAAAACAACTCTAGAACTCGTAAAGGAAAAAGAAAAACAGTTGCTAACAAGAAAAAGGCAACTAAATAATAAGTAGCGTATTATGGCAAAGGCAAATACAAAAGCAACAAAAAAGCGTAAAGTTATTATTGAGTCTGTTGGAGAAGCACATGTAACTGCATCTTTTAACAACATCATTATTTCTTTAACCAATAAAAAAGGAGATGTTATTTCATGGTCATCTGCTGGAAAAATGGGTTTTAGAGGTTCTAAGAAAAATACTCCTTACGCTGCTCAGTTGGCATCAGAAGATTGTGCTAAAGTGGCACATGAAGCTGGTTTACGCAAAGTAAAAGTGTATGTGAAGGGTCCAGGGAATGGTAGAGAATCTGCTATTAGATCTATTCACAACGCAGGAATTGAAGTAACAGAAATCATTGACGTTACTCCAATGCCACATAACGGTTGTAGACCTCCAAAAAGAAGAAGAGTTTAATTAATTAACGCCCAAGGGCATTTCACAGATACTGTAGATACGATTATCGAAGGATAGCCTTAATTCATGATCACAGTATCAAATTTTTAGAAAATGGCAAGATATACAGGACCAAAAACTAAGATTGCACGTAGATTCGGTGAAGCAATCTTTGGAGAAGATAAGTCTTTTGAAAAGAGAAATTTTCCTCCAGGACAACACGGTAACAACAGACGCCGTGGAAAAGAGTCAGAATACAAAGTACAGTTAATGGAAAAGCAGAAAGCGAAGTACACTTACGGTATTCTTGAAAAACAATTTAGAAATATATTTGCAAAAGCAAACAGAAGTAAAGGAGTTACCGGTGAGGTTTTACTACAATTATGTGAGTCTCGTTTAGACAATGTGGTTTACAGAATGGGTATTTCTACTTCTAGAAGTGGAGCAAGACAATTGGTTTCTCACAGACACATTACTGTGAATGGATCTATTGTAAATATTCCATCATATTCTTTAAAAGCTGGAGACATTGTAGGAGTTAGAGAAAAATCTAAGTCTTTACAAACAATTTCAGATGCGCTTTCTGTAAGTTCTAATGTATATGAATGGATTACATGGAACTCAGAAAAAATGGAAGGTAGCTTTGTTGCTATTCCAGAAAGACTTCAGATTCCTGAAAATATTAAGGAACAATTAATCGTCGAGTTATACTCTAAATAAACACAACTGATCCAATTATGGCATTATTTAATTTTCAGAAGCCCGATAAAGTAATCATGATTGATTCTACCGATTTTGAAGGGAAATTCGAATTCCGCCCTTTAGAACCTGGTTATGGATTGACAGTTGGGAATGCACTTAGAAGGGTGATGCTTTCTGCACTTGAAGGTTTTGCAATTACTTCTGTTCGTATGGACAAAGTAGCGCATGAATTCTCTGTGATTCCTGGAGTGGTAGAAGATGTAACCGAAATAATCCTCAACTTGAAACAAGTTCGTTTCAAGAGACAAATAGAAGATGTTGACAATGAAACTATCTCTATAGCTCTAAGTGGAAAACAACAATTAACTGCTGGTGATTTTCAGAAATTTATTTCTGGTTTTCAAGTGTTAAACCCAGACTTAGTCATTTGTAATATGGATACTAAGGTGAATATCAACATGGAACTAACCATTGAAAAAGGTAGGGGTTATGTACCAGCAGAAGAAAACAAAAAATCAGGCGCTCCAATTGGGACTATAGCTATTGATTCTATATTCACTCCTATCAAGAATGTCAAGTACAGTATCGAGAATTTTAGGGTTGAGCAAAAGACTGATTACGAAAAATTAGTTTTCGAGATTGTTTCAGATGGTTCAATTCATCCAAAAAATGCTTTAACTGAGGCTGCTAAGGTATTGATTCATCATTTTATGTTGTTCTCTGATGAGAGAATTACTTTGGAGGCAGATGAAATTGCCCAAACAGAAACTTATGATGAAGAATCACTTCACATGCGTCAGTTATTGAAAACTAAGTTAGTAGATATGGATCTTTCTGTAAGGGCATTAAACTGCTTGAAAGCTGCTGAGGTAGATACGCTAGGTGACCTTGTATCTTTTAACAAGAATGACTTAATGAAGTTTAGAAACTTTGGTAAGAAATCATTAACTGAATTAGAAGAGTTGGTGATTAATAAAGGGCTTAGTTTCGGGATGGACCTATCCAAATATAAATTAGATAAAGATTAATTAAGCGCTGTAAATTTTTCACAGCATTCATATAGAACAATACCATGAGACACGGTAAGAAAGTTAATCATTTAGGGAGAAAAACAGCACATAGAAAAGCTATGTTAGCCAATATGGCTTGTTCTCTAATTGAACATAAGAGAATCAATACAACAGTTGCTAAAGCCAAAGCTTTAAAAGTATTTTTAGAGCCTATAATTACTAAATCTAAAGCAGCTAACAACCAAACGGTAGAAAAAGGGACGCATAACAGACGTATCGCTTTTAAGTACCTACGAGACAAGTATGCAGTAACTGAGTTATTTTCTACTGTTGCAGATAAAGTGGCAGACAGACCAGGAGGTTATACACGTATCATTAAACTTGGAAACAGGTTAGGAGATAATGCAGATATGGCTATGATTGAATTAGTAGACTTTAATGAGTTGTATAGCAACGCTAAAAAAGCCACTAAGAAAACAACTCGTAGAGGTAAAGCTAAAGTTGCTGCACCTGCTTCAGAGGTTGCTGAAGCTACTACAGTAAAGGATGCACCGGCTGCTGATAATGATAACACAGAAAATTCAGATGATGCAAAAGCATAAACTGTTATTAAATGTTTTATAATTTAAAAGGATAAGCTTTATTGCTTGTCCTTTTTTTTTGTTTTTTTGTCTATATAAAGAATTTGAACACCATGAAGTATCAGAAAAGAAGAAGTGCTATTATTTTGTTGGCAGACGGAACTATTTTCCATGGAAAAGCTGTGGGAGATAAAACCGGAACTGCTTTTGGAGAAGTTTGTTTTAATACCGGAATGACCGGTTATCAAGAAATTTTTACGGATCCCTCTTATTTTGGTCAGCTCATGGTTACGACCAATGCACATATTGGTAATTATGGGACCAATCCAAATGAAGTAGAATCTGAAGGCGTTAAGATTGCTGGTCTCATCTGTAAAAACTTTTCTTATGAGTTTTCCAGAACAGATGCAACAGCTTCTTTAGAAGATTATTTGAATGACTACAACCTCTTTGCTATTTCAGACGTAGACACCCGTGCCTTGGTAAGTTACATTAGAGATCACGGCGCTATGAATGCAGTAATTTCTACCAGAGTAGATGAAATAGATGCGCTTAAATCTGAACTTTCTAAGGTTCCTAGCATGCAAGGATTGGCTTTGGCTGGGGAAGTATCTACAAAGGAACCATATATGGTTGGTCATCCAGAGAGCTCTTTTAAGATTGCAGCCTTAGATATTGGGATCAAAAAAAATATACTTCGAAACCTACAGCAGCGAGGTGCTTATATTAAAGTTTTTCCTCATGACACTCCTTTTCAAGAATTAGAATCCTGGGGAGCAGATGGTTATTTTATCTCCAATGGTCCTGGAGATCCAGAGCCTTTAACAGTAGCTATAGAAACTGCCCAGAAAATGATTGCCAGTGGTCTTCCTTTGTTTGGTATATGCTTGGGTCACCAAGTAATTGCTTTAGCGAATGGAATTCCAACCTATAAAATGCACAACGGGCACAGGGGTATTAATCATCCCATTAAAAATTTAAAAACAGGAAAAGGAGAAATAACTTCTCAAAACCACGGTTTTGCGATAGATAAGGAAGCTACTGAAAAGCATCCGAATGTTGCTATAACACATATTCATTTGAATGATTTAACTGTAGCGGGCATAGAAATGACTAATAAGCCTGTTTTTTCTGTTCAATACCATCCTGAAGCAGGTCCAGGTCCAAATGACGCCACCTATTTATTTGATCAATTTTTTGATCTAATAAATACTTCAGTTAAAGTTTAGATCAATACGTGGTGTACACATTAGTTATTGGTAAAACACCTGTGTACTAAAACGTTATAGTGATATTTTTTCGCTAAAAACGAATAAAAAGAGCCAAGCAGATGCTTGGCTTTTGTATATTTGGCACATATTTAAAAAATTCAATTATGAGTATGATCATTAGCGTTCACGCTAGACAAATATTAGATTCTCGAGGGAATCCTACAGTAGAAGTAGATGTAGAAACTGAAAATGGTGTAGTAGGAAGAGCTGCAGTACCCTCTGGAGCCTCAACCGGAGAGCACGAAGCTGTTGAATTAAGAGACGGAGGAAGTGCCTATATGGGTAAAGGAGTATTAAAGGCGGTAGAAAATGTAAACACGCATTTGTCAGACGCACTTTTAGGCGTTTCTGTTTTTGAGCAGAACTTGATTGATCAAATTATGATTGATTTAGACGGCACCCCTAATAAATCAAAATTTGGAGCCAATGCCATTCTTGGAGTTTCTTTAGCTGCTGCAAAAGCTGCTGCAGAAGAATTGGGAATGCCATTGTTTAGATATGTAGGTGGGGTAAGTGCTAATACGCTTCCTGTGCCTATGATGAATATTATTAATGGTGGTTCTCATTCAGACGCCCCTATTGCTTTTCAGGAATTTATGGTCATGCCTGTAAAGGCGGAGTCTTTTTCTCATGCCATGCAAATGGGAACTGAAATTTTTCACCATTTAAAAAAAGTACTACACGATAGAGGTTTGAGCACAGCTGTTGGTGATGAGGGAGGTTTTGCCCCCACCTTAGACGGAACAGAAGACGCTTTAGATACCATTGCAAAAGCAGTGTCAAATGCAGGTTATACTTTGGGAGACAATGTAATGATCGCTTTAGATTGTGCAGCAGCAGAATTCTATGTTAATGGTAAATATGACTACTCTAAGTTCGAAGGGCCAAATGGTGCTGTTAGGTCTTCTGAAGAGCAGGCACAGTATTTAGCAGACTTAGCCGCAAAATACCCTATTATCTCTATTGAAGACGGTATGGATGAAAACGATTGGGCTGGTTGGAAGTCACTGACAGAAAAAGTGGGAGATTCAGTGCAATTGGTAGGAGATGACTTATTTGTCACCAATGTAGAGAGATTATCAAGAGGTATTTCTGAAGGGATCGCAAATTCTATTCTCATTAAAGTGAATCAGATTGGAACCTTAACGGAAACCATTGCAGCGGTAAATATGGCTAAGAATGCTGGTTATACCTCTGTAATGTCTCATAGATCTGGAGAAACTGAAGACAATACCATTGCAGATTTATCGGTGGCATTGAATACAGGCCAAATTAAAACAGGTTCAGCCTCAAGATCTGACCGTATGGCCAAATACAATCAATTATTGCGTATAGAAGAAATGTTGGGAGAGACCGCATATTTTCCTAAGTTAAATGCGTTCAAGATTAAGAAATAACTCCCTGAGTTACGTATAATTTTAAAAGGCCCTTTTAGGGCCTTTTTTTTGAAATAATTAGCATCTTTCAGATTGTTAACATGGTCACTTTTTAGTAAATTTGTGGTTATAAAAAAAGATTTTTGAATATGTCAGATAAAGCGATTTTACAATACCAAGATAAAACTTTTGAGTTTCCTGTCATTCAGGGTTCAGAAAATGAATTGGCTATAGATATTAAAACTTTAAGGACTCAAAGTGGTATGATTACTATTGATCCTGGGTATAAAAATACCGGATCTTGTGAGAGTTCGATTACTTTTCTAGATGGTGAAAAAGGTATTTTGAGATACAGGGGGTACTCTATTGAAGATTTGGCGGAGAAAGCGAGCTTTATTGAGGTGATATATTTATTAATCTTTGGCGAACTTCCTTCTAAAACACAATTAGAGGGTTTTCAAAAAGATATTGTCGCAGAGTCTCATGTAGACGAGGAAATGAAGAAAATCTTAGATGGTTTTCCAAAATCTGCTCATCCAATGGGTGTTTTAGCCTCTCTAACTAGTGCGCTTATATCTTTTAATCCTAATTCAGTCAATGTGTCTTCTGATAAAGAAATGTATGCTGCTATTGTAAGAATAGTAGCTAAATTTCCTGTATTGGTTGCATGGACTATGAGAAAGAAAAAAGGCTTGCCTTTGGATTACGGAGATGACAGTCTTGGCTATGTAGAAAACATTCATAAAATGATGTTTAAAAAGCCAAGCCAAGAATACACCAAGAACAAAGTGATCATAGATGCTTTGGATAAATTATTAATCCTGCATGCAGACCATGAGCAAAATTGCTCTACTTCTACGGTGAGAATTGTAGGTTCTTCTCATGCGGGTCTTTTTGCCTCTCTTTCTGCAGGTATTTCTGCATTATGGGGTCCTTTACACGGAGGTGCCAACCAAGCAGTACTTGAGATGTTAGAGGCTATTGCAGCAGACGGGGGTGATACTAAAAAATACATGGCTAAGGCTAAGGATAAAAATGATTCCTTTAGATTAATGGGCTTTGGTCACCGTGTGTATAAGAATTTTGATCCAAGGGCTAAAATCATCAAAAAAGCGGCCGACGAGGTGTTAAATAATTTAGGAATAGATGATCCCATTTTAGCCATTGCAAAAGGCTTAGAAAAAGAAGCTTTGGAAGATCCGTATTTTGTAGATAGAAAATTATACCCTAATGTAGATTTTTACTCAGGTATTATTTATAGAGCATTAGGTATCCCAACAGAGATGTTTACGGTCATGTTTGCATTGGGTCGTTTACCAGGTTGGATTGCTCAATGGAAAGAAATGCGTCAAAACAATGAGCCTATAGGAAGACCAAGACAGGTGTATGTTGGAGAAAACTTCAGAGATTTTGTTCCAGTAGAAAATAGATAAGCCAATACTCCTTTATAATAAAAGCCTTGTTGTATTTTTGACAAGGCTTTTTTATTTTAAAAAAAACAGTGATGATATCTCTTCATATACAAAACGAAACGTCGCCTTTAAAAGCAGTGATATTGGGTATTGCCCAGGAAAACGGACCAACACCAAAGTTGGTAGACGCCTATGATCCAAAATCTCGAGAGCATATTAAAGCGGGCACTTATCCCTTAGAATTAGATATGATTCGTGAGATGGAGGATTTTGCTGCAGTATTAAAAAAATATGGTGTGAAAGTCTATAGGCCCGAAATAATAAGGGATTGCAATCAGATTTTTTCGAGAGATATTGCTTTTGTGATAGAAGACACCCTTATTAAAGCCAATATACTTCCTGATAGAGAGGAAGAATACCTTGCGATTAAATATATTGTAGATCAGATAGATCCCCATAAAATAGTGCATCCTCCACAGGAGGTACATGTAGAAGGAGGAGATGTAATGCCTTGGAATGAGTATATCTTTGTAGGGACCTACACAGGGAGTGACTATTCAGACTATATTACCGCGAGAACCAATAAAGCGGCTATAGATTTTTTAAGCGATTTGTTTCCTCATAAAATAGTTAAGTCTTTTGAACTTAAGAAGTCCAACACAAACCCCAAAGAAAATGCATTGCACTTGGATTGTTGCTTTCAGCCGGTAGGGAAAAATAGGGCTATTTTACACAAAGAGGGCTTTTTGATTGAGTCTGAATACCAATGGCTCAAAGATTACTTTGGCCCTGAAAACATCTTTGAAATTACCAAAGAGGAGATGTATGAAATGAATTCAAATATTTTCTCCATCTCTCCAACTGTAGTCGTTTCAGACGAGCGGTTTACTAGATTAAACGAATGGCTTTCAGATAAAGGGATCACAGTAGAAACCATTGAATACAAAGAGATTGCTAAGCAAGAAGGATTACTGCGGTGTAGCACCTTACCATTAATAAGAGACTAATGAAACAACTGACCAATCATATTTTAATGATCAGGCCTGCGCAGTTCAGGATGAACGAGCAAACGGCTGTGAATAACTATTTTCAGGCATCGGCGGTAATATCGCCAGAAGAGGTGGTAAAAAAATCACAAGAGGAATTTGACGCTTATGTGTCTGTATTGAAAGAAAAAGGGGTGCAGGTAACGGTGGTACAGGATACTGAAGATCCAGATACACCAGATGCGTTGTTTCCTAATAACTGGGTGTCTTTTCACCAGGATGCCACGGTAGCACTTTATCCTATGTTTGCAGAAAATAGACGCTTAGAAAGGAGAGAAGCAGTTTTGGAAATCTTGGAAGAAGACGGGTTTATCATAGACCAAGTCATGGATTATACTGCTGCAGAAAACTCAGGTATTTTCCTAGAGGGCACAGGGAGTCTAATTTTAGATAGGGTTCATAAGAAAGCCTATTGTGCATTGTCTTCTAGAGCAGATGAAGAGCTGTTCATAGAATTTTGTGAAGACTTTGAGTATACCCCCGTTATTTTTACCGCCAACCAAACGGTAAACGGTAGTCGCCTCCCTATTTATCACACCAATGTGATGATGTGTTTGGCAGAGACTTTTGCCGTGATTTGTTCAGACAGTATAGACGACAAGAAAGAACGCAAAGCGGTATTGAATCACTTAAGAGAAGACGGGAAAGAGATTATTGCAATTAGCGAGGCTCAAATGCACTGCTTTGCTGGAAATATGTTGCAAGTTCTCGGTTCAAACGAAACCCCTTTTTTGGTAATGAGTTCCACCGCCTATAAAAGTCTTACACCAGATCAGTTGTCAAAAATTGAACAACATTGTGAGATCATACACGCAGACCTTTCCACTATTGAAACTTGTGGAGGCGGAAGTGCCCGTTGTATGATGGCTGAGGTTTTTTTGCCTAGGATGGAAAGTTAATGATACGACTGGTTGGGATCATTCGCTATTTTAGCGTCTAAAATTCTTTTAAAGTATTTTTGAATGGCCTTGGTGTCTGCACTTACTTTAACGAAATACTCATCCATATATACGCTATATATCCCTGTGTCTCCCTTGAAAATAGTGAGTTTGTAAAATGGAATCACCAGGGCATAAGTTTCTAACAAAGACCTAAATCTAAGTATAATACCTTTGGGTCTGAGTTCAATAGAGCTGTAGTTGGTATTATGGTCTAATACTAACAAAGAATGAATAGTCGCACTACTAGAGACAATCTCCATTTTAGGAGAGCCAATACCCCCCATTTTTAAACGTTCCTTAATGGAATAGGCTTGGCCTACTAAATCATTAATGGCATTGGTCTGGCTTGGATTGTTATACGAATCGTTACAAAGCATTTTTTTAAGTTAAAGGTACTATATTTAATCACTGACTAAGCGGTCTTATTTAAAAGAGCCCGAATTTATTGAGAATAAAATCTTAATTTTGCGCCCTAATAAGTATCCATTATGAATGTAGTATCCCTGATTGAAAAAACCGTCTTAGAGGGCGTTGAAAAAATTTTTGACAAGCCATTGTCTTCTGTAGAATTTGTACCTACAAGAAAAGATTTTGAAGGAGATGTTACAGTGGTTGTTTTTTCATTACTCAAAGTAATCAAAGGAAATCCTGAAGTGATCGGGAACCAGATAGGGAATTATTTGCAAGAGGAGCTGGAAGTCGTAAAGTCTTTTAATGTAGTTAAAGGATTTTTGAACATTAGTTTAACAGATCGTTTTTTCCTTTCGGCTTTTGCCGATGCTTTGTTAGACACCTCTTATGGTACCGTCAAAGAGAAAGACCCTCAGGCTGTGATGGTGGAATACTCCTCTCCAAATACCAATAAACCCCTTCATTTAGGGCATATCAGGAACAACTTATTAGGCTATTCAGTGGCTAAAATTCTTGAAGCTTCGGGTAAAAAAGTGTACAAGACTCAAATTATTAATGACCGAGGTATTCATATTTGTAAAAGTATGTTGGCATGGCAGAAGTTTGGTCATGGAGAAACGCCTGAATCTTCAGGTCTTAAAGGAGACGCCCTGGTAGGAAAATACTATGTGGCCTTTGACAAAGCATATAAAGAAGAGGTAGCTGGATTAGTAGCCTCAGGTATGGAGCAGGCTTCAGCAGAAAAAGCGGCTAGTCTTTTGAAAGCGGCACAAGAAATGCTGATTCGTTGGGAATCTGGTGATGATGAGGTGGTCGCTTTGTGGAAAAAAATGAATGCTTGGGTGTACAAAGGTTTTGAGGAGACGTATAAACGTTTGGGCGTAAGCTTTGACAGTTATTATTTCGAGAGCGACACATACCTACTCGGAAAAGATGTGGTGACCAAAGGCCTAGAACAAGGCGTGTTTTTCAAAAAAGAAGATGGGAGTGTATGGATAGACCTTACTGAAGAAGGTCTTGATGAGAAGATTGTTTTGCGTTCAGACGGCACGGCAGTATATATGACTCAAGATATAGGAACAGCCATTCAGCGGGTAGCAGATTATCCGGATGTGAATGGTATGGTATATACGGTAGGTAATGAGCAAGATTACCATTTTAAAGTATTGTTCCTCATTCTTAGAAAATTAGGATTTAGTTGGGCCCAACAATTGTTTCATCTGAGCTATGGAATGGTAGATTTACCCAGCGGTAAAATGAAAAGTAGAGAGGGTACTGTGGTAGATGCAGATGATCTGATCACCGAAATGGCGGCTACGGCAGAAAGCATCTCTGAAGATCTAGGAAAACTATCTGGATATACCCAGGAGCAGAAAGCTTCTTTATACCACACTATTGGTTTGGGTGCACTCAAATACTATATTTTAAAAGTAGACCCTAAGAAGCGAATTTTGTTTGATCCAAAAGAATCGGTAGATTTTCAGGGCAATACGGGTCCATTTATGCAGTATACCTACGCTAGAATTCAATCTATTTTGAGGAAAGCAGATTTTGATACGTCTGTTGTAACCACTTTTGAAGGGCAAGAATCTTTTTTACACGAGAAAGAAGTAGCCTTATTGAAGCAGTTATTTTTATTTCCTGAAACCATTCAATTGGCCGCTCAAAATTACAGTCCTGCTTTAGTCGCTAATTACACCTATGACTTGGTAAAGGCTTTTAACAGTTTTTATCAGAATGTGTCTATTTTGGGGGAGTCTAACGAGGAATTAAAAGTATTTAGGGTAGTGCTTTCTAGAAAAGTAGCCCAAGTGATACAAGATGCTTTAGGTCTTTTGGGAATTGAGGTCCCGGAGCGCATGTAATAAAAATTTTCAGTAACGGCACAAAAAAAAGGCGGCCCATGGGCCGCCTTTACTTATTTGTATAATATGTGATTATTTTTCTTCAGACTTCGCTACTGCTAATCCGTAGATTACTAATCCAAATCCTATCTTGTTTACAGCATCTCCAATGTTGTAAACAATGTCTAGATCTAATCCACCAAAAATACCATCGTACCATCCTGGGGTACCCGCCATGTACCCAATTGGATAGATAGCCCATCCTACAAGTACAAACCAGCATAAGGTTTTGTGTGCACTTAAAACTGCTCCACCTGCTGCTTCTGCTAACTTTTTAGCTTCACCAAACCAAATGTCATACACTATGGCAAAGTAAGCTAATCCTGAGATCAGACCCCAAATTTGAGCCATGTCTCTGTTTACAGCTTCTCCAATGTATCCTGTTACTAACATGATTACAGAGAAGAAAATCATACGCCACATGAGTGATTTTTTAGCTCCAGCTGCCTTGAGAATTAAATAGAATTCAACGCACATTAATGGAACGGTTAAGATCCAATCTACATACCTGAAGAAAGTGGGTGATTCTCCAAAGTCTGCCCAGTAATCTCTCATGTACCAATAGTGAACTGCGGCAATGAAAGTAATCAGTCCAGAGACCAAAATAGAAGTTCTCCATTTTTTGTCAAATCCATTCATGGACAGGAAGAAAAAAGCAGAGGCAGCCATCATGGCCATACATCCTACGAAGAATGTAAATCCTACATAATCATCAGTAGCCATCTGAGCTGCTAATGGAAGGGATGCAAATAAATTTAGCATAATAATTAGGTTTTAGGTTAATATTTTCCGATTTCAATTAAACTGTTCAATGAAACCGGTTTAAAGTTAGACAATAATATGATAAAAACAACAACTGTTAAATAAAATTTTAATAATTTTGATGTTAAATTTTTATCAGTTTGAAAAATACAAAAATAATCCTTACGTTTTTCACTCTTTGGCTTTCAATTTTCTTTAATGAAATTCTAGAAGAATATATTGCTTATTTTTGTATTCTAAGTTTGGGAATTCTTCATGGTGCCAATGACCTTGGTATTGGAAAAAAAACTCTACATACACATTCATACATTTCAAAAAAATGGTTTTTACTACTTATTTATGTATCGGCTATTTTTTGTATTGCTTTTCTATTAATGCAATTTCCAAGTGTAACCCTTGCTTTGTTTGTTTTACTGAGTGCCTACCATTTTGGTGAGCAGCATTGGGAGTCGTTCATATCTAATAAAGGGGTATTTGCTAAATTGTTTATGACTGCTTACGGAATGTCTATTTTTACGCTACTTTTTAGTGCTCACAGCCCTATTGTTTCTGAGATTATAGCAGATATAACTAGTATAGTAGTTTCCTATAGATTTCTTCAGATTTCAATGTATGTTAGTTTGGGTATTACAGCATTACTTTATGTAATAAAATACCGCAATCAATTTGAGTATTCTTTTGCCCTGCGTCAGCTCTTTTATTTATTGGTCTTTTTTGTGGTATTTAACAGTACCACTTTATTATGGGCTTTTGCAATATACTTCATTTTCTGGCATTCTTTGCCCTCTTTACTTGATCAAATGAATTTTTTATATGGTCGTAGGGATTATAAAGGATTTGTGATGTTTTTGAAGTCTAGCTGGTTTTATTGGGCTATGGCAGTGTTATCTCTTGTGGCATATTATTTTATTTTAAAGCAATATTTTGTTTTGGAACTCTCCATGTTTTTTGCTTTCCTGACAGCTTTAACTATGCCCCATATATTTCTGATGTACTTTTCAAAGAAAGTGGATTAGAACTGTATTTTTACCGGGTGTTTTATTAAATTTACCTTTTAATATTCAGCTCATATGTTTGATAATTTAAGCGATAAACTAGACAAAGCCCTTCATGTTTTAAAGGGGCATGGTCAGATTACAGAGATTAACGTTGCAGAAACTCTTAAAGAGGTAAGGCGTGCCTTATTAGATGCAGATGTTAACTTTAAAATTGCTAAAGAATTCACCAATACTGTTAGAGAAAAGGCATTAGGTCAGCAAGTACTGACGAGTCTTCAGCCAGGTCAGCTTATGGTTAAGCTGGTTAAAGATGAACTGACCCAGCTCATGGGAGGGGAATCTGTAGGTTTAAACCTTTCAGACACCCCATCTGTTATTTTAATGGCAGGTCTTCAGGGATCTGGTAAGACTACTTTCTCCGGTAAGTTGGCCTTGTATTTAAAATCAAAGAAATCTAAAAACCCTCTTTTAGTGGCTTGTGATGTATATAGGCCAGCAGCCATTGACCAATTGCACGTTGTGGGAGATCAAATAGGTGTTTCGGTATATTCAAATAAGGAAGAATCTAATCCAGTAGCCATAGCACAAGCGGGTATAGCCCATGCTAAAGCCAATGGTCACAACTTAGTGATTATAGATACTGCAGGTAGATTAGCGGTAGATGAGGCTATGATGGCAGAAATTGCCAATATCCATAAAGCAATCACCCCAAGTGAAACTCTGTTTGTGGTAGATTCCATGACGGGACAAGATGCGGTGAATACCGCTAAAGCCTTCCACGATGTCTTAAATTTTGATGGGGTTATTTTGACTAAGTTAGATGGAGACACTCGAGGGGGTGCAGCAATTTCTATTAAGTCTGTGGTGACCAAGCCTATTAAATTTATAGGTACTGGAGAGAAAATGGAGGCTTTAGATGTGTTCTATCCAGAGCGTATGGCAGATCGTATTCTTGGAATGGGAGATGTGGTCTCTCTTGTAGAGCGCGCACAGGATCAGTTTGACGAAGAAGAGGCCAGAAAGATTCAAAAGAAGATTGCAAAAAACACCTTTGGTTTTGACGACTTCCTTACCCAGATCCAACAGATTAAGAAGATGGGTAATTTAAAAGACCTTATGGGGATGATTCCAGGTGCTGGAAAAGCACTTAAGGGTCTAGATATAGACGACGACGCTTTTAAACATATAGAAGCGATCATTCACTCTATGACCCCATTGGAGCGAAGCCAGCCCACTAAGTTAGACGCTAGTAGAAAAAAACGTATAGCGAAAGGGAGTGGTAGGACCATACAAGACGTAAATCAATTGTTAAAGCAATTTGACCAGATGTCTAAGATGATGAAGATGATGCAAGGGGGTGGTGGCAAAAAAATGATGCAAATGATGGGTGGCCTTGGTGGCATACGTTAATATATAATAAAATTAAGTGGGTTCTATGGAATTATTAGATGGAAAAAAAGTGTCTAACGACATTAAGGATGAAATTGCTATTGCCGTATCTGACATGAAAGCCAGAGGAGAAAAAGTGCCTCATTTAGCTGCAGTTATTGTAGGAAACGATGGTGCTTCATTAACATACGTAGGGAGTAAGGTGAGGTCTTGTGAGCGTGTTGGTTTTGAATCTACACTACTGAGACTGCCCTCTACTACCTCTGAAGTAGAACTTTTAAAAGAAATTAAGAAGCTCAATGAAAACCCTGAGATAGATGGTTTTATTGTACAACTCCCTCTGCCTGAGCAAATAGATACCCAGTCTGTATTAATGGCTATTGATCCAGATAAAGACGTAGATGGTTTTCATCCTATGAACTTTGGGAAGATGGCTTTGGACATGAGTACATTTATTCCAGCTACGCCTTTTGGAATATTAGAGCTATTAGAAAGATACCAAGTAGACACCAAAGGGAAGCATACCGTAGTGATTGGTAGAAGTCATATTGTCGGAAGACCCATGAGTATTCTTATGGGAAGAAAGGGGTGGCCAGGAAATTCAACTGTAACACTAACACATAGCCACACTAAAAATATTACTCAGATTATTTCTCAGGCAGA
Organism: Flavobacteriaceae bacterium; assembly: GCA_018401115.1. Lineage (GTDB taxonomy): Bacteria > Bacteroidota > Bacteroidia > Flavobacteriales > Flavobacteriaceae > MAG-120531. Next base: position 99,682 of record JAGYKX010000008.1, on the reverse strand, counting down.
TATTGTGATTTCTGCCTTAGGGGTACCTAATTTCTTAAAAGCAGAAATGGTTAAAGAGGGTGCTGTAGTAATCGATGTCGGTATTACTAGAGTAACAGACGAGAGTTTAGAAAAAGGCTATTATATTACAGGAGATGTAGATTTTGAGAATGTGTCTAAAAAGGCTTCTCATATTACCCCAGTTCCTGGAGGAGTAGGCCCAATGACTATTGCCATGCTTTTAAAAAACACTCTCTTAGCAAGAGAGCGCCACAGAGCAAAAAACTAAAAAAAGGCCGCCCATTGGGCGGCTTTTTTTTTACTTCGCAAACAACTGATCCATGTCTTTAAAGGCTTTAAATTCCAGCGCATTTCCAGCTGGATCTAGAAAAAACATCGTGGCTTGTTCACCCACCATACCTTTAAAACGTATATAAGGTTCAATGACAAACGAGACGTCTTTAGCTTTTAATCCGGCTGCAAAGGATTCAAAAGTATCCCAAGGGAGTACCACGCCATAATGAGGCACGGGAACATTTTTGCCATCTACTGCATTGGTGTGTAAGTCGTGGTCTGGACTTTTTTCTTTGTAATGAATCACTAACTGGTGTCCAAATAGGTTGAAATCTACCCAATGATCACTGCTTCTGCCTTCCTCGCAATCTAATATTTCTTTGTAAAAACTGCGACATTCTTCTAGGTTGTGTACCGGGATGGCAATGTGAAATGGTGTTACTTTTTGTTCCATAATATAAAGTTTAAGAGGCTTCTAAAAATGAAATGATCTGATCGTTTACCTGATCTTGGTGAAGGGAATGTCCCAAACCTTCTGTAGTGATTAGTTGGGCGTTTTGCCAATTGGCATGTATGGCTACAGCTGCTTGATAAGGGGCTATTCTGTCTTCTAGATCGTGAACAATAAGTCCTTTTTTGTTGACAGATTTAATGAGTTGGGCCATAGAGAATTCTCCTATTCCATAAGAGAATCGTTCCTGGAAATAGCGGTCTAATCCATCTAAAACTCTTTGGTTAAAACCAACTAGCTTTTGGTAGTTGTTCATAATATCTTCTAAGTCAGATGGCGCACCTAGGCTTACCACTTTCTCAACAGATTCTTGAGGAGATTTATACTGACTGTACAATAGGGCTAGACCTCCTATAGAATGACCTATGACATATTTGGGTTGGTATTTTTTTATCAGTTCACTGGTACATGCTTCATAAATGGGGACATGTAAATGCGCCCCTGAAGAGGCTCCATGTCCAGGAGCGTCAAAGCTAATGATATTAAATCCTTTGGCTTGAAGCTTTTCAATGAGGTTTCTCCACCTAAAAGCATTGCTTTCCCAACCATGGCAAAGCAACACAGTGGGCCCATCACTTTCTTTCCAATGGTAGGTTTGAATATGGTGGTCTACCACAGAAACTATTTGTTTGTCAAATTGGTTGAGGTAGTCCTTTTGATGGGGTTGTAGCTTACCCTTTCGAGGCGTGCAAAATAAAGTAAATGCTTTTATAGCCGCTTTTTTCTTAGAAAAAACCGCGATAAAATTAAAATAGGTGCCGTACGCAAGAGCGAGTATTTTTAAGGCTTTAGCACTCATATTAACGCTGCCAACTAATCATTAGATTTTTGATAGGGGCTTCTTGTGGAATTTGAATAGCGTCCAAAGTTTCAATGGTTCCATATCTTAAATCCTCAGGAAGTTCTTTCCTGTCTATAGTCACATACACTTCTGATCCCTTAAAAGAAACAATTACACTGCTAAAAGTGGTTTGGATGTTATCTATAGAATAGGCATTTGAGACTTCTTTAAAAGTGCTTTCCAAACCAATTCCTTTATCGGTTTTATAACGCTTGTCTAGCACCCTAATACTTCCTATGACAGAGATAGAATCCTGAATAGGATTTAAATGAAGTAATGGCGCTCCTCCTTTTTCAAAAACACTAATTCTAGATCCGATAAGACCATTGGAAATAGCGATAGAATCTCCCACTATTGAGTCGTTGGCAAAAATAGCATACAAGTCTTTTATAGCGTCTGCTTTGTGGAATTTGCCCACCTTTCCTTCAGAAATGTTGAAAGGATCTTCTTTAGAGGAACAACCTACAATTGTTAAACCAATAACAGCAAAAAAGAGAAAATATTTATTCATGTAATAAGGCATTTAATTAGATAAAATAGTCCCGTAAAAGTAATCTAATTCTAATATCTTTGCGGCATGAAAGAGCAGGATATTTTAAACGCGGTGAACAAGGGCATTTATTTGCCTTTAATGGAGGCGTTTTACACGATTCAAGGAGAGGGCTACCACAAAGGTACTGCCGCATATTTTATTAGGGTTGGCGGTTGTGATGTGGGCTGTCATTGGTGTGACGTAAAGGAGAGTTGGGACGCTGAAAAGCATCCGCCTACGGCGATAGAAAAAATTATCCAAGACGCTAGTCCTTACAAAACTATTGTCATTACTGGAGGAGAACCGCTTACTTGGGGTATGGGACCTGTAACAGCCGGCTTAAAAAAAGCGGGTTTGCAAACCCATATAGAGACCTCTGGCGCCTACGAACTGACAGGGGAGTGGGATTGGATTTGTCTTTCTCCCAAGAAAAATAAATTGCCTTTAGCACCTATTTACAAAGAAGCCAACGAACTTAAAGTGATTGTTTTTAACAAGCATGATTTAGAGTTTGCCCAAGAGCAGGCCGCAAAGGTAGGGCCTAACTGTCATTTGTATTTACAACCTGAATGGAGTGTAAGAGACAAGGTAGTTCCTATGATTGTAGATTTTGTCATGGCCAATCCAGCTTGGAAAGTGTCTTTGCAAACCCATAAATACCTCAATATTCCTTAATTCCCTTATAAGCTGAGTTTGGCCAAATAATTGTCCTGTGGACCTTCCATCACAAGGGCTGTTTTAAATCCGTGGTATTGTGCTGCTCTGGCTAATGTATTGTAGTCCAAATAGAGCCACGGAAATTCTGTTGTTATTTGGTCTTTATAACGCATGGTAAAGCGAAGTTCTCCGTAATAATCTCCCTGGTCAGGTACCCAGTATCCTCCGTCTTCTTCATCGGATTCAAACATGTAGAGAATGTCTGTCCCTTCCACTAGGATTTGCCCATTCGGGTTTAAAAGTTTTTTCAGCTGCTCTAAAAATGGGCCCAAACCTTTTAATGTACCAGCTAGTCCTGTACCGTTCATAAGGAGCAGTATAGTGTCGTATTTAAGGTTGTGATCAAATAAATTTTCACAAAATACGTTTTTTACCCCCCTTAATTTACACACCTCTGCAGCGCCCTGTGAGATGTCTAAAGCTGTGACGCTTTTATGTTGTTGTTGCAAATAAAGGGCGTGAGACCCTGCGCCTGCACCTAAATCTAAGATAGCTCCCTTGCAGTTCTTGAGCGCTTTTTTTTCTAGAGCAGGCATTTGTTTGTAGTCTCTAAAAAGGTACTCCAAAGGAATTTCATCAGTGTCTTCTAAATTGGAGTGAGTCAAAATATTTTCTGTGGCTATTCCGTTCCAATAATCTAATAAAGCGTTTCCAAAAATATCCATGGGGTTAAAATTTTTTGAGCGATACAAATGTCTTATTTTTAACCCAAATGAATGCGTCTAATTTTATAAAGACTTTCTTTTTTTATCTATGGATGAATTTTTAAAAAAATTGCCTAAACTGGCCAAGGAGTCTTCTAAAGAGACTACTGCCTACTTTGCCAAACTCAAAAAAAAGCCGCCTAAGCAGTTAGATTATATGATGCAAGAGCTTCATGATACTGTTTTTGATACGGTAGATTGTTTGAGTTGTGCCAATTGTTGTAAGACTACAGGGCCCCTTTTTACCCGCGCAGATATTGATCGAATAGCCAAGCACCTAAAGATGAAATCTGCTCAGTTTGTGTCGCAATATTTAAAAGTAGATGAAGACAATGATTATGTGTTGCAACAAGTGCCTTGTACCTTTTTAGGGGGAGATAATTATTGCAGTATATATGACCAAAGGCCTAAAGCATGTAGTGAATTTCCGCACACCAACCGAAAGAAGTTTCATCAGATTACAGCTATTACTCAAAAAAATATTCCTATTTGTCCCGCTGCTTATAAGGTAGTGGAGGCTATGAAAAATAAAATAAAGTTGTAATTTTAAAAAAAAAATAAATTGCTTTGGAACAGATCATCTCCTACTTTGAAACCATTCCACCTTTGCACAGAAGCCTTATTTTGGTGGGTGGAATTACTTTTTTTTGGATACTAGAATATATTTTACCACTCTTTAAATTGTATTATCACAAAGGCAAACACGCGGGTGTAAATATTTTCTTTACGCTAACCACTATATTGGTAAATTTCCCATTAGCTTTTTTATTACTGTATACCAGCGATTGGACTGCAGCAAATTCTTTTGGGTTGCTCTATTGGTTACCCCCCATGCCCTTGTGGTTAGAGGTTTTTGTGGCAGTCTTGTTTTTAGATCTCATAGGAGCCTGGTTGGCTCATTTTACAGAACACAAAGTGATGGTTTTATGGGGCTTTCACTTGGTACATCATACAGATATGGAGGTAGATACAACGTCTGCTAATAGGCATCATCCTTTGGAGAGTGTAGTGCGTTTTCTTTTCACCTGTTTGGCTGTTTTTGTAGTAGGTGCTCCGGTGGCTTACATTATGTTGTATCAAGGACTTTCTGTGCTATTTTCTCAATTTAACCACGCCAATATAAAATTACCTGCCAAAGCAGACGCCTTATTGAGTTGGTTGATTGTTTCTCCTAATATGCATAAGATTCACCACCACTATAAATTGCCTTATACCGATTCGAATTACGGCAATATATTTTCAGTTTGGGACCGACTTTTTGGTACTTTTTCAACCATGCCTGTAGATCAGATTGTGTACGGGGTAGATACTTACCCAGATTCAGAAGCCAATAAGTCAATCAGAGAACTTCTTAAAATTCCATTTAACGCTTACAGAAAACCTACTACTTCTAGGGATTAGTGACTATTTACCAATAGTCTAACCTATTTTTTTGGGCTGGATTTTAATTTTTTTTTAATACCTGAGGTATTTGGCTCTAATCGCTTTGAAAGTGTCTAGATCCTTTTGCCATGTTTTTCTTATTTCTGCAGCAGTCATTCCTGCTTCTATTTGTTTTTGAAGTCTATCGTTTCCTGCGTGTTTGGTAAATCCTGATGTGAGAAAAAATGCCTCTTTTTTAGGGCTATTAGTGTATGCATCTATGAGCCAAGTGAGATTTACTGCACGAGGTGGTGGTATATTAGACAAATCTTTTCCAAAGCAAATTTCGTTCTTGTGTTTTGGATTTTTAGCACCAAAATTGGATTTTGGAATATAGCTAAAGGACATTGCGTTGGACAATTCTGGAGCTCCGAAGCGAGTGAATTGTGCTTCTGTTCCCCTTCCTGCATTGATGGTAGTTCCTTCAAATAACCCCAGACTAGGGTAAAGTGCAATGGATTGGTCATTGGGTAAATTAGGCGAGGGCCTTACAGGGATTGAGTAGGAGACTTCTCTATTGTAATTTTTTAAACCCACCACCGAAAGTGCTGGATGTTTATCTGTACCTAGCCAGCCTTCTTCAGTGTTTACCATGCTGGCATATTCTCCAATGGTCATTCCATAAACCAGTGGTATAGGGGTCATTCCCAGAAAACTCTGGTGGGCTTTTTCCATTGTAGGTCCGTCTACATAGTGACTATTTGGATTAGGTCTATCTAAAACTAATAACGGAATATCTTCTGCTCCACAGGCCTGCATGACCAATTGAAGGGTAGCGATATAGGTATAAAACCGCACCCCTACATCTTGAATGTCAAATAGCACAAGATCTATGTTTTGCAAGCTTTCAGGGTTTGGTTTTCTTTGATTTCCATAGAGTGAAACGATCGGAATACCTGTAGAGGGATCTATGCCATCTAATACCTTTTCACCAGCATCTATATTTCCTCTAAAGCCGTGCTCAGGTGAGAATACCTTGATAATATTGACTCCTAAAGACAGTAAAGAATCTACTAAATGGGTATGGCCTTGTGAGTGGTCATTGGTTTTGAATATCACAGAAGTTGGATTGGCTACTACCGCAACATTTTTTCCTTTGAGATAGGGTAGGTATGTGGCGGTCCTATTGGCGCCTACAATAATTTGATTTTCTTCTTGGCTATTGCAACTACTAAAAGGTATGCAAAGCATGAATAGAAGTATAAATAAAGTGCTATTTTTGGAAATATTAAAGGGCTTATTCATTTGAATGTATCACTATTTATAGCCAAAAGGCTAGCTTTAGGAGGTCGTGGCAAAAGCCATATCTCTGCACCAATCATTAAAATTGCTATTGCTGCTATTGCTATTGGCATGGTTATGATGCTCATTTCTGTAGCCACTGGCCTTGGATTGAATTATAAAATTAAGGAAAAAGTAGCTGCATTTAATGGTGACCTTCAAATAATTAGCTACGAGACCAATACGGCTCATATTTCTGGATCGCCTATTTCTAAAAATCAAACATTCTACCCGAAATTTACAGCTGTTTCTGGAATCACCCACATTCAGGGAATTATTACTACACCAGGAATTATTAGGACAGAAGATACTTTTGAAGGAATTGTTGCTAAAGGGGTGTCTTCAGATTATAATTGGAGGGCTTTTAAAGATTTTATTATCAATGGTCGTTTACCAAATTATGGGGGGAAACTCAATAATGAAGTGCTCATTTCTGATCTAATGGCACAAAAATTGGTCCTTAAAGTAGGAGATACTTTTAGAACTTTTTTCATTAAAAATGATTCAAAAAATACCGTTCCAAGTCAGCGAATTTTTAAAATAGTAGGAATATATGATTCGGGTTTTGAGACTTTTGATAGTAGTTATATTTTTTTAGACCTGAGGCACTTACAAAAAATATCTGGTTGGGAAGTTGACCAAGTAAGTGCTTTTGAATTATTTGTATCGGATTTTGATCAGATAGAGGAAAAAACAGCAGAGGTATATGCCGCTACACAATCAGATTTGGATGTACGTTCCGTGAAAGAACGTTATTATAATATTTTTGAATGGATTGCTCTTTTCGATTTTAATATGATTCTCATTATTGGGATCATGATATTAGTTGGAGGAATTAACATGGTTACGGCACTTTTAGTACTCATTCTTGAACGGACCCCTATGATTGGTGTTCTCAAAGCTTTAGGGGCTGAAAATTGGACCGTGAGAAAAGTGTTTTTGTATCAGGCCGTTTACTTAATAGGTTTTGGATTAATGGTGGGTAATTTTGTGGGGTTAGGTATAATTTATCTTCAAGACAAATTTAAATGGCTTCAATTTCCAAATCCAAAAGAATATTATATTAGAGAAATTCCAGTATACATGGATCTATCAATTGTATTGGGGTTAAATGCGCTGGTACTAATACTTTGTTCTCTAATGCTTTTGCTTCCTTCGGTTATAGTATCTAAGGTATCTGTGGTTAAAGCATTAAAGTTTGACTAATCTGCGCAGAAGTTTAAAACTAATTTTAGTAAATTGAACTTTTAAATATGAAATGTATCAACATGAGTAAAACATTTTTTTTAGCGCCTCTTCTTTTGTCAATGCTTAGCTTTCAAATATTACAGGCGCAAAAACTTAATAAAGTAGAAAAGCAATTGGTGGCGACTGTTTCTGCTAACAATTCAGAGGCTATCTCCTTTTTAGAAAAAGTGGTGAATATAAACAGTGGGACGCTAAATTTAAAAGGTGTACAGGAAGTAGGAACCGTTTTTAGCGACGCTTTTTCTTCTATTGGAATGCAGCCTAGATGGATTCCAATGCCAGATTCACTGAATAGGGCAGGACATCTTTTTGTAGAAACACCCGTGGTGAAAAAACCAACTGGTAAAAAATTATTATTGATCGGTCATTTAGATACGGTCTTTGAAGAAAACAGTCCATTTCAAACCTTTAAACGTATAAACGACAGTATTGCACACGCTCCTGGGGGGAATGATATGAAAGGGGGAGATGTGATTATATTATATGCTTTAAAAGCACTAAGCGAACAAGGTTTGTTAAAAAATACTCAGGTAATTGTAGCATTTACAGGAGATGAAGAAAGTTCAGGAAAACCGCTTTCTGTTAGTAGAAAAGACCTTATAGATGCGGCTAAGAAATCTGACGTGGCGCTGGGGTTTGAAACGTCTACTGGATTCAACTATGCCACGGTAGCTAGAAGAGGTTCTTCAGGATGGAAAGTAACTACTACTGGCAAAAGAGCCCACTCTTCCGGTGTTTTTAGTGAACGAACTGGTGCGGGCGCTATTTTTGAAATAGGAAGGATTTTAAATGATTTTTATGAAGAAGTAAAAGGTCCAGTCCTACTCACTTTTAATCCTGGAATGATAGTAGGGGGAACCTTCACCAGTATTGACCCGCTTACTGGAAATGCTACCGCATTTGGAAAGAGCAATGTGGTGGCACAGACAGCTACCGTTCAAGGAGGCTTAAGGTTTATTTCGGAAGCACAGAAAGATAGTGCTAGGATTAAGATGAGGGCTGTTGTTGCCAGAAATCTACCACAAACGAGTGCAGAAATAACTTTTACGGACAGTTATCCTGCCATGCCACCTACCGCAGAAAATGAGGCTTTGTTAGCTCAATTAAACCAGGTGAGTTTAGATTTAAATCAGGGAACAGTATTGGCCTATGATCCCGGAAAAAGAGGGGCTGCAGACACTTCTTTTGTGGCGAATTATGTCGCTTGCTTAGATGGCTTAGGCACCATGGGAACCGGTGCTCATACTCCACAAGAAACGGTGAATTTAAATACCTTTGAGGCACTCACACAAAGAACAGCTGTCTTAATATACAGACTTTTACATCCATAATAATATGTTTAAAGAAGCATTAGAGCAACATTACGGTTTTCTTTTTGAGCCTGCATTAATGGAAGAAATTCTCAGGTTTGGGAGTTTAAAAAAAGTAGCTGCAGGGCAACAACTTATTGAAATTGGGGAACTTATTACCCACATGCCTTTATTGCTCTCAGGGGCGATTAAAATCATGAGAGAAGATGAGAAGTCAGATGAATTACTTTTGTATTTCATAGAAAAAGGAGACACCTGCGCCATGAGTTTTTCTTGTTGTATGGGTGGAACTAAGAGTGACATTAGAGCGGTTGCTGAGACAGATGCAGAAATCATTATGATTCCTGTGGCACAAATGGAATCATGGATGGGTAAGTTTAAGACCTGGCAGCAATTTGTGTTAGACAGTTATCAGGCAAGAATGAAGGAATTGTTACAAACCATAGACACCCTAGCTTTTCTTCGTATGGACGACCGCTTATTAAAGCACCTGCAAGACAAAGCCAAAGTTACCGGAGATGACCATATTCACGCTACCCACCAAGAGATTGCATACGACTTACACACCTCAAGGGTAGTTATTTCAAGACTTTTAAAAAAATTAGAAAATGAGGGCAAAATTTCTATGCATAGGAACGACATTACCGTAATTGATTTATAAGGTCATTTTTGGTAACAGATGTTACAAAGCATAGGATAAATTTTTTATATTTTTGAATCATTACAAAAAACTAGTCCCATGATAATAGAACAAATTTATACCGGATGTTTGGCGCAGGGCGCCTATTATATTGAATCTAATGGCGAAGTAGCTATAATTGATCCTCTTAGAGAAGTAGGCCCTTATATTGAAAAAGCCAAAGCCAATAACGCCAAGATCAAATATATTTTTGAGACCCATTTTCATGCAGACTTTGTGAGTGGGCACGTAACTTTGGCTAAAGAAACAGGTGCTACTATTGTATACGGTCCATTAGCAAATCCATCTTTTGAAGCACTTATTGCAACTGATGGTCAGGAATTTACATTAGGAGACCTTACTTTTGTAGCTTTACATACACCGGGTCATACTATGGAGAGCACCACCTTTTTACTTAGGAATGCCCAGGGAGAAGATCACGCGATTTTTTCTGGAGACACCTTATTTTTAGGAGATGTGGGACGTCCTGATTTGGCTCAAAAAGCAGCCCATATGACCCAAGAAGAATTAGCGGGGACACTCTTTGATAGTTTGCGCAATAAAATTATGCCTTTGGCAGACCATATTACCGTATATCCAGCACATGGAGCAGGTTCTGCCTGTGGTAAAAATATGATGAAAGAAACCGTAGACAGTTTAGGTAACCAAAAGAAAATGAACTATGCCCTTCGGGCCGACATGACCAAAGAAGAGTTCATAAAAGAAGTTACTGACGGCTTAATGCCACCCCCAAAATACTTCCCTTTGAATGTTAAAATGAACAAGGAGGGGTATGAAGATTTTGACAAAGTACTAGAGCGTGGCATAAAACCACTATCTCCAGAGGCTTTCGAGGCAGCAGCCAACGAAACAGAAGCTGTTGTTTTAGACGTTCGCCACCAATCAGACTTTGTAAACGGATTTGTGCCAAGATCTATTTTTATAGGATTAGATGGTTCGTTTGCTCCATGGGTAGGTGCCCTAATTGCAGACGTAAAACAACCTATCTTACTTATTGCGCCACAAGGTAGAGAAGAAGAAGCCATAACCAGACTCTCCAGAGTTGGTTTTGACCAAACTATTGGTTATTTAGAAGGTGGTTTTGACGCTTGGAAAGCAAGTGGTAAAGAAGTAGATCAAATTCACTCCATCTCTGCGTCAGAAGCGATTGAGAGAATAGAGAAAAACAACCAAGTTGTTTTTGACGTAAGAAATACACCTGAATACCTTTCTGAACATGTATTATCTGCAGAAACAGCACCTTTAGATGCTTTAAATGACCACTTATCATCCTTTCCCTCTGAAGGGGACTTCCTAGTGCATTGCGCAGGAGGCTACCGTTCTGTAATAGCATCTTCTATATTGAAGAGTAGGGGAATACACAACCTAATAGACGTAGCTGGAGGGTTCAAAAGCCTGCAAGAATCAGGTGCTAAGACCTCTGATTATGTGTGCCCTTCCACACTTTAAAAACAAATATCAGCCTTCTCGAAGAGAAGGCTGATATTTATCATATTTCCTTTTTAAGACCCTTTATATCTTTGAGTTATTAAAACACATGGATATGAAATCATTGATATTGCCCTTGGTAAACTGGAGTAATGGTATTGTTATGATAGGGGTTTTTGCCGTTGTCTGTGTAGTACTCATTCTGGTACTTTTGGGTTTCATTTTTGGGCAAAAGAAATAGACTTAGGTTTTTTTTAGCCCTAATTTTCTTACATTAGGGCCATGCTACAAAAACACATTACTTTAGTTTTATGTTTGTTTTTTTTTGTTGGGGACAAGAACTTACTTTGTCTAATGATTCAAGGTTATAGGTATGGCGGTAGTAGCCAAAGGGGGCGTTACCCTAAAAGATACGGCTGGATTGGTCAATTCTGCTGAGGTAGTCTTACCTAAGGGGTTTTTTTAAATTGGCTTCATCCACTGCTTACCTAGAGGCCACTGGAATTGCACCCAATGCTACAGCAAATTTTATGAGTGATATTTCCAATAAAGCACCAATAGATCTAGTGCTTACTCAGGGGGTAACGGCAGATGTTAAGCTGAGTATGGCTGTTTGTTACTTATTAGTCCCTTTATTGGAATCACTTTCCCATTTTTTCAAGTGTGTTTCTACTTGGAAAATCATGAATGCAACACCTACTAATAAAACAATGAGTCCTGCTCCAGCAGCTATTTCTGGTGCCATATCCATAAAGTACCCAGGAAGGCAAATCAATAAAAAATACCCACCGTACTTCATCATTACTTTGGCACTATACACCTGAGCATAATCCCATATTTCTTGACTTTTCATAGATCTAGGTGTTCTGTATCCATACAGGCCATTAATTTCCTTTGGTGGCTTTTTACTCATGATAAACCCCATGACAATAAAAATAAAGCCACAACTTCCTAGAGTAATGAATAAGGGATTAAATAGTGCTTCCATGACTGTAAAAATAGCAAAAATAAAAAACCCTCAACCTTTTAGTTTGAGGGTTTTACTTTGGTGGAGCCGGAGGGAGGGAATTCGAATTATTTTTTGATACTGTCGACAAAAAAGAGCTAAACCGCAGGTTTAGCTCTTTTTACTGTTTTTTTAATCGTTTTAGATGTTAACTTTATTTCACAAAATCAGTAATAATTTTATTGATTTCTTCGTTTTTTGCGGTAGTCTCCAAATCGAAAAGTAATTGATACAATCGCTTGTCCTCTACTTTTTGTTTTAATTCTAAATCTTGGTTTTTTGCAAAAACGTTGTCCCAATTATTACGAACTAAAGCCCACATTTTCTCATTTTCTTTCCACCAATCTTGTGCGGGTTTACATTTAGAATCATCAACCTTAACATAAGTATTTAACCCTTTTTCTTGTGCTAAAACAAAGTCGGCTTCATTATTTTTACGAATAACTTTGTCATTATCTTGGTCGTGAATCCAACCATTTTTGGTAATTTCGTGTCTGTTAGTTCTAATCGTAACATCGTAATCTTGTCTTTTTGTGTATTCTCTTCTTGGTAAAGGTGCGTCTGTTGTGTTTTCCCAATAGCTTTTTCCATCGACGTGAACCCAACTTGCAGAACCTTCATAACGTGGACTGTCATCAACTTGAAATACTTTTTGTGTCCATTGTCCTTTTACTTCGCTTTTAGGCTTTTGCACAAATTTCCATTTATCTTTGGCATCAAACATATAAAAGTCTGTATTTTCAAATAACCAATCTTGTCGCCAATGTTTAATAATGCTTTGTTCAGTAGGTTTGCCAACAATCAATAAATGTTGCAAAACAATTTTATTATCATCTTTTTCTACCAATTCTACCCATTCTAAACCTTTGTCGTGCTTCACTTTTGAGGCTTGATAAGTTGAGTCTTTTGAATAACTAAAAGTCTCTGCAAAGTTAAATCCAACTTCGTAACAACCACACATCTCTTTTATAGCTTTTTGGTCTTTTTCTTTTTTGTTTTGTGCATTTGCACTAAACACGCATAAAGCAACAAGTACTGTAAATACTACTCTTTTCATAATATTAATTTTTTTAAAATTTTCTTATTTTTATTTAGTATAAATATAAATAGTGTTTATATTTGCTGCAAATATATTATTATTTAGAATGATTACAAATAAAATGCACATTTTATTTTTACTTTTTTTTACTATTCAGACTGTTTTAGCACAACAAAAAAAAGAGGTTGAAAAAGATTCTTCAAAAGTTGAAGAATTGGAAGAAGTTATCATATCTGCAACAAGAACAATAAGACAATTATCGTCTTTACCATTACCTGCGCAAATAATATCAAAAAAAGAAATAAAAGCTGTAAACTCAATTCGGTTATCAGATATTTTAAACGAACAAACAGGCTTAATAACTGTGCCTGATTTTGGTGGTGGCGAGGGCATTCAATTACAAGGCTTAGACAGTCAATACACTCTTATATTAATAGATGGTGTTCCATTAGTTGGGAGAAGTGCAGGAACTTTAGATTTAAATAGAGTTAGCGTTGGTAACATCAAACAAATTGAAATTATAAAAGGTGCTTCATCAAGTTTATATGGTAATGAAGCTTTAGGTGGCGTTATCAATATAATAACCGAAGATCCAAAAAATGGCTTCAACGGAAACGCAAATTATAGGGGTGGTTCTTTCGGAATGCACGATAAAAGTACAAACCTAAATTACAAGAAAAATAAACTTGGCATCAATGCTTTTATAAATAGATTTAGTAGCGATGGTTACGATTTGGTAGATATCGATGCTGTAAACACGGTTGAACCATTTAGCAATTATACTTTAAATAGTAAAATTACTTATGATTTTTCTGAAAACACTAAACTGCTACTCTCTGGACGTTTTTACCATCAAAACCAAGATAATATTGCTTCTGAAACTTTAAAAGGCGAAAGTGAAATTAACGAATGGAATACACTCGCAAAATTAGACTACACATTTAATGAAAAATCGAGCAGTTATTTAGAATTGTATGCAACACAATACAAAGCCGACGAATTCCTAAATGATGAAATAGGCAATTCATTTTCTCAAAGTGATTTTAATCAATTATTTGTAAGACCAGAATTTAGAATAACTTATAAATTAAACGATAATAATGTTTTTATAGCTGGTATTGGATTAACACACGAACGCTTAAAACGAATCGATTTTTTTGGAACACCTGAATTTAACTCGCCTTATATATATGCACAATACGATGTTAATCCAACCGAAAAGATAAACATCATTTTAGGAGCAAGGTTTGACGACCATAGTGAATACCAATCACAATTCAGTCCAAAAGGAGCAATTCGATATAAAATAAATGATAAAATTACTGTAAAAAGTTCGGTAGGTTATGGTTTTAAAACACCAGATTTTAGACAATTATATTTTGATTTCACCAATGCTACAGTTGGTTACACAGTTTTAGGTTATAATGCAGTTGACACTCTTATTCCGCAATTAGAAGCAGATGGACAATTATTGAGTATTATAGTTCCTGTTAGTGAGTTTGATGATGATTTAAAGCCCGAAAGTTCAATTGGCTATAATTTTGGAATCGATGTAAATCCTTTTTCAAACTTGAAATTAAACCTCAATCTATTTAGAAATGATATTGAAAATTTAATTGACACACGAGTTATCGCAAGAAAAACCAACGGACAAAATGTGTTTAGTTACTATAATGTCAATGAAGTGTACACACAAGGACTTGAATTTAATGCGAATTATAAACTTAATGAAAATGTAATAATTTCAGGTGGCTATCAATTATTATATGCTAAAGATAAAGAAGCAGAAAGTGATTTTGACAACGGACGAGTTTTTGCAAGAATTACACCAAATTCGCCTTCATTTCAATTAAAAAAAGACGATTATTTTGGGTTATTTAATCGTTCTCGTCATATGGCAAATTTCAAAATATTCTATACCATTCCAGAATGGAATTTAGATACCAATTTAAGAACCACTTACAGAAGTAAGTTTGGTCTTTTCAATACCAATGGAAATACGTATTTAGATAAATACGATGAATTTGTAAATGGCTACACCATATGGGATTTTGCAGTAAACAAAACCATTTATAAACAGTATCAATTAGGTTTTGGAATTGATAATATATTCAATTTCAACGACCCACAAAACATCAGCAATATTGCTGGTAGTATAATTTACGGAACATTTAATTTTAATTTTTAGCTATAATAAACAATATGAACAATGAGAACATTTAAAATTTTAACAGTAGCAGCAATAACAATTTTAGGACTAACGTCTTGTAGCAACAATGATGATACAACACCATTATTAGCGATAGCATCAGAAACAGTAAGTAATTTACACGCACCACAGACAGGAGGACAAGGTCAACCCATTGGTGGTGAGTTCACCAAATTTGATTTTTCTACAGGCACAACCACAACAAGCGATACGGATTGGGATATTGCCTTTAGAGGCACAATAATTATTGTAAATGGAGGTGTCTCTCAAGGAACGAATGACGAGCCTGTTCGTAATGGAGACGCAGCTGCATATATTGCAACAAATACATTTGAGGGATTAACAACGGCAGATATAAATCTTTTAGTTCAAGACTCAGAAACGGCTTTAGCAATACCAACAGGAAGTAATAACGGATGGTATAATTATAATCCGGCAACATTTACAATAACACCATTGGCAGGTAAAATATTAGTTTTTAGAACAAGAGATAACAGGTACGCAAAAGTTGAAATTTTAAGCTATTATCAAGATGCCCCTTCAAATCCAGACCCATTTACTGATGAAGGTCGCTATTACACCTTCAATTATGTATATCAACCAAACAAAAATGTAACCTCGTTTTAACTATGAAAAAGTCATTAAATATTATGTTTATCATATTCCGCCTATTTTTAGGCGGATTTATGATTTACGGAGGATTACAAAAATTTGAAAATCAAAATCCAACACCAATAGAAGTGGTTGATAAAGCCGAAAAGTTTAAATCACCTGAAAAAGAAAGCACCTTACAGAAAATTTTATACATAAGTGGCGCAAAACAAACAGGGTATTTTTGGCAAGTTTTAGGCATTTGCGAATTGCTTTTTGGGTTTTTACTCATATTACAGGGAACAGGATTTATTGGAGCGTTATTTTTACTGCCAATAACACTACATATTTTCTTATTTCACATATTTTTAGAACCTGAGGAAATAAGCGAACTAATACAAACAGGAGCATTATTCGGAATTAATATCGCTCTCGTACTAAAAGAACGCGAAAAGTGGAAGCACTTACTCTGGATTAAGCCAATTCTATAAAGAAAGTATAGCTTTGTAGATATTTTAATTAATCAAAAATAAATGGAATTAATCAAACAGAACGGAACAAAGCCAGTTAACAACACAGTATATAAAAAATTGTTGGTAAGTACCTAATTCAAGGGTTATTTCCCTATTTTAATGGTCTGCTATAAACCGAAAAGTTGCGGATATTTACACGCAACTTTTCATATACAAATACGTTGGCAGAAATTATAAAAAGACAATAATGATAAATAAAATTTTATTTTTTATAATCTTATTTTTATTCAATACAGCTATATATAGTCAAAATACTAAGGAAGTATTGAGGGTAGGTATCATTGGATTAACACACACCCATGTGCATTGGATTTTTGGAAGTGAACCACGTGGTGATATTGAAATTGTTGGTATTGTAGAACCTAACAAAGCGCTTGCACAACGTTATGCGTATCAACATAAGTTTTCTATGGATTTAGTTTATAATTCTATTGAAGAAATGCTCAATAAAGTAAACCCAGAAGCCGTAACCGCATTTGGAACAATTTACGAACATTTAGAAGTGGTAGAAGCGGCAGCACCCAGAGGCATTCATGTAATGGTAGAAAAACCTTTAGCCGTTAGTATGGAACACGCAAAAAAAATGCAAAAATTGGCAGAAAAGCATAATATTCATCTTTTAACTAATTACGAAACTACGTGGTATCCTACAACTTACAAAGCTTATGAGTTGGTTAAGCATGAAAACAAAATAGGTGAGATTAGAAAAATAATGGTTCATGATGGTCACAAGGGTCCAAAAAAGATTGGTGTTAATACAGAATTTCTAGATTGGTTAACTGATCCTATTCAAAATGGGGGTGGTGCTGAAGTAGATTTTGGTTGCTATGGTGTTAATATTTTAACTTGGTTTATGGACGGTAAAAGACCTAATAGTGTTACTGCTATTTCACAACAACTGCAACCTGAAAACAATCCAAAAGTTAATGATGAATCTATTATTCTTTTACAGTATGATGATGCAGTAGCTGTAATTCAAGGCTCTTGGAATTGGCCTATTGGAAGAAAAGACATGGAGATTTATGGGGTTAATGGGGTGGTATATGCAGATAATAGGCATGACTTACGCCTTAGAATTTCAGAAGGATATGATGGCTACAATGAAGAGGTTATGAAGCTAGAAGAAAGAAATGCGCCTTATGATGACCCATTTGCACTATTAAAAGCTGTAGTAAGAGGTCACATTAAGCTAGATGATTTTGATTTAAACGCTCTTGAAAATAATATGCTAGTTGTTGAAATATTAGAAGCAGCAAAGAAAAGTGCTAAGCTCAAACAAACCATTCAATTTAATAACTAAATAGCGACATGAACTTACGTATTTTTAACACTGTCTAGTTCTTATTGCATTACAACATGTGGCCTATTCACAAAATCCAAAGGCCGAGCCAAAAGCAATTATTGTGTCTGACGAAGCAAGATTCACTTTACTAAGTCCTGAAGTAGTCCGCATGGAATCGGATGAAAACAAGATGTTTGAAGACAAAGCTAGTTTTGTAATTGTAAATAGAAATACTGGAGCCGGAGGCTCCTAACGATCTTTCCGCTATTTTCCTGTAATTATATGCAATTACTTGATATTTAAGTTTTTACGTGATCACTGTGTCGATATCTGCATCTATTAATGTGTAGTATTGTACAGTATTTCAGGCAACGATCCAGGTAACCATAATTAAAAAAGCCTATAAACACTGGGATTATAGGCTTTTAATGTGGAGCCGGAGGGAGTCGAACCCTCGTCCAAACAAGCAATTACAATGCTTTCTTCATGCTTAGTTTTCGATTAGTTTTCGTGAGGTGCCTGACCGAAAACCGCCCAACACAACCTTAGCTTCTTTAGTTTTAAGAGATTACCGAAGCCTTAATCTCTCTATGTTGCTTTTGATGGTGTTCCGGATTGAGACGCCAACAACAAGGGCTTCTCAGGAACATCTGGCCTCCCTACCTTGTAAGGACGTGGCTAAATCCTACTATGATTCGGATTAAGCAGCTAGAGCGTAGTT
The DNA here is from genome assembly GCA_018401115.1 of Flavobacteriaceae bacterium. GTDB lineage: Bacteria > Bacteroidota > Bacteroidia > Flavobacteriales > Flavobacteriaceae > MAG-120531. Next base: position 81,334 of record JAGYKX010000008.1, on the reverse strand, counting down.
ATTCTCGCCAATTAAAAGTGTGAAAAATGAGATTTACGAGCTGTAATTCAGCGCTCGGCATGCTTACATCCCAATTGGCCTCGCTGTCAAAACCGGTCGGCCCCGTAGGAGCTGGCAAAGTTACTAAAAAGTTTGCCAAGCCAGTGAAATCCTCTTAAATTAGAGCAATAAAATAAAGCCCATGACTTCTTTTGGTATTATCAAAGAGAGAAAAAACCCACCGGACAAAAGAGTAGTGCTCACGCCTGAATTTTGTCAAGATATTAAGGATGAGTATCCTAGTGCGCAAATAATTATTGAGCCCTCGGATATAAGGGTTTTTAAAGACAATGAATACAAGGAAAAAGGCTTGGAAGTTTCTGCTTCCATGGAGGACTGCGAAGTGCTTTTAGGGGTTAAAGAAGTGCCCATTGAGGCACTAATTCCTAATAAAAAATACTTTTTCTTTTCTCATACAATTAAAAAGCAACCGTACAATAGAGACTTATTAAGGGCGGTATTGGAAAAAAACATCAGCTTGTATGACCATGAGGTTATTACTTCTGCCAGCGGCCAAAGACTCGTTGCTTTTGGTAGATATGCCGGATTGGTGGGTGCTTATAATGGCCTAAGAACCTATGGTTTAAAACACGAATTATTTAATTTGCCTAAAGCCAGTGATCTCAGAGATTTAGAAGCGCTTACAGCAGCTATTAAGTCCGTGAGCCTGCCCCCAATTAAAGTAGTGCTAACAGGAATGGGAAGGGTTGGCAATGGTGCTGCAGAATTGTTAGACGCTGCTGGGGTATTAAAAGTATGTCCCGAGCATTTTATGGGAAGACATTTTACAGGTCCAGTGTACACACAAATAGATGTACTTGAATACAATAAGCGAAGTGACGGACTCGTTGCGGATAAAAAGGATTTTTTTGACAATCCAGAGGCGTATAAATCAGATTTTTTACAATATACGGAAGAATCAGATGTTTTTATTGCAGGGCACTTTTACGGTCAGGGGGCTCCAGCATTTTTTAAACTAAAAGACATTCAGGGTTCCAATTTTAAAGTCTCGGTTATTGCAGATGTTAGTTGTGATATTGGTCACCCAATTCCTACCACGCTTAGGGCAAGTACCATTGCAGATCCTATTTATGGTATAGATAGAGAGACCGCTAAAGAGGTAGATTTTATGGATCCAAATGCCATAGCTGTTATGGCAGTAGACAACCTTCCTTGTGAATTACCTAGAGATGCCTCAAAGGGTTTTGGGGCTGCTTTTTTAACCCATGTAATCCCTGCATTTTTTAATGGAGATGCAGATGGGGTTTTAGCAAGGGCTCAAATGACCAAAAACGGAAAACTTACAGATCGCTACAGCTACCTTACGTCTTATGTCAATGGAAAATAAAGCTTACTGAAGGCCTTGAACCGTCTTTCTAATGGCTACTAAATTCGTGAGAAGTTTCTCTAAATGATCTAAGTGAAGCATGTTGGCTCCGTCACTTTTAGCATTGGTAGGGTCAAAATGGGTTTCAATGAAAATACCGTCTGCTCCTGTGGCAATACCTGCTCTGGCTATGGTTTCAATCATGTCTGGTCTGCCACCAGTCACTCCAGAAGTCTGATTGGGTTGTTGTAAGGAGTGGGTTACATCTAATACAACAGGTGCATAGGCTTTCATAGTGGGTATTCCCCTGAAATCTACCACCATATCTTGGTAGCCAAACATAGTGCCTCTATCTGTAATAGCTACTTGATTGTTCCCGCTGTCCAATACTTTTTGTACCGCGTGTTGCATACTCTCTGGGCTCATGAATTGTCCTTTTTTGAGGTTCACTACTTTTCCAGTGTTAGCGGCAGCGACCACTAAGTCCGTCTGTCTTACTAAAAAGGCAGGTATTTGTAATACGTCTACGTATTGAGCAGCTAAAACGGCATCTGATATTTCATGAATGTCTGTCACGGTGGGAACGCCAAAAGTTTGAGATACTTTTTGTAAAATTTTTAAAGCCTTTTCATCTCCAATCCCAGTAAAAGAATCTACCCTAGAGCGATTGGCCTTTTTAAAACTTCCTTTAAAAATGTAAGGAATTTCTAAAGCGTCTGTAATTCTGACGATTTTCTCTGCAATTCTAAGTGCCATGTCTTCCCCTTCAATGGCACAAGGACCGGATAAAAGAAAAAAGTTATTGCTTTTAGTGTGCTTGATCTGAGGGATTAAATCTAATTGCATAAAGGTTGTTTTAAAGGACAAAGATATTCCTTTTTTATCTATTTGTACCCAAGAGATTCCTTCACTCAGACTAACTATTCAATCATAGAACAAGGATAAAAAAATAAAAAAGCAAATTATTTAATCGCCTGATAAAAAATAGGAGTATCTTTGCGCGCGCTTAGCAGAGCTAAGTAATCTATAAATAAGCACTTTATGTCTAATACAAAGAACATTGCCATTATTGCCCACGTAGACCACGGAAAGACCACCCTGGTAGACAAAATCATGTACCACTGTCAGTTATTTCGTGAAAACCAACAAACAGGAGACCTCATTCTAGATAACAACGATTTAGAAAGAGAACGTGGAATTACCATTGTGTCTAAAAACGTTTCTGTTCAATATAAAGGAACTAAGATTAACATTATCGATACTCCTGGTCACGCAGATTTTGGAGGAGAAGTAGAGCGTGTATTAAACATGGCAGATGGGGTGTTGTTATTGGTAGATGCTTTTGAAGGTCCTATGCCTCAGACTAGATTTGTATTACAAAAAGCGATTAACTTAGGCTTAAAACCTTGTGTGGTAATCAATAAGGTAGACAAAGAAAATTGTACCCCAGAGGAGGTGCATGAGAAGGTGTTTGACCTCATGTTTGAATTAGGAGCAGAGGAGTGGCAGTTAGACTTTCCAACCGTTTACGGTTCTGCTAAGAACAACTGGATGAGTGATGATCCTAAGAATATTACAGAAAATATAGAGCCGCTTTTAGACATGGTCATTGATCATATCCCAACTTTTGAAGTGAAGGATGGAAATACACAAATGTTAATTACCTCTTTAGATTTCTCTTCATTTACAGGAAGAATAGCCATTGGTCGTTTACAAAGAGGTACTTTAAAAGAAGGACAGCCCATATCTTTAGTTAAGAGAGATGGAAGTATTGTGAAATCAAGAATTAAAGAGTTATACACATTTGAAGGTTTAGGCCGTTTAAAAGTGACTGAGGTAATTGCAGGAGATATTTGTGCCTTAGTAGGGATTGAAGGATTTGAGATTGGAGACACTGTGGCAGATTTTGAAAATCCTGAAAAATTGGCCTCTATTGCCATAGATGAACCTACTATGAGTATGTTGTTCACTATTAACGATAGTCCATTCTTTGGTAAGGACGGGAAATTTGTGACTTCTAGACATATTAAAGAGCGTTTGACTAAAGAGTTAGAAAAGAACTTAGCCCTTAGGGTAAACGAAACAGATTCAGCAGACAAGTTTTTGGTTTTTGGTCGTGGGGTATTACACCTTTCAGTACTTATTGAAACCATGAGAAGAGAAGGATACGAGCTTCAGATTGGTCAACCACAAGTAATTATCAAAGAAATTGACGGTGTTAAATGTGAGCCTATAGAATCATTGACTATAGACTTACCAGAATCCGTTTCTGGAAAGGCAGTAGAGATGGTTTCTATGAGAAAAGGCGAGATGACTTCTATGGAAGCAAAAGGAGAAAGAATGGTATGTGAGTTTTTAATCCCTTCTAGAGGTATTATTGGACTAAGAAACCAACTCTTAACCGCTACGGCAGGTGAGGCTATTATGGCGCACAGGTTCTTGGAGTATCAGCCTATGAAAGGAGACATTCCAATGAGACAAAATGGATCACTAGTTTCAATGGAATTAGGAAAAGCCATTCCTTACTCTATAGACAAACTTCAGGATAGAGGTAAGTTTTTCGTAGATCCGGGAGAAGATATTTACGAAGGTCAAGTGATTGGAGAGAACTCTCGTGGAGACGACATGTCTGTTAACGTAACTAAAACAAAGAAACTCTCTAACGTGCGTTCTTCAGGTGCAGACGACAAGGCTAAGATCGTACCTGCTATTAAATTCTCCTTAGAGGAGGCTTTAGAATACATTCAAAAAGATGAGTACGTAGAGGTAACGCCAAACTTCTTGAGGCTCAGAAAAATTCACCTGACTGAGGTAGAGAGAAAGCGAAACAAAATTGCTTAATGGCTATTGCTTTATCGCGCCCATAGCAGCACCAATTATTCCTGCCTGATTTAAAAATTCTGCAGGTAAAATGGGGGTTTCAATAGAGATGTGTTCGGAAAATCGCTCCCAGTCTTTCGAGGTTCCACCACCCACAATGATGAGGTCTGGTGCAGTAATAAGCTCTACATATTTTAAAAAAGTATTAAAACGCTTGGTCCATTTTTTAAAAGAGAGCATTTCTTTTTCTTTGGCTGCTGCTGACGCCCACAATTCAATCTTATCATAGTTTTTATAAGGAATCTGCCCCAATTCAAAATTAGGAATGAGTTTTCCGTCCAGAAAAGCGCCACTACCCAATCCGGTTCCAACGGTCACCATCATGACCAGTCCTTTTTTATCTTTACCGGCCCCAAAAGCCATTTCAGCAGAGGCTGCTGCGTCTGCATCATTGTTTACCACAACAGGGCATCCTGTATGTTTTTCAAAAAGTTCCGGTACATGAACCCCTACCCATGATTTGTGAAGGTTGCCCTTGCTCTTACAAACCCCTTTTTTAACGATACTGGGAAAACCCACGCCAATGGGACCTGAGTAATTGTAATGCCTCACAATTTGAGCCACTACCTCTGCCATTTCATCTGGCTTTCTGGAACTAGGGGTGGGGATTCTAAACCTTTCTGTAAGCATGGTCCCTGTATCTGTATTGACCAAAGCGCCTTTAATTCCCGAACCTCCAATATCTATCCCTAGTACTTCCATGTATGCGTAATAATTTTAGCAAAACAAAGAAACAAAAAAAATATCACAGGGCTTTTTGAACCACTTCAAAGATTTTACTGTCTTCGCATTTTAGGGTTTTGAAAGGGAATTTTAATAATAGGGCATAGTCGTGGGTCACCATTAAAATGGTTTTGCCATTTTGGTGAATCTCTGTCAGGACTTTCATGACCTCTGCACTGGTTTGAGGGTCCAAATTGCCGGTGGGTTCGTCTGCCAAAATAAGTTCAGGATCATTGAGAAGTGCCCTGGCTATAGCTATACGCTGTTGTTCTCCTCCCGAAAGTTCATGAGGATATTTAAAGCCTTTGGTTTTCATGCCTACTTTGTCCAAAACATCATTGGCTTTTTCTTCCATTTTTAAAGTGTCTGTCCATCCGGTGGCTTTGAGTACAAAAAGCAGGTTGTTTATTACAGATCTGTCTGGTAGGAGTTTAAAGTCCTGGAATACAATCCCTATTTTACGTCTTAGAAAAGGAATGTCAGCCTCTTTGAGCCCAAGCAAATTAACCCCTACAATATGACCAGAGCCTTGCTTTAAAGGAATTTCTCCGTAGAGCGTTTTCATTAGACTGCTCTTTCCGCTGCCTGTTTTTCCGATCAGGTAAGTAAATGACCCTTTTTCTAGCGTAAGGGATATGTCCTGAAGCACCATGTTTTGGTCTTGAAAAATAGTCGCGTGTTGAATTTCTAAAATGGGCAAAGACATCTGTTTAAATTGTGAATATAAATGTACTAAGTTCTTTTGTAACCCGCTCTAGGTTTTTTAATTTTCCATTCCTTTATACTTTATTTAAAATTGAAGCGTTTAGGAAGTAGCCTTCCTTTTTAATTGTATTATGTCTATGAGATTGTCTGTATTTAGTCCTTGTTTTTTTCTATTGTTTTTAGGCCCAATGTCACTTTTAGGACAGGTTCATTTGGGAGACTCCAATGCGCAACAGCAGTTGCATATTGCCCAGCAATGGCTTCAGAGTAAACGCTATTTAGTGGCAGCAGATTTGGGGGCAGGTTTAAAACAGCATCCGGATAAAATAATCGCACAACAAGCAGCTCAAATACAAGTGTTGGCCGCAATTGGTATGGAAGACCCCAATGCCATTTCACTTGCCTCAGACTTTGTTAAAAACTATCCCAATGCCATAGGAGCCAATCAAATTTATTTTAAAGCAGGAGGAGCTTTTTTTAGGATTGGCCAATATTCTAAAGCATTGCCTTGGCTTCAGAAGGTTGTTATTGGCGGTCTTTCTACAAAGGAACAACAGGATTATTACTTTTATTACGGCTACTGTAAATTTATTAATAAAGACTATAAAGCTGCTTCAGATCTATTCAGTCAAATAGCAGTCAATAGTACATACGCTAAAGCGGTCTTGTATTACAAAGCCTACACCGCTTATGCCTCAGGAGATTATAAAACTGCAAAGGATTTGTTTCAAAGTGATTTTTCAGGTTTTAAAACAGACAGACTCCCTTATTTTATGGCCGACATTTATTTTAGAGAAGGCAACTATCAGGCAGCAATTGAGTCTGCATTAGGCTATTTACCCAAGGCCAACCGTTCGGAAGTTTCCCAGCTGAGTAAGGTAGTTGGAGAGGCTTATTTTAGCCTGCAACAGTATGAGAAAGCCATTCCGTATTTATTAGATTACAGGGGAGAAAGGAGGGTTTGGCGCGCAGAAGATTACTATCAATTAGGCTATTGCTATTATATTACTGGACAATCAAAAGAAGCTATAGCACAGTTTAATAAGATTCTAAACCAAGAAACTGATTTGGTGCAAAACGCATACTATTTGTTGGCTGCAGCTTATTTAAAGGAAAACCAAAAATCACAGGCTCTCAATGCATTTAAGCGTGCAGCAGATTTTAATTTTAACACAGATATTCAAAAAGAAGCCCGCTATAATTATGCCCAACTCAGTTATGAGATTGGTAATCCCTATACGTCTCTTCAGGTAGTTTTTGATCAATTTATAACTGCTTACCCCAAGGATTCCAGAGCTGCCTCCTTAGAAGAACTACTGCTGGAAGCCAGTTTGTTGGAGGGAGACTTTCAAGCTGCTTTGGCACTATTGGCCCAACGAAACCCTAAGGATGTAAAAACCAGACAATCAATTGGTCTACAAGCAGGACTCATGGCCATGGAACAAAAGCAAATAGCGTTGGCAAAAGGGTATTTTGAATCGCTTATTGCCCTTGATACCCATTCAGCAGCTGCTGTAGAAGCCCTTTTTTGGCAGTCTGAACTAGCTTTAAGAACCTACGCGTACACGAATGCATTTGCTTTTCTGGCAGACATAAAGAATGAATCACTTCTACCAGATCGCTTGCGGTTATTATTACCCTACCAAAAGGGCTTTGCTTTTTTTAAAACAAAAGAATTTACCCAGGCTATTACTGCGTTTAAACAATTTTTAAGTCAGACCCAATTAAACACTAATTTAGAGGTGGAACGGAACCAAGCTGCAATTAGAATAGCAGACGCTCACTACAGCAGCGGTCAATTTTCAATGGCCATTTCCAGTTATGAGTCCGTAGCAAAATCTCAGCCCCAATCAGCTGCTTATGCAGAATTTAACAAGGCTATGGCATATGGATTGAATGGAAATACCGCTAAAAAAATAGGGATATTAGCGTCCTTTACTGGCCGTTTTCCAGGACACAATTATCTGCCAAAAGTTTATTTAGAATTAGGGCTAAGTGAAGCAGCACAAGAAAACAACACTCAGGCAATCGCTTATTACGACCGCTTAATAACAGAATTTCCTAAAAGCGATTTAGTACCTCAGGCCATGTTGAGAAAAGGATTGCTATTGTTTAATTTATCTGAAACAGACGCCTCTTTAAAAACATTCCAAGACTTAGTGAATCGTTTTCCAAAGTCTGCCTCTTTTTCTCAAGCCGTTTCTGCGGCAAAGAGAATATATATTGACCAAGGACGTTTAAGTGACTACAGAAAATGGGTGGCCCAACTGAATTTGCCCCAAGATTCAGAGGCTTCTTTAGAAAAACAGACCTATGATCAGTTGAACAGGACCCTGGCATCTTTGGACATTGAATCGCAAATAAACAGATTTGAACAGTATCTAAAAGATTTTCCCAACGGAGCGAACGCATTAAGTGTCAGTTATAATTTAGCCCTGCTTTACACCCAAACTGCTCAAGACAACAAGGCATTTCCATTGTATGATTTTGTGGCTAAGGCAGCATCTATACATGCAGAAGCGGCCTTAGTCGCATACATAAAACTACAACTAGAAAAAGGCTTTGGAGAAAATCCAGAAGCTGCTTTAAAGCAATTGTTGTCTAGGTCACAAGACCCCACTAATAAGGCCTATGCTTTGTCTAATCTCATGCGATTGAGTTATGAAAACCAATCTTTAGAGGCAGCATTAAACTACGCCCAATCAGTAATTGCTCTTGCTGAGGTGCCAGATGAGATTAAGCAAGACGCTCAGATTATGTTGGCTAGAGGCGCTCATAGTAAAGGAGATGATGCGGCAGCCATTGCTGGCTATGCCTCACTCAGGGAGTTGGCTTCAGGGGCCTTGGTCGCAGAATCTTTGTATTGGTTGGCCTACTATAAAAATGCGTCGGCAAATTACGAGGCTTCCAATGAATTAATTCTTGAACTGGCCAGTGATTACGGCGCCTATAAAATGTGGTCTGCTAAGGGACTCCTTCTTATGGGAGATAATTTTTTTGCTTTAGAAGATTTATTTCAAGCCCAGTATTTGTGGCAGAATGTATTAGAGAATTTCCCGCAATACCCCGAATTAATGAGGGAAGCAGAAACTAAAATAGCCCAGTTAGAAGACGCCAAATTAAATGAAGACACAGATGCTTAAACACAACCTATACTTTTCATTACTCTTTTTATTGGCTACAAGCCCAATTTTGGCTCAGGATCAAGACTTGGGAACAGAGTCTGTTACGGTGGTAAAGAATTATGCTCCAGTTATTTTAATTGGAGCTAAGCCCCTTATAGCCCCCATTCTCAAAGAGGTTTCATGGGATAAAAAAAGAACCTTGACCTATCGTATAAAAGAATTTCCTGTAGCCTCTAATTTTATCCCGCAATTGGCAGCACCAGACGCCTTACCTGCTGAGAAAGCCCCTAAGTCTTACAATACCTTGGTACATTTGGGTTTGGGAAGTAGGAGTACGGCAGCGCTTTGGGCAGATAGTCAGATAAAGCAATCTAGATATGCCCATATTGGGTTACAACTCATGCACAACAGTATGGTACAGGACCTTCCAGAAGTAGATTGGGACAGTAATTTTTTTGACACCCAATTACAAGGAAGTTATTATTTTTCCAAGCGCAAAAAACACTACCAGGCCGGAGCGTCATTCCAGCATATGGCCTATTCTTGGTATGGAATGCCAAGCATGCAAGGTGGAATAGCACAGCTTTCCATAGCGGTACCTGTATATGATTTACAGCAAAATTATTTCTCTTCTGAAATTTTTGGATCTTTTAGACAAGATAAAGGCGCGTTGGAGTCCTTGAGTATCATGGGGGGCGATTTTAGAGATGCCACTCAATCCAATGCCCAGAAAATTAATATTCATGGGAATGGACGATTAATGCTTGGAGACAAACCCCTGTTTTGGAATGCCAGTTACGATTTTAGATCAGGGCAGTTTAGCAACCCACCACTTTCCTCTTTTGACCAAAGTACCGGATTGAGCTACCAGTTCCATAAATTGGCTTTAAATCCTGTGATTGAGTTGGCTGGCGCCGATGCTTTTTTTAAGCTAGGGTCAAAAATAATTTACTCTAATGGACTAAAAATTTATCCAGATATTTATGGTCAATACACTCTTGTGGTAGATTTCGTGAGTGCTTTTGCCCGTCTAAGTGGAGACTTTAACTTAAATGATTACGCTTCTTTTGTTCAAGAGAACCCCTTTGTGTCTCCTTCGCTAGAAGTGCTTCCTTCTGACCAGCGTTACGCACTTGAGTTGGGTGTAAAAGGTGGTGGAGCTGCTTTTTCCTACAGCTTGTCTTGGATGGAAAACAGCACAAACAACCAGGCATTGTTTGTGCAGAATCCCAAGAATTATTTAAACGCCTATGAAAAACAGTTTAATTACGGCAACAGCTTTGAGGTGGTTTATGACGCAATAGATACCCAGCGTTTGGAAATAGCTATAGAAGCAGCTCCATTACAAGGATTGAGTCTCTCGGGTCATTATCGCCGTTTTGATTATACTACCACTCCAGCCCAAGCGGCTTGGCATTTACCCAAAGAAAGCGCAAGAATACAGTTGGAATACAACTTTTTAACCCGATTTACATTAAATGGCTCCTGGAATTATACAGGGGTTAGAAGTGCCAGATCCAGTCAAATGGTGCAATTTATTGCTCCTGGACCATTGCCTTCTGAAGTTTTCGAATTGCCAGGATTTCAAAGATTAGACACCCAATTGTATTATCAGGCGAATGACCGACTATCTGTTTTTGTCAAAGGCAGTAACCTCACAGGCAGTACCTATGCGCTCTGGTCAGGTTTTATTGCTCCTCCCAGGATTGTTATGGCTGGGGCGCAGTACAGATTCGATTTATAGGTTTTCTTTTTGACTTCAGTTCCCTATCTTTAGTTGTTTTTAAAACCAATTCAAATTATTAAACCAAATCTCCATAAAATGACCTTGTACAAATCGTTATTTTTAATTGTAATTACTGCACTCGTCGTTGGCTGTAGCCCTAAAGAGTCTGTAGACCTTTTGGTGGTGAATGCCAAAGTTTATACGGTAGACGACACTCAAAAGACCGCTACTGCTTTTGCGGTACACCAAGGTCGATTTGTTGCCATAGGGGACACGGAAACGCTCCAAAATCATTATAAATCTTCAAAGGTTATAGATGCCCAAGGCAAAGCCGTTACCCCTGGATTAATAGACGCCCATTGTCATTTCTACGGTTTGGGACAAAACCAACAGGTGGTAGATTTGGTAGGAACAAAAAGTTATCAAGAAGTCCTTGACAGAGTCGTGGCTTTTCACGATGAGAAACCTGCCGTATTTATAAGAGGTAGGGGATGGGATCAGAATGACTGGGAAGAAAAAAAATATCCTACCAAAGCCGCTTTAGACGCCTTGTTTCCAGATACACCGGTAGCCTTGGAAAGGGTAGACGGACACGCTTATTTAGTGAATCAGGCTGCTTTGGATTTAGCGGGTATTACCATAGATACTGAGTTAGCTGGAGGGAGTATAGAAAAGGAAAATGGCGCACTCATAGGTATATTGGTAGACAATCCAATGGCACTCGTAGACGCAGTAATGCCTAAGCCAACAGTAGTAGATATTGTTACGGCGTTAAAAGACGCCCAGCGTATTGCTTTTTCTTACGGACTAACTACAGTAAATGATGCTGGTTTAAATAGAGATATCATAGAAATCATAGACAGTTTACACCAGACGGGAGACCTTAAAATGAGGATTTATGCTATGGTCAGTAACAGTCCTGAAAATTTAGACTACTTCCTGCCTAAAGGCGTTATAGAGACTCCAAGACTAAGAGTAGGGAGTGTTAAAGTATATGCAGACGGAGCACTTGGATCTAGGGGAGCTACCCTTAGGGAAGCTTATTCAGATAGGGACCACCACTTTGGTGCTATGGTCACAGGTGTTAAAGAGATTGAAGCTTTAGCCAAAAGAATTGCAGCAACGGATTATCAGATGAACACCCATGCGATTGGAGACTCTGCGAATATTGTAGTACTTCGTGCCTATGCAGAAGCACTAGTAGGCACCACAGACAAGCGGTGGAAAGTAGAACACGCTCAAATTATAAGCCCTGAAGATTTTGATTATTTTAATGGAGGAATTATCCCTTCGGTTCAACCGACCCATGCAACCTCAGATATGTACTGGGCAGAAGATCGACTGGGTTCAAAGAGAATGGCAGGTGCTTACGCTTTTAAAACTTTGTTAGACAAGGCTGGAACTATTGCACTTGGCACTGATTTTCCTGTGGAACAAGTAAGCCCATTCTTAACTTTCTTAGCCGCAACAGCAAGGCAAGACATCTCAGGTTATCCAGAGGGTGGTTTCCAGATTCAGGATGGCTTAACGAGAGAAGAAACTTTAAAAGGGATGACTTTGTGGGCGGCTTACTCGAATTTTCAGGAGGCAGAACGCGGGAGTATTTCTGTAGGTAAAATGGCAGATTTTGTTATATACCACCAGGATATGATGCAGGTTCCATTGATTGAAGTTCCTAATACTAAGGTTTTCAGAACTTATGTAGGGGGAGAACTGGTGTATGAATAAAATTCACAAAATAATTCACACAAAAAAAAGGAGCCCTTAGGCTCCTTTTTTTTGTGTTGTTCAATTAGTACTACTGCATTGAAATAGGTAAGTGTACTCTAGTCGTATCCCAACCCATAGACAATTGTAGGTTGTCATTTTCTTCATGGAATACCATACTAAAATACTCTAAAGCTTCTGAACCTTCACTGACAATGGCTTTAACCCTTAAAACGTCTGCTTTTTCATTATAGGAATAAGAGCCCCATTGGTTGAGATTGCTATTTAAAATAATAGTCCAGCTGTTTTCACCAGGAATGGTAAACAAAGCATAAGTACCTGCTTTTACTTTCTCACCACCAAAAATCACATCTTGATAAAAAGTAATTTCAGGGGCTTCATTCGCACCAGTTCTCCAAACAGCGTCATTGGGTGCCAAAGTGTTTAAGGACCTGCTCTTTAGTTGAGGTCTGTTGTATATGACCCTCATTTTTTTATTGGCGTCCATGTGCTTGGCTGGAAACCAAGCAATATCCATAGGGCTTGCGTCTAATTTTCCAAAGTCTTGAGCAAAGAGGCTGCTGCTGCAAAGGAACCCAAAAAGGCATAGGCTGTAAAATAAGTTTGTTTTCATAATAATTGTTTTATTCATGTTTGATTTTTTGAGTTAAAATTTCTGATGCTAAGTTCCACATTTAAAACGAATATTGAAAGCCCAGCTTTCAAATGTAAGTTCACTAAGCTGTAATGACCTCTTTTGGTATCTGTTTTGTATTTTTTTTTAATATTAAGTATTAAAATGTAATTAAAATAGCCTTTTAAGTTTTATAAATTAATGTTTTGACTCATTTTTGTTGTCTCATTAAATAAATAACAATTATGTGTGGTATTGTATGTGCCTTTGATTTAAAACAAACTGCTGGAGATTTAAGGCCTCAGTTGTTAGAAATGTCTAAAAAAATTCGCCATAGAGGTCCAGATTGGAGTGGTATTTATGACCATGACAATGCGATAATGGCTCATGAACGACTGGCTATTGTAGATCCAGCTTCTGGAAAGCAGCCACTGCTCAATGAAGACGGAACTTTGGTATTGGCAGCCAATGGGGAGATATACAACCACCGCGAGTTAAGGACTCAATTTGAGGGGAAATACGATTTTAAAACACAGTCCGATTGTGAAGTTATTTTGGCACTCTACCAAGAAAAAGGGGTGTCTTTCTTAGATGAATTGAACGGTATTTTTGGCTTTGCTATTTACGACGCACAAAAAGATGCATATTTTATTGCACGAGATCATATGGGGATTATCCCATTGTATATTGGATGGGATATTCACGGGACCTTTTATGTGGCTTCTGAATTAAAGGCTTTAGAAGGGGTGTGTTCTAAAATAGAGTTATTCCCTCCAGGACATTATATGCATTCTAGTGATGGTGAAATGATCAGATGGTACGAAAGAGAATGGATGGATTATGAGGCAGTGAAAGACAATGAAACTAGTATACAGGAGATTAAAGAGGCTTTGGAGGCGGCGGTGCATAGACAGCTTATGTCTGACGTTCCTTATGGGGTACTTTTATCTGGAGGTTTGGACTCCTCAGTGACATCGGCGATAGCCAAAAAATACGCCCTAAAAAGGGTAGAGTCAGGAGATACAACAGACGCTTGGTGGCCACAATTACACTCTTTCTCTGTAGGTTTAGAGGGCTCACCAGATTTAGCAGCGGCTCAGAAAGTGGCCGACCATATTGGTACAGTGCACCATGAAATAAAATTCACCATTCAAGAGGGTTTAGACGCTATTAAGGATGTGATTTATAACCTGGAAACCTATGATATTACCACCATTAGAGCCTCTACGCCTATGTATCTTATGGCTAGAGTAATTAAATCTATGGGTATTAAAATGGTCTTGTCTGGCGAGGGCGCCGACGAGCTTTTTGGCGGCTACCTTTACTTTCACAAAGCGCCGTCTGCCAAAGATTTTCATGAAGAAACAGTCCGAAAATTAGATAAACTTCACATGTACGACTGCCTGCGCGCCAACAAGTCATTGGCTGCTTGGGGTATTGAGGGAAGGGTGCCATTCTTGGACAAAGAATTCATGGATGTGGCCATGAGAATAAACCCAAAAGACAAAATGATCAATGGGGAACGTATGGAAAAATGGGTGTTGCGTAAGGCTTTTGAAGCATACCTGCCGGAATCTGTCGCTTGGAGGCAAAAAGAGCAGTTTTCAGACGGCGTTGGATACAATTGGATAGACACCCTAAAAGAAGTTGTTGCAGAAGCTGTAACAGACGAACAGTTAGCCAACGCGGCATACAGATTCCCATTGCAAACGCCTACCTCAAAAGAAGAATTTTATTACAGGTCTATATTTGAGACCCATTTTCCCTCAGATGCTGCAGCCCTATGTGTACCCTCTGTGCCTTCTGTGGCTTGTAGCACGCCCATTGCACTTGAATGGGATGAAGCGTTTAAAAACATGAATGATCCTTCCGGTAGGGCAGTGGCCAAAGTACACTCAGATGCCTATAGTAAGTAATTTTAATTAGAAATTGGTCGGGATTTATTTCTGAACGTAAAGCCCTCCGTGATGGAGGGCTTTTTTTATTTTTTGAACTTGCTTAAAACCCCTCATTTTCCACAATAATTGTTAATAACTTAGGCGCTTCTAAACCATATTAAACCCCCATTTAATAGGCTATTAGTTATATTTGTGGGATTGCTTAATAAATAAACAAATAACCCTTAGGATTTATGAGTGAAGAATTAGAAAAAAAGAATTATTCCGCAGATAGTATTCAGGCCCTTGAAGGGATGGAGCATGTAAGAATGCGTCCTTCTATGTATATTGGAGATGTAGGAGTAAGGGGTTTGCATCACTTGGTTTATGAGGTGGTAGACAACTCTATTGATGAGGCAATGGGAGGCCATTGTGACACCATTACTATAGATATAAATGAAGACAATTCCATTTCTGTAACAGATAACGGTAGGGGTATTCCAGTAGGAATGCACAAAAAAGAAGGTGTTTCTGCCTTGCAGGTTGTGATGACTAAGATTGGTGCGGGTGGAAAATTTGATAAAGATTCTTATAAGGTTTCCGGAGGTCTACACGGTGTAGGGGTTTCATGTGTGAATGCCCTTTCGGTGAGTCTTAAAGCTACCGTCTATGTAGATGGTAAAATATGGGAGCAGGAATATGAAAGGGGAAAGGCCCTTTACCCCGTAAAATACATTGGAGATACAGATAAGAGAGGAACTACCGTGACTTTCTGGCCAGACCCAACCATTTTCACCCAAACGGTTGAGTACAGTTATGAAACGCTTTCTAATAGAATGCGTGAATTGTCCTACTTGAATAAGGGGGTAAAATTAACCATTACAGATAAGCGTCAAAAAGAAGAAGACGGTTCTTTTGTAAGTGAAGTATTCCAATCTGAAGAAGGCTTAAAAGAATTTATAAAATTCTTGGATGGCAACAGAGAGCAATTGATTCAAAATGTGATTTCAATAGAAGGAGAGAAAAATGGTATTCCTGTAGAGGTCGCTATGGTGTATAACACCTCTTATACAGAGAATTTACATTCATATGTAAACAACATTAACACCCACGAAGGGGGTACACACCTTTCTGGATTTAGAAGGGGTTTAACGACCACCTTGAAAAAATACGCAGATACATCTGGTTTGTTAGACAAACTAAAATTTGAAATATCTGGAGACGACTTTCGCGAGGGCTTAACTGCTATTGTTTCTGTAAAAGTTGCAGAACCTCAGTTCGAAGGGCAAACTAAAACTAAATTGGGTAACAGGGAAGTTTCTGCTGCTGTAAGTCAGGCAGTTTCTGAAATGTTGTCTGATTATTTAGAAGAAAACCCAGACGACGCTAAGATTATTGTTCAAAAAGTGGTTTTAGCTGCTCAAGCAAGACATGCTGCAAATAAAGCCAGAGAGATGGTTCAGCGTAAGACTGTGATGAGCATTGGCGGTTTACCTGGTAAATTGTCAGATTGTTCGGAGCAAGACCCAAGTTTATGTGAGGTATTCCTTGTGGAGGGAGATTCTGCAGGAGGAACGGCCAAACAAGGGCGTGACAGGAATTTTCAAGCAATTTTACCTTTAAGAGGTAAGATTTTGAATGTGGAAAAAGCCATGCAGCACAAGGTATTTGATAATGAAGAAATTAAAAACATTTATACTGCTTTAGGGGTTTCTATTGGAACTGAAGAAGATTCTAAAGCCCTTAACTTAGATAAGTTAAGGTACCACAAAGTAGTCATCATGTGTGATGCAGACGTAGACGGTAGCCATATTGAGACCCTAATCTTGACGTTTTTCTTCCGATATATGAGGGAGCTCATAGATGGAGGGCATATATATATTGCCACTCCACCACTTTATTTGGTTAAAAAAGGGGCTAAAAAGCGTTATGCATGGAATGACAAAGAGCGTGACGCTATAGCAGAGGAGTTTAACGGATCTGTAAGTATACAACGTTATAAGGGTCTTGGAGAAATGAATGCAGAACAATTGTGGGACACTACTATGAATCCTGAATTCAGAACATTGAGACAGATTACCATAGACAATGCTTCGGAGACGGACAGGACTTTTTCTATGTTAATGGGAGATGAAGTCCCGCCAAGAAAAGAATTTATCGAGAAAAATGCTGTTTATGCGAATATTGACGCATAAACTGAAAAATTATAAACTTAAAAAAATAGAATTAGAATGAAGATTACAGTGGTAGGAGCAGGTGCTGTTGGTGCAAGTTGCGCAGAGTATATTGCTATAAAAGATTTTGCCTCAGAGGTAGTGCTGGTAGACATTAAAGAAGGTTATGCAGAAGGGAAGGCGATGGATTTAATGCAAACAGCTTCTTTGAATGGTTTTGACACAAAAATTACAGGAGCGACTGGTGATTATAGCAAAACTGCAGGGAGTCATTTAGCGATTATTACTTCTGGTATTCCAAGAAAACCTGGAATGACAAGAGAGGAGCTTATAGGTATTAATGCTGGGATTGTGAAGACTGTTGCCCAAAGTATTTTGGCATATTCTCCAGAGGTTATTATTATGGTGGTGAGTAATCCAATGGATACCATGACTTATTTGGTGCATAAAGCAACGGGATTACCAAAGCACAGGATAATAGGTATGGGTGGTGCTTTAGACAGCGCTAGATTTAAGTATCGTTTGGCAGAGGCTGTAGGAGCACCTATCTCAGATATTGATGGTATGGTGATTGGAGGTCACTCAGATACTGGAATGGTTCCATTGAGCAGATTGGCTACTAGAAACTCTGTACCTGTGTCTAATTTTGTGAGTGAGGAGCGTTTGGATCAAGTAGTAGAAGACACCAAAGTTGGTGGAGCAACCTTGACCAAGTTATTAGGCACTTCTGCTTGGTATGCACCGGGAGCTGCTGTGTCTGCAATGGCACAAGCCATTGTATGTGATCAAAAAAAAATGTTCCCTTGTTCTACCTTATTAGAAGGGGAGTACGGCTTGTCTGGCATTTGTATTGGTGTTCCCGTAATCTTAGGGATAAATGGAATTGAAGAAATTGTTACAATTCCTTTGAACGACCAAGAGAAAGCTAAATTGGCAGATAGTGCTGAGGGGGTAAGAAAAACAAACAGTCTCTTAGACATATCATAACCACAACAAGTATATAAGCGCCTTTACAGAGGGCGCTTACTTATTTTGTGATTTAAAACAAATTATTGTCAGTTCCTATTGGAAATGATATATTTGCACGCAATTTATATACCAAATAATAATTCATTGAACTAATGCAAAATAAAGGACTTATAAAGCTATTTGCTTTTTTATTCGGGATAGTGAGTATTTACCAGCTATCTTTTACCTTCATAACCAGTAAGGTAGAACAAGATTCAGTAGCTTTCGCTGCCGCTAAGATTGCAGACACTGACGCAGACTATCTCGCAAAAAGAGGGGCAGAAGAAACCGCTTTCTTAGATTCAGTAGCAAACAATCAAATCTTTGGATTCACTAGCTATGCAGACGCTAAGAAAAAAGAATTAAACAAAGGATTGGACCTTAAAGGTGGGATTAACGTGACTTTACAGATTTCTGTAAAAGACCTTCTAAAAGGCTTGGCCAACAATTCTAAGAATCCTGTTTTTAATAAGGCCCTTGCAGATGCAGATAATGCGTCTAAAAGTAGCGACGACACTTATTTAAACTTATTCTTCGAGTCATTTGACGCTATTAAAGGAGACACCAAGTTAGCAGATCCATCTATTTTTGCAAACAAAGCTTTATCTGACGCGATTAACTTTCAAATGTCAGACGACGAGGTGAAGCCTATTTTAAGTCAAAAAATTGACGAATCCATCGTATCTGCTTTTGAGGTACTCAGAGAGCGTATTGATGGTTTTGGGGTAACACAACCAAACATCCAAAGAGAAGGTAACTCTGGAAGAATTCTTGTAGAATTGCCAGGAGCCAAAGACATTGCTAGAGCGCAAGATTTATTGTCTAGTACGGCTCAATTAGAATTTTGGGAAACCTACCCACCTAACAACCAAGATATTGCCTCTTTCTTTGTGGCTGCCAATGAGCGTTTAAAGTCTTTAGTTATTACTAAAGAAGAAACTCAAAAGCCTGCTTCAGAGATTGATTCTTTATTGGCAGACGTGGCACAAGATTCATTGGCCAACCAACAAAATCCATTAATTGACTTGATTAGAGGTCAAGGACAAGGATATGAAACTTTTAAATTTTCAGTAAGAGATACTGCTACAGTAGGGGCTTATTTGAGAATGAAAGAAATTCGCAGACTTATTCCAGCTTCATTAGCTAATGTAAAGTTTGTGTGGGAACGTCCTTCTGCCAATTCTGAGGTAGTTGGTTTGTACGCCTTAAAATCTAACAGAGACAACTCTCCTAGAATTAGTGGAGATGTGGTAAGTGATGCTAGAGACGATTTTGACCAATTTAGCCGTCCTGCAGTGTCTATGACCATGAATACTAAAGGTGCCAAAGAGTGGGAGAAATTAACTGGAGACGCATTTAACAACCAAACAGGTATTGCTATTGTTTTAGACAACAAAGTTTATACTGCACCAGGTGTTTCCTCAGGTCCTATCTCAGGAGGTCGTTCTGAAATTACAGGTTCATTTACCGTGAATGAAACAAAAGATATTGCCAACGTATTACGCGCTGGTAAATTACCGGCTTCTGCTGAGATTATTCAGTCAGAAATTGTGGGTCCATCACTAGGTCAGGAAGCTATTGATAGTGGGTTTAATTCATTCACTTTAGCGATGGTATTGGTATTGTTATGGATGATCTTATACTACGGTAGAGCTGGTCTTTTTGCAGACATTGCCCTATTGTTAAACATCGTGCTTATTTTTGGTGTATTGGTGAGTTTAAATGCTGTTTTAACCCTTCCTGGAATTGCAGGTATTGTACTGACTATTGGGATGTCAGTAGATGCTAACGTGCTCATCTTTGAACGTATCAAAGAAGAATTGGCTAAAGGAAAGGGAAAAGCCCTTGCTATTGCAGATGGTTTTAGTAACGCCCTATCTTCCATTTTAGATGCCAACATTACGACAGGACTTACAGCGATTATATTATTTGTATTTGGTTCAGGACCCATCAAAGGATTTGCAACTACTTTATTGATAGGTATTATTACCTCTTTATTTACAGCGATTTTCATCACGAGATTATTGATCGATGGGTACACGGCTAAAAAGTCTGCCTCTTTAGACTTCAATACGGCCATAACTAAGAATTTATTTAAGCAGCCTAATATAAACTTCTTAGGAAAGAGAACCATAGCTTACGCGGTATCTGGTGCTTTTGTGTTAGTGAGTTTAGGTTCGTTATTTACCCAAGGCTTACCGCAGGGGGTAGATTTTATTGGAGGTCGTTCTTATACAGTTCGTTTTGAACAAGCGGTGAATCCCTCTGAACTATCTTCTGAATTGTCAGATGTGTTTGGAACAGGAACCAATGTGAAGACCTATGGAGATGACAATCAGGTTAAAATAACTACGGCTTATAAAGTAGACGTAGAAGGCATTGAAGTAGACAATGAGATTCAAAACTCATTGTACACATCACTTCAGAAATATTTCCCAGCTGGAACCAGCTATGAAGACTTTATTGTTGGAGATGGTAGTGGAACAATTGGTATTATGCAGTCTTCTAAAGTGGGTCCAACAATTGCAGATGATATTAAAAACAACGCTTTCTTAGCGATCTTAGGATCTCTATTGGTAGTATTCTTATACATCTTGTTGAGATTTAGAAAATGGCAGTTCTCATTAGGCGCTGTTGTCGCAGTATTCCACGATGTATTAATCGTGTTGGGTATTTTCTCTTTGTTAGGAAAGTATATGCCATTTAACATGGAAATTGATCAGGCATTTATTGCTGCGATCCTAACTGTTATTGGATATTCGTTAAATGATACGGTGGTTGTATTTGATCGTATTCGTGAGATTATAGCAGAAAAAGGATGGAAGTCTGGTGAAAATACCAACTTGGCTTTGAACAGTACCCTAAGCCGTACCTTAAATACCTCTTTAACTACTTTAGTGGTATTACTAGCAATCTTTATCTTTGGAGGAGAGTCTCTTAGAGGATTTATGTTCGCAATGATTATTGGGGTGTTTGTAGGTACTTATTCCTCACTCTTTATTGCAACACCAGTTATGTTTGACTTCTTAAAGAAGAAAATTCAATCAGGAAAATAATTTGAACTGTTGTTCGATGCAAAAAAAAGGCGGCCATTTGGCTGTCTTTTTTTATATCATTTTGGCAATACTGCCTTGGGGTGTTTTGTAGAGTGTTATTTGTTTGGCTTTCTTAAATTCGTGTGCCACTATGTGAGAGACTAAAATAATGGCAGTGTCAGTTTGTTTGGCGAGATTCTCTACTAATTGAATGTATTGACTACTTTGAATGGAATCTAACCCACTTGTAGGCTCATCTAAAATGAGTAGTGCAGGAAGTTTTATCATAGCCCTTAGAGTCATGATCATTCCTTTTTGTCCTTCAGATAAAGTATGGAAAGGCTGTTTTTCCAGAGAGGAGAGACCAACCGTCTCAAGCCATAATTTGGCTTTAAGAACCATCTCTTCTGAAGGCTTATTGTATAAACCTACTTGATCTAATACCCCACCCAAAATCATTTCTAATGCGCTATGTGTCCCAGGAAACATTTGTATCATGGAAGGGGCGTAGTAGCCCAATTGTTTCTTAATCTCCCAAACACTTTCACCGCTCCCTTTTTTATGGCCAAAAAGCCATAAGTCTTGGCCAAAACCCTTTGGATTGTCTCCTGTAATTAGAGAGAGTAAAGTGGTTTTTCCTGACCCATTTTCTCCTTTTAACTGCCAGAAATCTCCACTTTTAATGGTCCAATTAATTTGATACAATACTTTTTTGCTACCATAGGAAACTGTTACATTCTGAAGTCTTACCAATGTTTTAGGAACTGTTTTCACCGAACCACTTTTTTTAATAGTAGTCCACAGTTTTTGATTATAAGTCCCGACTTCTGTGTGTGATAATTTTTTTTGACTGTTTATAGTTGTATCGTATTCTAGATAAGATTTTTGACAACTGAAATTGGGTGTCCAATGTTCATTTGAAGTCACAATGACAAGATTGACTTGATCACAAATTTTATCCAGTTCTTTTACTACATAAGACCTATTGATTTCATCTAAATGCGCCATTGGGTTAATGAGTACTATGGTCTCTTTTTGTTGACTCAGGATATATTTGAAAAACGCCATGCCCTGTTGTCCACTAGACATACTTTCTAGTGTTTGACCATAGGTATTTACGAATAGTTTTAAATCGTGAATGCGCTCTTCTTGGATCTGAACTTGAATGGCTTTTTTTGAGTACCAGGAAGCTTTTGAGGTTTTAGGGTAGGCTCTATTTAAGTGCCTATAGACCCGGTCCTCACTGATGTGATTTCCTATGAGAAGATGGAGATGCAAAGGCATCTGAGGTTATTTTTTAGCTGGGCGTAACATATAATAGGCGCCTATGAGTATAAATGGAATACTGAGCCATTGACCTGTGCTTAGCAAGCCCAAGCTTTCTTCAAATCCTCCTTGACTTTTCTTTACGAATTCTACAAAAAATCTTGTAGCCCAAAGTAGGATAAAGAATAGACCAAAGAGATACCCTGGTTTGTCCTTTTTAGCAGTGTTCCAAAATATATAATACAATAAAACAAAAATAGCTAAATAGGCCACCCCCTCGTATAGTTGCGCAGGGTGCCTAAACGGAATGGCTTCTAGGTACGAAGCAAAGTCTGGATTTGTTTCAATCATAGCGTAGGCAGCATCTGGAGTACGCTCCCCAGTTATACCCATGGCTTTATAGGCAGACATGTCTTCTGAGTCTCTGATGAATTTAGTGGCAAAAATAAAATCTTTATTCACTACTTTTCCGTTGATCTCTGAGTTAAAAAAATTGCCCAGACGAATACAGAATGCACCAAGAGAAACAGGCACGACCAGTCTGTCAAATAAAGAAAGCAATTTGAATTCTGGATTCTTTTTTATGTAGAGCATCATCCCTAGGATAATACCAATAGCAGCCCCATGACTTGCCAAACCAGCAAAACCGGTGAATTCATAGCCTCTAATCAGTCCAAACAGGGCCCCTTTACTACTTTCTCTAATGGGTAATAAGATTTCTAATAAATGGTTTTTATAATAGGCCCAATCATAAAAAAAAACATGTCCTAATCGGGCACCAAGCATG
The DNA here is from genome assembly GCA_018401115.1 of Flavobacteriaceae bacterium. Taxonomy (GTDB): domain Bacteria; phylum Bacteroidota; class Bacteroidia; order Flavobacteriales; family Flavobacteriaceae; genus MAG-120531. The sequence continues at coordinate 58,321 of JAGYKX010000008.1, read as the reverse complement.
GTGGATAATACCGCATGAATAAAGAGAGAATCTAATTGTTCTAAGGTTTTTTTCTCAGATAAAAAGATCTTTTTCATTAAGTACCAGCCTAGAGCAAAGGCAATAATCCAAAGTAAGTTGTAGTATTTTATCTGTAATCCCCCTAAGCTGAATAAGGTTTCATTTGGGTTCCATATAATTCCTAAAATATGCATGCTTATAAAGTTTACGCTAAGATAGCAAAATAGATGACTTTATTCACTGAATTTATTTTATGGCACTGGGTCATTTCCGTGTCCACCCCAAGGATTACAACTTAAAATTCTCTTGGCAGACAACCATGCTCCCTTAAAAAGTCCATGTTTTTGAAAGGCTTCAAGACTGTAACTAGAGCAAGTTGGAGTGTACCTACAACTGGGTGGTGTGAGTGGTGAAATGAAGTTTTGGTAAAAACGAATCAGGATCACAAAAGGAAAAATAAGTATTTTTTTCAAACGCAGTTGTTTTCGTTTATTCGAGTTATAGGAATGCTTACACCAGCTTTTGTAGTGTAACCATTGTTTTTTACATGGCTTGTGTCATTTAGAAGGTATAACCCTTCTTTTTTTGTTAGCAATAATTAAGACAGGCTAAAGGTAGTCCCTTCTGCGCCGTCTTTTAACTGTATGCCTAGGGCCAACAATTGGTCTCTAATCGCGTCTGAAGTAGTAAAGTCTTTATTGTCTCTGGCCTCTTTTCTGAGTTTAATAAGCATTTCTATCAATGCAGGTGTATGGCTATTTGTAGCCATTTCTTCGCCTTCTTTTAGACCTAAAATATCAAAAACGAAAGCCTTTAACATAGCAGAAAAATGCACTTTGTCTGCTTGGCTAATTTGGTGTGTTCCTTCTTTTAATAAATTAATTTCTTTTACTCCCTCAAATAGGTGTGCAATGAGTATGGGGGTGTTAAAGTCGTCATTCATAGCGGTGTAACACTTGTCTTCCCAGCTTTTTAAGTCAAAGTCTGTATGGGTTCCCACCACTACACTGTCTAGTTGTTTTAAAGCATCCATTAAACGTGAATGTCCTTTTTCAGAGGCCAATAAGGCTTCATTACTCAAGTCTAAAATACTGGTATAATGCGCTTGCATCATGAAAAATCTAACCACAGATGCAGTGAAAGGTTTAGAGAATATGTTGTTTTCACCTGTAAATATTTCCCCGGGTAAAATATTGTTGTCGGTAGATTTAGACATCTTTTTACCATTGAGCGTAAGCATATTGGCGTGCATCCAATATTTCACCGGAGATACCTCATTAGTGGCTTCTGCTTGAGCAATTTCGCATTCGTGGTGTGGAAATTTTAAATCCATTCCTCCTCCATGAATATCAAAGGTTTTTCCTAAGTATTTTGTACTCATCGCAGTACATTCTAAGTGCCATCCCGGAAAACCGTCGCCCCATTGAGAGGGCCATCTCATAATGTGTTGTGGTTCTGCTTTTTTCCATAGCGCAAAATCTTGAGGAGATTTTTTTTCGTCTTGTGCCGTTAGACTTCTGGTGTTGGCCAACATGTCTTCTAGTTTCCTGCCACTTAACTTTCCGTAATCATGGGTTTCATTAAATTTTTGAACGTCAAAGTAAACAGACCCATTTATATGATACGCAAAGCCTTTCGCTATAATTTCATCTATAATTTGAATTTGTTCAATAATGTGTCCAGTTGCGGTAGGTTCAATACTGGGTGGTAATAGGTTGAATTGCGTCAAGATATTATGAAAGTCAACCGTATATTTTTGAACCACTTCCATTGGTTCAATCTGCTCTAACCGGGCCTTCTTTGCAATTTTGTCTTCTCCTTCTTCTGCGTCATTTTCTAAGTGTCCTGCATCTGTGATGTTTCTCACATACCTCACTTTAAAGCCTAAATGTTTGAGGTATCTAAAGATCATATCAAAAGACATGAAGGTTCTGCAATTTCCAAGGTGTACTTGAGAGTAAACAGTTGGTCCACATACATACATACCTACATAACCCGGTGTAATAGGGGTAAATACTTCTTTCTTTCCACTAAGGGAATTGTATATTTTTAAGGTATTATTTTGTGATACAGGCATGTTCTTTTGATCTAGAAATTAACCGGGAGGTTGAGGAAATTTATAAATTCTTTTCTGGTGGCAGCCTCTTTAAAAGCGCCTCCGTACTCTGCTGTAACGGTACTAGAGTCTATATCCCTAATCCCTCTAGAGTTTACACATAGGTGTTTTGCATCTATGACACAAGCTACATCTTGTGTGCCAAGTACTTGTTGTAATTCCCTGACAATTTGAATGGTCAAACGTTCTTGAACTTGGGGTCTTTTGGCAAAATAATCAACAATTCGATTCATTTTTGACAACCCAACTACAGTCCCTTTTGATATATATGCCACATGTGCTTTTCCAACAATAGGGAGTAAGTGATGCTCACAAGTGGAGTAGAGGGTAATGTTTTTTTCTACAAGCATTTCCCCGTACTTGTATTTGTTACTAAAAGTAGACGCTTTTGGCCTTTTGTTTGGATGTAAACCTCCAAAAATTTCATTCACAAACATTTTAGCCACCCTATTAGGTGTGCCTTTTAAGCTGTCGTCTGTGAGGTCTAGACCTAAGGTGTCTAATATGGCTGTTACATGGCCTTTAATTTGTTCAATTTTGTCCTCATCAGAGAGGTCAAAAGCGTCTGATCGTAGCGGAGTGTCTTCTGCTGCAGACAGGTGGTCCATAAAAAATTCTTCTTGGGCCTCCATGGCGTTTTGGTCTATTTTCATTCTAAATGTAGTGCGTTTCTACTGCAAATATAGGGCAATTCTACCGGGATTTATAGCTTTTTTGGCTTAGAAGAAAAGTGTGTAAGTCATGCTGGCAATATTTCTACGTGTTTCCATTTGAAAAGAGGTGCCTCCAGGATAGTTTAAAGGAGAAATTAACTGGTTTTGTTTCCATTGACTAAAGGCAACATCAATTCTACCACCATTGAATACCCAACCCAATCCAGCGCTGGTGTTTGAGGTGTTGGTGGTGTTGTTTGTGAAAGGGCTATTTTGTGTGCTATACCCCATTCTAATAGACCATCTTGAAAGATTAAATTCCCCGCCAATGTTTAAACTATTGACTGTGCCAAGACTATTGCTGGCGGCATTGTTTAGTTCACTGAAGTAAGGATCTCTCAGGGGCCTAAACCGTGCAGTAGAGAAATCTTGCTGGCTATAGTCTACACTAATTAAACCTCTTTTGCCTAACACCAAGGCTCCACTAAGTGTTATTTTTGAGGGGATTGTAATCCTGTAGTCTTCAAATAAATTAATCTGATTTTGGTCAATGAATTCAATGTCAATGTCTTCTAGATTACTCCCAATTTGTTGGTGTGTTTTTTCGGATATGGTATACCAAGTTGGGGTTTTATAACTCACTCCAAGTCTCAAAAATTGAGAAACTCTGGCTATAGCACCTAAACTTAGGGCAACACCATTTCCGTCTGTTCTAATGAAATTGTCAAAATCTATGTATTGTATGGGACTATTTGCACTGTATCCATCTTCATTTATCCTTCCTTGTTTTTCAAAAAACAAGCTTTGAAATTCAAGTCCAGCACCCAAAAATAAAAAGTCTTTGTATTGTGCCGCTGTTGTAGCCACAAATTTACTATTTCTTCCTTTGGTTTGAATCTGATGGTTCTGACTTACTTGTTGGTATAGAGCATTGGACACATAACTACTGATGCTATTATTGTCTAATTCAGCTGGGTCCAAAACACCACTGTAATACCCTAAAAATGCTTGTTGTGCGTCAAATCCAATATCTGCACCAATATTGAGATAGGCTTCTTCTAATAGTTCACCGTCTAACTTAAGAATATCCCCAAAAGGAGTGCCGTTAGCATAATGAAGAAAATACTGGTCCAAACCATTTGGGGTGTTTCCTTTTGCATTTATCCTTGATTTGTATTGGTTGCTATTGTCTGAGTTAAGCGCAAAACTGATTTTTTTCCATGGACTGTTTTGACTGTTGTTGTACACAAAAACAATTCCCGCTTGGTTGAACCCTAAATGGCCTTTATTGGCTTGGGTATTTGTTGTGTTTAATCGGGTATTATTTTCTGTCCGAAAATATGAGAGTCCAAAGCCCATTTGGCTGTGTTTGAATACGGCAGCCCCAGCAGGATTAATGGCAAGTGCAGAGAAATCTCCTCCTAGGGCTCCAAAAGCACCCGCCATGGCTTGAAATCTTGCTGTTCCTGTTCTTTGTTCTAAGCCAAACAAAGGAAGATCCTGAATTTGTTGTCCATAAGTGAATAAACCTGAAGTCAAAATGACCACTAATAATATTGTTCTCATTTAATAGAAATGCTAATTAATTTCTTCTTCCACCAGATTTGCTACTAGAAGAGGATCTGCTCGAAGAACTAGACCGACCGCTGTTGCTACTTCTTACGCTATTAGATGATCTTACAGCGGGTGTGTTGTTGCTTGAGCGCTTAATGCTGGACCTGTTAACAGGAGCACTTTGCATGCTACTGCTCCTTCTTCTTATAGGACTCACATTTCTAACACTATTACTACTGCTACTTCTTATAGCGCTGCTGTTAAAATTACTCGTTCTAGGGGCTAAATTTCTGTACAATTGAGTGTTTGGACTCTGATTGCTTCTTTCAGAAGTGCTTCTAGTTGCACGAGGGGTTCTTACTAGACTATTGTTTCTTATTGCGTTAGAGGTATTGTAAGTGCGATTCCTCAGGTTATTAGACAAATTATCGGAGGACACTGTTCTTGTATTAGAAGTAGTCCGACCAATATTGTTTCTAAGTCCGTTGTTAGACCTTTGAGTGTTGTTAGATGTGATTATTCCATCTACAGACCTGTTATTGTTTCTGTAAGCGTCTACTACCCTTGTATTGTCGCTGGTTCTGAGGTAATTCCTCAACCCACTCACGCTTAATGTGTTTTTTCTAAGCGCATAGCTGCTGTTTCTTCTTTGTGTTTGGTTGCTTTTTCCTCTTCTTGTCGCATTTACTGCAACGTTTGTTCTATACGGACTTCTGTTAAATCGGTTATTTCTTCCAAACCTATTGACTCTAGCATAATTGTAAGGTCCATAAAAAGCCACTGGATTTTGGAAGCCCCAGTTATTCCATCCCCATCTATTCCAACTGTTCCAGCCCATATTGTTCCAACTGTTCCAGCCCCATCCCCAAGGGTTTCCACCCCAGTTATTAAAGCCCCATCCCCATTGATCAAATCCCCATAGGTTCATTCCCCAGGCGTTGTTTCCCCATCCCCAGCGATTAAATCCCCAATTTCTCCAAGGGCGGAATCTTATGGTACTCATATTGGCAAAAGAGGAGAAATAAAGCCCTTGCATGCCCATTGGAACTATCCCCGGATTGCTATAAAATGGATCTCCTAAATAAAATTGATCGAACCAAGGATTATTGTGGACCTGAATGGTTACAACAGATGGACTACTTCCCCAACCCGCTTGTGCATTATTCTGACCCGAAGAAACTTGATTGTTTTGAGGTCTATATGTTTGACCGTTTTGGTCTACATACTGGTCATCATTGTACTGATCTGACGAGCTATATTGGTCCGCAGAGGTAAAATTATCTTCTTCTAATAAAGAGGTATAAGTGTTGGCGCGATCCGAAAAATAAGACCCAAATTCATTGGGGTTTTCGTTTACTTCCTGAACTGCTTTTTTAGTAACAGCCACTGATCTTACTGCTCCATTGGAATTACTGTAAATCCCATCTTGTGCGTAATAAGATGCTTGGGTGAAACTCCCACATGAAATTAAAAACAAGCTTGCTGTGATTAATAATCCTAAAGATCTAAAACCGGAAGTAAATGTTTGTGTTTTCATATGGCTATAATTTAATTGTGATGCTCTTTAAAAATAGTTAGTTTTGTGCCACAGTGCCAGACAATTAAAATTGCTTTAAAAAGTGCAACACTGAGAAATATATACTAACTACAGGCTAAATTACAAGATTTGTGCCAAACTCTAAGTTATGAGTAAAAATTTAACCAAAAGAAGCGAAGACTACTCTAAGTGGTATAACGAATTAGTAGGAAAAGCAGACCTAGCAGAGAATTCTGGCGTAAGAGGTTGTATGGTTATAAAGCCATACGGATATGCCATTTGGGAAAAAATGCAGGCAGCATTAGATCATATGTTCAAGGAAACAGGCCATGAGAATGCCTATTTTCCTTTGTTCATTCCCAAGTCTTATTTCAGTAAGGAGGCCAGTCATGTAGATGGTTTTGCTAAAGAATGTGCCGTAGTGACTCATTATAGGCTTAAGAATGCAGAAGATGGTAGTGGTGTAATTGTAGATCCTGATGCTAAATTAGAAGAAGAGTTAATTGTCAGACCTACCTCAGAGACTATTATTTGGGATACCTATAGAAAGTGGATACAATCTTATAGAGACCTTCCCTTACTAATTAATCAGTGGGCCAATGTAGTTCGCTGGGAAATGAGAACACGTTTGTTTTTGAGAACATCAGAGTTCTTATGGCAAGAAGGACATACCGCTCATGCTACCAAAGAAGAGGCTATTGCAGAGGCTGAGCAAATGATGGAGGTGTACGCTACGTTTGCACAGGAATTTATGGCGGTTCCTGTTATTAAAGGGCTAAAAACAGAGTCTGAGCGTTTTGCAGGCGCTTTAGAGACCTATTGTATAGAAGCCATGATGCAAGACGGAAAAGCATTACAGGCAGGTACCTCACACTTTCTGGGACAAAACTTCGCCAAGGCTTTTGATGTCACCTACGCAAGTAAAGAAGGAAAACAAGAGCATGTGTGGGCCACTTCATGGGGTGTTTCTACCCGACTAATGGGTGCACTTATTATGACCCACTCAGACGACAACGGATTGGTCTTGCCCCCAAAATTAGCCCCCATACAAGTAGTTATTGTACCTATATATAAAGGTATAGAACAATTAGACGCTATTGCTGAAAAAGTAGCACCATTGGTAAAAGAACTCAAGTCTAAGGGAATTTCAGTGAAATTTGACCAAAGAGACACCCATAAACCAGGATTTAAATTTAACGAATATGAACTCAAGGGAGTTCCTGTTCGCTTGGCCATTGGGCAAAGAGATTTAGACAACAATACTTTTGAAGTTGCAAGAAGAGACACCCTTACAAAGGAAACCGTCGCTTCTGACCAGGTTGTAAACCATATAGAGCAATTGTTAGCCGTTATTCAAGATAATCTATACCAACGCGCCCTTGAATTTAGAGACACCCATATTACTCCTGTAGACACTTATGAAGCTTTTAAAAAGGTACTCAACAAAAAGGGTGGTTTTGTCTCTGCACATTGGGATGGAACTATAGCAACGGAAGCAAAGATAAAAGACGACACTAAGGCTTCAATTAGGTGTATTCCTATAGATGCAAAAGAGGAGCAAGGGCTTTGTATTCTTACGGGTAAGCCCTCTTCTAAAAGGGTCTTATTTGCTAAGGCCTATTAAAAAAAGAAAAAATTGTAGTTGGCTCTTGCAATAGTGAAAAATAGTTGTATTTTTGCATCCGCAATTGCGTAAAGTAATGGTCCGTTCGTCTAGGGGTTAGGACGCCAGGTTTTCATCCTGGTAACAGGGGTTCGATTCCCCTACGGACTACAAAATTTATCCCGCAGCATACGCTGCAAAACGGTCCGTTCGTCTAGGGGTTAGGACGCCAGGTTTTCATCCTGGTAACAGGGGTTCGATTCCCCTACGGACTACAAAAGCGAATGGTAACATTCATAACAATTACAAATTAAAACTATGGCTAATCACAAGTCTGCATTAAAGAGAATTAGAAGAAACGAGGCAGTGCGTTTACGTAACAAGTACCAGCACAAGACCATGCGTAATGCCCTTAAAAAATTACGTTTAGAAGAAGATAAGAAAGCAGCTTTAGAGATGCTTCCATCTGTGATCTCTATGATTGATAAGTTGGCAAAACGCAACATCATTCACTCTAACAAAGCTTCTAACTTGAAGAGTAAATTAACCAAACAAGTAGCGACTCTTTAAGTAGAGATCCATACTTGTTTAACCTGATACGCCTGTGGTATTTTTCAATACCACAGGCTTTTTTTGTGCCCTAATTAATGGAAGCACAGCTAAAAAAACGCCGCAGATTTCTCCGCGGCGTTTTAATAATTATGAGGAGTGATTATTGATTCATAGTCAATAAGAATTCCTCATTGTTTTTCGTTTGCTTAAAGCGTTGCTCAATAAACTCCATAGCTTCCACAGGGTTCATGTCTGCAAGGTATTTACGCATAATCCACATGCGTTGCACGGTTTGTTCGTCTAATAAAAGATCGTCTCTACGCGTACTAGAAGAGGTCAGGTCAATGGCTGGGAAGATTCTTCTGTTAGAAATTTTTCTGTCTAATTGCAGCTCCATATTTCCAGTTCCTTTGAATTCTTCAAAAATGACCTCGTCCATTTTAGAACCCGTTTCTGTAAGTGCAGTGGCTATAATAGTTAAAGAACCTCCATTTTCTATGTTTCTAGCAGCTCCAAAGAATCTTTTTGGCTTGTGTAATGCGTTGGCGTCTACCCCTCCACTCAGCACTTTACCAGAGGCAGGTTGAACGGTATTGTAGGCTCTAGCTAATCGGGTAATGGAATCTAAAAGAATCACGACATCATGACCACATTCTACTAATCTCTTGGCTTTTTCCAATACAATATTAGCTACTCTTACATGTTCTGTAGCCTCCTTGTCAAAAGTAGAGGCAATAACCTCTCCTTTTACATTTCGTTGCATGTCCGTAACCTCTTCTGGACGTTCGTCAATCAAAAGAATAAGTTGGTACACTTCAGGATGATTGGCTGCAATTCCGTTAGCAATGTCTTTGAGAAGCATGGTCTTACCTGTTTTAGGCTGGGCCACAATCATTCCTCTTTGACCTTTACCAATGGGGCAAAATAAATCAATAATTCGGTTAGATATATTACTCTGTCTTTCAGATAGTTTGAATTTTTCTTCAGGAAATAAAGGCGTTAAGTGCTCAAAAGCCACACGATCCCTAACGACTTGTGGGTCTTGACCATTAATTTTATTTACTTTAATAAGTGGGAAATATTTTTCTCCTTCTTTAGGAGGTCTTACTTCTCCCAATACAGTATCTCCTGGCTTTAATCCGAACAGTCTTATTTGAGATTGAGACACGTATATATCATCTGGAGAAGATAGGTAGTTGTAGTCCGAAGATCTCAAGAAACCATATCCATCCTGCATAATATCTAACACCCCTTCAGAGGCAATGATACTGTCAAATTCATAGTCGGGATCCTTATACCTATTCTTTAATTCTTTGTCGTAATTAAAATTTTTCTCTGGACGGTTTTGATTCGGATTTTTCCTGTTTTGTTGCTTTGGGGCATGCTGTGGATGGTTCCTTTGCTCCGTAGATTTTTCGGCAGACCTTGTGTCTCTATTGTTTTGCTTATTTTCAGGCCTTCTATTAGGACGGTTATTTTGTATCCTTCCGTTATTTTGTTCTTCTCCTTCTAGCGCCTTTTTGTTTGGAGTGCTCTCTGGTTTTGTTCTTTCCGGCCTAATGGGAGACTCTGTTTTTCTAGTGGGAGTTTCTGTATTATTGGCAGAAGGAGCATCCGCTTCATTTCTAGTAGTTGGGCTGTCTACTTCTCTAGGCTTTCTAGGTCTTGGATTAGGTTTTCTTCTAGCTTCTGATTCTTTTAAAGGAATATCTTTAGTAATTTCTTCAGTAATTTCATTCGTTTCTTCAGAGGTGTTATTAGTGCTAACTGCTTTTGTTTTTCCCTCTAAAACTGGTGTTGCAGCAGCAACAACAGCCTTGGGATTTGTAGCCTGAAGATCTAAAATCTGATATACTAAATCTAGTTTTTTTAAAGTTTTAAACCTAGGAACCTTTAATCCTTTTGCAATTTCCTGAAGCTCTGGAAGCTTCATGGTTTTTAGTTTCGAAATTTCAAACATTCAATGATATAAAATAGGTGGATACTTGAGATAAGTAATTTGTTGTAAATAACTTGAAAATGGGAAAAAGAACTTCCCTGGGGTAAGTGTGATTTTATTTATTACTGAATCACCCTACAATAATACAAATAAAAATTAATATTCTATTTAAATCTTGAAAAAGACTGTTATTTTTGTGCCAGCAGAAGAAACCAACACCTATGATACAAAGAATACAATCACTTTATTTATTAATTGTAGTAGCAGTAAATTTATGCGCTATTTTTTTCGTTAATATCGTTGCTGAAGTGGAGGAAAATACTATCTTTACTTTAGAAAACGCTTTAAACAAAGGCACGTTCATTATATTTGCAACACTTACTTTCATAAGTGTTTTTTCCTATAAAAAGAGAATTAATCAGTTTGTAATGAACCGATTAAACATCATATTAAACTTTTTTTTACTAGGATTTTTCGTTTACCGATGGCTAAATTTATCTGGAGAAAGTGTTCTTTCTGAGAAGGGTATTGGGATGTTTGTTCCTATTATTTCTATCGTTTTTTTATCTGTGGCCAATAAAGCCATTAAAAAGGACGAAGATCTCGTAAAATCTGTCGATCGTTTACGTTAAACCTAACATCTTAGTAGTATTAGTGCGTAAAACCCGGGCTTGTTACCCGGGTTTTTTTATGATTTTTTTCCTCTTAAGCCCAATTGCAGTCGTGTTTTTATCCATTAAGGATTGCAGAAATCACAAAAGCCAGGATCTTCTGTGTTCTTATTTTTAGGAAATAAGCGCTCTTCCTTATAATTGCAGCCCTTGCATTGATATATATGGCTTAGGATAGATTTTGTAGGCTGGTAACACTGACTGCATTTTAATCCGCGAACCACCTCTGAAACATCAAAACCAGGATGTTTACACAGAGGACAACAACTATTTATTTTGGCGATTAAATTTTCTGTAGCAGTTTCAATCACTTTCATCCTTGTAGGATTATACATAGCCCTCATGTCGGTCTCTACATATGCTTTCTTATGGGTAATCATGATTTGATTATAACTACGCAAAAGTTCCTCTTGCTGAACTATTCCTTTAATGATATCTTTTTGAGCCGCTTTAGATTTTTTTAAAATGATTCCATGCGATGGAAATTTTACCTGCTGGGCAAATTCCATCAATTCCGCCTCATTCGCTATGTATTTCCCATTAAAGTTTGTGTCTAAACTCCATTCAATATGAACAATTTCTAAATTGTTTTTTAGATCAATCAATATAAGAATCTCTTCATTTGCGTTTGCGAAATAAAGGCTTGGATGGGGTCCAAAAGAGCCCTCACTAGCAATCCCTAAATTACAATGTTCTCTCTCCATAGCTTCTAAACACTTTTTTCTCACTGTATCCATTGCAGACAGCTCCCTAGGTACTTCTCCGGAAAACATACCGTATAGGTCTGTGTTAAAGTTTTTTGGCACAAAACATTTAACCCCTATTTTTTGTTCCATTAACGGTTTAATGACTTGCTCTTTTTGGTGCATGGTAGCAATTAGTAAGCGTCTGCCTTTAAACATATCTTTTAGTTTTTATGGAGGTTCTTTTGTTGCAATGTTTTGAGCGGCATACCCATTTTACTTTCGTTAAATTGACCGTTGTCATAAACCAGCTGGCCGTTTACAAACGTCTTAAGGACTTTATTTTTAAAAGTTCTTCCCTCCAAAGGAGACCACCCACATTGGTATAAAATATTGTCTGTACTGACTACCCATGAAGCGTTTAAGTCTACCAATACCAAATCTGCATAATAGCCCTCTTTAATAAATCCTCTTTGTTCAATGCCGTAAAGTACGGCTGGATTATGGCACATTTTTTCAGTGATTTTTTCTAGGGAGATTTTCCCCTTTTGAAAAAAGTCTAACATACAATTCAAGGAGTGTTGGACCATAGGTGCACCGGACAGAGATTCAAAGTAGGGTCTTTCTTTTTCTTCTAAAGTATGTGGTGCATGGTCCGTGGTAATTAAATCTATGTGGCCATCTATTAAAGCCTTTAAAAGACCTTCTTGATCTGTTTTGGTTTTAATAGCTGGATTCCATTTAATCCGCATACCTAATTTTTCATAATCTTCATCAGAAAAATATAAATGATGCACTGAAACTTCTGTGGTAACGCGCTTTTGTATCAAAGGAATATTGCAGTCAAATAAATGGGTTTCTTCAAGGGTAGATAAATGCAATATATGAAGTCTAGCATGGTGCTTTTTAGCAATTTCAATAGCCCTTTTAGTCGCTTTATAACAGGCCTCCCAAGACCTAATTTTAGGGTGGTATTTTGCGGGAATATCCCTGCCATATCGCGCTTCAAACAGGGTTTCATTTTTTAAAATTTCAGCTTCTATTTCTGCATGAATGGCAATAATATTCTGACAGTTTTTGAAGAGTAGCTCCATAGTTTCTGGATTTTCTGCCAATAGATTCCCCTTTTGAGACATATAGAGTCCGTCGTCAGAAATGCCTATAATTCCAGAAGTATCCCAAGTAATTAAATCCTTCACATTGGTGTCATTAATTCCAAGGAAAAAACTGTAATTAGACAAAGAACTTTCTGCAGCAAGTCTATATTTTTCTGCCAAAGCCTCCAGAGTGAGTACATTGGGAAGGGTATTGGGCATGTCTATATAAGAGGTTACCCCACCAGCAATACCTGCTCTACTCTCGGTATATATGTTGCCTTTGTGGGTAAAACCGGGTTCTCTAAAATGGACTTGCCCGTCAATAATACCTGGCAATAGAAATTTTCCTTCAGCTTCAATAACCGAGCAGTTTTGTGGTGGAGTTATTTTCCCAATCTCTTTAATTAAGGCACCTTCAATAAGGACATCTAATACTTTAATTTCACCTTCATTGACTACAGAGGCATTCTTGATTAAGCTGAGTGACTTCATATTTTTCTTGCTAAAATATAAGCCAATATTTATATGAAAAAATATAAACTATTAATGATTCTTATGACCTTTATAATTTTAGCTTAGGCGGTCTTTCCCCTCAAGCCCAATTCAATGACTTCCAAATCTTTTAAAGTACCCTTATCTATAGAAAATCGCAGCATTGTTCTCACTTGGTGAAAACCAGAAAAGCCGCAAGCTCCTGGATTGAGATGCATGCATTGGATGGATTTATCCCACTGTACTTTCAAGATATGAGAGTGGCCAGTAATAAAAATTTGAGGAGAATTTTGCTTTATTTCATCCCTAATGCGTTGGTTGTATTTACCTGGGTAACCACCAATATGGGTGATCCAAACTTTCATACCCTCGCAATCAAATTTTAAATCTAGCGGAAAGCTACTTCTGGCTTTGTGATCGTCTATATTTCCATACACTGCCCTGAGGGGTTTTAAAGCAGCTATAGCATCTGTTATCGCTAAGTCTCCTATGTCCCCAGCGTGCCATACCTCGTCTGCCTCAGATACAAAATCTAAAATTCTCTGGTCTATATGGGAATGGGTATCTGAAAGCAGTAAAATTTTTTTCATTTAAAGTAAATTCAAGTGGCTATACGGTATCTTTGCACACAAAAGTAAGAGATTGCATTGAGATATTTTGTACACTTTTCATATCTAGGAACACATTATCACGGTTGGCAAAAGCAACCGAATGCCTCCAGTGTGCAAGAAAAATTGGAACATTCACTTTCAATGTTATTAGCTGCACCAGTAGAATTAATGGGTGCTGGGAGAACAGATGCTGGCGTACATGCCAAAAAAATGGTCGCTCACTTTGACACTGAAATAGATTTTGACCCACTAATTATTATAGACCGGCTGAACGCCTTTCTTCCAGAAGATATTTCAATAGATCAAATAGTAGCCGTTACCCAAGACAGCCATGCCCGTTTTACAGCAACCAGCAGGACTTATGAGTATATAGTTGTGAATCGTAAGGATCCCTTTCAGTATCATGGGGCCCATTATGTTTTTCAATCCATAGATATTCATGCAATGAATACCGCAGCTCAAATGCTATTGGGTGAAAAAGATTTTGAGTGCTTTTCAAAGTCTAATTCAGATGTGCATACATACATTTGCGACATCACCCACGCAAAGTGGGTAGCCACAAAAGATCAATTGGTTTTTACCATTACCGCCAACAGATTTTTGCGAAATATGGTTCGAGCAGTTGTGGGGACTCTTTTAGAAATTGGTACAGGCAAGCGCCCAGTGACAGATATTCCAGAACTTTTAGCCTCTAAGTCAAGGAGTAAAGCAGGACCTTCTGTTCCAGCGAAAGGCTTATATTTAACCCAGATAAATTATCCAGAAAACATTTATGTCTGATCTTAAAGAAAGCGGCAAAGCATTCGACAAAAAACTGTTTAGGCGATTGTTGCAATACACCAATCCCTATGCATTTACCTTTTATGGAGTAGCTTTTACAGCAATAATACTCTCTGCATTTGCGGTGTTAAGACCAGTTTTGGTAGGAGTTTTGGTAGATGAGGCCATTAAAATGGCCGATGCTCAAAAGCTCCTAAATCTAACCCTTATTTTACTAGCCGTCCTAATTGGAGAGGTAACTAGCCAACTCACTTTTAATTATTTTGCCAATTGGTTGGGAGAGTCCGTTATCAGAGATGTAAGGGTGAAGCTATTTCACCATATGACCCATTTTAAAATGGCTTATTTTGACAAATCTTCCATAGGTATATTGGTCACCAGAGCAGTAGCAGATATGCAACGAATAGGGGAGATCTTTTCACAAGGGTTTTTTGTTATTGTGTCAGATTTACTTAAAATGTTTGTGGTTGGTGGAGTCATGCTCTATTTGAATTGGAGGCTATCTCTAATTGTTTTTGCTGTTTTGCCCATTATTTTATACGCCACAAGATTATTTCAAAGAGCCATGAAAGGCGCTTTTACAGAAGTAAGGGCTCAGGTAGCGCAACTAAATTCATTTGTTCAAGAACGTATCTCAGGTATGAAAGTAGTTCAGCTCTTTAATAGGGCAGCTGCAGAAAAAAAAGCATTTGAGGAAATTAACGAGAAACACACCAAAGCTTGGTTAAAAACCGTGTGGTATAACTCTGTTTTTTTTCCAGTAGCAGATATTGTTTCTTCCATCACTATAGGAATGATTGTTTGGTATGGTGGACTTCAAAATATTTCTGGTATTAGCGCCAATGAATACGGTACCATATTTACCTTTATTTTACTCTCAGAGATGCTTTTCAGACCGCTCAGACAAATAGCAGACAAGTTCAACACTTTGCAAATGGGTATGGTGGCTGCTGCAAGGGTTTTTAAAATTTTAGATACCCAAGACCAAACTGAAACAGGGGGGCATACTGATTTACCTCAAATTGAGGGAGATATTGCCTTTGAAAAAGTTGTTTTTGGCTACCTGCCAGATGAACCTGTACTCAAAGGGATTTCTTTTGATGTCTCTAAAGGAGAAACACTCGCTATAGTAGGGGCAACTGGAGCTGGTAAGTCTACCATTATTAATTTGCTCAACCGTTTTTATGGTATTCAATCTGGTCGTATTTCAATTGACGGCCATAGTATTAGTGATTTGTCACTAGTTGGACTTAGAAGTCATATAGCTGTAGTTTTACAGGATGTTTTTCTCTTTGCTGACACTATTGAAAATAATATTTCATTAGGAAATCCTGAAATTAGTATTTCCGAAATAGAAGCTGCTGCCAAAGAAATTGGCGTTCACGATTTTATTACGAGCTTGCCAGGAGGGTATCAGTTTAATGTAAAAGAGCGTGGGGGAATGTTGTCAAGCGGTCAGAGACAGTTAATTGCTTTTCTTAGGGCATATGTAACTAAACCATCAATTTTGGTATTAGACGAGGCCACTTCTTCTATAGACAGTGCCTCAGAACAGCTCATTCAAAAAGCGATAGATACCATTACAAAGGGCAGGACTTCCATTGTGATTGCGCACAGGTTGGCTACTATTAAACAAGCGTCTAACATTCTTGTGATGGAGTCAGGAAGGATTGTGGAGCAAGGCAAGCATGAGGCATTACTCAAAAAAGGAGGGTATTATAAAAACCTTTACGAAGCCCAGTTTTTACAAGTAGCTGTTGGGGAATAGCGGTAAAGTGACCCTACTTTAAGATAAGCCTATTGTCTGTGGTGGGATCTTATGAATGCATATTCATTTAGGACTATTGGCTCAGGTCTGTACGCAGCAGTTGCTCTAATTCAATACTGTCCTTGAATAATATAAACCCACCGTTTTTAATATAAGAGATGGCTCCTGTCTCTTCAGATACGACCAATGCTAAAGCATCAGTTTTTTCAGTGATCCCAACTGCTGCTCTGTGTCTAAGACCAAATCTAAGTGGAATAGTTCTTTCATCAGAAACGGGAAGAATGGCACGTGTCGCTACGATATAATTATTTTCTATTATCGCAGCTCCGTCGTGAAGTGGACTATTTTTATAAAAAATACTTTCAATAATAGGTTGACTCAATTCAATATTCATTCGGTCTCCAGATTGCCTCACAAAATCCAAAGAATTGTTTTTCTCAAAAACCAATAAGGCGCCTGTTTTGGTTTGACTCATTTTTTCTAGCGCTGCTATAACTGCTTTAATATCTGTTTCCAGAAGTTGAAGGTCTTGCTTTAAAAATTTAAAGTGTTTTAAGTAAGCGCGTTTGTTAGCGAAATTAGTAGATCCTAACATGAGTAAAAACTTCCTAATCTCTTGTTGAAAAACAATAATCAGCGCAATAAGGCCAATATTCATGAACCCTCCAATGATATTTGAAATCATTTTAATTTCTAATAATTCTGTGAGTTTCCAAAGCCCCCAAACCATCACAATTCCAATAAAAATATTGATAGCTACTGTACCTCTGACCAATTTATAAATATAAAAAAGTAGCAAGGCCACCAATAGAATATCTATGGCGTCAGTGATTTTAAATACAAGAAAATTGAAAAATTCCAATAGGTACTTTTTTGTAAAAATAGCTAATTAGACTATAAATAGCCTAGTGATGTATTGTTTTTTAAGCATTTTGAAGGGCTTCGTACAAAAGAACACACTCTTTAGCAGCTGCCACATCATGAACTCTCAAGATACTACTTCCATTAATAAGCGCTTGCATGTGTAAGGCAGTTGTTCCGTTAAGCGCGTCTAGTGCAGTTGTATTCAATGTTTTGTAAATCATAGATTTCCTGCTCACTCCTGTCAAGACAGGTACTCCAAAAGTATTTAATAACATACTCTCCCTGAGTAATTTAAAATTTTGTTGGGTGGTTTTGGCAAATCCATAGCCAGGATCTATAATAATATCATTGATGTTGTGTTTTTTAGCCCTGTCAATTTTGTCTGAAAAATAGCAGATAATTTCTTGTAATAAGTGCTCGTAATGGGTGTGCTCTTGCATGTCTTTTGGCGTACTTTTCATATGCATCATGACATAGGGTACACCAAGTTTTCCCACGGTTGGAATCATTTCATTGTCTAGTTGTCCTGCAGAGATGTCATTGATTAAGGCAGCACCCATTTCAATGGCGTTTTTAGCTATGCTACTTCTATAGGTATCAATAGATAAGAGAACCTCTGGAAATTGCTTTAAAATGGCTTTTATCATTGGATAGAGTCTACTTGCCTCTTCCTCTTCAGACACCTCTGCAGCACCTGGTCTTGAACTGTATGCGCCAATATCTATAAAAGTAGCGCCCTCCTTTAACATTTTCTCTACTTGTGCCAGTACTTGGTCTTCTGCTTTGTAGCGCCCTCCGTCATAAAAAGAATCTGGAGTAATATTGAGTACACCCATTATTTTGGGTGTGTCCAAAAAGATTAAATCTCCCTTGCAATTCAATGAAAAGGGAACAGTGGGAGTAGCATTTGTTTTTTTTAACATGAGATCTTAAGATTCAAAGGGATAGGGTTGTTGGGTTTAATTATTTATGCGAAATTTACGCAAATTAAATGAAAGACATGGCCAATACCTCGGACCAATATAATGCAGTAATTAAAATGTGTAGAGATCTTTTCGAGAAAAAGATGTCAGACTATGGAGCTGCATGGCGTATTTTAAGACTTCCATCTCTTGACAGATCAGATTTTTATTAAAGCACAAAGAATAAGAGGCTTACAGCAAAATACAGAGCAGAAAGTAGCTGAGGGAGAAGTGTCTGAATTTATAGGAATTATAAACTATTCCGTGATGGCCTTAGTTCAGATGGAATTAGGAGCTGTAGAACAACCGGATATGGACGTTTCTCAGGCTTTAGAAGCCTACGATAAGCATGTAGCCATTACAAAATCACTTATGGAAGCCAAGAATCATGATTATGGGGAAGCTTGGAGAGATATGAGAGTGAGTTCGCTGACTGATCTTATCTTGCAAAAATTACTAAGGGTGAAGCAAATAGAAGACAATCAAGGAAAAACCTTAGTGAGTGAAGGAATAGATGCTAATTATCAAGACATGCTCAATTATGCGGTCTTTGCATTGATTCATTTAGAATCTAAATAGAACAATCTATGAAATACATCACGCATTTATCTAGAATCCTGGTGGGGGTTTTATTTGTAGTCAGTGGCTTTATAAAGCTCAATGATCCAGTAGGTTTTTCTTTTAAGTTAGAAGAGTATTTCAGTCAAGGAGTCTTGGATCTTCCTGTTCTAATTCCTTTTGCATTAGCGATCGCTTTTTTATAGTGGTATTTGAAGTGCTCTTAGGGATATTTTTGCTAGCTGGGCTATCAATTGAAATTCACCTTATGGAGTTTGCTGTCCATGATTGTTTTCTTCACTTTTTTAACTTTTTACTCTGCCTATTTTAATAAGGTAACGGATTGTGGTTGTTTTGGTGACGCCATAAAGCTCACTCCATGGGAGTCTTTTACCAAAGATGTCATTTTATTGGTACTCATATTAATTCTTTTTAGAGGAAAGAAACATCTGAACAGTCTCCTGCCTAAGACCTTAACCAAAGCTGTAGTGGTTTTGAGTTTTGTAGCGGCTGTTTCTTTTGGTTTTTGGGTGTTGCAACACTTGCCGGCAATAGATTTTAGACCCTATAAGATTGGTGCTAATATTCCAGCAGGCTATGACTGTTCCAAATGGGGCACCACAATCTATTTATGAATATCGATGGGTTTTTGAGGTAAATGGAGAAGAAAAAGTCATTACCACACAAAAGGAATATCCCAATGTAGACGGCACCTTTTTAAGAGTTACTACAGAAAAAATTCAAGAGGGCTATGTGCCTCCTATCCATGATTTTACCATAGAGCAGGAAGGGGTAGATCAGACAGAGTCTTTAATGATGGTGCCTAAGCTGGTGATGGTTGTGGCCTATGATTTAGCCAAAAGCAATCCCAAAGCGTTTGAAAAAGTGGCTCAAGCTACCTTAAAAGCACACCAGGCTGGTTATGAAGTCATAGGCATGTCTGCCTCTTCAAAAGCACAGGCAGCAGAAGTGATAGAGAAATATGGACTGGGCTTTGATTTTTATTTCACAGATCAGACCACGCTTAAAACAATCGTGAGATCCAATCCTGCCATTTTAGTGGTGGAACATGGCACCATAACCCAAAAAAGACATTATAATGATTTTGAATTATTAGAATTCAATACAACCAATTAATATACTTATGAGAAAGAAAATTGTAGCCGGAAACTGGAAAATGAACAATGATTTAAAGGCTACCCAGCTTTTAATAGAAGACTTGAAAGGATTGACATTAGCGTCTGACGTTTCTGTTATGGTGGCACCGACCTTTGTAAACTTAACGGCAGCCTTAGACACTGCAGCGACAACGCCAATAGAGGTGATTGCACAAAATATGCATTTCGCAGATTCAGGTGCATATACCGGAGAGATTTCTGCAGACATGCTTACAGCGGTAGGAATTAAAACAGTTATTTTGGGTCATTCTGAGCGCAGAAGCTATTTTGGAGAGACAGATGCTATTCTAGAAAAGAAATCAAAACAAGCCATTGACAAAGGATTACAAGTCATGTTTTGTTTTGGTGAGGAATTGGCAGATAGAAAATCAGGCAACCATTTCAATGTAGTAGAGCATCAGTTAAAAAATGCCTTATTTAGTTTACCAGAAACTGCTTGGTCACAAATCATTTTAGCATACGAGCCTGTTTGGGCCATAGGAACTGGGGAGACTGCCTCTGCAGAACAAGCGCAAGAAATGCACCATTTTATTAGAAAGACCATAGCTGCGGCATTCAGTGAATCAATTGCACAAGAAGTTTCTATACTGTACGGTGGAAGTGTTAAACCGGCCAATGCCGTAGAGATTTTTTCTAAGCCAGATGTAGATGGTGGTCTCATTGGAGGAGCAGCACTTCTTGCTTCAGATTTTGCCGCTATTGTGAATGCTTTCAATTAATTATGACCTTAGACTACACTGCTTGTCACTTTGAGGTGACTCCATTACAGCCCGCATCTGATTTGCTCATAGCGGAATTAGGGTCTTTG
Organism: Flavobacteriaceae bacterium; assembly: GCA_018401115.1. Classification (GTDB taxonomy): domain Bacteria; phylum Bacteroidota; class Bacteroidia; order Flavobacteriales; family Flavobacteriaceae; genus MAG-120531. The sequence continues at coordinate 37,895 of JAGYKX010000008.1, read as the reverse complement.
GGATTTGAAAGTTTTGAAGAAACCCCTATGGGGGTCATTGCTTATATAAACAGTTCTTTTTGGACTCCTGATTTATTGGAGCGTCTAGCGGTGTATGATTTTGAAGGTTTCAGCTTTTCATATACCATAAAGGAAATACCACAAGAGAATTGGAACGCCCATTGGGAGGCCAATTTTTCTCCCATACAAGTAGACCATCACTGTGTTGTTAGGGCACCTTTTCACCAAGCTCCTGAGGTTACTTATGACATTGTTATTGAACCAAAGATGAGTTTTGGCACAGGACACCATGAAACCACTCACATGATGCTCAGTGCTATTTTACAGCTGGATTGTCAGGATAAGAAAGTCATGGATATGGGAAGTGGCACAGGAGTTTTAGCTATTCTCGCGGCCATGAAGGGAGCTACAGATGTAGACGCGGTAGATATAGATCACTGGTGTTATTTAAATGCCGTAGAAAATACAGAAAGAAATAAAGTGCCTTTTATTAAGGTGTATGAAGGAGACGTTTCTTTCTTAGCCACTGCTGGTTTAAAAGAAAAGTCCTACGATATATTTTTGGCCAACATCAATAGAAATATTTTGTTAAACGATATGGCTGCTTATAAGAATCATATCGCCTCTGGCGGATACCTTCTTTTAAGTGGTTTCTACGACCAAGACCTAGGCATGATTAAAGAGAAATGCGCTTCTTTAGGAATTGAATATCAAAGCCATACAGAGAAGAATGACTGGGTAGCGGCTGTTTTTAAATCTGTTTGATTTTTTATATTTTTAGGGATATGAAGGAACAACAGGAATCATCACAAGATACTTTAGAGGCGGTTCAAAAAGACAACGAGCTCGTGGTATTTAATGATGAGGTAAACACCTTTGATCATGTCATTAACACCCTAATTAGAGTCTGTAAACATTCTAGTGAACAAGCCCAACAGTGTACCCTTATTATTCACTTTAAAGGTAAGTGTACGGTTAAAACGGGCCCTTTAGATAAGTTAAAACCCCAATGCCAGGGCATTTTAGATGCGGGTATTCAGGCGGAGATTGTATAGTAGTGATTAATTTCAATCATCACATGAAATAAAAAGCCCCTTTAAAGGGGCTTTTTATTTGTGTACTTTGTAGGTTTTAATGAGGTAATTTATCTCTTAGAAGTCCATATGCAAAAGTACCTAGAAGGGCGGCGCCAATCACGACAAGCATACTTATAGCTCCAGTTCCAACAAGAACATACATAGGACCAGGGCAGGCACCTGCTAGCGCCCAACCCAAACCAAAAATGGAGCCTCCAATAATTGCTGAGGTGTAATTTTTAGCTTTATCAGGAATAGCAATGGGTGTACCTGAGAGGTCTTTGAGCTTGAATTTTTTGATTAGTGCAATTCCAATAGCACCAAGTACTACAGCACTTCCAATAATTCCATACATATGAAAAGATTCGAAACGAAACATTTCAAATATTCTGAACCAAGAAACCGCTTCTGATTTTATAAGGAGAATTCCAAAAAATATACCGACGCTTAAAAATTTTAAATATTTCATAATCTAGAATAATAAGGGTAAAATAAAATGTGTCATGAGTAGGCCACCAATGAAAAATCCAATCACGGCAACCAAGGATGGGATTTGTAGGTTGCTCAACCCACTGATCGCATGCCCAGAGGTGCAGCCACCCGCGTAGCGGGTGCCAAAACCTACTAAAAAGCCTCCAATAATAAGCATTATGAGCGTTTTTGGTTGGCTTACAGCGTCTAGACTAAAGAGTTCAGGAGGCAATATACTGGCTCCAGGATCCTGAAAACCCATCTGTTGAAGTGCTTCTATGGTAGACGCGCTTATGGCAATGTCTGGTTGGTTTTGGAGAAAGTGGCTTCCAATATACCCACCAATCACAGCGCCTAATACCACCACTAAGTTCCATTTTTGGGCCTTGATGTCGAATTTAAAAAAGGAAGCTACTTTCCCTGCACCACCAATTGCGCAAAGGGTTCTAAGGTTAGAAGACATGCCAAAGTTCTTTCCAAAGATAGTAAGGCTAAGCATTACTAAAGCAAAAAGAGGGCCGGATACATACCATGGCCAAGGTTCTAGAATAAAATCCATCTAAATATTTTTTTCAAAAGTAAGAAAAATCAATTACAAATGTGAGTTCATGCTACGCTAAATTAATTCGTAGAAGCGATCACTAGTCTAGGATAATTTCATCTATGAAAATCCAACTTTTTCCTCCTGGATTAGGGTGCCAATTTGGGTTTTTGAGAGGGCTTTTTATCTGCACTTTGACGTGGGTAGCTGTTGTTTCAGGAAAGGTAATTTCAAAGAATTTCTTTTTAACATCATTGTTGGGTGCTTCGGGAGAATAGTTTTGTTGTGCTATTTTTTTAAAAACAATACCATTGTTACTGCTGTATATCTCAATACCAATCGGATAAAAAATCCAACTTGCAGGGGCAGACAAGGCACCAATAGCCATTGTGTTTATGCGTTCTTTTTTTGCTAATGAGAGTAGTGCAGAGGCGTTTTTACCCTCAAACCCCAACCACATTCCGTCTACAAAATTAGTGGAGCCTCGTTTTAGGTCTACCAATGACTCGCCTCCATTAGCTGAGTATTTTTCGTTGGGAGTTTCTAATAATGCTACACTAGAATATTCTATATTGGATTTTTTAAAATCTGCTTGTGCTACGGCGCTCAGCCCCCAGCCCTCCATATAAGTGACTGCTTTGAGTTGGGTGGTTTTATCTATCGTAAAAGGAGCGAGGTATTTTGTGCTGGTACTGTCTGGTAAACTGCCATCTAAGGTGTAGTATAGACTCGCATTTTCAAAGACATAGGCCAAACCAATTTCCAAAGAATCTTTAAAGAAATCTGTTTTAGATAAAATAGTAGGGGGGTCTAGAGCTGTTTGAGCAAAAGTGTCTTCAGGGACAAAATGTAAGTTGAGTTTTCCATTTTTAGCCACAAAGGCCTCCATAGTACTTTTATTTATTTCAGTGTCTGTGACATAAGCACTTTCTAAGGTGCTTATACTGTTAATAATATCCAAGGACCTGTTGGTTAGCGGCGTGGAAAAAGCGTTTAAGGAGATTAAATGTTCTAAGGACGCTATGTATTCTATGCCCAAGTCCGTCACAGAAGTTTGTGGAATTTGTAGCTTTAATAGGTGCTCAAAGTTTGGCAAAAAAACGGCTAAAGTGTCATTCATATTAGAAGCCCCTAAGTTTAATTCTACAATATTATCTGCGTATTTTTTTAAAAGCTTAAAGTCTTTTTTGCTCAGGTTTTGATGGCCCCGAGCATTGACTATTATCATGGAATGCCCGGATGTAATAGGATAAGCCGTTATTCCTGAGGCTGCCAGAGTGTTCATCCAATTCTGAGGCACAGGATCTATGGTTTCTCCCCATTCATGTATGGGATTGTTGTCTTCCAAAAAGGATTGCAAAGCCAAGTCCACTTTTTCGTTCTTAGTTAAACTTTCTGTACTACAGTCAAAACAGGCATTGTTTTGAATCCACCATTCTAAAAGGGTCACTTCTTGAGTGGTGAGTTGTGCCTTAGACTTTGGCGGCATATGTTCTTTTTCTTCTATGGGTAAATGAACCCTGGTCAAAAGAGGACCAATACTGTCTTTGTCATTAGGAAAAATACTCCCGTGCTCTCCACCCTTAAGTAACCATTCAGGGCTAGTCATTAAAAGGCCTCCCTCATTTTTTCTTTCATTATGACAAGCTACGCATTTGGAATCCAATACAGGTTTTACCAAATCATTGTATACCATAGCATGGTCTAATGAGTTAATGGATAGGCTTGAATTCGCTTCGTTTTGACCAAATAAAAACCCCTCACCGTGAGTGATGTTTCCTCCAAAATGACCCGTAACAGTCAGTAAAAGCACTAGTATACTATAAATAGGGAAAAATATTTTCTTGGACCAAACTGCTTTGGATTGGTGTAAAAATAATAATCCAAAAGCCCCAATGGTAAATACAATACCCATATTTCTGTGTAAGGACAGGACTTCCTCATTATAGGCACCACCTTGCGCCAGTAACAAGCCAGATATCACAGAAAAAAGCGCAAATCCTGCTGCTGTAATTAAAGAAAAACTTCGAATAAAAAGGGGTAAAAGGATTTTTTTTAAATGACAATAGCATTCCAATGCAAATCCAAAAAGGAAAATACCAATAGGCAAGTGAACCAGAAGTGGGTGAAAATTACCTATTAATTCTACAGGATTTATTTGAAGGAGTGGAAAATGAAATGTTATGAGAATTGAGTTCAAAGATAAAAGCATATTATTCTATAAGTATTTGATCTATGAAAAGCCAAGCTTGGGTTCCATTTCCATGGTGCCAGTCTGGAATGTTTATTACTGAAGTCAATTCAATAGTTAGTTTATTGTAATGATTGTTCGGAATCTTTACCATAAAAGTTTTTAGTTTGGCATTGGTAGCACTTTCAGCGTCATTATTAACATAGCTGCCTAATACCTTATTCGCCTTTTTCACCTCAATTTTTGCTAAAGGGAATATCCAAGCGTCCTGGTCAATCAGGCTGCTAATCAGTACTTTGTCTATTGAAAGAGGAGGGTCAAGAACCAAATCAATGCTTATTTTTGGCTGATCAAATCCCAGCCATTCATCACTATTTCTAAAAGATAAACTTCCTTTTGTGTCATTGATTAATGTGCTGTTCCCTTTTCCAAGATAAGCGGGGTTTGCCTTAGGAGAAATGCTAATTTGACTTTTTTGTAAAGAATGCTTTATTTTAAAAACCTCCAAAGAAACAGTGTCACTAGTTTGATATTCAGGATGGGTAGCATAGGCACGTAAAATGCTGTTTTCTTTGAGGCTAATTGGGGATTCATATTGAATGTCTGGTATTGGGTATTGGGTGTGATTATCTATAGCTTCAAACCATAATACAGCCCCTGGGTAAGGGCTTTCAAGGACTAAAAGAGTACTGTCTTTAAAGAGTGTCTTTTCAGTAGTTATTAAAGGGCTGGATAGTTGAAATTCTTTTGTATCACTCACAGAGGAAATACTTTCAACAGTATTTTTACAACTATTGAATAAGTAAATAACGGCAAAGCTTAAAAGGACTATTCTCATACCCTGATGAGTTTAATAGGATATGTTTTTCCTGCATTCCATTGAGTTACATAAATATTGTGGTCTTTATCTATACAAACATCATGTGGGTGTTTAAACACCTTTAATCCTTGACGCATTTTTTGTAATTCTCCAGCCTTGTTGTACACAGGAGTAATTCCTCCGGGTGCAGACACGAGTTTGTTGTTGTGATCTAAGATGGAGATAAAACCACTGTTTTCGCCACCATTACCAGACCAAATAGTGGCCAGATATACTTCTTTCTCGTGAATTACTGGCCTGCATATATAAGCCCCTGGTAAATGGGTACTACTCATATAATTTCCATTGAGGTCAAAGCGTTTTAGTTCATTTCCCTGTCTCTCAGTAATCAGTAAGCTAGGCGTACCGCTTCTTTGATCTATGCAAATGCCGTGGGCATTTAAAAATTGGTGTTTTTGAGTGCCTTTACCTCCAAATATATTTAAGAGTGCTCCTTTGGCATTGTAATGAAGAATGTATTGGGCGCCATAACCATCTGTTATATAGACATCGCCGTTTGGGGCCACACAAGTTTCAGTGGGGATGTATTGTGATGGATCTTGGTATTTTTCACACTCTATTGGAAATGGAAATACTTGAACAACTCTTCCATCCAAAGTGGTTTTGATTACTTCATGTCTGTTGTTGTCAGAAATATAGAGGTATTCTGTCCCATTTTCATCGTGAATACTCAAACCGTGTGCCCCAGGATATTCATTACCCCAGCTGTTCACAAGGCTGCCAGAGGTATTGTACACTAAAACATTGTTTGCTATGTGATTGGTCAATAGATACAACAATCCTTTTTTGTCCTGAACCATTTCATGACAGTCATTAACAGGATAGAAATTTGGATTCAACGCCCCCCAATTTAAATCTATTTTATACTGGTGGCTTCCATGTCCAATAACAGCATCTTTTAAGGTAAAAGCAGGAAGTGTTCCCCAACCGGAAAGTCCTAATCCCAATGTCCCTAGACCAGCGGTGGCTAAAAATTCGTTTCTCTTCATGCTAACTTAAAATATCTCTGACAATTTTACCTTCTACATCTGTAAGCCTAAAGCGCCTTCCTTGGTGTTTATAAGTGAATTTTTCATGGTCTATACCCAATAAATACAGCATAGTTGCTTGAAAGTCATGAACATGTACGGGGTTTTCTACAATATTGTAGCCAAAGTCATCTGTTTTTCCATACAAGCCAGGTTTAATACCGCCACCCGCCAAATAAATACTAAATGACCTTGGGTGGTGATCTCTACCATAATTGGTGTCCGTGAGGAGCCCTTGAGAGTAATTTGTTCTTCCAAATTCTCCACCCCAAACCACTAAGGTGTCTTCTAAAAGTCCCCTTTGTTTAAGGTCCATGATCAAGGCGGCAGAGGCCTGATCTACATCTTTTGCTTGTTTGGCAATGGCGCCTGGTAGATTTTCATGTTGGTCCCATCCCATATGATACAGCTGTATAAAACGCACATCTTGTTCTGCTAACCTTCTTGCTAGTAGGCAATTGGCAGCAAAAGTCCCTGGAATTTTGGCATCTGCACCATACATTTTATAAATATAGTCGGGTTCTTTTTCAGTGCTAATGACATCTGGTACAGAGGTTTGCATTCTATAAGCCATTTCGTATTGAGCTATCCTACTTTTAATTTCTGGGTCTCCGTAATCTTCGTATCCTGAATCGTTTAATTCAGCCAAATGATCCAGCATATTTCTTTTGGTGGCTTTATTCATGCCATCTGGATCATTTAGGTACAACACTGGATCTTTGGCTGCCCTAAATTGTACTCCCTGGTGTAAGGAATGTAAAAATCCATTCCCCCAGAGCCTGGTGTATAAAGGCTGGCCATTAGGCCTTCCCGTTCCTCTTGAAAGGAGTACCGTAAAAGCAGGCAGGTTGTCGTTTTCACTTCCCAAACCATAACTGAGCCATGAGCCTATACTAGGCCTTCCTGGTTGCTGAGACCCTGTTTGAAAAAATGTGACGGCTGGATCGTGGTTAATAGCCTCTGTAAACATAGAGTTAATGACACAAATGTCGTCTGATACTTTAGCGGTGTAGGGTAAAAGGTCACTGATCCATGCAGGATTATTACCGTATTGATTGAATCCAAATTGGGAGCCTACTAAAGGAAATTTGTCTTGACCAGAGGTCATTCCAGTGAGTCTTTGTCCATTTCTAATAGATTCTGGTAAATCTTCTCCACGCCTCTTATTTAGCATGGGCTTATAATCAAATAACTCCAATTGAGAAGGACCACCACTTTGGAAGAGATAAATAACCCTTTTTATTTTAGCAGGGTGATGCAGTCCATCGAGCGCACCTTTAATACCTGCTTGAGGCGTTGCTGAGGTTATGATACCGTTTTTAGTTGTATTGAAATACGGTGTGCCTAGCAATGAGGCCAAACCAATCCCACCAATTCCTAAAGCTGTTTTTCCTAAGAATGCTCTTCTATTGAGTTGCAGGGAACGTTCTTCTATAATTTTTTTTTCACTCATGATTAGCTTCTGGTAATCGTTAAATCTAGATTTAAAATGGTATGAGCAGTCAGAGAAAGCGCTGTTAAAGCGGTATCTTTTTCATTAATAGTAGCCGCTTTTTCTCCAATACTCAAGTAGGTTTCAGGAATGACACCTTCCTGTTGTACCTGTAATTCCATATCGCGATACAAGTCGAGTAATTGTGCAGCAACTTTATCAGTGGCGAATTGTCCCGTAGCTGCTAGATACATATAGGCTAGCTGTTCCGCTATGTTTTCTTTTTTTCTACTGGCTTTCTCTGCTAGTACTCTAGATGCTTCTATAATTTGAGGGTCATTTAATAATACGAGTGCTTGGAGTGGGGTATTAGTCTGTTGACTTTTTACACTACACAAATCTCTATTTGAAGCGTCAAAAGTGAGCATGCTCGGGGGTGGAACGGTTCGTTTCCAAAAAGTATACATACTCTTTCTGTACAAAGCGTCTCCATTGTCTTGAACATAATTGGCGGTACTTCCACCGCCACCACCTGTGGTTTCTTTCCACAAGCCTTCTGGCTGATACGGTTTTACACTTGGACCTCCTATTTTTCTAACCAATAAACCACTAATGGCTAAGGCTTGGTCTCTAATGCTTTCAGCAGAAAGTCGTAATCGTGGTGCCCTGGCCAGCCATTTATTTTCTGGGTCCAATTGTAGGGCCTCTTCACTAATAGCACTGCTTTGTTTGTAAGTGTCTGACTGAACAATAAAACGTATGATTTTATGTAAATCCCATCCCTCATCTTTAAATTTAAGTGCCATAAAATCTAATAGGTCAGGATGAGTGGGCAGATCACCTTGGTTACCAAAATCATAGCTACTGGACACAAGGCCTTCTCCAAAAAAGCGTTGCCAGATTCTATTTACTGCCACCCTCGCTGTAAGCGGATGCTCCTCCTCAAAGAGCCACTGAGACAAGCCTAATCTATTTTTAGGGAAATCTTCTGGAAAGGGTAATATTTTTTCTGGTGTGTTTGGAAATACTTCTGTGGTGGGTTGGTCGTAGGCACCTCTATTGAGTATATAGGTCTTTCTCGGATTAGGCATGTCTTGCATTACCATAATCTCTATTTCTTTTTGAGTGGTCATTGATCTGTCCTCTTGGGCACTTAAAAATGCAAGGACTCCTTTTTTGTCCTCTGGGGTAATTCTCATTGTAGGGGCTGGAACTTCATTTCTATCAGAAACCAATCCTTTTTCATCTAATTTGTTAAAGAAGCTAAAGAGTTCAAAATGGTTTTTTTGAGAAATGGGATCGTATTTATGGTCGTGGCAACGGGCACACTCCATTGTAATACCTAGAAAAGCAGTGCCAAATGTGTTTGTTCTGTCTTCTACGTATTCTACTCTATACTCCTCTGGTATAACCCCTCCCTCAAAAGTAATTTTATGGTTTCTATTGAATCCCGTGGCTAAAATTTGTTCTTTGGTTGGATTGGGGAGTTGGTCTCCTGCCAATTGATAGGTCACAAAATTGTTATAGGGCATATTCTCTTTGAAGGCATGAATAACCCAGTCTCTCCAAGGCCACATAGTTCTTTCAAAGTCATCCTGATAACCATGGGTGTCTGCATATCTCGAGATGGACAACCATTCGGCAGTCATATGCTCTGCATAATCATCTGTTTTTAATAAACTGTCTATGATTTTATCATATGCTTTAGGGTCTTGATCAGATACAAAAGTATTTATAGCCTCAGGACTCGGTGGAATTCCAGTGAGGTCTAAAAAGACCCTTCTTAAAAGCACTTCTTTAGGTGCTGGTTTTGAAGGTTTTAGTCCTTTTTCTTTGAGTTTTTTCATTACAAAACCATCTATTTCATTGGCACCCCATTCAGGACTAATAGGGGGTACTTTTTTAGGTGTTGGGAGAGTAAAAGCCCAGTGTTCCTGGTAATTTCCTCCTTGGGCAATCCATTTTTCTAGCACCTCTTTTTCGTAGTTATTTAAGCTTAGGTTAGACTCTGGAGGAGGCATTTGAATGTTAGGGTCGGTACTGTGTATGCGCACTATTAGTTCGCTTTCTTTTGGTTTAAATGGAACTACGGCCTGGCGGCCTTTGGCTTTGCCAAGGGACATATAGGCCCCCGCTGCAGTATGCAGCGAAAGACCGCCCTCAATGGCATTTTTATCTGGTCCGTGACATTTAAAACACCTGTCCGAAAGTATGGGTTTTACGTGAAAGGTAAAGTCTATAGAGTCTGGAACACTTTCTTGAAGCATTCCAACTTCTGAATCCTTAATTCTAGGACCATTGTTTTGACAACTCAAAACCAACAATAATAGGAGTATAGAAAACAGACCACCCATTTGTAGGAGAGCAGCTGAGTATTTTTTTAAAAAATACAATAGGCGCATAGCATTTTTTTAAAATTGATTTAATCAATATCAATATTTAAAAGACTCCTTGCAATTATATTAGACAAACGACAAGGACTTGTGGTTCAATAGGTTGAGAAATGAGACAAACATCAAAGTTTTTAGCTGCTATGAAGAACACTGGCTTTTTTTTAATTATTTAATGGGTTTGTCTAATTAAAAAAAGCAATTTTAGTTAATAAGGTCCTGAAGAATTTTAGATTTCACCTCATTGATATAGCTTCTGCCTATAGTAAAGCGCTCTCCTTGTATTTCTATACTATTTCCTTCTACAGAATCTATACGATTTATAGCCACGGTGAAAGAGCGGTGTATTCTAATGAATTTATCTGTGGGAAGTTCCTCAGTAAAGCTAGTTAAGGTCTTGTGAATGACATATTTTCCTAAATCTGTTTTAATTCTAATATAGTCTTTGAGACTCTCGATGAGTATGATTTTGTCCAGCTCAATTTTTTGAAGTTTCTTTTTGTCAATTTTCACAAAAATGCTCTTGGTTTCAGAACTGTTTTGATCTAGAGATTCTAGGGGTTTTTTTAATTGAATGACCCGCTGCACGGATTTTAAAAACCTCGGAAAAGGGATGGGTTTGACTAAATAATCAATGGCCTGAAGTTCAAAACTTTCTAAGGCGTGATTTTCATGAGCAGTAGTCATAATCACCATGGGTTTTATATCTAAACTTTTTAAGAAGGACATTCCATCTAATACAGGCATGTTAATGTCAAGAAAAATGAGGTCTAAGGGATGGTCTTGAACAAAACTTGCTGCTTCTACAGCATTGTTAAAAGTGGCCATGAGTTCAATTTCTTTAATTTCAGTGGTATACTTCTCTAAAATGCTTATAGCCAAAGGTTCGTCGTCTATTATAATGGTTTTTAGCCTCATACTTTTAATTTTAGTTTTACTGTAAAGTCTTGTTTGGTTTGGTTTATGATTAATTCGTAGTCTTGGGGTGTGTACCCTAGTTCTAATCGTTTTTTTACGTTAGTTAACCCAATACCACCAATTTTTTTTACAGCATCTCCTCTGTAGTCATTTTTTGTAATTAAGGATAAATTGTCGTTTCTGGTACTGCGTTCTGGTAAATTATTTGTGACCTCAAAATATAAAAAATCACCTTTAACTAAAGCGCTTAATGTGATTTTAACTTCTCCTAAATTTTGATTAGCTCCGTGTTTAAAACTATTTTCAATGAGCGGAATGAGCAGCATTGGAGCAATTTTTTTATTGTTTAAGTCTCCTTTTATCTCTACTTCTACCTTGAGTTTGTCACTAAAACGTATTCTTTCTAAATCTATATAATTTTGAATACAGTTGAGCTCGCTGATTAAATCTTGTTTTCTCTTTTTAGTGGCGTACAATAAATAGCGCATCAGCTCGGAGAGCTTAAGAACCACTTCAGGAGCTTTGTCTGACTTTTCTAAGGTGAGACCATAAATATTGTTTAAGGTGTTGAAAAAAAAGTGTGGAGATACTTGAGATCTTAAAAATCGCAATTCGGTGGCCAACTGTCTTTTTTCTAAATCATTAAAACGATGGTTCTCTCCCAGCCAGTCAATAGTTACTTTTATGGCCGTGACAAAGGCAACCACATAAAATTCACCCAACATCATTTGAACCGCGTAATTAAAACTCAAACCATTGGGTTCTTCTGGTCCCTCTGGCCAAACATTGGTACTCACCAAATAATAAGTGAGGTAGTATTTTAACACCAGCATTAAAAATAAAGATAGTACTACCAATCCAGCGTAACTCCAATATTTTTTCTTGTAAACAAACTTTGGCATGAGGTAATATACATTAAGGTAAGCCAATGTCATGTGTATGGGAAAGCCCAGTAAATTTGTTTTTAAAGAGTAGCTGTAATCGTCAAAATAACTGCCCCATCTAATGGTGTTAAATAAAATATAGATGGTCCAAAAGATCAGATGGTGTCTCTTGGTTATCTGATACTTTTTGGAGTATGAAGCTTGGTTAAGTAAGGCGTCTATTTGGTTGTCTGCAATCATGGTGGTGGTTAAACGGCGCTATTATAATTTTTTAAGAGACACTACCCTACATTAAAACTGATGTTGTATGCCTTGAATGCTTTGTTATTGGTCTAAAAATATGTTGAAATTATTTTAAATTTAAGAAAATTAGGAGTGATTATAATCATAACTTGTGCTACAAGCTATAATTTTATTCACTAACAAGAATACAATTTGTAATTTTAAAGAAGTATTTATTGTCATTTATTCATGAAAAATATTTTAATTTTTTTTCCTCTCAGCCTGTTTTATTCCTTTCTACTATTTGGTCAGACAACTCCCTTTGAATTAAATACGCCTTTTCCAAAATCTTATGTAGCTTTTAAAACAACTGAAGTGATTTCAATAGATGGTATTTTAGATGAGAGGGCTTGGGATATGGCTCCTTGGACTGATCCGTTTGTAGATATTGAAGGCGGCAAAACACCTAAGTATACCACTCAAATGAAAATATTGTGGGATGAAAACTATCTCTATTTTATGGCGAAGTTAGAGGAGCCTCATGTATGGGGTACACTTAAGCAAAGGGATACAGTTATTTTTTACAACAATGATTTTGAAATTTTTATTGATCCAGATGGAGACACCCATAATTATGTGGAATTTGAGATGAATGTGCTTAATACGGTCTGGGATTTGTTTTTAACAGCGCCTTATAGAAACAATCCTAAAGTATTAAATCAGTGGGATATGAAAGGTATTTTGTCTGCGGTTAGTATTCAAGGGACCCTTAATAATCCCTCTGATATTGACCGTGGTTGGCAATTAGAGGTGGCCATTCCACGAACAGTTTTTAATGAAGTGACTCAGATGAATGACCACCTAGCTGGAGAATTTTGGCGCATGGGTTTTTCAAGAGTCAATTGGGACTTTGATATATCTCAAGGGCAGTATTATAGAAAAAAAGGCCCAGATGGAAATTATTTGCCTGAGTACAATTGGGTTTGGTCGGAACAAAGAGTGATTAATATGCACGAGCCAGAAAAATGGGGCTATGTATATTTTAGTCCTAGGGCTCCCGGTGAGAATGATTCTTTTGCTATCCCGGATCAAGAGTATTTAAAATGGTTTATGTACCAGGAATATAGAAAATTGCTCATACATTTCAAATCGGGTGAAGGGTGGTCAAAAGATCAGATGAATATAAGCACACATATAAAAGGTAAGCAGATAAATTTAAAACTAATTCCTTATTTAAACGGCTTTAATCTTTTATGTGACAGTCCATTTAGTGAACTAACCCTTGAAATAAATACCAGTGGAAAATTTAAAAGTTATGAAACAAATACCCCTTAAATCTATTTTTATGGCCTTGTTTGGGGCTCTTATTTTTAGTGCTTGTCAAGGCAAAAGTCCAGGGGTAGAGACCCCAGCTAAAACGCCTTTTAAATATTGGACTTGGACCACTGCCAACCCAGAACGGACAGACGCTTCTTATATATCTGAGTTTGAAAAATATGCCCAAAATGGAATAGATGCGGTGTTGATTAATACCAATACAGACCCAAGTCTTTTGGCTCGACTAACGCCTATTGCTCAAAAAGCAGGATTGGAGGTTCATGCATGGATTATGGCCATCAATAGGCCAGGAGACAAAGAGGCAGAAAAGCATCCTGAATGGTATGCAGTGAGTAGGGATGGTAAATCTTGTTTTGACCAGCCTCCCTATGTGGGCTACTACAAATGGATGTGTCCTACTAGAGAGGCTTCTAGGGCTCATGTACTTTCTTTGGTGGAAGGTTTGGCCAAGGTAGCCGGTGTGGCCAGTGTTCATTTAGACTATATTAGGTACTCGGACATCTATTTACCTGTTGGACTTTTACCTAAATACGATCTAGTACAAGATACAGAATTGCCAGAATTCGATTTTTGTTATTGCGAGGTATGTGTGGCTGCTTTTGAAAAGGAGCACCATAGAAATCCTTTAGAGATGACACATCCTGAAATTGACATAGAATGGAAGCAGTTTAGGCTAAACAAGGTTAAAAGTATTGTAGATCAGGCCTATGAAATTGCCCATAAGAATAATAAAATTCTGACTGCAGCTGTTTTTCCATATCCTGAAATGGCAGACCATATGGTACGCCAGCGTTGGGACAAATGGAAAATAGATGCTGTGCTTCCCATGATTTATAATAGCTTCTACAATGAAGGGGTAGATTGGATCGGATTTGCCACTGCTCAAGGGGTAAAAGATCTAGAAGGCAAAGGCGTGGGCTTACACACCGGAGTATACGTACCTCCTATGAGTGCAGAAGACCTTGGGTTGGCTATTCAAATAGCCAAAGATAATGGTGCAAATGGGGTTTCGTTTTTTGACGGTAATGCCATTACCCTAAAACAATGGAAAGAAATAAAGGCCTCTAAAGAACAAAATTAAATGACGACTATATCTATTAAAAAAATCCCCAAACTACTTTTTATTTCGTTTTTTTTGACGCTTCTTTTTTCGTGTAAAGAGAGCAAACAAGAAAGTGCTCTTTCCGCCGCAGACCAATCAAATAGCTTGGTAGATTATGTTAACCCTCTCATAGGAACTGATTCAGACTTTAGTCTTTCTAACGGAAATACATATCCTGCTATTGCCACCCCATGGGGGATGAATTTTTGGACCCCTATGACATCCAAAATGGGAGATGGTTGGACCTATAAATATGATGAAAACACCATTAGAGGTATTAAACAAACACACCAACCCAGCCCATGGATTAATGACTACGCCGCTTTTTCAATTATGGCTACTACCGGACCCTTAGAGGTAAATGAAGACAAAAGAGCTTCTTGGTTTTCTCATAAATCAGAGATTGTTCAACCAGACTTTTACAGTGTTTATTTAGCGGATTATGACGTGACCATGGCTGTTTCACCAACCGAGAGAGCAGCTCAGTTTAAATTTACTTTTCCAGAGAGTACGGAATCTCATATTATCTTAGACGGTTTTTTTAAGGGCTCCATGGTGAAAATTATTCCTAAGGAGCGTAAAATCATTGGTTATTGTAGAAACAACAATGGTGGTGTTCCTGAAAATTTCCACAATTATTTTGTTGCTGTTTTTGATACAGATTTTGATATGGCTCAAACATGGTCAGACGGTTGGAAACTTATGCCTGAGCAAACTGATCAGCAAGGGGATCATGTAGGGGCAGTGGTGAGTTTTAACACTAAAAAAGGACAGGAAATACATATGAAAGTAGCCTCTTCATTTATATCTCCAGTACAGGCAGAGATTAACTTAAATAGAGAGATTGGATCCGATTCTTTTGAGGAAACAAAATTAAAAGCGACAGCTGCTTGGGAGAAAGAATTGGGACGTATTATGGTAAGTAGTTCTAACAAAGACCAGTTAAAAACGTTTTACTCCTGTCTATATCGTGTGTTGTTATTTCCTCGAAAATTTCACGAGTATAACGCTCAAAATGAAGTAATACACTACAGTCCTTACAATGGAAAAGTGGAAGCTGGCTATATGTTTACAGACAATGGTTTCTGGGATACATTTCGGGCTGTTTTTCCATTTTTTAATCTCATGTACCCAGATTTAAATGCTCAAATCCTAGAGGGTTTAGCCAATACCTACAAAGAATCAGGATGGCTACCTGAATGGGCTAGCCCCGGTCACAGGGATTGTATGATAGGCTCAAATTCTGCTCCTATTATTGCAGACGCCATTATGCTGGGGGTGACAGCAGACCAAAATTTGCTTTTAGAAGCACTGTTGAAAAATGCCACCGAGTCTGATGGACGTCCAGTAAATTCTGTGGGTAGAGCTGGAGTAAATTATTATAACGAATTGGGTTATGTACCTTATGATGTGGGTATTAATGAAAATGCTGCAAGAACGCTTGAATACGCTTACGCAGATTTTAGTATTGGTCAATTGGCTAAAAAAATGGGTCAATTTTCGCTAGCAGATCAATACTTTAAAAAATCACTAAACTACAAGAACCTTTTAGATTCCGAAACCAAATGGATGCGAGGGAAAAATGAAGATGGCACCTTTCAAAGTCCTTTTAACCCCCTAAAGTGGGGCGATGCTTTTACTGAAGGGAATAGCCTTCACTACACCTGGTCGGTATTTCATGATATAGCAGGTTTGGCTGAGGAAATGGGTGGCTTGGATGTTTTTGAGTCACAATTAGATTTGGTATTTGATATGCCACCTGTATTTGATAGCTCTTATTATGGTTTCACTATTCATGAGATTAGAGAAATGCAAATAGCTAATATGGGGAATTATGCCCATGGCAACCAGCCCATTCAGCATATGATATACTTGTATAATTACGCTGGAAAACCATGGAAAACACAATCAAAAATCAGAGAAGTGCTCACTTCTCTTTACACTCCTGCACCAGATGGATATTGTGGAGATGAAGACAATGGGCAAACCTCTGCCTGGTATGTGTTTTCTGCCATGGGATTTTATCCTGTAGCACCTGTAACTGGCGAATACGTTTTGGGAAGTCCACTTTTTGACAAGGTTTCTTTAAAGCTGCAAAACGGAAATATTTTTGAGATTATTGCAGACCACAACAGCGCTTCAGCACCTTATATAAAGAAAGCAACTTTAAATAATACAAATTGGAATGCTTCGTTTTTAAAAATAGATGATGTTCAAAAGGGTGGTTTGCTTTTGCTTGAAATGGGTGAGGAGCCTAATTTAAATCGAGCGACAGATTCTAAAGCTTTTCCTTTCTCCTTGAGTACCCATGAATTAAATCCATCCTAATGCGACAATTTTTTTGTATTTTATTTTTGGTCAATATATGTTTTGCACAAGAGTCTGAAAAACTCATTTCATATGTAAACCCTTTTGTGGGGAGCTCAAATTTTGGTACTACAAATCCAGGGCCTATTGCCCCTAGAGGAATGGTAAGTGTGAGCCCATTTAATGTATCTGGTGCTGAGAATTTGCCTATGGAAAAAGACAGCCGTTGGTTGTCTACCCCCTATGTCCATGAAAATAAATTTCTTACAGGATTTAGTCATGTGAATTTATCTGGGGTAGGTTGTCCTGATTTAGGAGTGCTTATTGCCATGCCCACCACAGGAGATTTAGAAACCAATCCAGCAAAATATGGAAGTACTTACAGAGATGAAAAAGCGAGTGTAGGATATTATGAAACTTTTTTAGAAACTTACGGTATAAAGGTGTCAACTACTGCAACAACAAGAGTGGGTGTAAGTCGCTATAGTTTTCCGGCAGGTAAAGCAAATGTTTTATTAAATCTAGGACTTGGTTTAACAAATGAACAAGGGGCTATGGTAAAAAGGATTTCAGATACTGAAATAGAAGGTATGCGTCAAGTGGGCAGCTTTTGTTATTACAAGCCAGAAGAAGCCTATCCTATTTATTTTGTAGCCAAGGTTTCTATCCCTACTAAAAATCAAGGAATTTGGAAAAAGCCAAGTACTTATTTAGGTGAGGAAGCCCAATGGATGGGTTACAATGGTAAGACTAGACTAATGAAAAATTACCATCAAGAAGTTGTTGGAGACAGTATAGGGGCTTATTTTAGTTATGATTTTAATGAACCCACTGAGCTTGAATTACGTATAGGGGTGTCTTATGTGAGCATTGAAAATGCTAGAGAAAATTTAAGTTTCGAGTCTGAGGGTATGTCTTTTGAAGCGATAAAAAGTGCTACCCAAGAGGCATGGGAAAAATTACTGGCTGTTGTTCGTGTTAAAGGCGGAAAACCGGGGGCAAAAGAAATTTTCTATACCGCTTTATACCACACTCAAATACATCCCAATACGCTAAACGACGCCAATGGAGACTATCCCGCCATGGGTTTCAGAGAAACCTTAAACACTGTAGATACTAGATATACCGTATTTTCTCTTTGGGATACCCACAGGAATTTGCATCCGCTTTTGTCATTGCTCTATCCTAAGCAACAGTCCAATATGGTGAAGAGTATGCTTAACATTTACAGTGAAAGTGGTTGGCTACCAAAATGGGAATTAAACGCAACAGAGACCACCACTATGGTTGGAGACCCAGCAGGGATTGTTATTGCCGACACCTATCATAGAGGAATTCGCGATTTTGATGTGGTGCTTGGATTCGAGGCCATGAAAAAAAGTGCTACCCAACTCCATCATAATCCCTTGCGCCCTGAATTAAGTACTTACATTGAAAAGGGCTATTTGGGCGCAGACCAACATGAAAGCGGTTCGGTGTCTATAGTTCAAGAATACAACTTGGCAGATTTTGCTATTGCTACGCTGGCAAAAACTTTAGGGGATATGGATTCCTATGAAACTTTTCTGGAAAGATCTCATTCTTACAGAAAATTATTTGATCCCTCTTTTAATTTATTGCGGCCTAAAAATTCAAACGGCACATGGTTTAGTCCCTTTGATCCAAACACTGGGGCTAATTTTGTAAAGAATCCTGGATATATTGAAGGAAATGCATGGCAATACACCTTTATGGTACCGCACGATATTGAAGGTCTTATTGACTTAATGGGGGGTGGCAAATCTTTTGTAAGTCAATTAGATAAGGTTTTTAACAACAATCAATTTGACATGGCCAATGAACCCGACATAGCCTATCCCTATTTGTACAATTTTGTAGAAGGTGCTGCATGGAAAACCCAAAAAAGGGTCCGTACACTTTTAGACACCTATTATCACAATAAGCCAGATGGGCTTCCAGGTAATGATGACACCGGTACCATGAGTGCATGGGCAGTTTTTTCTATGCTGGGTATTTATCCAGTAACTCCAGGTTTGCCACTTTATGCCATTACTACACCAAGTTTTGATGAGATTAAAATTCAATTGGATCCAAAATACTATCCAAATCAAAACATCTTCATTCGCTCTAATAGCCCCGAAAATAACACATTCATTAAAAGCATTCACTTAGATGGAAGACAATTCATGGGACCATTTATCTCTCACGAGCAATTAATAAACAGCAAAGAGTTGAATTTTACTCTACAACAAAAGCCTTTTAAATAGCACAGCTTAAATTATTTAATTGTTATTAATGTGTTCATTTTTGTAGTTGGTCGAAAAAATCATTTTTTAAATAACTTTGCTTTTTTTTGCCGTTTTGCTTTTTTATGCCTTTAAATAAGCGACATTGTAGCCATTCATTTTTCGAAAACGATTGAATTTTTCTGTTTTTTGCAGTTT
The DNA here is from genome assembly GCA_018401115.1 of Flavobacteriaceae bacterium. Classification (GTDB taxonomy): domain Bacteria; phylum Bacteroidota; class Bacteroidia; order Flavobacteriales; family Flavobacteriaceae; genus MAG-120531. Next base: position 18,671 of record JAGYKX010000008.1, on the reverse strand, counting down.
ATGAGTTGTTGTATGTCGAATTTTTTTTTGAAATTCGTAGTATATTGACATATTTACTATGCTAACCGAGTGTTAATTTAAAACACTAAAAAAGTAACTAACTAAACTAAATTAGTATGAACAGAAAAATTCATTATTTATTAATGTTCTTTGCAGTACTGTGCCTCAACAGCCTGTATGCGCAGAACAAAACCATTTCCGGTACGGTTACCGAGTCGGAATCTGGTGTCCCATTACCGGGTGTAAATGTGGTAGAAAAAGGAACCAATAACGGCACCTCTACAGATTTTGACGGTAATTTTACCATTTCAGTGAGTGGCAGTAATGCCATTTTAGTATTTACTTCTTTAGGGTATACAACAAAGGAAGTACCTGCTGGAAACCAAACCTCACTTAATGTTTCTTTAAATGAAGACGCAGAGCAACTAGGAGAAGTTGTTGTAACTGCACTGGGTGTAAAACGTAATACAAAAGCGCTAGGTTACTCTGTGACTCAAGTAAGTGGTGATGAAGTAAACGCCATTAAAGAGACAAATGCAATTAATTCACTACAAGGAAAGATTGCTGGGGTGCAAATCTCTGGAAATGCTACAGGAGCTAAAGGTTCTACCCGTGTGATTATTAGGGGAAATAGTTCTTTGACAGGAAACAACCAACCTCTTTATGTAATTGATGGAATAACCATTAATAACTCTAACCTTGGTTCAGCAGGAACTTGGGGTGGTGCAGATTCTGGAGATGGTATTTCTGCCTTAAACCCAGATGAAGTACAGTCTATTTCTGTGCTAAAAGGGGGTGCAGCTGCAGCCTTATATGGTTCAAGAGCCTCTAATGGGGTAATTATCATAACCACTAAATCAGGAGCAGGTACCGAAGGTATTTCAGTAGATGTTAGTAGTTCTATTCAGTTCGACGACATTAATAATGATCCATATGACCCTCAAACCACTTATGGTCAGGGTAGGGATTTTGTGACAGATTCTGATAATTTAGATACCTATGCCAACTGGGGACCAAGATTAAATGGTTCTTCAGTAGAGCAGTGGGATGGTGTATCTAGACCTTACTCCTATAAAGGGAATAACTTGAAAAAATTCTATGACGGAGGGCAGACATTTATTAATACAGTTGCTGTTTCTTCTTCAACAGAAAAGTCTAATGTTCGTGTTTCGTACTCTAATTTAGACAACAAAGATATTATTCCAAATTCTACTTTAAATAGAAACACATTTGGAATAAACGCTTCACAAAGGTTTAGAAACTTTGTAGCTGATGTTAACATTAAATACATACAAGATGACGCTGTAGGAGCACCAAGATTGTCAGATTCACCTGGAAACGCCAACTTTGGAATACGTTTATTCGCTCCTTCAATAGATGTTAATGACATGCTTGGAGCAGGTGGGCTTGGAACCAATGAAGACGGTTCTGAATTTAGAACATCTGACAATACTTTTTCTCAAAACCCATGGTTTGCAGCCTACCAGTTTATAAATAACTCAGTGAAAGAGCGTGTAATTGCATCTGCAAACCTAAGATGGAATATGACAGATTTCTTGTATTTGTCTGGACGTTTTGGTCAGGACAGATTTGATTACAGTAGAACAGTTGTTACACCTTTTGGAACTGCATTTCAGCCATTAGGTTCTATGAGTGAATACAAACTTACTAACGTTCAAAGAGATGCAGATTTGTTTTTAGGAACTGATAATCTAAGAATTCAAGAAGATTTCTCTTTAACTGCTTTTGTAGGTGTAGGTAAAAACTACCAAAGTGCAGAGTCAGTAACAGCCAGTGGAGGTAACTTTATTGTACCTTTTTTATATAATGTAGGTAACACACAAAACCAGTCAGCTGGATATGGATTTAATGAAAAGCAGATTAATTCTGCTTATGGATCTGCAGAATTTGGATTTAAAGACGCTATGTTTTTAACCCTGACCGCTAGAAACGACTGGTTCTCTACACTATCTTTGCCAAATAAAGAGGCAACAAACAACGATTTATTTACTTCTGCAAGTTTCTCTTTGGTGCTTTCAGATATGTTTAAATTGCCTGAGGTGATTTCTTTTGCAAAATTAAGAGCAGGTTATTCTCAAGTAGCTGGTGGAGCAGAAAACCCTTATTCTTTGAATTTGACTTATGGAATATATGGACAAGGACACCAGGGTGCTTCTTTAGGAACAATTTCTAACGGCTCTATTCCAAATCCAAATATCACACCATTTGAGAAGAATGAAATTGAAATTGGGTTTGATTTGAGAATGTTCGACAACAGAGCCTCTATAGATTTTACTTATTATGACAACGCTACAGTTGGAGATATTGTAGGGGTAAGTGCTTCTCAAACCTCTGGTTACGGAAGTGCGTTGGCTAACCTTGGAGAAGTATCTAATACCGGTTATGAAATTCTATTAAGTGGTTCACCAATTAGAACAGATAACTTTGCCTGGGACATCACTTTGAATTATTCTTATAACGATTCAAAAATTGTTTCTACCAATGATGAAAACACTAATATTACTATGGACGAACCTCGTTCTAGAAATTTAAATGTCACTCATATTGTGGGAGAAACTTACGGAGCTCTATACGGTACTTCCTATAATAGAGATGCTCAAGGTAGAATTATCCATGATATTGAACCAGATGGAACGCCTATTCCACAAGTTGGCGCTAGAAAAATCTTAGGCTTTGGGGTATCTCCAACTTCTGTTGGTATTAGTAATAATTTCCGCTATAAAAACTTTAATATGAGTGTTTTAGTTGAAGGTAAGTACGGTGGGCAAATGTTCTCAGGAACCAATGCTAGTGCCAAGTATTTTGGAGCACACAAAGCAACCATAGACGCAGATGGTCGTGAAAATGGATTTACTGTTTCAGGAGTAGACGCAAATGGAGCCGCTTTTACTACTAATATTGCTCCTGCTCGAATTGAAGATTACTGGAGACGCACCTATGAAATTGCAGAAGAATCTGTTTATGATGCAGACTATTTAAGATTAAGGCAAATGAGTATTGGTTATACCATTCCAAGAGTTATGTTAGAAAACACCTTTATTAAAAATGCGTCTATTTCATTAATAGGAAGAAACTTGTTTTTCTTGTCTAATAGTGTAGAAAATGTAGACCCAGAGTCTGGATACAATGTGAGTAACTCACAAGGATTAGAGTGGTTTGGTATGCCCATTCCAAGAACTATAGGTATGAATGTAAACCTTAAATTTTAATTAAGATGAAAAAATTATTATCGATTGTATTGATTTCATCTCTCGTACTGGCCTCTTGCGATTTTGACAAGGATTTCGAAGAGATGAATATAGACCCTACAAAGGCGTCGCAAATAGACGTGAATAACAAATTAGCCTCTGTGTTCTTGAGAACCTCAGGGGAGCGTTATGAAAATTGGAGAGCAAGTTTTATTTATTCCTCTCAGATTGTGCAACATATGTCTTCTACGGCCACTTATTGGACTGGAAACTTCTACACTAGAAATGAAGGTTACGCAACCTCTCTTTTTGACAGGGCATACCCGCAACAAGTCAAAGAAATAGAAGATATTATTTTTCAATTAACTAATGAGGAAAATAATGGAGACCAAATGGGAGTGGCTAGGATATGGCGTGCTTTTATTTATCATAGAATCACTGACCTTTATGGAGATGTTCCTTATTCAGAAGCTGGTAAAGGTTTTATAGATGGCACATTAAAGCCTAAATACGACGCTCAGCAGGACATATATATGGATATGCTTAAGGAAATTGAAGAAGGAGTAGCCCAATTGGGTAGTTCTTCTAGTCTTGGCACTTCTGATTTAATTTTCCAAGGAGATGTTTCTAAGTGGAAAAAGTTTGGAAACTCTCTAATGCTTAGATTGGCCATGCGCTTGTCTAAAGCAGATCCAGCTACAGCACAGGCATGGGCCAGTAAAGCAATTGCTGCAGGCGTAATGACGTCTAATGAAGACATTGCTTATGTACAACACTTATTAGGACCTGAAGGTATTAATAAAAATGGTCATGGAGAAGTATTCATGGCAGATGGAAACCCAAGATTGTCTAAGACTTTTGTAGATTTCCTACAAGATGATCCAAGATTACCTATTCTAGGAGCTAGAAGAAGCGATGGTAGTACTAATCCTGCAGATCTTAAGGGTATGCCAAACGGATTGACCGCAGGTGCTTTAGAGGCCAAATATGGTACAACATCTGCAGAATATGCTGAACCCAATAGAGGGGTAATCACTGGAGAAGACGCACCAATGGTTTTCCAAACCTATGCAGAGGTTGAATTTATGATTGCTGAGGCTATTACAAGAGGCTGGGCCTCTGGAGACGCCAAAGCACATTATGAAGCTAGGTGTAAAAGCAGCCATGCAAATGCTTAGCATGTTATATCCTAATGCTGCAGCTGTCTCAGATGCTGAGGTAGCTACATATTTAGCTGCAAAGCCATTTGATGCCTCTAAAGCCCTTCAAATGATTGGAGAGCAATATTGGGCAGCTACATTTTTTAATGAATATGAAGCTTTTGCCAACTGGAGAAGGACAGGTTTCCCTGTTTTACAACCCTTTGGTGGAGAAGCGATATACGATGGTAACGTAACCAACGGTACCATACCAAGAAGACTCATTTATCCAGGTGGAGAGGCGAGTACCAATGCTGACAATTTTGCTGCGGCAATAGCCAGACAGGGTGCTAACGAATTCACAACCAGAGTATGGTGGGATAAATAATCAGATAATTTACAGCTTTTGTATTTCAATTGAAATATCGTAAATTAGTTTTAAGTCCAGTTAGTTTGGCAAAGGAGGGGCAACCCTCCTTTGTCTATTAACAAAATCAACCTGTATGAAAAACCACTTAAAATTCACAATGATTAAAAGTACTTTAGCGGTGCTTTTTTTATGTCTATTTTTTCCAGTATTTGGACAGAATGCTACCCCTCTTTTTTCTTTAGTGGCTCCTGAAAAATCAGGTATTACTTTTAACAATGCATTAAAAGACAACAAGACAGAAAACATATTGTTGTACTCAAATTTTTATGGAGGTGCAGGCGTAGGTGTTGGAGATTTTAATCAGGACGGCCTAGAAGATATTTTTTTTGCTGGAAACCAGGTGAGCGATCAATTATATTTTAATAAAGGCGATTTTCGTTTTGAAAATGTAACCAGCTCTTCAGGTATTATTCAAGACAATGGATGGTCTACTGGTGTTGCAGTTGCAGACATTAATGCAGATGGTTTGTTAGATATTTATGTAACCAGAGAGTTGTTTGATCACAAACCAGATTTAAGGGTAAATTTACTTTACATAAACATAGGAGATGGACATTTTAAAGAGATGGGCGCACAATATGGATTGGCAGACGACTCAAGAACAAGACATGCATCTTTTTTAGACTATGATAAAGATGGGCTATTAGATCTTTTTTTATTGACACAACCTCCCAACCCAGGAAGTTATTCTTCTTTTTTTGGAACGGAGCTCTTACAGAAACAGTACCACTTAAAATTATACAGAAATACAGGGAATCAGAAATTTGTAGAGGTAAGCGCCTCAGCGGGAATAGACCTCACAGGTTTTCCCAACGGAATCTGTGTAGCAGACCTCAATAATGACGGCTGGCAAGACATCTATGTGGCCAATGATTTTTATGCCCCAGATTTTATGTTTATAAATCAGCAAGACGGTACATTTAAAAATGAAGCCAATACCCGCTTAGGACAAATGTCCTTTTATGCCATGGGGGTAGACATTGCAGATTTAGACAATGACGGGTATCAGGATATATTTACCTTGGATATGGTGGCAGAAGATAACTTTAGACTCAAATCTAATATGAGTGGAATGAACCCAGATGCTTTTTGGAAAGTAGTCAATGACGGAGGGCATTACCAATATATGTACAACGCATTACAACACAACAATGGGAATGGCTCCTTTAGCAATATGGCACAATATACTGGTATGGCAGCCACTGACTGGAGCTGGTCTACACTACTAGCAGATTTTGACAATGACGGTCATAAAGATGTTTATATTACCAATGGACTTTTATATGATATTAGAAACACAGATGCAGACAAGCGCGTGGCCCAATATGTATCTGATTTTGCCAATGAATGGGTGGCAGCCAACCCCACTGCTGGCGATGTGAATTTATTTGATATTCTAGATATAGACAAAACTATTGGATTATTGCCTTCAGTTCCTTTAAAAAATTATGCCTACAAGAATAATGGGACTATGCAGTTTGAAAAGGTTTCCGAAGCTTGGGGCCTTGACCAGGCTTCATTTTCTAATGGTGCTGCCTATGCAGATTTTGACCAAGATGGAGATCTAGACCTGGTGGTGAGCAACATTAATGCACCTGCCTTTTTGTATAGAAATAACAGCGATAAAAAATTATCTAATAATTATTTAAGAGTGCAATTGAAAGACCCAAATCATCAAAGTGTTATGGGTACACGGGTTATTGTTTACAGCCAAGGTAAGTCGCAAATGTCAGAGGCCTCTAATGTGAGGGGAATTTACTCTACCTCTGAACAATCTCTTCATTTTGGTTTAGGTAAAGCTTCAGTAGACAGTTTAATGGTGGTATGGCCAAACAATGCACGTGAAATTATAAAAAGTGTAGTGGTTAATAAGACCTTGATATTAAGTCCTGAGCAGGCTGTAGCCAATACCAAAAATCCATCAGAGGCGCAACCCATGTTTAGTGAAGTGTTTTTGCCCTCTCTAAAAATTTCCCACCAAGAAAATAGCTATGACGACTATGCCCAACAAGTTTTATTGCCTCATAAAATGTCACAATTTGGCCCTGCTTTGGCTGTCGCCGATGTCAATTCAGATGGACTAGAAGACCTTTATATAGGAGGGGCCTCTGGAAAACCGGCCCAGTTATTACTCCAGAATGAAAATGGTCAATTCGCTGTTTCAAATACCAACTTATTAGAAAGGGAAAAGCCCTATGAAGATGTAGACGCGATTTTCGTAGATCTCAATGCCGATGGAGCCTTAGATTTATATGTGGTGAGTGGTGGGAATGAATATCCAGCAAATGATTTTCATTATACCGATAGGGTGTATCTTAATGACGGAGCAGGAAATTTTTCTAAAGGGGCTATTGTTGGTTTGGCGAGAACCAGCGGCAGTGTAGTTAGAGCCATAGATATTGACGCAGACGGAGATCAAGACTTATTTGTTGCTGGCCGTCATGTTCCCCATCAATATCCAAGTCCTGCTACTAGTATGCTATTGATTAATGATAGTGGGCAGTTGGTGAATAAAACAGAAAGTGTGGCCCCTGAATTTAAGCATTTAGGCATGGTTACAGATGCATTGTGGACTGATTATGACTCAGATGGCGATCCAGATTTAATGCTACTTGGAGAATGGATGCCTTTGACCATTTTCAATAATAAGGAAGGACTACTTTCCAAAGCGACCATTCCCTCATTTGAATCTACATCAGGTTGGTGGTTTTCTCTGGCTTCAGCAGACATGGATGGCGATGGTGATCTTGATTATTTAGCAGGAAATTTAGGACTCAATTATAAGTATAAAACCACTCCTCAGAATCCTTTTGATGTGTATTATAACGATTTTGATGGTAACAATAAATATGATATTGTTTTGGGATATTACAACCAAGACAAGCATTTTCCATTAAGGGGGTTCTCTTGTTCCTCCGAACAAGTGCCAATCTTAAAAAGCACTTTTAAAAAGTACGATGTTTTTGCTTCTCTACAGATAGAAGAAGTTTATGGAGAAGAAAATTTAAAGCAATCGCTTCATTATGAAACCCAAACTTTTGCGTCACAGTATATTGAAAACTTAGGAGATGGAGCTTTTGCTTTAAAGCCGCTACCTTACCAAGCACAAATGTCCAATATAAACGCATTTCATATTGAAGATTTTGATAAAGACGGCCAGCAAGATATATTAGGTGTTGGTAATTTGTTTGTATCTGAAATAGAAACACCAAGAAATGACGCAGGTATTGGTTTGTTTTTAAAAGGGAAAAGCGGAAATAAATTACAAAATATTCCAGTCACAGAAAGTGGTTTCTTCACCCCGCTTGACGCAAAAAAAATAGCTAAAATTAATATTGGTGGTATACCACATATATTGGTAGCAAATAACAATGACCGCTTGCAGTTATTTAAAATAAATAAAACCAGACCTATAAAATAATTACGGTTGCTTATAATTCTTACAGGCAAAGACATTGAATTTTCGAATGGCTTTGCCTTGTTTGTTTCTGAGTATAATGGGAGGGAGCACCTGGATTTCTTGAAAAAACGGACTTACTTTTTCTGGAGCTTTTTCAGGGGACGCTTCATTCTTAAATCGGGTGTCTGAATCTATAAGAATGGCATTTTGTCCCTCTAAAAAATTGAGATCAGGATCTAATATGCCAAATTGTAAGCCATTTTCTCCTATCACATTGGTGCTGTAAGTGGGCGTGTCTTGATAAAACCTAAGCACGGCTGCGGTTTTATAATTGTCTGTTGAGAAGAAAAAATGGTCTGGATAGTTGGTTCTCAGTTCACTCACTTCTTTAGAAAGGGCTTCCCAACCCCACCAGGTGTCGTCTGAGCGAATGGGAACTATGTAGGTAGTTAGTTCTATGAGTATCAATAAGTGTATGACTATTGAAATAATGATTTGAGAACGTACCCATTTGCGTTTAAAGAAATAGGCGAGCAGTATAAAGCCTGAGATATAGCTAGGGACTAGCCAGTTAATTTTAATCCAATAAAAGGGTGACAAGAACATAAAACCCAAGAATGTAGGGAGGAAAAAAGCACCTAAAAACAAGGTTTTGTCCGAGGGAAGCTTCCAACTAATAATGATTCTTTTTAAGTATTTATAGCAAAGGACTGTTAGAGTTAAGAATGCCGCAGGAAATACCAAAGCCATTTGGGTGGCTATAAAACCGCCCAATAATTTTGGTTTAAAACCAAAATCACGCACGGAACTTGATCTTCCGGTAGATTGGAAGGCAAAAGAAACAAAATCGTTCTGGGCATTCCAATAATATACCGGATAAGCCACTGCTGCAAAAATAATTAGACAGAGCCATGGACCGGGTTTTAAGAGGTGCTTTCTTTGGGTAGGGGAGAGGAATAAAAAAAGCATCAGCCCGAAGGGCAATAAAACAGCCGTGTACTTGCTGTTAAAGGCCAATCCCATCCATATCCCCGCCAAAAGCCAATGGTAAAATGTTGTTTTAAAAAGGGCTTTTTCTAAGCTCCATAAACTCAAACTCCAAAAAAGGACTAAAGGGACGTCTGGGGTAGAATTTAAGCTGAGCATGCTCCATAGGATGGAGCTACTGGCTAGTAGCATGGCTATCCATAATTTTTCGCGAGATAAAAAATTCTTGGACAGGCTGTAAAACACCCAAATGGAGATTGAGCTCACCGTGAAGTCTGTCATTTTCACGACCGTAACAGTACTTCCAAACAGATCTGTGGCAGCCCTGAGTAAATAACCGATCATGCCAGGATGGTCAAAATAGGACCAATCTAAGTGCTGGCCATAGAAATAGTAGTAGGCGTCTTGTGGCATAAGCCCCATAAAGGGGAGTATTGCTAGTCTGAGCAGCTGAAAAGAGACTATTAAACTGAGGATGGGGTAGGAGCATAGGGTCCTGCGAAAAAGTGCTGTCAAACTTTGGGTTTTTCCCAAAGATATTAATTTAAACCCATGTGACTTGGGTTACATTTTAAATCTAAGCATTTCCTTATTTTTGCTTTTAATTAATACCCTTTTTTATGGCTAGTTTTTCAGATATTATCAATAAAGACACCCCTGTTTTAATAGACTTTTTTGCTACTTGGTGTGGTCCTTGTAAGACAATGAGTCCTATTTTGGAAGATTTAAAAAAGCAGATGGGAGACCAAGTGTCTATTGTAAAAATAGATGTGAATAAGAATCCGGGGGTAGCAGCAAAATATCAAGTAAGAGGTGTTCCTACGCTTATGATTTTTAAATCTGGTGAGCAACTCTGGAGGCAATCCGGGGTGTATTCTGCCCATGATTTAAAAGCTATTCTAAACCAGTATCTCTAGTTCTAATCGCTGTAGTTATTCCCTTACAATGGTTCTAAAAGTGAGGTTTATCCTAGGGCTATGGACTTTTTTTGTAGGGGGGAGCCGGTGGAGCCAATGGGTTTGAGTAGTGTCTTTCATGACCAGAAGGCTTCCGTGGGCTAGGGGCATGTTCACGACTGTTTTGTCTTCTTTGTGTTTAAAAGCGAATTTGCGCTCCGCTCCAAAACTAACAGAAGCAATAGCGCCATTTTTTTGTAGGTCTTTTTCTCCATCACTATGCCATGCCATACCTTCATTGCCATTGTGGTATAAATTTAAAAGGCAGGCATTATAGGTTTCTCCAGAAGCTTTTTCTACGGCTTCTTTTATCTCCATCAATAGGGGGGTCCATACCAAGGCTGTTTTAGTTATTTTAGAATAGGTGTAGGAATAGGCTTTTTCTGCATACCAAGCGACTTTTCGTTTAGTAATAATTCGCTTTCCGAATATCATGGCCTCATCGGGGGCCCAGGCAATCTCATTGAACAAGGCCTGATAGTATTTGTCAGAGGTTTCTCTTTTAAAAATAGGCCCGTGATAATGAACATTACCGTCTTTGGGCAGCCAGTTATGAGAAGGGTCTATAGGTGTGCTGAAGAAATCCAACGAAAAAAACAGTTTTAAAAATTAGAATTGATAATCAAAGATATATGGAAAACTAGAATGACAATCCAAAGCCAATATTTCCAATAGCGAATCCATTGGTCCCAATACCAGGAATCTCAGGAATTTCCTCTGTAAAAGTTTCTGTGATTCCTCCCGAGGAAGCAGTAAAGTTCAATGTATCTGGAATGGTTCCTAGCCCATATCCGGCTTCTATTCTAAAGTAAAAAGTCCCACCAGTCTTAAAGCCCAACTTTAAGTTTAATGCATTAATATCTAACTGGGTTGTGGCTGACCCTTGTAAGGAGACGCCATTTTCTTCAAAAGTTAGATTATTGAACGTGAATTCATTTTTTAAAGTACCACTTCCGGCACCTACGTATAAGCCTTTTCCTTTGTTACCCATATAGATATTAAGACCGTACTCAATGTATTTTAGAGTAGTTTCTGTGTCTTCAATATCTAATCCAAACGATCCATAATCTACATAAGGTGCAAAATGATTATTTAAAACGGGCAAGACAAATTCGCCGTTTATTGAAATAATGTTTGGTACTCCTGCTTTAACTCCAATTGAAAAAGTTTTAGATTTTTCAATCTCTAGTTGGTCTTCTTCATTAATCTGTGCAGACATTGAAAGTGTTAAAAAGCTAATTAAAGTGAAAAAAATATTTTTCATAATGTTTTAATTTAAATTTTAAAAATGTAAATATAAGTATTAACTAAAAATTTTTATATAATTAATTTTTTTCTCAAGACAATTCTCTCTTCTAGAATCTGTGAAATTGATTATTTTCCAGACATTGTTTTGTTTCATGACTTGAATATTTTTTTGAAGATAAAAAATGAAAACCATACATTTATAAAATGGATGCACTAAAGTTCTTAAATAAATACTGGGTCCTAATTACCTTTATTTGGTTTGTTTTGATGATTTATTTCAGCAATAGGTAGTTATCGACTTTTCCTTGAACCTTTCACGAATACTCTGATAGGATAATCAGGATAAATAGTCCAACCTTATTAAATTATTAGTTCATTTGAAAAATGAACCAATATACTTTGGGAGTGGTTGTTTATGCTTGTGATTGCTATAATGGTCTAAAAGCGACTGATTGGCAATTATTTTTGTTTTAAATTTATTGAACTTATAAATCAACCAAACCAAATGAGTCTATCATATATAGACATTGCTATTGTATTCGCTTATGTAGTTGGGGTTTTAATCTTAGGATTTTACTTTTCTAATAAAGCCTCTAAAAACTTATCTTCTTACTTTTTGGGGGGTAAAAAGTTGCCATGGTATTATTTGGGATTGAGTAATGCCTCAGGAATGTTCGATATTTCTGGAACCATGTGGACAGTTGGAATCTTGTTTGTATATGGGCTTAAAAGTGCTTGGCTGCCCTGGTTATGGCCTGTTTGGAATCAGGTTTTTGTCTTTGTGTATTTGGCTATTTGGATTAGGCGTTCCAACGTAATGACAGGAGCAGAATGGATTACTTTTCGCTTTGGAGACGGAAGAGGTGCTAAATTGTCTCATATCATCATTGTGATTTTTGCTGTGATTAGTGTGTTGGGTTTTATTGCTTATTTCTTTGAAGGTATTGGGAAGTACGCCACTGAGATTCTTCCATGGGACTTAGGAGTTTCTGTATTGGGATACGAGCTAACATCGGCCAGAGGCTATGCATTAATTATTTGTATTTTAACTGCCTTATATACCGTTAAAGGGGGCATGCATTCTGTAGTGGCTACTGAGGTTATGCAGTTTGTAATCATGACTATTGGCTGTATTGGTGTTGGAATTGTGGCCTATCAGACAGTGACTATTGAGCAACTAAATGCAGTGATTCCAGAAGGTTGGAAGACCCTTTCGTTTGGTTGGAATTTGGATTTGAATTGGGAGGGTACTCCTTATCCTCAAGTGAATCAAAAGTTAGAGAGCGATGGTTTTACCTTGTTTGGAGGTCTTTTTGTATTAATGGTTTTAAAAGGCATATTGGCTTCTACGGCTGGACCAGTACCCAGTTACGATATGCAACGAATTTTAGCCACTAAAAAGCCTTCAGAGGCGGCAAAAATGAGTTTTCTCACTGTGGCGGTGTTGTATATTCCAAGATATTTTATGGTCATAGGATTTGCGGTGATGGCCCTAGTGTATCTAGGACCAGAAATTTCTGCTATGGGACCTGATGTTGATTTCGAGAAGATCCTTCCAATGACCATGAATGCCCATTTGCCTGTTGGATTAAAAGGGATTATGCTCGCTGGTTTTTTAGCAGCTTTTATGGGGACTTTTGCCGCTTTTATAAATGCTGCTCCAGCCTATATTGTAAATGATATTTACAAGAAATACATTCGTCCTGGAGCCTCGGAAAAAAAATTAGTGCGTTTGAGTGTTCTTTCTTCGCTGGTGTTGGTTTGTATTGGCATAATTCTCGGTTTTAATGCGGGCTCTTTGAACAGTCTAATTCTATGGTTGAGCTCTGCCCTTTATGGGGGTTATGTAGCAGCCAATGTTTTAAAGTGGGTGTGGTGGCGTTTTACAGGGAGTGGCTATTTTTGGGGCATGCTCTTTGGGCTCATTGCCTCTACTATTAAACTATTTTTCTTTCCTCAATATGTAGACATTTTTGTATTCCCCCTTATTTTTGCCTTTTCTCTATTGGGTTGTATTATTGGGACTTACGCTACTCCATTGCCAAACCCTGAGGCGGTAGCAGCTTTTTATAAGCAAACAAGGCCTTGGGGATTCTGGAAACCTGTCAGAGAAAAAGTAATGGCATTGGACCCTACTTTTGTTCCGAATAGACACTTTAAAAGAGATGGATTTAATGTAATGGTTGGAGTGGTTTGGCAAATGGCGCAATTGCTCATTCCAGTGTATTTTATGATTCGAGAAAATGGACAAATGGTGTTGTGGTCAGTTGTATTTTTCCTATGCAGTTGGCTGTTAAAAAAATATTGGTGGAACACCTTAGAAGATTAAAAAGGACCTATGAAGATTACAGCTACGTTTATAGATGAAATTAGTCATGACATTCCCCACCAAAATTGGGGACCAAAAGAATGGCGACAAGATTTTCTCCACATGAAAGCTATGGGAATAGATACTGTAGTAATGATTCGTTGTGGATACAGAAAATTTCTGACCTATCCCTCTGCATATCTCACTGACACTAGGGGCTGTTTTGCGCCTACCAAAGATTTGGTTGCGCTTTTTTTAGAACTGGCCACTGAATGTGGTTTTGACTTTTATTTTGGGATTTACGACAGTGGGGAATACTGGGATACAAGAGATATGTCTTTAGAGATAGAAGTAAACAAAAAGGTCATTGAAGAAGCCTATGAAAAATATGGACAATCTCCCGCTTTTAAGGGCTGGTATCTGTCTTTGGAGCTCAGCAGAAAAACTAAAGGTGCAGTAAGTGCAATAAGAGATTTAGGCCGCCACGCAAAAGAAGTTAGCGTTGGTTTACCTGTTCTTATTTCCCCTTGGATAGACGGTCCTAAAGCAGTTATGGCTGCCTCTAGCGAATTGACAAAAGCGACTAGTATTTCTTTAGAAACACACGCACAAGAATGGGAAGAGATTTTCAAGGGTATTCAGGGAGCTATTGACATTGTGGCTTTTCAAGATGGCCACCTCAATTTTGAAGACCTCAAAGATTATTTGGCTGTAAATAAAGCCTTGGCAGATAAGTATGGTTTTATCTCTTGGACCAACACCGAATCTTTTGATAGGGATATGCCCATTAAATTTTTTCCTATTAAATTTGACAAACTACACTACAAATTATCCAAAGCTCAAGAAGTAGGGATGGCAAAGGCCATCACTTTTGAATTTTCACATTTTATGAGTCCTCAGTCTGCTTACCTTCAAGCGAGACATTTGTACAATCGATATATGGCACATTATCTACACCATGAAAAAGAGGAGTGAAATGAAGGAATACGCAGTACTTTATCGTAAAGAATTATACGAAGAGATCATTCCTTTTTGGGAAAAATACTCACTGGATAAGGAGTGTAAAGGCTATTTTACATGTATTACAGACCAGGGTATCGTTTTTGATACAGATAAATTTGTGTGGTTACAAGCTAGACAGGCCTGGATGTTTGCCACACTAGCTAACGCCCATCCCAAAACCCATGAATGGAGAGAAACAGCTAAGCTCGGCATAGATTTCTTAGAAAAGTATGGACGGTCTTCAGAGGGCGATTGGTATTTCTCTTTAACTAAAGAAGGCGCTCCATTGGTTGCCCCCTACAATATTTTCTCCGATAGTTTTGCTGCTATGGCCTTTGGTGCTTATTTTAAGATAGATCCAGATCCAAAGTACGCTCAGATTGCAAAGGACACCTTTGAGCGAATATTGAAAAGGAAAGATGCGCCAAAAGGGGCCTATGAGAAAAGAATTTCTGGCACCAGACCCATGCAAAATTTTGCTCTACCCATGATATTATGCAATCTCGCTTTAGAATTAGAACACCTCATTGGAGCCCAGCGCGTAAGTGAATTGACCAAGGGCCTAATCCCCTTAATTCTAGAGCAATTCTACGATAAAGAATCGGGACTTATTCTTGAAAACATAGGTCCCAATGGAGCTCAAATAGACTCTTTTGAGGGTAGATTACTCAATCCTGGACACGCCATAGAGGCCATGTGGTTTATTATGAATCTTGGTATTAGATCAAATGACAATGCAGTCATAGATAAAGCAGAAGCCATTATGTATAATCATTTAGAATATGGTTGGGACTACGAACATGGTGGGATTTTTTATTTTTTAGACCGAAAAGGATATCCAACTCAGCAATTAGAATGGGACCAGAAGTTGTGGTGGGTGCACTTAGAAACCTTAGTAGCGCTGGCCAAAACCTATGCGTACAATAAAAGTCCAAAGGCCAAAGAATGGTTTATTAAAGTTCACGATTACAGTTGGAATCATTTTAGAGACCCCATTCACAAAGGGGAGTGGTATGGATATTTAAACCGAGAAGGGAAGGTTTTATTCCCCTTAAAAGGAGGGAAGTGGAAAGGATGTTTCCATGTGCCTCGTGCCCTTTATGAAATATCTAAGACCTTAGCTTTGATCGATGGGTAGGTCAATAACTACATTTCAATTTTTTTAAACATAATTATTTAGACTTATAATGTTCAAAAACCGATTTTATTTAACCTTTTGCTTTTGTGTAACTTTTGGAATAATACAAGCACAAAAACAAACAGATGTACTTATTGTGGGTGCTGGTACAGGCGGAACAGCAGCAGCCATTCAAGCAGCACGAATGGGCGTAAAAGTTAATTTGCTTTCAGAAAACCCATGGTTAGGGGGAATGCTTACTGCTGCTGGAGTCTCGGCTATTGATGGAAACCATCAGCTGCCATCTGGAATTTGGGGAGATTTTAGAGATGCTTTATACCGCCATTATGGAGGCCCAAAAGCAGTAGCCACAGGTTGGGTGAGCAATACTCATTTTGAACCCAGTGTAGGAGATAGCATACTCAAATCTATGGCGGAGTTTCCCCATTTGAAAATTTCATATAATACTTCTAATATTAAAGTGACCAAAAACCAAAACGGCTGGTATGTGCAATGGATAGAAAACGGACTGAAGAAGGAAATAAACACCACCATATTAGTAGATGCTACAGAAACAGGCTCGTTGTTGCCGCAGGTAGGTGCGTCATTTAGTGTTGGTATGGACGCTAGTTCAGATACAGGAGAAGCAGAAGCTCCAACACAGGGGAACACTATTGTGCAAGACCTTACCTACACATTAATTCTAAAAGATCTAGGTAGCCTAGCCACTTCAGAAGAATTAGTCACTAGGCACAGCAGTTATACACCTGAACTTTTTGAATGTGCTTGTAGGTTACCTGGCGCAGAGACCCCTGAGGGAGTGGTAGACGCAAACCAAATGTTACAATATGCCAGATTGCCTAATAATAAATACCTCATAAACTGGCCCAATTGCGGTAATGACTTTTATTTAGATTGGCCCAATAGGTCTCATGAGCAACAAATAGATGCATTAAAGTTGGCCAAACAGCACAGCCTAAATTTTGTGTATTACATCCAAGAGGTATTGGGTTTTAAACATTTGGTTATTCACAATGAGTTTGACACTGAAGACTCATTTCCTTGGATCCCTTATCACAGAGAATCCAGAAGGGTCCATGGATTGGTACAACTCAGCGTGAATGAAATGAGGTCTCCTTTTGAGTACTCCTTATTCAAAACCGGAATAGCAGTTGGAGATTACCCTATAGACCACCATCACGATAAGTATCCAAGTGCCCCAGAGATAGATTTTATTGGCATTAAAATACCTAGCTATAATGTTCCATTAGGTAGTCTCATCCCAAAAAAGGTGTCTAATTTTATTGTTGCCGAGAAGAACATCAGTGTGACTAATATTGCCAATGGCGCTACTAGGCTTCAGCCAGTGGTTTTGGGAATTGGCCAGGCTGCGGGCGTATTAGCTGCATTGTCTGTTTCTCAGCAGAAGTCTCCTGATGAGATTGGTGTTCGAGCGGTGCAAAAAGCTTTATTAGATTACAATGCCTACCTCATGCCTTATATAGATGTTAAACCCTCGCATACATTTTTTAAAGCCATTCAAAAAATTGGGGCTACCGGAATATTGAAAGGTGTTGGTCACTCTTACAAATGGGCCAACCAAACATGGTTTTATCCCCAACAATATATCTCCCAAATAGATTTAGTTAAAGGATTACAGTCTTATTATCCCCACTTGAATGATTTTGAAGCCTCTGCGGCCTTGGTAGATCTCGATTTTATTGGATTTATATTGAGAAAGGCAGCTCCATACAACTCATTAGAAATTGAGTTAAAATTTAAAAGCTTATTGAAAGAACTATCCCTAACGGAAGCACAATTACTTTTAAATAGGGGGACAATAGCTCAAATACTTTCTACTGTCTTAGATCCTTTTTCTAATGAGATAAGCCATGAAGGTGTACTCATTAATTTGGCAGAATAATTTTCTGAAAAATATAAACCTCTCTAGCTTTGAAAGATCATTAATTAAGCTTGTTTGAATTTCTGGATAGTCAGGGTTTATCTCAGACTGAGAAAAGACGTAATTTGATAATAAGCAAATAAGAATTAAGCTTAGATTTTTCACAAATACCAATTGTTAGATTATAAACAATAAATTTTCGATTTTACAATCCAAAAAAATACTATCAATATAATAAGACTATAATGCCCTTTTAGAGAATGCCTAATCCATTATTCGGAAAAGAGGCATTGAACAAAGAATTTCTAAATGTTTTGAATAGAATGTTGTTGTGCCAGGTTGCCTCTTCGCTAGATCATTCTATGTATTATCCATCATTTCCTTTTAAAAGCATATCTTGAGGTAAAAAATTAATCTATAAAATCATGAAAAATGAATAACATGAATAAGCTCCTGCACTTAATTGTTTTAGGAATTGTCCTTGGATTATTTTATCAATGTAAAAATTTAAGACGCACACAAAATAATAAAATAACAAGTGGATCTTCTTTATTAGTTAAAGCTTCTGACACGGTTATAATTGCCAATGACAGTATTGACTATGAAATTATCATTATAGATCCAGGATTTACTAAATGGCTAAACAGCACAGCCAGACCTAGAAGTTATTATTCTCAAGGCTATTTGGAAAATAGAAATGCTATTTATGTGGTTCATTGGAACCAAAGAGTTATGGATTCAAGATTTAACAGAGACTTATATCTAATGACTATAGACTACAATCCACAAATTGATTACGGCTATGAAGTAAACTACTTATTGTTTAATTATTTTTTGTTTTTTCAAAGAGAATACAACCAACAACTAGGCTCTCTTAGGCCCCGATTACAATAAAATGAGGAAAAGAGGCATTGAATAAAGAATTTCTAGGTTTTATTTAGATGGTTGTTGTGCCTGGTTGCGGGGAAGTGT
>JAGYKX010000007.1 GCA_018401115.1 Flavobacteriaceae bacterium | reverse complement strand
TGGTCCCTGGTTCGAGCCCAGGTGGGACCACAAATAAAAACCCTCAAACTATTATAAACAAAGGTGTTGGGGGTTTTTATTGTCTTAAAACAGGGGTTGAGTTCCAAATTGAGTTCCAAATACATCAAAAAAGTTGTATATTTGAGTTCTAAACAACACTCTTTTCGAGTATTTTTATGTTTAAATGGGAGTTCATTTCGGATTAAATTTTAGAAAACCTAAAAAGGAATACAAACCATCATCTGAGTTGGATGTAATGGTTAGATATTACTTTGAAGGTAAGAAGATGAACATTAGTGGTGGGGTAAAGTGTAAACTAAAAGACTGGAATGATGACTGGGAAAATACTAGAAATCGAGAACCAATTAAAAAATCAGATTCACTTCACGAACAAAAAAATCTTCAACTCAAATCAAAAGAGAAAGAACTCAACGATTTAGTTTTTAGAATTTCTACAAACGGACAACTTCCAACATGTGATTTGATTAAATCTCTATTGAGAAGGGACCGGGTAGAAAAACAAAAGAAAACCTTAGAGGATGTCCATTTTTTAATCCTTTTGAGATGTTCAGAGACAATATAACATCTCCTTCAAACTTAAAGAATACTGAATCATATAAGAAGACACTAAAGTCCTCCATAAATGATATAATCAAATATGTAGAGGAATATCAGTACAAAGAGAACATATTACTTTTAAATGAGGACATAACTGAGGATTGGATAGAAGGTTTAATTTACTACTTAGATAGTAGAGGAATTCAACCCGTAACAATTAGGAAGAAGTTAAAAGTACTTTCTCTTTATTCAACTTGGTTATCAAAAACCAAAAAGATGGATGTCAAAATTAGTATTCCCTCTGGTTTTACATTTAAACCCGATAGAGAGAAGATTTTTTTAAAAAGAGAAGAAGTTCTTCAGATATGGGATTTTAAAGAGTTTGATTTTGAAAACTCTAAACACACAAAGTATATCAATAATGAGAAGATAGAGTATTCTCATATGAGATATATAGAGGATAAGAACAATTCTAAAAAAGGATTTACAACATATACCTCATATGAGATATATAAAGATATGTTATTGTTCTTATGTGGTGTAGGGTGTAGGTTCTCAGATATGGTTGAGATGAAGGTTGATGATTTTGATTATGAAAAGGATTCTGATGGTAAGGATATTAGAGACAAGGGTTTCTTTAAGTTCAGACAACAAAAGACAGGGAAATTCACACAAGTACCAATTAATCAAATGACTTTTTTGATTAGGAACAAGTATGTAACGAACAAGAAAAAAGAAGATTACCTATTCCCTCGAACTAAGTTTGGTAATCCAGTCTCCAATCAAAAATTCAATAAACACTCAAAAGAAATATGTAAGATTATTGGATTAAATCGAAAAATAAGAAAACCCAACTTCCATCTTAATGGAAAGGTTTTAGAGGGTACAGATGACAGTAAACCTTTATATACTGAGTGTGTAAGTCATATTGGGAGACGAACATTTATTCGTGAACACATTGAACTTGGAACCCCAATTAAAACAGTAATGAAACTAACAGGACATGTTTCTCGTGAGGTTTTTTACTCGTACTATGATGTTCTAAAAACAGATATGTTAAAGAACAATGACAAGTTATTTTCTTTAGAGATTATGACAGATAATAAAAAACCTCGTAAAGAAATATCCGAAAATAAAGAGGTTACAATTAAACATATGACAGAGATGTTTAAAAGGGGTGATATAACCCAAAACTATTACGAAAAAACAATGGATAAGTTGTTAGGGTTATAACCCATCTGTATATTATTTCCACTTTTTTCATTTTTTTCCACTTTTTTCTTTCCTTTTTCCAATAGGTGTTATACTTATAATCAAATGGTAAGATTTATTGATTGT
Source organism: Flavobacteriaceae bacterium (assembly GCA_018401115.1). GTDB lineage: Bacteria > Bacteroidota > Bacteroidia > Flavobacteriales > Flavobacteriaceae > MAG-120531. Next base: position 383,657 of record JAGYKX010000007.1, on the reverse strand, counting down.
TGGTTCAATAAATCGTTTGAACTATTGATGAGGGATTTGGTGAATTGACACCTTTAAACCGACCAAATCTGTATTAAAATCCAAAAGGAACTAATAACCTATCGTTGAGATACGATGAACATAGAGGTGGGAAACCAATGTAATCTACACAGAGGATTGGTTGAGAGGAGGAATAGATTGAATAACTCCCATTGTAATACTCTCTTGGAAGTATTATAAGACATCTTGGGGGAAATCTAAAAGTTTCCTTTAAGGTGGATTGTATCCTCTTTGGAAATAAAAAGACAGTTATACTAGTTTTCAAGTTATTTAAAAGTTTGAAAAAATAATATCAACCTCGAACTAAAATAGTATATCAGGGTTGAGGTCTACACTATCTAAATTAAAAAGTATGATATCAAAAATATATAGTTCTAATAAACCACTATTCAAGGTAGGAGAAAGAAAGGGACACAGTAAGAAGACCATAGAACAAATGGTTGATGAGAGATTAAAAAAACCAAGTCAAAAATAAATCAAAACCAATTCCTAAGAAAAAAAAGAATCTTGATGAATGGTTTAGAAATAAGGAACAAGAAATTAGAAAGAGTAGGAAATGGTAATTTCTTGAATATTTATATAAAAAGGAAAACAAATTATGATAAACGGAATAAAACTGAATGAAAACATCTCACCTAACCAACTAAGAATTCGTTTAATGGAATTAAGTGGTATTCCTCTTACAGAGGATGATAAGAGAAAATTAAAACCAAGAACTGAATCGGTATCTATGAAAGAAATACCAAAAAACAGAAAGGGAGTTGTTCCTCCAAACTATATACCTCAACCCGATGAAGATGAATTGGAGGATATGGTAGATTTAGATGAAATCCTACGAGAGATGGGTTATGGAGATTCAGATGATTTAAGAGATGATTCCTCTGATGAGGTGGAAGAAGATGAAGATGTTCTTAAAATGGATAAAACTCCTTAAAACAACTCATAAAACAAGAATTAGATGAGTATTTCAATGAAGATTTTGAAAATGAGTTTGAGGATGAATATGATTTGAATGAAGTGATTGAATATTTAATGAATTACTAATAAATATATATTTATATATAGATGTTTAAACAACGAAACTACGAAGAGAATCCAACCCAAGAACCTCATAAATGGAAACAAAAAGAAGGTTCCACTTGTGATGATATCATCTTTACTAATGGGGTTAGGGAAATAACCTTTGATGAATGGATAAAATTAGAATACAAATAAAAGGAGAAAGAAACATGTCAGAAAGACTATCAATAGAAGATTTAAAAAAGATTTACGGAGTAACTGAAAGGACTCTGAATACATGGAAGAAGACTAAATCACTTCCATTAGTACAAATTTCATCCCAACACAAATACATCTATAAAGATGATTTAGTTAGGTGGGAAAAAAGTTTTATCCACTCGTAATAATTAGTTGTTTCATAACTGAAAAGGGGGTTATCATTAATTGGTAACCCCCTTTTTTTGTGTCTATTTCTTTCGTTTCATCTGTTTATCTCGAAACTTCTTCTCGAGAACCTTATCTCCTTTATCCCTATAATACTCTTCCCATCGTTTATCAGTCCATTTTTCTTCTCAAGATAAAGAGTTGATTCTGTTTTTTCGTTTGGTTGAATAACAGTGAAACCTTTTTTAAGGATTTTCTGAATATCAGGATTCTTTTGATGAACACCATAAAACTCAGATTCTCTATAAATCCTTTTAAGTTTATTCATCAGATATTCTTTAGTGAATTTTGGTCAAACCACCCATCAAGATTGTCATTTTTCTTCAACCAACTCTTCATATCAGAAATGATAAATGGACACAGTAGTTCCTGTATTCTACTACCTATTTTATTTTTATGAGGGGTTCTTTCATGGGGGTACATTTCATTGTAGTTGTCTAGATTATCTCTACCATCAATCAAATCTAAATAGGTAGTAATTTCTTTATTAGAACCTACATAAATCCAAGTTCTTCTTCCTCCATAATTTGGAATTATTGTCCAACTCCAATTTCCCCTCGAATCAACATGGTCTGAATTATAGTATCTGTTTTTCTTTTTAGTACTACTGTATGAAATAGTAAAAGAAGGTGTAAACATCTTATGGTATTTAACCATTTGATGATACCCTTTGGTTCTTTCTACTTTCATTTTTTTCAACCTGTCTTTTAGGTCTTTGATTTTTTCTAAATCAGACTCTATTTTCTTTTCCCTCCTTGAAATGTTGTTATACAACCTTTCATAATCAAACTTCTTTTGAAGGATGTCTTTGGGAAGAAACTCCCACCCTTCTCCGATTTTATTCAAATAATACTTGTCTTCCATTTCCTCACTCAATTAAATCACCAACAAAACAACAACCCTGTTGAGTGTTGGTAGAAATTTTTACCAAACCAGATGTAATCTGTTGGTGAAATGAAAATACGAAAAAAATTCCTCTTTCAAATGAAAACAAAAATCACCAACAAAAGACTTCAACTATTGACTGTTGGTAAAGTGATTTTACTAAAGAAACTGTAAGACAGTTTGAGACTGAGATAAGAAACGATAAAAGAAATGAAAACAAAAATCACCAACAAAAGACCTCAACTATTGACTGTTGGTAAAGTGATTTTACTAAAGAAACTGTAAGACAGTTTGAGACTGAGATAAGAAACGATAAAAGAAATGAAAACAAAAATCACCAACAAAAGACTTCAACTATTGACTGTTGGTAAAGTGATTTTACTAAAGAAACTGTAAGACAGTTTGAGACTGAGATAAGAAACGATAAAAGAAATGAAAACAAAAATCACCAACAAAAGACTTCAACTATTGACTGTTGGTAAAGTGATTTACTAAAGAAACTGTAAGACAGTTTGAGACTGAGATAACAATTAATAATAAAACTTAAAAAGAACAAATTATGTACGGATACGGAAGTCATTTTGAAAAAGATTAAAAGAAAGATTTGGATGGGATTGGGATGAATTAAAGGTAAAGTCTAGAGGATTAAAAATGGAAAGTTTCAAAACCTCACATGAACTTGAAAATAGATTCAAAGGGTTTGGAGAGAAAATCAGAAACAATGAAACAACAATTTTCATCGTGGAACAACTTGACATTTTAATTGTAAGAGTTGGATTGGAGTGGAAAACATGTTACAGAATGTATGGGAACTAATCAGGTTTCCTTCTGAACAAAAATCACCAACAAAAGACATCAACTATTGACTGTTGGTAAAGTGATTTTACTAAATAAACTGTAAGACAGTTTGAGACTGAGATAAGAAACGATAAAGAAATGAAAACAAAAATCACCAACAAAAGACCTCAACTATTGACTGTTGGTAAAGTGATTTTACTAAAGAAACTGTAAGACAGTTTGAGACTGAGATAAGAAACGATAAAAGAAATGAAAACAAAAATCACCAACAAAAGACTTCAACTATTGACTGTTGGTAAAGTGATTTTACTAAAGAAACTGTAAGACAGTTTGAGACTGAGATAAGAAACGATAAAAGAAATGAAAACAAAAATCACCAACAAAAGACTTCAACTATTGACTGTTGGTAAAGTGATTTTACTAAAGAAACTGTAAGACAGTTTGAGACTGAGATAACAATTAATAATAAAACTTAAAAGAAGTAAAAATGGAAAAAACAGAACAAAGAACGATTTACTCAATACTATATACACTTGAGAAATTATACAATGAACATGAAAAACTCATTTAAGAAGTAAAATATTAAGTGAAATAAACCTTGTGAAAAGTTGGTTGAAAGGAGAAAATATTGAAAAAACACTTACGAATTAGTTGAATTCAGAAAAGTATTTGGAACAACTGTTTTTAGAAAAACATAATACCTCTAATAGAAAAAACAGAGGTATTAAATAAAAGAAAACATATGGAATATGGAGGTGGGTTTTTAAAACGAGACAAGAAAAAATCACCAACAAAAGACCTCAACTATTGACTGTTGGTAAAGTGATTTTACTAAAGAAACTGTAAGACAGTTTGAGACTGAGATAAGAAACGATAAAAGAAATGAAAACAACAATTATGAGAAACAAGAAAAACACACACACGATGACAAAATTTCAAGAGAAAGTTCAAAAGATGGAAATGAGAAACAGAATGATGAACCCATTCAGAAATGAGATTCTTTTCTCAGATATGGGAATGGAGAATCATTTACAGAATGTCCTTTATGGAGTTTGGAACGATGAGTTCGAAACTGAGGAATACCCTCTTTTTTAAAGGAGTAAAATGATTGAAAACCTCTGAAGGTAGGTTGAAAAACCTTCAACGTTCTTTGACATGTTGGGAAGTGAGAAATGTGGACCACCACACCAAAAAGGTATATCCACTTCCGAAGAAGAAAAACTGTGATAGGGTTTTTCGAAAAGAGGTAGAATCTTAATGATTCTATCCGGTGAAATGATGATTTAACTCACCAAGTGTGAGTTTCAGAATATAGTGAACACTGGGGATGAATATCTTTTTTGTGATGATTTACGAATACTTCATCCCCTTTTGATTCACACCATAATAAAACAAGGTCAAGTTCTCTCACCTTTTCAAAGAGAGACAGAAAATATATATACATATATGAGTTATTTAAACAATACTGAGATAGTCTCAGTAATCGGAGATTTCAACTCCAAAATGAACCAACTAACAACCTTAGTTGATGATGTGAACACTAAAAAGAAAGACTTGATTGAGTATTCAAGACAAGTTTTATTTCCAAATCATTACGGAACGAATCCTTTATTTATAAAAGGAATCAGTAAAGAAGATAAGGAAGAGTTAAGGAAGTTTTTATTCCCTAACCATTACAAGAAAACATTTGTTTACAAAGGGTAATGAATGATTATATAATTAGAAGAAGAGGGGGGGTTAATAACCTCCCTTTTTATTTCAAACAATTTAAAAGTTTAAAACATGAGTTATTTAAGAAAAGGGTTTAGACAAACCCAAACAAAAAATGTCATAGAAAGAGGTTTTATCTCAGAGATGGATTTTTTAGAGAATCATAAAAACCAAACTAATTGGGAAAAGGGATTGGATAGAAGGTTAGATAAAATGAATATTTCAAAGAAAATCCATTCTAATTGGATTCAACATGGAAGAATTAATACAAATGACCGAATTATTAATACAGATGGTACACGAAATTATAGAAACTGTCTAGATAATGATAATAGGTTTGTGGAAGTTCAACACATACCCTCAAGTAGATGGATTGGGTGGGGAAATGTCCCATTATCACAAGTTAGAGATTCAAAAATGTTTGAACTCTATGGAAGTGAGGATAAGATTTACCATTTAACATCTCCAAAAAATTGGAATCAAATTAGAGTTCATGGACTTCTTAGTAATCACAAAAATCACAATTACTCTGAAAGAAGGAATCAATTGTATTTCCTTCAATCCGATGAACATAAAGTATTTAATTATGTTGGTTGGGGACAATGTACAGGTGGAACAGATAATCTACCAGTGGTTGTTTTAGAGATTGATAAAAAGGGAATCACAGGTGAATTATTCGGAGAAGATGGTAATGAGTTTATAACTCCACTCCATATGGTTCTAACCAATCAGAAAAGGATACTCCCTCAATACATCAAGTATCATAAAACCTTTCATACAAGAACAAAACAGTATTATGATGATAGAGAAGAGTTTGGTCAATTAAAACAAGACTACCTCTCTGTTTCTAAAGGTATTGATAAAGAAAACATATCACTAATGGGTGTTGATTTTGATTCCCCATCTCAGGATATAATTAATGTTTCAAGTAGTCAAGATTATAAAGGTTTTAGTAATAAAAATGAATCAAGAACCCTAAAGAGGACTACTTCAAAAGAAAGGGTATCAACTAAAGAAGAATATAAGTTAGTAAGTTAAAAAAGTAAAATATGATATCATTTAAAGAGATACTGAAAGAGAAAACTCCAACACGAGAATGGAGTTATTTAAAGATTAAAAAAGGAGAAACGGTTCAATTAAGAATTGTTCCAAAATCGTTTAAGGTTATGGAAACACCCTTTATAGAGAGATATGTTTACCACACCACAAAGGGGACAATACATTCCCCAATGAATTATGGAGAAAATGACCCAATTGAGGATTTTGGAAATAATTTAAGAATACAAAAATCTATCAAAAACAGATAATAGGAAAACTTATTAGACCAATGATGATGACTTATGTTCCTGTTTTAAATAGGTCAGGGGGTAATAAGTTTTTCTTATGGAGTTTAGGGTTAACAACCTACACAAATCTTATTGAAAATTTATCAAAGTATGAAAAGGACAACCCACTCTGTCCAATTTCAGGATTTGATATTAGAGTTCATAAAGACTCCAATTCACATATCCATATAAATGTGATTCCCAAACCTTGTAAATTATCTTATAATCAAAACAAGTTGATTGAATCAATTTACAAATCGAATTCAATTGAAGAAGGTTTTAAAAATACAGTAGGGATGTTTGGGAAGAAATTTCAGATAAGTTAAAGAAGAAGTACCTAGAGGATTTGGTAAATCAAAATACTATCTCAGAGGTTATATGTGAAGTGACAAGTTCAATAGATAATTAATTCAAAATTAGATTATGACACAAGAAATTAAGATAAAAAGAAAAGAAGGTGATGAAATGAGTTTCAAACTCAGAAAAACAGAATCATTAATCAACTATATTTTAGAACATTGGAATGAGTCAGGTTTTAGTAAAATGATGGTTGGGGATTTAAATAAAAGGACAGAATCAAACGATGATTATAAATCAGAAAGGATTCAGAAATTGTTAAATAATGTATTACTAAGTGTATTAGAAACTACATTTTCAAAAACAGATATATCTGAATATCCACTTATTTGGAATGACTACTTGAATTTTAAGGAACAAACAAAAGGAAAGAAACAATTACATTTTGAAAAACTATCAAAAGAGAATAAGTTAGAATTATATAAAATGTTTACATCTCAACTGAGTGGTGGAAATGTATGTCCAAAAGGTGTTATTGAGGGAAATAAATTTAAAAATAATGGAGTGGAATCAAATATTCTTCTCAGTCAAGATTCTTACGATTCTCAAGTCAAAAAATGTAAAGAGAAAGGTTTTACAACTCAAACAGATAAATATGGAGAGAAAAGTAGAGTGGAACTTTATAGTGATGGAACATTGTTTTGTGTTGATACTTGTAGACCGTGTTATACTTTGAGTATAATGGAAAAGGAACATCCAGAATATTTGATAGAAATGGAAAAATCATTTCAGAATAAGATTCAGAAGGGAGGTTTATAAGTTTTTCAAAGATAATGGTAAAACAATGGTTGAATTTTTTGAAAAGTGTTGGTCAACTAAAATGACTGTGTTTCATCTGTTGTTTGAAAAAACGGATGATAATAATAACCACATTGAGTACCAGAATCTAGAGGGGGTAATACCATTCTGTGAGTATATAGGTTTTGATAAATTAGAAGAAGATGTTCCTTTCATTCCATTAGAGATTCCTCCAAAATCAAAAATTGGTAAAAGAGAACAAACCTTGTTTAAATATTTCCCAGGTTTTAAGGAAATGGTTAAAGATTGTGGAACGATGGTAATGTTGACTGATAAAGAAACTTTAGAATCAATGTTAAGTAGTAAGGAGAAAGAATACGAATTGGTAGGATAGATTGATAGATTATTCAGATAATTAAAAGAGAAACACTCTGTAACCATTCACAATAGGTGTTTTTCTTTTTATCTGACATTACCAAGTTTTCCTCTATAACTTTGACACACTCACCAAGTTGATACTAATTTAGACTATACCCCAAAGGATAACATATTTTTATTTGTAATACTTGTGTATCTCAATAAAAATTACTATATTAGAGTATAATTAGTAACAACCTAAAATAGTAACATTATGAAGGTGTTTTATTCAAGAGTTTCTACCGAAGACCAATCAGATTTAAGACAATTAAAGAATACTGAAAGGGGATTTGACTATGTTCTTTCAGACCGGTGTAGTGGAACCATCCCGATTTGGGAAAGACCGAGAGGGAGACAGATTAAGGAACTCATAGATGAAGGAAAACTTAAAGAACTTCACATCCACTCGATTGATAGACTTGGAAGAAATACAATTGATGTATTATCTACCTATAAGGAACTAACAGACCTCAACATTAGAGTAGTTTGTAGAAATCCAAATATTCAAAATTTCAATGAAGATGGAACTATTGATAGTTTTTCTGAGATGATGGTCAGTTTATTGTCGATTATGTCATCATTTGAAAAATCTATGATAGATAGTCGTAGAAAAGAGGGGATAGAAAGAACGAAAAAGTTTTATCCTGAGAGATATAGTGGAAGAAAGATTGGAACTACTATTTCACCTGAAAAATTTCTCATGAAACCTAAATCTCAGAACATCATCAAGGATTTAGACAATGGTTATACCGTTAGAGAAATTATGGAAATGAGGAAATGTTCTCCTTCAACAATAGATAAGGTTAAAAAATTAAGAAGTGAAGTTTATGAAACTATCAAGGAGTGAAAAGAAAATAAGAAAACATAACTCAATTGACATCTTTGAAATAAAAAAGGTCGAACAATGGAGTAAAAACGATGTATTTAAAGAAATAACATCATTTGAATGGGTTGAATACAAAACAATCTAATTAACAACAACAAAACCTCAATTTGTTGAGGTCATAAACCCCCAAATTTCTTGGGGTTTTTTATGTCTAAAAATTATGAAAAAAAGAAAAAAGAAATCACTTACAAGAGATGACCAACGACTTGTTCCTCTTATGTTCTACCTGAATTGTAGAAGTGAGGTTGAAAAAGTATCCTTTGAATTAGATTATGACTTTTCATTCAAGGATATAATTTGGGAATGAGAGATTTCTTCGGAGTTCAAATCAGTTATGAAGGTAAAATACTTCTCGATAATCAAGAACCAGGTGATGGGTTTATAAAGTATGTCATGGAAGTACATGACAAATTAAAGGTTGGAAAACCATTGTAAAACAATTTAAAAATTAGAAATATGACAAGACAACAAAGAAGAAAATTAGAAAGAGATGAAATGAAAGAATCAAAACCCTTAATGGTACAACAAATGAGGGAATTAGAAAAAAAACAACTCATCGAACATCAGGATAACTCGTATAATCAGATTGATTATAGTAATTACAATTCATCAGATGAATTTTTTGATGAAATGAATGAGATTAGAGATGTAATTGAAGATAAACTTGGTGATTACACAGGTGGAACTTCAATTGAAGGAAATGGAGTAAACTTCAATTTCACATTCAATGAAAAACCATTTCATTTAAGAATCGAGGTTGATAAACATCATACAGAAATTTGGAAAAAAATGAAGATAGGTAAATGGAAAGAATAGGGTTGAATTAGACCTCAACATTAAATTAGTAAAATACCCTCATCAGAAACGGTGAGGGTATTTCTTTTCAAACATTTAAAAAGATTGAATACATGAAATGATAATAGATTTACACAGTTGAAACACCATCAATCCATTCCGTTGGTTGAAGAGTTTGTTCTAAAAAACTCAATCAAAGAGGGTCTAACGGAACTCACAATTGTGACAGGAAAATCCTCATCCATTCAAAACAAAATCACCCAACAAGTTTTAGATAAACACGGATTTCAATGGTATATACCATCTTGGAATTGGGGACAAATAATAGTAATAACAAAAGGAAACTTATGAGAAAGAGTTAGAAGTAAAACAAAAAGAAAAACAAGTAAGAAATTATATAGAAAAAGAGATTTAACAACCTTTATTATGGTGAGAATATATCTTCAGACTGGGAGATGAAATCAAATGGAGAATTAGAAAACATCATAACTGATTTTAAACAATTTACAATTGAATCTGTAAATGAACTTAAAGAGGAATTTAACACCACATTTCTTTTCGATGAAGAAAAAGACGAGGAAATAAGTTTTTATGAAGACCCTCTAATTAGGGAATTTATAAAAGATGAAAGTTGGACTTTGATTTACAATGAAATAAAGAACAGAGTAGATAGGTTGACTTTAGATAAAGATGGAATAGATAATCTTAACAACATAGTTAAAATATTAGAAGAGTTAATATCATTAGAAAATACTAATCTATTCATAAAAGAAATTCTTACCTCGAGAGTTGGTTTAGAGGAAAAGATAATCTATAAATCTAAGTAGGATGACAAGACAACAAAGAAGAAAATCAGAAAGAGATGAACTAAAAGGTAAGAAGAGTTCATTACCCACAATGTTTGGAATGTATTATAAGGATAATACAGAAGAGGGATTCAATTTAGTAGTCAATGAATTAAATGTTGATGGAAAAGAAATGATTGAAGAATTTATGAAATGTTTTAATCAAGTTCAATCGTGTTATAGAAAAGAGATAAAAGGAGTTCTAAATAATGAAAAGGGATATAAAGATGGATTAAAATCTCTAACTAGAAGTGTGAAACATAATCTTGAATTAGGGATTGAGAATTGGAATAAAATTCAAAACATTAACTCAAGAGATAAGGGTTTAACATATGAACTTAAACTTGATTTTTCAGATAGATTTTTTGTAGAAACATTGTTCCACATCATGTATGGGATTTACTTTTTAGTTCAACAAGGGTTAATAGTAGATGATAATTATAATGGGTTTATGTTCATGAGGGAGTATGAAAAAGGAACTGTAACCCACATATGAAAAAATACGATGGAACTCCTTCAAAAAAGAAGTTCAAGGGGTATAACTTTTACATTCAATGTAATGATAAGTTATCTAAGAAGAATAGAGAGAAATTATTAGAGACCTCGTCTACATATTTGGATGAGGTCTTTTCATCTCTACCCTTTTCAACTGACAAGAAAATTAGTGATGGTTTAACTAATGAACTTGACTACTCACTATCAGATTATGAACTGTTAGACCAATGGAATTATATGTACGATTCGTTTGGTTACCTCATGTCTAAGTTCAGAAATCAATGGGAAAGAGAAAGACTTAAAGACCATAAGTTTCAAACATTTAGAAACTCTGAAAGTATGGAGGATTTAATAGAAAGAGTATCAAGATTAGAAATAGAAATCAAGAATATAAAATTTAAATCCAACCGGTTTGTAAACATGTAAAAAAATGAATGAAAATGAATTAGAAAAACACAAACAAAAATTGAAGATGTTAATAATACCAATGATGATACATCAACTGTTTATTATTATTCCATCCATAGTGGTGGAATCAATTTTTGAATCTATCACAATACCTTTTAAGGTTTTTACAGATGAGGAATATTTAGAAGAATTAATTAAAAAACTACAAAATGAATAAAAGTAATTACATCAAAGAAGTAGAAAAAAGATATGGGTTTAAAATTGTAGGTCTATACACATGTGAAGACCAATGGGAAAATGATAATAGTTATCCTGACTGTATTATTTTTAAATGGGGTGTTATACCTCCAAGTGATGTTACTCGTAGAATTGTAAAAGGAGATGTCAATGGTGAACTTTTTGATAATATCAATGACTCAAATGATTTTTATAGACTCACAAATAGTGGGTTCAACTCTCATTTACATCCATCAAACAAGGATAAGGATAGTAAAGAAATGAAGAACCTTATACCAGTAGTTCTTATAGATATTTCAAAGTCTGGTCATGACTACACACTTTCATTCAGAATGGATAACCCAATAATCAGAGAGATGTTTTCAGATACTGATATGATATCTACAAACAACGAAGGAATTGGTTACGATGAAAAGGAACTCAATCACAGATTCAAAGAACATAAAGAATATTTAGAGTATTTCTTCATCAAAAAAAGAGGTGGGGATTGGATTTCAACTTGGTTTGAAAAGTGTGATAACGGAAACAAAGAACTCCTTCACTCAGAGTACCTAAAAACTAAAAGAAAGGTTTCATAAACAACCCAATAGGTTATTCGGAAGTGAGAAATATTATTTATTTACAACCTGACTCAGATAAATTTGAATACCTACCCCTATGTTTTGAATTATTAGTGTGAAGGAATGAGATATAAGAAGAAAGATTGTGTTTTAAAATTCTTAACTTTCTAAGTATTAATTATATAATAGTCATATTCCTAAAGGGAAATTAATAGATTATCCATTTACAAAAAAATACGGAGACCTTTAGATAATACATTAACAAACCTGTTAAATACAAATTATTATGAAAGAAAAACTAGAGAGAGTGAGAAACTATTTATCAAGTGATTTAAACTATATAGAAACCGTTTCTATTAACAATAAAGAAACACTATATGATTTATTGGATTGTTGGATGAAATTGACTAAAAAAGAAACAATAGGAGATTTAAATAAATACAATCGAAATACTACAAGAATAAGAGTTGAAATTGGTAGTAAAGAGTATAAAATAAATAGTGACACTACTAAAGAGGGGGTAGAAGAGTTTCTTGAAAATAAAAAGTATAAGTGGTCTTTAATTAATAATGAAAATGGGGTAAAGAACAAAATAACTAACGATTTATATGAAAATCCTATAAGAGGATTTTACATGTATTTAGTATAATTTTTAATTAACCTTAAATCATAACTAATGATATTATCAGAGTCTCTTTTAAACGAATTACTTGATGAATTTAACGATAAAAAACATTTACCCTATGTTATAGGGAAGAGTTTACCAATACTCTTTTTGGAGATATTGAATCATTCGTTAATCAAAAAAAGAAAGTTATAACGGTAGGTCTTAATCCATCAAACATTGAATTTCAATCTAATCAATTAGATAACTATTCGTTTTTTAGGTTTCCACAGTACAGAAACTCCCCTCTTTCACTTGAAAAATCGTTATGTGATTATTTTAAAAATGAACCTTATAAAAAGTGGTTTTCTACAGGGTATGAACCTTTACTTAATGGATTAAATTGTAGTTTTTATCCAAACAATAATTTCAATAAAGTCCTCCATACAGATATTGGTTCTCCTTTATCCACAAATCCAACTTGGAGTAGATTAAAATCTGATGAACAAGAACTTCTAAGATTAAATGGATTCAAACTTTGGAAAAGATTAGTTCAAGAAGTTAAACCCAATTTAATTATTCTGTCCACTAGGAAAAGATACTTGGAATTATTAGACCCCACACATGTTGAAACACTTCATGTAATTGAAAAAACTAAAGAAGGTAAACCAAGGAAACCATTTAAGTTAGATTTATTTAAAGTTACAATAGGTGATTTTGAAACAAGAATAGTTTACGGTGAACCTAAAAACCTTCCTTTTGGTTCGGTATCAACTGAGGATAAAAAACATATGGGGAGAATCATTAACGAAAAAATATTTAATAATGGATTATATCAACAAACAAAAACCAAATTTTCTTCATAAAAATGGTGAAGTAAAAATAAAACTTAAACATGAAGTGAAATCAAGTGGAAATCTACATTTTAAACTTAATGATGGGAATGAAATAATTGTTTTTGGTCAATATCACAAACTAGATAAAATAGAGGAAGAATATGAAGATGGAGAATGGTTTGAAATAGAGGATAATCGAGTAGAAATTGATGAGTTTTATTTAACAGATTATGAAAAAGGTTTTTTATTTGATTTAGATGATATACCTAAGTTTTTTAAAGTTGAAGGTTGGGGTGATAGGGAATTTAATGGTGACTCCGATAATTGGTGTGGAATTAAAGATGAAGATGATTATGAAACATGTCTAAAAAAATGGAATGATTATAAATCAAAATTTCCAAGAGTTACTTCTAAAGAACAATTTGAAATAGTAAAATATTAATTGTAGTATCATGGATGATATAAAGGAAGATTACTACCCAAATGGAAAATTAAAATCAACCGTTCCCACATTAAATGGTTTATACCACGGACTTCAAAAATTATATTATGAAACGGGGGAATTAATGTATGAAGGAGAGTTTCAAAATGATAAACAAGAAGGTTTGTGGAGATTGTATTATGAGAATGGTGATATAAAAGAGAGAATATATTCGAAAATCATAAGAAAATATCCCAAAAAGAATTTTATCCAGGGAATAATTTAAAGTTCGAAGGTAAATACATTGACAACTACAAAAAAAATGGGAAATGGTTCACCTACTTTCAAAGTGGTACTATAAAAAAAGAAGAAATCTTCGATAAACATTTTACTCAATCTCAAAAAATATGGAATAAAAATGGTGTTTTAAGATTAGAGGAAAATCAGACCAAAATAGATACTCAGACCAATGAAAGATATGGTGTTAGAAAAGAATATTTTAAAAATGGTAATTTAAAATTAGAGTCAAATCTAAAAAGTGGACAGTTTGGATTTTTTAAACATGGTTCTTACAAAAGATATTTTAAAAACTATCAACTAAAAAGTGAAGGAGAGTTTCATAAGGGAAGTAAATCCGGGAAATGGTTCACCTACTTTCAAAGTGGTAAAATAAAAAAGGAAGAGTTTTTTAATAATGATATTTGTGAATCAATAACAGAATGGGATAAGGATGGAAAAATAATAAAAGAAGATGTTTTAAAACATGGTGATATAAGAATCCGAATCATACATGAAGTAAGATATAGGGGGGAATTTAAACTTAATGACGGTAGTGGAATAATTGTTTTTGGTCAATATCACAAACTAGATAAAATAGAGGAAGAATATGAAGATGGAGAATGGTTTGAAATACAAGATAATCGGGTTCTAATAGATGACTTTTATTTAACTGGAATTGAAGAAGGGTTTTTATATGAGTTAGAGGATATACCTAAATTCTTTGAAACTAAAGATTGGGGAGATTGGGATTATAATGGTGACTCAGGTGATTTATGTGGAATTGAAGATAATGATGATTATGAAACATGTCTAAGGAAGTGGAAAGATTATAAATCAAAATTTCCAAGAGTTACTTCTAAAGAACAATTTAGATTAATTGATTACAATAGGGATTGAATTAGAATAGAAGATTACTCTCTTAGTTCTTTTTTGTTAAATAAAATCTTAGGTCCATTTTTAGGGTCTATGGGAACTAATGGATTATCTGGTTCCAAACCTAAATCAAAATCTCCATTGTTATTAGAAAACTTATAATTGAATTTTCTAAAAACACTTCTCTTTTTTAGTATATCAAGGACTAATTTCATAAAGATAATTTAGAACACTAACTGTTATTAAATTTTGTAAGATATATTTTCATCTCAATTACTTTCTCCTTCTTGGGTATAGAATGTTTTTAATTTGTTGATGTCCTTTTCTAGTGTGAAATCCTTCTTCTTGAATTGTCTTTTTTTGTACACCAGAACAGTCTTTACAGTTTTCAAATCCAAAGAACATCCAATATGTTTTTGTATGTAAGGATATTAATTTTTGATAAACCTGTATCGAATACATTGTCATATCGATACCTTTAATTTAACTATAAGTGTGAAGTAATGGGAGGTGAAGAGAATTTAGTTATATTTAGTAAAATCTTTTAAAAATTACTGGTTTTGAAAAGATTACTCCTTCTCATATCCCTGATTCTAATCACCTTCTCAGGTTACTCTCAAAGTAGAAATATCTCCACCACTACCAAAAAGATTGTCTTTACTCGTGATGGTGGTTCGTGTCAATGTTGTGGAAGAACCGATAACTTAGAGTATGACCACATCACTCCCTTTTCGTGTGGAGGGAAGAATGACCCATCGAATATCCAACTTCTCTGTCAACGATGTAATCGGAGTAAATCCAATAGTTGTGTTTGTAAGATTCACAATAATATAGTAGGAACAAACTGTTGTCAAGGTGAAACCACTAAATCCAAAACTTCTAAATCAGTAACCTCAACTCAATGTTCAGGAACCACTCAAAAAGGACTTAGGTGTAAGAATCGAACTAAAAATACTAACGGAAGATGTCACCTCCATCAATAACCTAACCTATGAGTAATTTTCTCTTTTCCATAGATTCAAAATCAGAAGAAGTAATCGTTTCTGAATCACCTAAAGGAAGTAATCATATCAACTTTATCGAACGAATCTCTCGTGAGGATAATGAGGTTCTCTATAACTCGGTAGTTACCCTTACAAGTATCACCAAGAGTTCTGATTTTGATATGAGTGTATTCAAATCAATGGATAAAGTCTGTCAGTTGGTTTATACCAAATACTTAGGAAAATTCAACTGATTCAATGTGAATAAGAAACACAAATCTCTTCTTAATACATAACAATCCCTCTCTTCGAAAATTTTAAGAGGTTCAAATCGGAAGATTAACTTGAAGGTTTCTTGTAACTAAGGATATTAATTTCAGTTAATCTGGTATCAGTATCATTGTTATATCGATATCATGTGTTGAACTATAAGTGTAAAGGAACGAGATTTAAGTAGAAAGATTGTGAAAATTATTAGATGTCAGGGTTAAATAACATTTCAGAATCAAAAATTTGACATCTAATTCTTCATTAAACTTAGACTTTTGAAGGTTAATTTTATTTTCAGTTGGTTTAAATAGTCCAAAATAAATTTTTTATAATTTTTATTTGAGTTAATACATTCTATTAGATGTTTATCTAAATCACTTAATGAATGTCCATATATAACTAGGGAATCACTCTTGTGATTTTTAAACTCTTCAAAACAAAACCTCAAATATTTATTTCCATTTATTTTGTTCAATTTATATTCAGGACTTCCATCAGTAACTATAATTGGAAGTTTACCATTATTTATGTTTTCTTTTATTTTATCAATAATACTACTGTTCTCGTCTGTTTTTTTACTTTAAAAATTTCAAGATTATTACCAAACAACAATATATTTCCGTGTAAATAATAAATATGAGATTCATAACTAGAGTTACTTTCATTATTAAACGTAAGATATTGGTTTGACCCCGAAAAGTTATCAGAGTGGGT
Source organism: Flavobacteriaceae bacterium (assembly GCA_018401115.1). Taxonomy (GTDB): domain Bacteria; phylum Bacteroidota; class Bacteroidia; order Flavobacteriales; family Flavobacteriaceae; genus MAG-120531. The sequence goes on along the minus strand of JAGYKX010000007.1, from coordinate 366,739 downwards.
AAAAAGACCGTTATTTCTTGAAAAATATTTTAAAACTAAAAATAGATATTCAAATCGTAATTAGTGGTAAAAATACTACCAAATTTTTAAGTTGATTACCATAGTGGTAACTGTAGGGTTCAAAATATGAGTCTGAAGAGGGTTGGAGTTTACTAATTATATCTATAAAAGATCTAATTAGTTTAGTTTCTGTTTTAATTATTTTTTTACTGGGTATATCTAATATTTTACATATTTCAATACTTGACTGAATCTTGTATAAGACTTCTTCTATATTCTTCTCATTAAATTTATTTAAAATATTTTTACGTCAACCTCACTATTTTGTATGATTTCTTTAATTAAGTTTTTATAAGAAAAATTATTGTTGTTTAAAATACTGAAACCATTCCCAAGTAAAATAGGGTTTCCATAAAGATCTTCTACATCTGTTAACAAATCCATATAATAACTTTCTTTTAAAATTATTTAACTCTAGAAGAACTTCCTTTTTAGAATTAATAATACCTTGAATAATTATATCCTTAATATTTTCATCTTTTAAAACTTATAACCTTCTAAATCGTTTTAAAATTCTCTTTATTGATATCAAGATATATTTTATCTAACCAATCTCTTGAGTTAGATTCTGTGTTATTTTTAAGGTTGTATCAAACTCTTCGTGACCTTCAATTTTCTTGGTAAGATTCTCGAGAGGTTTTCTTAAATGTTCAGGTAAACCCTCTCCAAGAACTTCATTCATTCCTTTAATAATATTTGAAAGTAAATCCGTCTCCTCTTCCATTAACATTCCTTCAGAATCATATGATTTAGGGTCAACGGGTGTATCTACATCATCTAAAAACAAATTGTTTTTACCTTGAATATCAAACTTATATGAATCTAAATAAACAGAGTCAGATAGATTTAATTCAACAATAGGTTTTGATACAGTTAGAAATTTATGAAGTAATGAAAAGAAAAGGTTGTAACCTTCCAATTTAGGTTGATTCTTAAAATCAATGATTTGAGTGATATACTCATACATCTTATGAAAGGAACCAATTTTTGAACGAAACCTTACCCTATCATCATCAGGTAATTCTATCCATTGATTGTATATGGTATCTACTAAAGGTTGTAAATCTTTATCACTACGGTTCTTTCTAAAGTATATTTCTAACCAATCATCAATTTGAGATGGTCTATAAAGGTTATAACCTTCAATATCTTTTAGTATTCCATACAACTCGTTAGGGTCACTTTCACCAGAGAGAATTTTTGTTTTATAGAATTCTTGAAATGAATTTTGAACATCTTCGGGTCTATTCACAAAATCAAGAACGAATGTATCTTCTTTACCAGAAGTGGTTCTATTCAATCTTGATAAAGTTTGAACACATTGAACACCATTTAATTTCTTATCTACAAACATGGAATGAAGAAGAGGTTCATCAAAACCAGTTTGAAACTTACTACAAACAATCAGTATTCTATTGACGGGGTTTTTAAACCCATCAGGGATACTTTCTCTTCTATTGTGACCACTTATATCGTTGAGGTCTTGTTCAGTGAATTTTTCACCTTGAAAATCGATTTTACCACTAAAACCACATAAAGGTTTACATTTATCGTACCATCCTTTTTCTTTTAGTTGTTTGGTCAATTCAAAGAAGTATTGTACCACATCATATTGAGAACTACAAACAATCATCCCTTTACCACTGTTTTGGATTTTCCCACTTGAAAGTTTTTTAGGAATAGTATTAAAGGTTTTTGAGTTAAATGGTTCAGAATGATTCTCACTTTCTCAGATATCATCTCAGGAGATGAATCAACCCAATTCACCAATTCGTGTTTTACTTTAGATTCAGGGAGTTCTTTATCATCCCCCTTCATTTTGAGTTTAAACCATCTTTTACAGAAGTAAAGTTTTCTAATACATCTAAAGTGAAACCTTCTTTAATTGATTGTTTCATCGAATAAGAGTGAAAGGGAATTTTTTAGTTTCTCCATCTACTATTGATTCAGTACCAAAGATTTCAAGGGTTTCTGTTTTGGAGTACCTGTAAATCCAAAGAAAGAAATGTTAGGTGGTTTCTTTCTACTTCTTTGTTCTTCACTTAGAAATTTAACAACTGAGTTTGTGTAATCTTGTAGTTCTGTATTGGTGACCTCATCATCTTCATTGAGAGATAAAACCTTTCTAAGATTCAAACCACTTTTACCGGTTTGTGAAGAGTGGACCTCATCAATTATTACACCAAAATTACTTTCCTGAGAGTTCTTGAATGGATTTTACAACAACTGAGAATTTTTGAATAGTAGTAATGATAATACTACCACCACTTTCTAAATAACCTTTTAGTTGTTTAGAGTCCTCATCTATTTGTTTTACTACTCCTTCAACTCCCTCTAAATCTTTTATAGTCTTTTGAAGTTGAGAATCTAATACTCTTCTATCAGTGATAACAATGATTGAATCAAACATCTTATTATCATCTTTATCAAATAGAGTATTGAGGTTATGAGATAACCATCCGATAGAATATGATTTACCAGAACCTGTGGTGTGTTGAACTAAATAATTACCACCAATACCATTTGATTTTACAGTACTTCTAAGGTTTCTAATTACCTCTAATTGATGATATCTTGGAAAAATGAGTACTTCATTCTTTCTTTCTCAACTTTTGGGTTTTATCATTCCACTCCTTACTTACTTCTATAACTTGAACAACGAACTTTTCAAGAATATCAAGTAAAGAGACAGGGTTAAAAATCTCTTCCCAAAGGAAAGATACCTTGTAACCATCTTTATTGACATCCATTTCTTTATTGAAAGGAAAGAACTTGGTTTTTTCTCCTCTGAGATTTGTGGTAAAATGAATCTCTGATTTATCTAAACTAAAATGACCAAATACATCTTTTGAATTTTAAAAGAGGTTCTCCATCAGGTTTTCTATCATAAACATATTGTTTATCTGAATCCTTTACTGATTGACCAGTAAATTGATTCTTTAACTCCATTGTAAGGATTGGAATTCCATTAATGATAAGAACAACATCAATTCTGTTTTCGTTCTTTACAGAGTACTTAAATTCATCTATTACAACAAACCTATTCTCTTGGTATTTCTCTAAATAAGATTGAGATATCCTTCTATCAGGGTTAAAATAAATTAAATCAACATGACCAACATCATAATCATCTACACCATCTTTAAGAGTTTTGATTAAACCATTTTTTAAAACACTATCGTTAACTAATTTTGAAATAAATCCTTCAGGTTCTCCCTTGTATTTGAGGATATTTTTATAAGTTTCAGATTGTGTGTTTCTCAATAAACTTTAAAGTTTCTGAAGGTATTATACACTTAAACCTATCGTATTCATAACTATCATCCTTTAGATAATTATACTTCAACCCATTAAACTCATGAGTTGAAAGATATTCTATTATCTCTTTTTGGTATCTATATTCGGTAGGGTGTACATACATAATTAAACTACTTTTCGTTTACCAGTTACTACTTCAGAGATAAGGGATTGACGATATTCTTTAAGTAGTTCTATTCTCTTTTCTTCAATAGATACTGTTTTATCAATCAGTTGAGTTTGTTCATCCAAATATTCAACGATTTGTTGTTGTTCAGAGAGTGGTGGAATTAAACACCTCATAGAATTAAAGTCTCCGTGATTCAAATCTGGAATTGTTGTAGTTCCTGAAAGAAGTAATATGGTCTCTCTAAATCTTGAATTAGTTAATTGATATATCAGATATTCTTTAACAAGTTTATTTTTATCATAGTTTATTTTGAAGAAGTTGTTATGAAACACCCCTTCAACATTAGTTATTACCTCACCTGTATTTCCTGTTCTACCATATAAAATTTCATCTTTACCACATATAACTGATTTTTTTGGGTTCAATACATATTGTCTTGGGTCATTTGTATTGTGGACAGATTTTGTAGTTATATATTCAAACATTCCTTCTTCTTTTTCAAAGAATCTATTGTCAAAAGGAATTTGTAAACCCTGTTGAAGATTAGAGATAAGACTAAAAAATGGAGTGTCCCAATCACTCGGAATCTCCCCAATCCATTCCACACCACTATCCTTCATCTCCACATTGGGATTCAATCCTTTGGTAACTACTTCATTGATAAGAGAGGTTCTTTTCTCTTTGAGTAGTTCAATCTTTCGTTGGGTTTTCTCAATTAAAGAATCAATGAGTGAGGTTTTGGTATCTAAGAAGGTTACGATTTGTTGTTGTTCTGAGAGGGGTGGAAGTATCGTATCAGTATTGTTTATGTCATCAACTGAAAGATGTTTTACCGTTGTATAATATGTTAGGTCGTTTATTATATTAAGTTCTATCGGGAGAACATAATGTAGATATCTTCTTAGAACATCTGAACCTCAATTATGGAACAACATCTCTGATTTAATAGTCCTTGTTCAGAATTCCACCAACGGGTATTGAAGTCCCCATCCATTCCAATTAGTAGGTCTCCTTCATTAACTACAAATTTATCTAATACTTCACCCTGATAATAAGTCTCTATTTTTCCTGATGAAATATCTCGTATTCGGATTAAAGGAAAACCTCTGATTTATCAAATAACTCAGACTTAAATGGATAACCACTTAAAATTGAAAGATTGAATTTATGTTTTGTTTTCTTCCAATGACTTGGAATCTCCCCAATCCATTCTACCCTGAATCTTTATATGAATCATATCTCTTCATTAATCCATTATTAGGTTAAGTAAGTTTTCAGATTCTCTTTTTAATTCTAATAAATCATTGGAGATATCAACTGATGAACGAAGAGGTTTGTACTTGAAGAAATACTTTGTAAAGTTGATTTCATAACCCACCTTACTCTTATCAAAATCAATCCATGAGTTAGGAAGATGTGGTTCAACTTCACGAGAGAAATACTCTTCAATATCTTCTGATAAAGGAACTCTTTCAAAATCTCTGAGTTTGGAATCTGATTTTGGATTTCCTTTCTTGTCTCTTACTACCTTACCATTCTCAACTTTTGGTTGTTCAATGGTAATTTTAGTATACCCAAAGTATTCATTATCAAAAATCTTTGAGTGTTCATTTTCTTCAAAGTTCTGATAAGTTTGAATAAGTTGTTCTCGTTGAGAATCATCAATAAACTTTCGTTTACTACCCAATGATTTCTTCATTGATTTATAGAATGAAGAACCATCTATTAGTTGAACTTTCCCTTTTCGTTGAGGTTCCTTTTTATTTGTTACTATCCAGATATATGTTGAGATACCTGTATTAAAAAATAGTTGGTCTGGTAATGAAACTACACTTTCTAACCAATCGTTTTCTATTATCCATTTACGGATTTCAGATTCACCTGAACCACTATCACCAGTAAAGAGAGGTGAACCATTGAATACAATTCCTATTCTTGAACCTTGAGTTTCCATTTTGGAAATAAGGTGTTGTAAGAAGAGTAATGAACCATCTGATACTCTTGGTGTACCCACATTGAATCGTCCCCTCTATGAGATTCATCTTCAATAAATGATTTTTCAGATTTCCAACTCACTCCAAAGGGTGGGTTAGTAATCATGTAATCAAACTTCCTATCTGTATCAGAGAATCCATCTTGAGAAAGAGAAGAACCTAACTTAATGTTGTTTGGATTTTCATCAGTAATTAGAAAATCTGACTTACAAATTGAGTAAGTTGTTTCGTTTAATTCCTGTCCAAAAAGGTTTACAGAAATATTTTCGTTGATGTTCTCATGTACCCATTCTTTACCAACAGTTAACATACCACCAGTTCCACAACAAGGGTCAAAAACCGAAATAATCTTCCCTTTATCTTGGAGTTTTTCTTTATCAGGTGAAAACACTAATGACACCAACAAACTAACTATATCTCTTGGAGTATAATGTTCTCCACTTGTTTCATTACTCATCTCTGAGAACCTTCTCAAAATTTCTTCAAAGATTCTTCCCATTGTGTGGTTATTTACCACATTTGGATGTAAATCTATTTGTGTAAAGACCTCAACAAGTTTAAATAACCGATTATTCTTATGAAGTTTATTTATAATTGAGGTTAGGTTATGGTAAGAAAGAATTTCACGAACATTTGAAGAGTAACCACTTATATACTCATCTATATTCGTTTTTAGTTTGTTAGGGTCTTCTATTAGTTTTACTAAATCAAATTTAGAGTGATTTGTAAAATTCATGTTAGTTTGTTCCATCAATACCTCAGAAGGGTCTTCAAATTCTCCCTTGATTGTATCGTAAAACTCAACTACTTCTTTTTCTTTGGTTCAAGAACACAATCCAACCTTCTTAAAACAAGGAATGGGAGAATTATATCACCATATTCATAATTTTTAAAAACATCTCTCAGAATATCATCACTGACACTCCAGATGAAGGATGATATTTCGTTATGGTTACTCATAGTTTAATTTCAAAATTAAAAACCTAAAGTTAATGTTTTAAGTATAGAGATAAAACACTTTTCTGAGTTTGTAATACTTATAAGTAATAGTGTGAAACAACAACACTATCTGTGAAAGTATTATGGAAGAAATAAACGATTATGAAATTGATGGGTTAGTTCAAACCCTAAAAGAAACGGGAATCAAGGGATTGATGAAATACACTGATGTATTGGTATTAAATCATATGTGTGAAAGGGGGTGGATTTCCTCTGAACGAGATAAGATGATTAAAACTCTCAAGGAAGAAACCGAAATGAATTATGGTGATATTACCCAACTATTAGAAAGATATAGTGAGTGGAAACAATATCTCCCTTCTTACTCATTAGGATTAAATCAAAAATTAGATACAATCAATAAAGAAATGAACTCTGTTGTTCCGTTCAGATGGATTGGTAATGGTTCTAACCGAAAACTTATTGGGGTGGTTAAGGAATCAAACGGAATGAAAATCTATGATTCAACGGGGAAGAATTTAATGTTAGTTGGAACCATTGATAAGAATGGTGGTATCCTTTGGAACGATTATGTAAAACTAACTACACCTCAACAAAAGTATGTTATAGATGAAGTGAAACACATAAGTGGAATACTACTATAATGGAGAATCTATTTGAACAAAAATTAGAAGGTTTTGAAACTTATAAATGGATATCAGTAGATGATTGTTCCCAAGAACTCGGAGTAAGTAGAAGAACCATTTTTCAGTATCTTCAAGATGGAAAGATTAAAGGAATCAAATGGAAGAATAAAAGATTGATTGATTCAGTATCTGTTGTAGGGTTTCTACTGAACAAAAAAGTGATTGAGATAAATAACCTCAAGAATAAAGAAATGGTTCGGGAAATCGAATTAAAACAATTTCAAGAACTCTAAAATGAAATAGTGTTCTTCGTGTGGGAATGAATACTAAACAACGAAGAGGGGATATTTTTTCATTTCAATTATGATATAAAATTTTCTCAACATCCCCTCCGAGTTGTATGTTTGAGATAGGTGGTTCTGTTTGGACCATAACCAAGTTTATTTAAACCTTAACTTGGAACTCAAATCAAGAGGTGACTTGGAACTCACATATTTTTCACAACCTCAAAACATTCCAACTTAAAAAGACTTTGGAACTCATTGAGTCCGTAATTTATTTTTAATTAATTGATTATCAATTATATAGTTAAGTGGTTAAAGGACAGGTGGGACCACAACCGAGAATCAAAAGCTCCTCTTAAAAGAGGGGCTTTTTTTATTTCCCCCAGACTATTTATTCATAGAAAAAGGTTCAGCTCCCATCTAATTAAATAACTTAAAATCAATAAGTTAAATTTTGTTTAAAGTTTTGTAATATTAATTAAACAAACGCTTTAATGCATACCTTTGTAGGAAATAATTAAAAAATCAATTATGAAAAAGTTAAGTGTATTAAGCGTATTATTATTTAGTGCTATTTTTTCCTTTCAGGTGAAAGCACAGGGAACGATTGTAGATGCTGCAGTTGGGAATGAAGATTTCTCCACCTTAGTAACTGCATTAACAGCAGCAGATCTTGTTTCTGCATTACAGGGAGATGGACCTTTTACGGTTTTTGCTCCTACCAATGCCGCTTTTGGTAAGTTAGACAGTGCTACTTTAAATTCATTGTTAAAAGCTGAGAACAAAGCTGCTTTGTCTGGTATTTTGACTTACCATGTAGTATCTGGAAAATTAGCTGCAGCAGACGTAGTAGCCGCACTTGAAAAAGGTAACGGAAAAGTAACACTACCAACCCTTAACGGTCAAAGCATTACCGTGATGCAAAAAGATGGAAAAATTTGGATTCAGGATGCTAAAGAAAATTATAGTGAAATTATTGCTACAGATGTGATGGGTTCTAATGGAGTGATTCATGTGATCAATACAGTAATCATGCCTAACTAATTTCCCCAAACCTAAATTTATAAGGCCCTTGTGAAAATTTCACAAGGGTTTTTTTTGTAATGTTGTTTCGTTTCATATAATTTTATTAAGTCTACTTTTGGCATCGGCCAAAGGCCATAAAACCCTTAGGGTAAATCCGATGCAATAAATTTTTTAAAAATATACTATCATGCGTTTTACCACTAAATACATAAAATTAGGCTTTTTACTTTGCCTGTTCTCTGCTGCGGTTGTGGCACAGGATCTCACAGTGCTCTCTTACAACATTCGCTACAATAGCCAGAGCGACGGAGAAGATCTTTGGGACTTGCGCAAAAGTGAATTGGTAGATCAGATTCAGCAGCATTCGCCAGATAGTTTTGGTGTTCAAGAAGCTACAGCGGCTCAAATGCAATACATTCTTGAGGCTTTGCCTGAATACGCCTATGTGGGTGTGGGCAGAGATGACGGCGCAAGTAAAGGCGAGTACAGTGCTGTTTTTTACTTAAAAGAAAAGTTCGAAGTATTAGAAAGTAACACCTTTTGGTTGTCAGATACCCCTGAAGTAGTGTCAAAAGCATGGGACGCCGCTTTGCCTAGAATTTGCACTTACGCCAAATTAAAAGCGCACTACAACGGAAGGGAGTACTGGCATTTTAACACCCATTTTGACCATATAGGTAAAATAGCAAGGAATGAATCTGCCAAGCTTATAATTAATAAGATAAATCAAATGACAAAGAAGGGTAGCGCTGTTGTGATTACAGGAGACTTTAACACCCAACCAGAAGAAGCCCCCATTGTAACTATTAAAAAGGACTTTAAAGACCCCCTTGACGCTTTGGCTTTAGAGGGCCCAAAAGGGACTTTTAACGCATTTGTGATAGGAGCGGCTTTAGACCGCAGAATTGATTATATATTCTTTAGAGGGCTTACACCTTTAAAGTATACACATTTGGATGAAAAAAGGGCCAATGGCCGATGGATCTCAGACCATCTTCCAGTGAAACTTGAGTGGACGTATTAGCGTTATAATCACTAATTTTTCAGACAATTGAATTGTAAATAAAATTTATAGTAAAGCCCTCAATTGAGGAGCTTTTATTATTTTTAAACGCTATGTTAGAACACTATTTTGATTGCCCCCATTGTTGGGAGTCCCAGCTTAAAATGATAGACCCTTCTGTAGGGTTCCAGGAATTTATTGAAGACTGTGAAGTCTGTTGTAATCCCATTCAGTTTCAAATAGGAGTCTCCTATAATGAGGTGAGTGAATTTTCAGCGGAGCCTATAGGACAATAGAAAATGCAGTCCTTTAAACAGAGGATTATCTCATTTTTTCCAAATACACCGCTTGTTTTACTTTGCCATCTTCTACCGCTACCAGTTGCTTGTCTAGAAGCATCCAGGCACCGTCGTGCTGAACATTCACATGGTCATTGTCAATATCGTCTATTTCCAGTTGTCCTTGATTGTTAATGAACCACTTAAGGGTTTCTGTTTCTGTGGTGTCTTCATCCTTGTTGTGAATTTTTAACAAGACCTCGTTATTTCGCTTAAAATCAAAACGAATGTCTACGTGATTCATGGCGGTGGTCACAATACCAGATACAGCACCTACTAAGGCTTTTTCTAAAAAGTTAAGATCACTGTCTTTGTCTTGAATTTCTTTTTGAAGGTCTACATACAGCCTCCATTCACCCAGTACGTCTCGGTCTTTTACTTTAGATTGCGCATTCAAAAACGAGCAGCTTAAAAGCGCTACCATACATAATAAAGCTATTTTTTTCATGGGGGTATTTTTAATGGTTTATATTATGACGAACTTGGGGGTTAATTGTTACAAAAAAACCCCGCATCTATTGCGGGGTTTTAAATGAATCATTGGCGCTTTGGTTTAAGAGGTAAAGCACGGGCAGTTACTCAATGCCTTGTCCAGCCATATAAGGGGCTCCAGCTTTTTTAAGCGCTGCTTCTATAGCAGGGACTTTTTCTTCAGCCACCTCTTTAATAGCAGCCTTCATATTTTCCAATAATTCGGCAGCAATTTGTAGACTCTGCATGTGAAGCGCTGTGGGGCCATAGGTGGTTCCCATGCCTCTCATAGCTACACCTAAATGATCTTGCCACGAAGCGGGATTACGCTCTCCTATCACATTTTTAGAAGGGCTGCCATCTATTTGTTTACGTAAACCAGCCAACGCTTTTTTAGCGTCGGTGATTTGAGACAAAATAGTCTTAGGATCTGTAGTAGTTCTATACAAGGCTGTTTCAAACATCGCTAGTTTTTTTTCTGCCATAGACAGGGCGTCTTCATAGGCAGCACTTTCATTTAAAAGAGCTTTTACACGTGTAAAGTAACTGTTAAACGCGGCGTAATCTACCCCTTTTAACACTCCTTCTCTGATGGGTTTTACCTCAAAAGATACTGGGCCGTCTAATGGTGTAATAACGCCTTCTTTTTCCATAGAAAGATGTGCCATATAGGTTCCAGGAGTAGCCATTGGGCCACCAGATCTCCACCCACTGCTTCCACTTCTTATAGGATATGGATTGGCATGCCTTAGGTCCCAGGCAATTCTTTGAGAACCTTTTTTAGGCTTAGCCGTGATGGTTCTTATCAGATTACCCTGAGCATCTTTGATGTGAAGTAATAATTTGGCAGCCGATTCAGAAGCTTCAGCATCTAATGCATCCCAGCCTGGGAAAGGCACATTGTCATTGGCGCCTAATTTTTTCTCTTCATCCTGTCTTTTGGCTTTTAAACTCTTGTATTCATCTTTCATATGAACCGTGAATTCTGCCCCGAAAGTTGGGTTTTCTGCAAAGTAATAATCTGCTCCTGTGTTTCCTACATTGCTTCTTGGTACATACCATTTGGCTGTTCTTGGCGCAAATAAAGTGGCTTTTTTGCTGAGGTTTTCAGCAGTGAAGTCTCTCAAGGGGGCATAGTTGTCTAACACAAAGAAACCACGGCCAAAAGACGCCGCTACCAAGTCATTTTCCTCTCTTTGAATTGTAATATCTCTAAAAGAGATGGTAGGAGTACCACTCATTTTTTGCCAATCTTGGCCCCCGTTTAAGGAGGTGAAAATACCATTCTCAGTGGCTGCAAAAAGCAGGTCTTTTTTAATATAATCCTGTACCATTCTCCAAACGAGGTTTCGTTTTCCGAGATCTTTGCCTAAAGAGCGCCATGTTTTACCCATGTCATTAGACACCAATAAATACGGTTTGTAGTCTCCTTCTTTATGGTTGTCTAAGGACACATATACCGTGTTTTTGTCAAATATGTCTGCTTTAATATCATTTACAAACGCTCTAGAAGGCAATCCCATTCGAGTCACAGGAATTTTAGTCCAGTTGGCTCCTGAATCTGTAGTGTATTGAATAATACCGTCGTCTGTACCTGCCCAAAGCAGTCCTTCTTGCACTTCAGATTCAGACAAAGAGGTAATGGTGTTGTAATTAGACATAGCCCTCACATCCCAGGCATTGTCCCAAGACTGTTGTTTGCCCATAATAGGCAGTTCAATGCGCGCTTCATTTCTAGTAAGGTCTCCAGAGATAGGGGTCCAAGAATCCCCCCTGTCTTCCGACTTCCAAACACGGTAAGAAGCAAAATAAAGTCTAGAAGCTTTGTGTGGGCTTACTAATATAGGGGCGTCCCAATTAAAACGTTCGTGTGGTTCACCAGCCCTAGCTTGTGGCTGAATCATTAAAGGCTCTCCAGTAGAGAGGTCTACTCTGTGTAAGCCCCCTTGTTGTGTTTCTGCGTATATAATGTTTGGATTTTCTGGGTCTGTAGCAGACTGATGCCCGTCTGCAAATAAGGTTTTATACCAGTGTTTGTTGGCAATACCTTCTCGCTCATCTGTAGCAGAAGGCCCTCCAGAAGAACCGTTGTCTTGGGTCCCTCCAAAGATGTGATAAAAAGGTTTGGCATTATTTACGGCTACTTTATAATATTGGGTAAGCGGTAAGTTTTTGTGATATTTCCAAGTATCTGCCAGGTCAAAACTCTCATAGATTCCAGCATCTGTTCCCAACATAATATAGTTGGGATCGTCTTTTTTAAAGACAATAGCATGGTTGTCTGAGTGTTTGTCAGATTCTTTTAAAGTGACAAAATTAGCTCCGCCATCTTCTGAAGTCAGTACCCTTACATTCATGAGGTATAAACGGTCAAATTTGTGCGGACTAGCATATAATTCTTGGTAGTAGTGGGGTCCGGTTCCACCAGAAACAGTATTGGACATTTTTTTCCAAGAGCTTCCGCGGTCGTCAGATTTAAAAACACCTCCGGTAGTTCTGTCTAATTCTATAGCTGCATAGACTACATCTGGTTTTTGTGGGGAAATGGCTAAGCCTATTTTACCGAGGTTTGAATTCGGAATACCAGAGGTAAGTTTGGTCCAGGTTTTTCCCCCGTCTGTGGAGCGGTGAATACCAGATCCAGGCCCTCCACCCATATAGGCAGCTACTGTTCTGTGTCTGTCCCAAGTAGCAGCGTATAAAACATCTGCATTTCTTGGATCCATTAAAAGGTCAGTGGCACCCGTCCACATATTGTCTCCAAGTACTTTCTTCCAGTTTTTTCCACCGTCTGTTGTTTTGTAAACGCCGCGGTCTCCACCAGAACTCCATAAAGGTCCCTGAGCAGCTACCCAAACTACCTCAGCATTGTCTGGATGTACTATAATTTTAGAGATGTGCTCTGAGTTTGGAAGCCCCATGTTTTTCCATGACTTTCCTCCGTCTGTACTTCTGTACACACCGTCTCCAAAAGCGATATGACGCCCCCCTACATTTTCTCCGCTCCCTACCCAAACGGTACTGGGGTTATTGGGATCTATGGTCACACAGCCGGCAGCAAAGGTGCCTTGTCCTTCAAAAATAGATTGCCAGGTAGTTCCTGCATTTTCTGTTTTCCAAACCCCGGAAGAAGCGGTTGCTACATACCAAAGGTTGTCGTTTTCAGGATGCATGGCAATATCTGAAATACGTCCAGATAAAAATGCAGGCCCCACGTTTCTGAATTTAAATGCGTCTAACGAGATCTTATCTGAGCTTGCTTCAGCAGTCTTCTTTTTTCTTTGTGCCGATGCTTCTTCCACGGATATGAGCAGCATAAAAAAGGCCAAAAAAGGGATTAAAATTTTTTTCATGAGTTGGTTTTTTTTGATTTTCCTACCTAGGGAAATTGTTAAGTACCTAAAGATAATGAATTAGTGCATGCAAAAAAACATCGGCCAAAGACCATTTATTTCGGATTAATGACACAAAAAGACAAAAAGCAGGATTTTAAGGTATCTTTAAATCAAATGCGGTAAAGCGTTAAAAAAATGAATATGTTACAATCAAATTTGAGTAAAAACCTAAGGGAACACGGATATGACCTGCTTGGCGGGCCAATTAGAAGTTATAAATTATTGCAGTTGTGGCTTAAAGTTCCCGCTAACCCTATTGAGTTGTATTATACTCACATAAATCATGCATTTGAATCCAAAAAGTCCCTTGAGGTATCTGAGAACAGCGCATTAAAAGTGTCTTCTAGGTATAAAAACGAATATATGTTTAATATGGGAATGTCTTTGTTGGAACCGCTTTTAAGTGCTTTTGGGCTTGGAAACCTCTCTTTGGAAACCCTGATTACCTCTGGAAAATCTTTAAGCATTTCATATGAAGGGTCAGAGTCTGAGGAATTGGTGATGGGGAGTTTGGAAAATTATTTACATCAGGCAGATTATTTACATCCCAATCCCAGCCTGTTTTCTCACGCAAACAAGGATCAAATTTTACTAATTTCAGGGGTTTTGTGGGCTAAGAATCTCGTGATTACCATAGAGACAGATATTGAAATATCTCCTTCGCTAATATTAAAGTTAGATAAAAAAACAGACGGAAAACTCAATACTTTTAAGAAAAACAACAAAGTATTAAAGCTTGTATCGGAGGGTAAAATGCCCTTTCCTATAGCGGTAAAAGCAAATAGATTACATTTTGACAAGGGCCATTTTAAAGGGAGTAATTTAGTGACCGATAGCCGATCTTTATTTTAGGTTTCTATCCTATCGTGTTTCATAACAGTTGAAAGGAGATTAAGCAAAAATTCTTTGGTATCTTTAAAGGGTAAAACTTTAAACCCTTTCTTATGTTATTGAGATTATTTACCCTGCTGTTGTGTTGCAGTAGTATGGCTTTTGGCCAAGACTATTTTTATGAAAAATATGCACCTTTTAGTCAGGAGGTGCCTTCTCCAGCGTCTTTTCTAGGATACGACATTGGCAGCCAACACAGCCGTCATGATCTAATCGTGGGGTATTTAGAACAATTGGCAGCGGGATCTGACCGCGCTCAAATCATGCCCTACGGAAAAACACACGAAGGGAGAAAACTGGCTTTTTTAGTGGTGAGTAGCCCTGAAAACCTCGCTAGATTGTCGGAAATTAAAGCAGCGCATATAGCTTCTGTAAAAAGCGGGGAAGCACCAAAAGACAAAGCGCTTCCGTTGATTATAAACCTAGCTTACAACGTACACGGAAACGAACCATCCAGTTCAGAGGCGGCGCTTTTGGCGGCTTATACGTTTGTGGCCTCTAAAAATGCTGAGATAGAAAAATACCTAGAGAACGCCGTTATTTTTATAGATCCAACGATCAATCCAGATGGTAGAGATAGGCACACCCAGTGGGCCAATACCTATAAAGGGCGTCCCTTGGTAGCAGATCCTCAAGATGCAGAGCACAATGAATATTGGCCTGGGGGTAGAACCAACCATTACTGGTTTGACCTCAACCGAGACTGGTTGTTAACCGTAAATCCTGAAAGCCAAGGAAAGGTGGCCTGGTCGCATGAATGGTACCCCAATGTGGTGACTGATTTTCACGAAATGGGCAGCCAAAGTACCTATTTTTTTGAGCCCATGAAGCCCAACGCTTCTTGGGACCCCATTATGCCCAAAGAAAACTATACCACCTTAAATGATCTTTTTGGAAGTTATTTTTCAAAAGCCCTAGACAGCATAGGGTCTTTGTACTTTACCAAAGAAGCTTTTGACGGCACATATCCAGGATACGGCTCTTCCTATCCAGATCTTCAAGGCGCTTTGGCCTTGTTGTTTGAACAAGCCAGTTCAAGGGGTTTAAAACAAACTACAGCTTTTGGGGAAATTACCTTTCCTTTTACAATCAGAAACCAATACGTTTCTAGTATTACAACGGTGAAAGCAGCAGTAGAAAATGCTGCTATGCTTCAGGCGTATCAGCGGGATTTTTTTAAGAGTGCTTTTTCAAATGCAGCAGCTAGTAAAATTAAGGGCTACTCTTTTAAAGAAACGGATCAAAACCTAGCCAAGGCTTTTATTGGGAAATTAAATACCCATAAGATCTCTGTGTATGAGACCGAAAAAGATCAATATGTAGTGCCTACCGCTCAGGCGCAATACCGAATGGTTCAGAGTTTCTTTGAGACCTACAATAAATACAGGGACTCTGTTTATTACGACGCAAGCGCTTGGTCTGTGGCCAATTTTTTTAATATTTCTTATAAGCCCCTCACCAAACTCCCTAAGTTGGGCAGCCCATTAAAGGAAGCAGACTTAGTAAAAGTATCTGATTTTGTCCCTTCAGACTATGCGTATGCTATTGAGGCTAGAGATTACAATGTACCTTCAGCCATAGCTCATTTACAAAAAAATGGCGTAGTGCTTTCAGCAGCTTTTAAGCCTTTTAAAGTGTCTACTTCAGACGGCGCAAAGTCTTTTTCGTACGGATCCCTGATGATTCCTGTGGCATTACAAAAAATCTCAAAGGACAGTTTAGCTACCCTTATGGCAGACTTACCTAATAAATTAGGGGTTTCAGTGTCTGCAGTGCAATCTGGTTTAAGTCTTTCAGGAGTAGATTTAGGAAGTAGGAATGTACGCCCACTACAAGTACCTAAAGCTGCTATGATTATTGGGAATGGCACTTCTTCATATGAAGCAGGAGAGATTTGGCATTTGTTGGACACTCGCGTGGGTATGCCTATTAGTAAATTACCTATCAGAAATTTAGACCGTGTTTCATTAGATGCCTACAATATTTTAGTGATGGTCTCTGGCCGGTATGCATTGTCTGAGCGGTTTACAAAAAAACTTTATGATTGGGTGTCTAAAGGAAACACTTTAATCACCATTGGCAGCGGTTCTTCGTGGGCGGTGAACACTAAATTTGTAAATGAAAAACTGATTAAGGCCCCCTCAGACTCCACTGAAATAGTACAGAGAAAACCCTATGTAGACGCTGGAGAAAATATAGGGAGAGAAGCTTTAGGCGGGGTATTTTTAAAGGGTGATATAGATTTGACCCATCCGCTTGGATTTGGTTACGATCAGTCTAGAATTGCTTTGTATAAAAACAATGAGGTTTGGCTGTCACCTTCGAAAAGCGCCTATGGTACAGTGATAGATTATGCAGACAATCCACATTTAGACGGCTATATTTCACCAAAAAACAGTCGTGTTTTTTTACCTAAAAGCGCTTCACTCATTGTGAGCCCTAAAGGTAGTGGTCGTGTGGTGATGTTTGCAGACAACCCTAATTTCAGAGGGGTGAATTACGGAATGAATAGGCTTTTCTTAAATGCTATATTTTTAGGAAACCATATAGAGGTGCCTTCTGAATAAAAAAAACACTTTCATTAGCATTCCCCCTTTTTCATAAAAAAACCCCCAGCACTGGCTGGGGTTTTTGTCTTATAGACCTTGGATACTCCAGCCTTCTCTGTAAGGCTTTGTAACAAATTGGTTGGCGTCTTCGAAATTGGTGATGCGCATATTTTCTCCATCCCAACGCAACTTTTTCCTTCCGTAGAACTCCATATTACCTGCTTCATTTTCTTTTCTGAGCATATGGCTTCTAATGGCTATATTACCCATTAATACCGTCTCAGTAAATGGTCCTGCATAATCAAAAGAAGAAGTAAGCGCTTTGTGTTTGTCAGAATTAAATCCAGCCTTACAAGCCTCTGTCCAAGCGGCGTTATGAAGGGCGTCTAAGTTGCCTTGTACACTGGTGTCAAATGGCTGAGGTTCCATACCTTTTTTAAATAAAATAGGATTGTTTCCGTAGTCGGTACAGGTAATAATACCTTCAGAACCCATCATCATTACCCCACTGCTAGAAGCGGAGTAGTAATCGCTAATTTCATCTGGAATAGCTGGCGTAATGCCCCCGTCTGTCCATTCTAATTCAACCCCTGATTGTCCTGCAATTTTACTAGGAAAATCAATGGTTACTTTAGAAGCTACTGGACATCCGTCGGGGACGTAGTCTGGGGTCCACATTCTAGAGTAAATATTGGCAACACTACATTGCACTCCTGTAGGGTATCCCAGATTCAATACTTTGTAAGGAACATCTAGTAAATGACAACCCATATCTCCAAGGGCTCCAGTTCCGTATTCCCAAAACCCCCTCCAATCAAATGGGTGCAATCCTGGAGTGTATTCTTTATTAGATGCTGGGCCAAGCCATAGATCCCAATCCAAGCCCTGTGGTTTTTTAGAAGGGTTTGCCTCAGGCGCCCCTTTTCCTTGAGGCCATACAGGTCTGTTGGTCCAAATAAATACTTTTTTAACGTCTCCTATGGCATTTCCGTCTATCCATTCTTTGATTTTAACCACCCCCAAAGAAGAGCCTCCTTGGTTTCCCATTTGAGTAACCACCTGTTGTTTTCTCGCTAAATGAGTTAAGTGCCTAGCTTCTGCTATGGTATGGGTCAATGGTTTTTGAACATACACATGTAAATTACGCATCATGGCCTCATGGGCAATGATTGCATGGGTATGATCTGGCGTTGAAATGGTCACAGCATCTAGGTCTTTTTGCTGGTCTAGCATTTTTCTAAAATCATGAAAAAAAGCAGCTCCCTCGTGTCTTTCCATAGCGTTTTTTGCCATAGCAGGATCTACATCACAAAGTGCCGCAACCCTATTTTTACCCTCATTGTATGCGTTGTTTATATCAGAGCCGCCTTTTCCACCGGCACCAATTGCACCAACGACCAGTTGGTCACTAGGGGCGGTAAAGCCAGTACCTCCTAAAACATGCCTTGGCACAATATAGAATCCAGTGCCTATTAAGGTACTTTTTTTAATAAAATCTCTTCTGTTGTTTTTTGTTTTCATGAATGTGAAAAGTGTTTGGTGGTTATTAAAATAATTCCGCAACAAATAGTTTGTCCTACGGAAGGACAGTAATCTTTTATAGCCATTAAATTAATAAAAAAAATGCTTCCTTGTGTTTTTGTCTGCTTATAAAGACAATTCTATTCCCATATAAAGGTGTCTCGTTGGCGCGGCTTCGTAAAATCTTCCTCCAAAAGCATTAATTCTAATATTGTCAAAATAAAGACTATTCGTCAGGTTGTTAATACCAGCAAAAAGCTTGAGGGCGCCATCTTTTAAAGGCAGTTGTTTTACGCCTGAAAGATTTAATACGCTATATGGAGCGACTTTTACACTGTTGTTATTGTTGGCCATTAAGGATCCTATATGCTGATACTCTAATCGTATATTAAGTTGACTACGAAATTTTAACTGTATTTGTGAATTAAAATGATGGCTTGGAATGCCAGGAATCTTCTTTCCTGACAGTGCAGTAATTTCTGTGTTTTCTTTAAAGGTGTAGTTTGCAAAGGTTGCTGAATTGTTCCATTCCAGTATATTTCCGATTAATGTGACCATTGCCTCGACACCCTTTCTTTTTGTTTCGCCACTATTTTTGAAAAATTGTCTCTGTGGAAATTCAGGCAACTCAAAAGGCAAAATTTCTCCATTTGAATCACTTATAAAACCACTGATCTCCCAATTTAATTTGTAGTCGTTTTTTATGAAGTGCTTGCCCCTGTAGGTTAATTCTATATTATTTGATTTTACTGGATCTAGGGTTTCGTTAAAACCCAGGCTCCCGTCTGGTGCATTGCTCAACTCACTTAGGGTAGGGGTTTCGAAACTCTGCGCATAGGAGAAGCTTATATATTGATTAATACCTATTTTTCTGCCTAATGCGGCTGTTGGGCTTAAGGCGGTAAAATTTCTTTTTTGGTTTGTGTCCATTTCTATATGGATGAGGTCTGTCCTTAAAGCAGCGCTAAGCATCCAATTTTGAAAGGGAATTTTACCAGTGATAAACCCATGACTGTTGGAAAAACCTCATTTTGTTGCCCGACCAATGTACCAACAACACCTCTTTCATTTTGAAATCTACTTCTAAGGTCGCTTTGCAAAGCATGACCTATTCCCACAACCAACTGTTCGCTTGTTTTCTCCTTTAAAAACGGCCTTTGAGCCAAGTCCGTAATAGTTTCTTTTAAATGCAGAGACGCCACCATTTAAAAAAGGCAATAGCCCTAGAAAGTTTCTTTGGGCAAAAAAGGCATAGGAGTTTATTTCAAAGGCATTGTTTAAAGCATCAATACCCTTCTTATTAGGAGCGTATTGGTGGCTTAAACCAAATTTTAAATGATTTATTTTTTCTGTTGTTTGGTAAACAATATTAGCCTCTCTTGCCAACCTTCTCCCGTTTGTAACTTGTTTTAGGCTTAAACTACCAGGGTCATTTGCATAGGGGCTGTCAGTGTAATTGAACTGTCCTTTTAAGGATTGATTTTTGGCCAATTGATATGTAAATGTTCCATTTAATTGGCTTTGTTTAAATCCACTCAAGCGCTCTATATCCCTCTGAGACACTATGGTTAAAATGCCAAAGAGATTTAAATTTATTCTCTCCTAAAGCAACCGTTAGCTGAGAAGCAGCCAATCCAAACGCCCCGCCCATGGCCCTAAATTTTAAGGTGTTTGCTCCCAAGTCTTCCTGGGTGCTCATTAAAATTACTCCACCAGCGGCGTTGCCATATAGCGCACTGCTAGGCCCTCTGAGCACTTCAATATTAGATATAATACCAATTGGTATATTGTCTAATTGGCTTTGTCCGTCTGGAGTGGTTTCTGGTATACCGTCTATATTTAGAAACACACCCCTTATACCAAATGAGGCCCTTGCCCCAAAACCTCTAATAGAGATTCGCAAGTCTTGGTTGTAGTTGTATTGGTTTTGGGCAAATAAACCAGGCACCTGACCCAGATATTCTTTTAGGGATAGTTGGGGGGTCGTTTCATGAATTTTTTTGGCATTCACAAAACTAGAAGCAGTAGGAGCGTCTAATAAATTTGTTGTAATTAATGAGGCAGTTAGCACCACTTCGTTTAAAGCAGTAGTGTCTTTGGCTTTTTCGCTGTGGTCTTGGCTGTATATAATATTATAGACTGAAAAAGCAAAAAATAAAGCGAATGCAAAGCGTAATTTAGAAACCATTAATCGTAGTAATTATCTTTGCTACTAAGGTATTGATAAATATTTGAGGCTTTTTATTTTTCTAAACGAACTATGATTTGAGGCACTTTTAAGCTGTAGACCCTAATTCTCTTATCTTCCAATGATTTTTCGCTTACAATAGGCGTTTTTTCCACACCTAATACATAAGAAAGTTTTAGGTTTAAAGACTCTATTAGGTTGTTTTTAATTTTCTCATTATGAGATTTGGTGAGGTTTTCGTTGTAAATTAGAGAAATTAGCTGTGCAGATTCTAAGGTTTTTTTTGAAATCAGTGTTTTTAAAATGAGGTGCTCTTCAGGCTCCAAAAAAGTTTCTTTTTTGTTCAAGCTTATTTTGTGCTCAAAAACTAAGAGGGTCTTTTTCTTCTTTTTTGTTTTTTTCAAAAGCCACCAGAAAAGCCCCAATGTAAATATTAGAAAGATAGATGTACCTAGCAACAAATACTTATTTGTTTTGTTTACAAACAAAGCTCCACTATTGGTTTCTTTTGGAACAAATTTACTTTCAGCAACTTTTGTGAACACAAGATCTTGGTCATTACTGTTGTAGTAGTAATAGAATCCATTGTGTTTAAACACGGGAAGGTTTTGGCTTATAGCCACATTAAAATACAGAGGATTTTCTTTATAATAGGTGACTATGTTATTGTACGGGTCAATTTTAATTAAGCCCCTTTGGGCGCTAAACACCTCAAATGTTTCTTTAAAATCTCCATTTATTTTTTTGTAAGACGCAATATCTTTAATATCGCACTCTCCTAAATATTTCCAGCTTTTTGATTTAAAATGATACGACCATACGGCATTCACATGAATATAGTTTAACCGATCATGGTCATTTACATGATAGCCGCCAAATATGAATAAATCTGATTTACCTAAATGATGAATTTGATTGTAGGCGCTTTGAGGAACTTCTTTGCTTTTAAAAGAAATAACCTCCCAGCCTTTTGAGATTGGGTTTAAATAGGTGAGCGCGTTTGAAGTAGTCCAGTAAGCATAACCACCGTATTTATAAATGCTGTCGTTTCTATTGAACAAACTACTAAAGGATTGCCAGTGAACAATGTCCGAACGGTCTATTCTAATTAAACTGTCATTTTCAAAAGCATAAACCTTTCCTCCGTCTTTTTCAGTGAACAATAAAGCCTTGTTTTGCCAAATAGGACGATAGTCAATAAATGTAAATTCTGGAGGTAATTTTAAAGCGGTTTTGCTTTTTATTTTAAAAGCTTCTATATCGATTGTAGTTAAACTATCTCCTGAGAATTGAAGTAGCAATCCTTTTTCCTTGTCTAGCGTTGTGAGTTCTTGGTCGGAAATTTTAAAAACAATTTCTTGACCAAGAACAGGAAGGCTAAAAAGCAAGAATAGAAATAGTCTTTTTTTAAACATGGGGATAGGCTGAGTTCAAGAATTCAAAGAGGTTATTTATTTCAATAATTCTATAAAATAAATATACAATATTATCATTATATGCAGTTCTTAAGTAATAAAATTACCTTAAAAACAAGACTATTGCCCCTAAGGAGGTAAGCACTAGTATCATTTTTCTAAAAAACGCATCTGAAATTTTGTGTACAAAAAACACTCCTGTAAGTAAACCTACTAAAGTACCTGGAAGCAGTATTAAAAATATTTTTAAACTCTCAGAAGTGACAGTCTTCCATACAAAAACATGAAAAGGGAGTTTGAATAAGTTTATTAGGAAAAACAACCAGGCCGCAGTGCCAATAAAATGATTTTTAGGAAGGCGCATGGCTAGAAAATAAATATTTGAAAAAGCACCCGCTAGATTTCCAATCATGGTGGTAATTCCTGCCATAATGCCCATAAAACCTCCAAAGCTCCAATGGGTAGGAATGGTTTTTACTTTCTTTTTTTCCCACCATATAAGCATACTCAAGGTGAGTAATATAGCAACAGCCATTCCCATTTGAAAGGTTTTTTCAGGAAGGTCTTTACCAATAATTACGCCAATGACCACACCCAGCATCATCCAGGGGAGGAAGACTTTTAAATAGTGCCATTGGGTATGCCTGTGGTAGTATGTAATGGCAAAAACATCTCCCACAATGAGCAGCGGCATGAGCATTCCTGTAGAAGACCTACCTCCAAAAGCCAATGCCATTAGGGTGACTATTAATACAGCTATTCCTTTAACTCCTGCTTTGGAGACCCCTAAAATAAAAGCGGCTAAAAAGGCAAAAACAAATGATTCTATAGATAGTAGTCCATTTAAATAAGCGTCCATAAAACGAAGGTACAATTTGTTTTTTAAGACACTTAAGTCATAAAATGTGTGCAGTGTAACAAAAAATAATACCTTTATGTTTATCATTACCAACCAAACCGTTAAACCAACCAAAAAATGAATTTGTCTGTCTTGGATTACAGCATTATTGCTGGCTTTTTTTCAATCGTACTAATTATAGGAATTGTAGTCTCTAAAAAATCTGGCCAAAGCAGCGCTGAGTATTTCCTTTCAGGAAGAAGTATGCCGTGGTGGCTTTTAGGATTTTCTATGGTAGCTACCACATTTTCTACAGACACCCCTAATCTTGTCACAGATATTGTAAGAACAAACGGGGTTTCAGGAAACTGGGTTTGGTGGGCCTTTCTACTTACTGGCCTTCTGACTGTTTTTGTTTACGCCAAACTATGGCGCCGGTCAAATGTGGCTACAGATATGGAATTTTATGAACTCAGATATGGCGGAAAACCAGCGCACTTTCTAAGGTGGTTTAGGGCTTTTTATTTAGGGGTTTTGTTTAACGTTATGGCTATGTCTGCAGTGACTTTAGCTGCGATTAAAATAGGTCAAGTCATGTTGGGCTTAGATCCTGTTTTTACAGTATTAGTGGCAGGGAGTATTACGGTATTATTCAGTGCTTTTGGAGGTTTTAGAGGAGTAATTTACACAGATTTTGTCTTGTTTTTTGTCGCTATTGCAGGCGCTGTAGGTGCGGCTTATTATTTGGTCAATATCCCAGAGGTAGGCGGTTTAGAAGCACTTTTAGCCCACGAAAATGTTTCAGATAAATTGTCTATTCTCCCTGATTTCTCAGATACAGAAGCCTTAATAGGGATTTTAATTATCCCTTTAGCTGTGCAATGGTGGTCTGCTTGGTATCCGGGCGCAGAACCTGGTGGAGGCGGATATATTGCACAGAGAATGCTGGCTGCCAAAAACGAAAACCACGCCATAGGGGCTACTTTTTTCTTTAATATCATGCACTATGCATTGCGTCCTTGGCCATGGATCATAGTGGCTTTAGCTTCTATGGTGGTTTACCCAGATTTATTATCTATCCAAACAGCCTTTCCCAATGTAGCTGCAGACAAATTAGGGAATGACTTGGCGTACTCTGCCATGCTCACAAAACTACCCAGCGGCTTACTCGGTCTGGTTATGGCTTCTTTAGGAGCCGCTTATATGTCTACAATCTCCACCCATTTAAATTGGGGTTCTTCTTATATTGTAAACGATGTATATAAACTAGAAATTCAGCCCAATGCTACTGAAAAACAACTGGTTATGGTGGGTAGAATAGCCACTGTTTTATTGATGGTGGCAAGTGGTTTTTTAGCACTCACCCTGACAAATGCCCTTCAATTGTTTGATATAATTTTAATGTTTGGCGCAGGAACTGGGCTTATTTTTATTCTTAGGTGGTTTTGGTGGCGTATAAATGCGTGGAGTGAAATATCTGCTATGATTGTTTCTGGGGTACTGTCTATACTGTTTAATTTTGGCTCCTTAGGAACCACTTTTTTTGGCGGAGATGGATTAGATGGTATTTTTCCCTCTTGGGCCAAATTCCCTTTAGTGGTACTTCTGACTTCTATTGTTTGGATTACGGTCACTTTCCTAACATCGCCCGAGAGGGAAGAAACCCTAGATAGATTTTACAAGCAAACTCAGCCTGGAGGTCCTGGCTGGAAAACACAACAGGAAAAAGCCATTTCCGAAGGCCAATTAAAACATCAGGAATGGTCCGTTCCTTCTGGTATTTTAGCGATGATTTTAGGTGCAATACTTGTGTATGGCTGTATGTTTGCAACAGGTAATTGGATCTATGGCAATTACACTTTGGCCGCTGGCTTAACGCTTGCAGTGATTGTAGCAGGAGTTTTATTACTCAAAGTTTGGAAAACCTTAAAAAAATCTATTTTATGATTTTTAACAAAAGGGTACCTTCGGTAGATATTTTTAGGGGAACCACCATATTACTCATGATTTTGGTCAATACTCCTGGCACTTGGTCTGCTGTTTACACCCCTTTTTTACACGCCTCTTGGCATGGATACACCCTTACAGATTTGGTTTTTCCTTTCTTTCTTTTTATTGTTGGCGTGTCTATCTCGCTCTCCTATAAAGACAAGAAATTAAAGCCCCCTGTTTTTTTAAAATTGACCAAAAGGAGTTTAAAACTTATTGGACTGGGTCTTTTTCTAGGCTCATTTACCATTAGTTTTCCCTTTATTAAAGATTTTGAAAGCATTCGTTTTCCCGGAGTGCTTCAACGTATTGGACTTGTTTTTTTCTTTGCGAGTATGATATATCTCTTGGGTAGCAAAAGAAGTACTGCCTTGATTATTGGAATTATTTTATTGGCTTATTGGCTATGGATGGGTTTTCTCCCTATAGAAGGGGTGGCCCCTACCTATGAAAGAGCAGCGAACAATTGGGCCAATTTTATAGACTTGAAATTACTGGGTTCTCATATGTGGAAACCAGACTATGACCCTGAGGGTATACTCAGTACTTTACCTGCAATTTCAACGGCATTGCTGGGCACATTAGCGGGAGATATATTGCGGTCTAACACCTATCAAAAAGCCTCCCTTTTGTTTATATCGGGTATTGTTTTGCTCGGTTTAGGGCATTTATTAGATTTGAGTTTTCCCATTAATAAAGCCCTTTGGAGCAGTTCATTTGTGCTGGTTACAGCTGGTTGGGCCAATCTAGTGTTAGGGACTTTATTTTACCTGCGTGAAGTGAAAAAACTCACCTTTGGAAGGGTGTTTTCCAAAGTAGGTGCGAATGCGATTGCTATTTATTTTACGTCTAGTTTTGTCACTAAATTGTTTTATTTAATTCCAATCAATGGAAGTAGTATTCACGGAGTTTTATTTGAAAAAATATACCTGCACCAGGCCATAGATCCCGCCTTGTCTTCTTTGCTTTACGCCATAACGGTCTGTGCATTTTATGTGTTCATGGCGTCCTTTATGTATCAAAAGAAAATTTTCATTAAGGTTTAATTTTGTCGTTTTGTATGAAATGCCTTATTTTTATGTTAAAAGACCATTCAAATGAGCAGCACATATAAGGAAATTTTTACAGGAAACGCCATGGCAGTTTTATTACTTAAAGGAGTTTTTGAAGATCATGGGATTCCTTTTGTGGAGAAAAACGAACAGGTTTCGGGTGTTTTAGCAGGATTTGCCGGCGGAACAGAATCTACGATTAAAATGGCTGTCCCCCAAGAATTTGAGGAAGCAGCATTGAGGCTTATCGCAGATTTTAGGTCGCAATTAGAAAGCGCGTAGTCAATTTTAAGCCAACTTAAAATTGAATTAAAACCCCCGCCAAAGACTTATTTTATTTGCCAATTTCTAACAAACGTTTTACGTATTTTCCAATTACGTCAAACTCCAAGTTTACAACTGTACCTATTTGGTACTGTTGGAAACAGGTGTGCGCATAAGTGTAGGGTATAATAGCCACAGAGAAGCTATTTTTTTCAGAGTTTACAACGGTTAGACTCGTTCCATCTATAGTAATAGATCCTTTTTCAATAGTCACATTGCTTTTGTCTGGATCGTAGTTAAAGGTAAATACCCAGCTCCCGTCTTCTTCTTTGAGCCCCGAACAAACCCCGGTCTGATCTACATGACCTTGAACAATATGTCCGTCCAATCTACTGCCTAATATCATAGCGCGTTCAAGGTTAATTAGTTGGCCCACTTTAAAGTGATTCAAGGATGTTTTTTCTAATGTTTCTGCAATAGCAGTTACCGTGTATTGTTTGGATGTTTTTTCTATCACGGTTAAACATACTCCGTTGTGTGCAACACTCTGATCAATTTTTAACTCATTCGCTAAAGGTGTTTCAATGCTTAGGTGCATATTACTCCCTTCAGCATCTATTCCAACTACTTTTCCTAAAGTTTCAATAATTCCAGTAAACATGGTTCGTTTTTATTGTCTAATTTTACCCAGCAAATTTACTTATAAAGCCAGATATAGCATGCAGAATAATGCAAAAATAAAAGTTGGAATTTCAATAGGAGATTTAAATGGAATAGGCGGCGAAGTTATTTTAAAAACTTTCGAAGACCCTAGGACATTAGAATTGTGTACCCCTGTGGTATTTGCCTCTAGCAAAACCATAGCACAGCACCAACAACAATTAGGCACCCAGCTTGTGTATCAGGGTGTCACTAGCGCCTCAGAGGCTATAGAAGGTAAATTTAATGTGGTCAATATTTGGAAAGAGGTTCCTGAAATACATTTTGGTAAAGAGACCAAGTTAGGGGGTGAATACGCTTTAAAATCTTTAGAAGCAGCCACAAAAGCACTTAAGGAAGGAAGCATTGACGTCTTGGTTACCGCGCCAATAAACAAGAGTAATATTCAAAGTGAGACTTTCAGTTTTCCGGGACATACAGATTATTTGGCTCAGGAACTCGGCGGGGAGAGCCTCATGTTTATGGTGTCAGATTCTCTTAGGGTTGGATTATTAACAGACCATGTAGCTGTGAGTGAAGTGTCTAGTCATATCACTCCTGAAATTATTAAATCTAAAATAAAAACGATATTAAAGTCTTTAGAACAAGATTTTGGGATTAGAAAACCCAAAGTAGCCATGTTGGGTATAAACCCACACAACGGGGACCATGGTGTTATTGGAAAAGAAGACCAAGACATTCTTATCCCGACCATTGCTGAAATTGCCCACGGAGGATCTTTGGTTTTTGGCCCCTACGCGGCCGATAGCTTTTTTGGTTCTAAAAATTACACCCAATTTGACGCGATACTCGCCGCCTATCACGACCAAGGATTAATTCCCTTTAAAACACTTTCTTTTGGCAATGGGGTGAACTTCACTGCAGGCTTATCAAAGGTGAGAACTTCACCAGACCATGGAACTGCTTATGATATAGCGGGTAAAGGTGTAGCAGATCACACTTCATTTTCAGCTGCGGTGTATGCAGCCATACAGATTTTTAAGCATAGGGCCATGTATAAAACCCTTATGGAAAATCCTTTGAAAAAAGCTAAAATTGTCGAGAAGAGACCCATTAAGAAAAGCCACTATAAACCACCAACACAAAAATAATTTTTAATTTCTTTAATGCTTGGTTGTTAGTATAATAATAGTATCTTTGCACCCGCCTTTTGGCTTAGTGGAGAGGTGCGTATAATCTAATTTATAATGAAAAATAGGGAGTACCATATTCCATTTTCAGGACTTAAAGAAGGAAAGCACCAGTTCGAATTTGCCATAGACAACACGTTCTTTAACGCATATGATTTTAATGATTTTAATGCCGCTGAACTCAATGTTCATGTGACATTAAAGAAGTTAAGTACCATGATGGAATTGACATTTGAAGCCCGTGGAAGTGTCCGTGTAAACTGTGACACCACTAATGAACCTTTCGATCTCCCGCTGCAATCTTCACTAGATTTAGTCGTGAAATTTGGAGAGGCTTTTGACAATGAAAATGAAGCGCTTTTAGTGCTTCCTCACGGAGAACACCAAGTAGATGTATCACAATATATTTACGAAATGATTGTTTTGGCATTACCCGCCAAAAAAGTACATCCAGGTGTATTAGACGGAACATTAAAATCTGAGGCACTCGAAACCCTAGAAAAATTAGGAGTTAAAGAACTAAAGGAACAAAAAGAAGCAATAGAAGAGACGGACCCTAGATGGGACGCTCTAAAAAAGTTATTAACGGATAAATAGGTATTGTTATGGCACATCCAAAGAGAAAAATTTCCAAAACAAGGAGAGACAAAAGAAGAACACATTACAAAGCAGTAGCCCCTACTATTGCTAAAGATCCAACAACAGGTGAAATGCACCTGTATCATAGAGCACACTGGCACGAAGGTAAATTATACTACAGAGGTCAAGTGCTTATAGACAACACTGAGGTAGCTACTGCCTAAGTAAACGTTTTTAGGTTCAAATAACTCCCACTTTTTTAAGTGGGAGTTTTTTTATGATATAAACTTTTGGTTTTATAACCAAAGCTTGTTTTTTTAAAGTGGATTTGAGATGATAAAAAAACCGCTTAAAATCCTTTAAAAATTGTAAAAAACACTAAAAGGTGGTGTAAAATGATTAATTTTCACGAATTTTGAATCATTTTTCAGCACTTTTCGCTTAAAAACAAACCAATTCGAATGACAAAATTACATGCAGCCATTTCAGCTGTGGGATCTTATGTCCCAGACTTTGTGTTAACAAACGCACTTTTAGAGACCATGGTGGAGACCAACGATGAATGGATTACCTCTAGAACAGGAATTAAAGAGCGTAGAATTTTAAAAGACAAAGACAAAGGAACTTCTTACTTGGCTATTCAGGCAGCCAAGGACCTTATTGAAAAGAAACAATTAGACCCTCACACTATAGATTTAGTGCTTGTAGCTACAGCTACTCCAGACCTTTTAGTAGCTTCTACTGCCGCCTATGTGGCTTCAGAAATAGGCGCGATTAATGCTTTTTCTTATGATTTACAGGCCGCTTGTTCAAGTTTCTTGTATGGAATGTCTACAGCTGCGGCATATATTGAGGCAGGGAGGTATAAGAAAGTACTTTTAATAGGCGCAGATAAAATGTCTTCTATTATTGACTATACTGACAGGGCTACTTGTATTATCTTTGGAGATGGTGCAGGAGCAGCTCTTTTTGAGCCCAACAACGAAGGTTATGGATTGCAAGATGAATACCTAAGGTCCGACGGAATAGGAAGGAATTTTCTTAAAATGGAAGCAGGTGGTTCGTTGTTGCCCGCCTCTATAGAAACAGTTCAAAATAAGCAGCACCATGTTTACCAAGACGGGAAAACAGTATTTAAATTTGCCGTTTCTAATATGGCAGACGCTGCCGCTAAAATAATGGAGCGTAACACACTCACAAAAGATCAAGTAGATTGGTTGGTGCCCCACCAGGCCAACAATAGAATTATTGACGCTACAGCTAAAAGAATGGAAGTAGATACTTCCAAGGTAATGAACAATATTGCCAAATACGGGAATACAACTTCTGCCACTTTACCACTGTTATTGGCAGATTACGAGAATCAATTAAAAAAAGGAGACAAACTGGTCTTTGCCGCTTTCGGTGGAGGCTTTACGTGGGGTTCTATTTATTTGACATGGGCCTACGACAACTAATACTTTAACGCAACTAAACTTTATTAAAATGGATATTAAAGAAATTCAGAACCTCATTAAATTTGTGGCTAAATCAGGAGCCAGTGAAGTTAAATTAGAGACAGAAGAAATTAAAATTACCATCAGAACAGGTCCTTTAGGGACGGCTGTTTCTGAGCCTGTTTACATGCAACAAATGCCAGTGGCTACGGCTCCTGTGGCAGCAGTGGTTGAGGCATCGGCGCCAGCCACAAAATCTGCCCCAGCTAATGAAGACCATTTGATCACCATAAAATCGCCCATTATTGGAACTTTTTACAGAAGGCCTTCTCCAGACAAACCCAATTTTGTTGAGGTTGGAGGTGAGATAGGAAAAGGAGATGTGCTTTGTGTGATTGAAGCCATGAAATTATTTAATGACATTGAGTCAGAAGTGTCGGGTAAGATTGTTAAGATTTTGGTAGACGACTCTTCCCCAGTAGAATTTGATCAGCCACTTTTCGTAGTAGATCCTTCTTAATTTGCCTCTAAAGGCTAACATATTTCATGGATTATAAATAGCGCTACTATGTTTAAGAAGATATTAATTGCAAATAGGGGAGAGATAGCCTTAAGGATTATCAGGACCTGTAAAGAAATGGGAATTAAGACTGTTGCGGTGTATTCCAAAGCAGACGAGGAAAGTCTTCATGTGAGATTCGCAGACGAGGCGGTTTGTATAGGACCTGCACCGAGTAGCGAGTCTTATTTGAAAATCCCAAATATTATTGCTGCGGCTGAAATTACCAATGCAGACGCCATTCACCCTGGTTATGGTTTTTTGTCTGAAAACGCTAAGTTTTCAAGAATTTGCGCGGAGCATGGCATTAAATTCATTGGTGCATCGGGTGATCAAATAGATAAAATGGGCGACAAAGCCACTGCTAAAGAAACCATGAAAAAAGCAGGAGTGCCCTGTGTTCCTGGTTCTGCGGGTATTTTAAAGGATGTTAAGGATGCTCTTGCCACCGCAAAAAAAGTGGGTTATCCTGTAATGATTAAAGCCACTGCTGGTGGTGGAGGTAAGGGAATGCGCGCCGTTTGGAAAGAAGAAGACATGACCAAATTATTCGAAAGTGCTGTACAAGAAGCTACAGCAGCTTTTGGTAATGGAGGGATGTATATGGAAAAACTGATAGAAGAGCCTAGACACATTGAGATTCAGGTAGTTGGAGATCAGTTTGGAAAAGCATGTCACTTGTCAGAAAGAGATTGTTCGGTGCAACGCAGACACCAAAAACTAACAGAAGAAACCCCTTCTCCATTTATGACAGATAAATTGAGAGAAGAAATGGGCAATGCTGCGGTAAAAGCAGCAGAATATATTAAGTACGAAGGCGCTGGAACCATAGAATTTTTGGTAGACAAACACAGGAAGTTTTACTTCATGGAAATGAATACTAGAATTCAGGTAGAGCACCCTATTACAGAACAAGTGGTAGATTACGATTTGATTAGAGAGCAAATATTAGTGGCTGCAGGGGTGCCAATATCTGGAAAAAATTACTACCCAAAACTACACGCCATAGAATGTAGGATTAATGCAGAAGACCCGTATAACGGTTTTAGACCGAGTCCGGGAAAAATCACCACTCTTCACACGCCAGGGGGTCATGGGATTAGATTAGACACCCATGTGTATAGCGGCTATGTGATTCCTCCAAATTATGACTCTATGATTGCCAAGTTAATTACAACGGCACAAACTAGGGAAGAGGCTATTAACAAAATGAAAAGGGCTTTAGACGAATTTGTGATTGAAGGCGTTAAGACAACCATTCCTTTCCACAGACAACTTATGGATCATCCGGATTATTTAGCGGGCAATTACACCACTAAATTTATGGAAGATTTTGTAATGGACCCGATTGATTAAACAGTCAAAGAACCTGCTGGGTAATTTTGACCCAACTGATACTTAAGTATTCATCACCCCCGAGAAGCGTTTGCTTTTTAGGGGTGATTTTTTGATTTAAATGCCTCCAATAAGTATTGGAAAATGTAGTATTTTTAAGCATGGACGCACTGAGTTACTGGGAGCACAAACACTGGTTGTCAAATATAGATTATGCAGTAATTGGAAGTGGTATAGTCGGTTTAAGCTGTGCCCTTTCTTTAAGGGAAAAATACCCTAAATCTACTATTGTAGTTTTTGAAAAAGGCATTTTGCCTCATGGGGCAAGTACTAAAAATGCAGGATTTACTTGCTTTGGTAGTATTTCTGAAATTTTGTCCGACATAGATTGCCAGGGCGAACAAAGCGTTTTAAATATTGTTCAAAGAAGGTATGAGGGGGTTCAATTACTCAGAAGTAGACTGGGGGACGCTCCAATAGGGTATAAGAACCACGGTGGGCATGAAGTTTTTTTAGCAGCCCACACAGCACTATACGAGACATGTTTAGACCAATTAACCGCAGTGAATTCATTGTTACAGCCGGTTTTTAAGTCGGATTCGTTTTACACTGCGTCCAATACGTTTAATTTTAAGGGGGTAAAAGAAAATTATATTAGCAGCGTTCACGAGGGACAGATAGATACCGGCCTCATGATGAAGCAGCTAATCCGTAAAGTGCAAGCGCAAGACATTCATATTTTTTATGGGACTGAGCTCACTGATTTTTCTAGTTCTAATGGATCGGTTCACCTGAAAACTAATTTTTTTGAGTGTAAAGCAGGGGCGTTATTTATAGCAACCAACGGTTTTTCTAAATCGCTTCAAATAGAAAATGTAAGGCCTGCACGGGCTCAGGTTCTTATTACAAAGCCCATAGAAAATCTCCACATAAAAGGGGCTTTTCATTTGGACATGGGCTACTATTATTTTAGAAACATAGACCAAAGAATACTGCTAGGAGGAGGGCGAAACTTGGCCTTCAAAGAGGAAGAAACCACTGATTTTTCTCAAACGTCGCTTATTCAAGACGCACTTGATCGCTTACTTAAAGAAACGATTCTTCCTGGGGTTTCCTATGAAATTGATCGTAGATGGTCTGGAATTATGGGTGTTGGAGCTGGTAAAGAACCCCTCTTAAAATGTGTTCAGCCCAACGTGTACTGTGGGGTTCGTTTGGGAGGAATGGGCGTGGCTTTAGGGTCAAAAGTAGGCAGTGAATTGGCGGAGCTACACCTCTAATGAATTTAAACGCTGTTCACAGAGGTCTAAGGACACTTGAATACGCTTTTTTTCATTTTCTAAAAGGGCCGTTTTTGAATGCATATAAAAGCGCTTCCCATCTATTGATTTAAAGACTATTAGATAGCCATTTCCAACAAAAAGACTCTTTTCAACACTGACTTTTATGCCAGTTTGTGCGTTATAGGACCATTCATGTGGCCAAACTACAATTTCCTGTCCTTCTTTTATTTTAAGCGATGGATACAACGACAAAACAGTGGCTTTATCTAAAATATTTAAGACGCCAAAAAGCTCTGCTACCTTTTTGTTGGGCGGGAATTGATACAAGGATTCTGGCGTGCCAGAAGCGATAATTTCACCTTTTTCCATACAGACCATTTCGTGGGCATGACCCATATAATCCTCGGGATGGTGAGAGGCTAATATACAGGCAATTTTGTGCTGTTCTAGGTAGTTGAATAGCTTTGTTCTCAATATAAGTTTTAAAGGGGGGTCTATATGACTAAAGGGCTCATCTAAGAGAATTAATTCTGGAGCTTTTGCCAAAACCTTTGCCAAAGCCACGCGTTGTTGTTGTCCGCCTGATAAATTTTTAACTTGGGTATTGGCAAAAGACTCCATATCTGTGAGCTCTAAAAGCTCAGCGGTACGTTTTTCCATATGCTCTGGCTCAAAAACAGATAAATGTTGGCTAATATTTTCAGCGACAGAAGTATATGGCATGAGATCAAAATCCTGGGCCAGATACCTCAAAAAAGGGGCGCCTGGGAGCAGGTTGTATTCAGGCCCTAATAAAGCTTCTTTTTTCCAATGTATTTGGCCTTTTTCAGGGGCTAAACTCCCGTAAATTAGTTTTAACAAGGTACTTTTTCCACTCCCGCTAGCGCCTGTTAAAGCCATAAGCTTTCCAGGGGCTAGACGTAAGTGTATATTTTGAAGAAGGGGTTCTTTGTATTTAAAATGGATGTTTTCCAGTACAAGCATACCCTAAAGTTACACCAAACCGTTTGCAATTAAGTATTCTCCAATTTGAATGGCATTGGTGGCAGCTCCTTTTCTGAGGTTGTCTGCTACAATCCACATATTTAAGGTGTTTTCTGCACTTTCATCTCTTCTAATTCTCCCTACAAAAACGTCGTCTTTGTCATGTGCATAGGCTGGCATTGGATAGGTATTTGTGTCGGTATTGTCTTGAACTACTACCCCTGGTGTTTCATGGAGAATTGATCTTACTTCAGAGAGGTCAAAGTCTTTTTCAAAGCTCACATTGACAGATTCAGAATGCCCCCCAGCGGTCGGTATTCTCACTGCGGTGGCAGTAATATGGAAAGAGTGGTCTCCCAATATTTTTTTAGGCTCATTAGCCAATTTCATTTCTTCTTTAGTGTATCCGTTTTCTAAAAACACATCGCAATGGGGAATAGCATTTCTGTGTATAGGGTAGTGATAAGCCATTTCTCCTTGAATGCCCTTTGTCTCATTTTCCATTTGTTCCACCGCCTTTACCCCAGTTCCTGAAACAGATTGATAGGTAGACACCACCACGCGTTTCATTTTGTAAGCTTGGTGTAAAGGCGCTAAAACCAAGACCATTTGAATGGTAGAGCAATTGGGGTTGGCTATAATTTTATCTTCTTTTGTAAGAGTGTTGGCGTTAATTTCAGGGACGATTAATTTGTGATCTGGGTGCATTCTCCACGCAGAAGAATTATCAATTACTGTAGTCCCAGCAGCGGCAAATTTTGGTGCCCATTCCAAAGAAGTGTCTCCTCCTGCAGAAAATATAGCAATATGAGGTTTTGCGTCTACGGCAGTTTGTAAACCAATTACTGTATGGGTTTTACCACCGTATTCCATGGTTTTACCCACTGATCGCTCAGAGGCTACAAGAAGCAATTCACTAATTGGAAAATTACGTTCTGCCAAAACTTTTAACATGACTTCACCTACCATTCCGGTAGCGCCTACAACAGCTACTTTCATTTTTTTAAATTTTTAATAAACAAAAGTAATCATTCTTAGGGGTTCCGCTCCATAACTTTTCAAATTGTTATAAAAATTTAACAAAAAGTTATTTTTGCAACAACTTATGATTTATTCTTTAATAAGATCTCTTATTTCTAGCAAAATTTCCTCTAAGGTAGGCCCCTTTTTAGGACTTGATTTTGGTGGCGCAGGTTTAATTTTTAATAGGCCTTTACTACAATAAAACATCACCATACCCACAATGAATAAGTTAATGATACTATTGACCCATTCACCATAGTCAATGGGTAAAAAGCTTATTTCAAAAGAAAATCACTCTTTTTACTCTTGCACCAATCCCTGTTAATAGTTCGTATGAAATGGTTTTAGCTCCGCTAGCAAAAGTTTCTGCAGAAGCGCCTTTTCCAAAGATCACTACGTTGTCTCCTTCCTTAGCCACATGGTTTCTTAGGTCTATCATCAGCATATCCATACACACATTTCCTATAATTGGACAAGGATTTCCACTTACAAAAACCACCCCTTTACCTTGGCCATAAACCCTTGAAATACCGTCTGCATGGCCAATGGTTAAAGTGGCTACGCGCATTTTTTTAGCCGCAACAAAACCTTTGTTGTACCCTACCCAATCTCCTTTTTCAATGGAGTGAATTTGAGAAATTTTAGTGGTTAAGGTGGCTACAGGCTTTAAAAGTGAATCTATTTTGGAATGATTTCCATAGCCATAAAGGGCTATGCCACTTCTGACCATATTGAATGCTGCCTCTGGGAAATTTAAAATTCCTGAACTATTGCTGAGGTGTTTCAAAGCGACAGGTCCTATCTGCTTTTCAATAAACGCGGTTCCCTCTTTAAATCGTTGGATTTGTAACTCAGTAAAAGCCTTTTCTTTAAGGTCATCTGTAGCCGCTAAGTGAGACATAATAGCTTTTACTTTTACGTTGGACTGATTTAAAAGAATTTCACAGATAATCGCTAAGTTGCCCAGAGAAAGACCCAAACGATTTAGGCCCGTATTTAATTTAAGGTGAATGGGATAATGACTTTCCCATGGAGCAGCTTTAATGAAAGCCTCCAAAGTTCTTATAGAGTAAATGCTTGGCTCTAAACAGTGTTTAACAATATCACTAAATTCTTCTGGTTGAGGGTGAAGTACTAAAATAGGTGTTTTTATACCCCCTAATCTTAATGCAACCCCTTCATGCGTATAAGCTACACCGAGATAATCCACCCCTAAGGCAGCAAGTTTTCTTGCTATCGCCACCGATTCAGACCCATACCCATTGGCTTTTACCACCCCTAATAGCATTGTTTCTGAGGCTATTTTAGACCTCAAATAGTGATAGTTATGGGCTAAAGCGGCAAGGTCAATTTCTAAAATTGAAGGTCCCATTTAGTAAATAATTAGTTGGATTGCTTTGGGCTAGAAGTCGGAATTGAATTTGAATCCCCCGAATTTTTTAAAGGATCGGTCAAGGCAATTGCGTCATTTACCTCTAAGCTTTTTACTTTCTCTTTGAGCATGGCTTTAAAATATGCAGCCCTGCTTAAAGGTTCGTATTCTGCAGTTTCTCCCAGCAAAACAAGATTTTCATTGGAAGATTTTCTAAAACTGTAATTGGCTAAGTTTCCTGTTCTAGTACACACCGCATGAACCTTCGTGACATATTCTGCGGTAGCCATGAGGGCTGGCATTGGCCCAAAGGGATTGCCTTTGAAATCCATGTCTAAACCAGCGACAATAACGCGTTTTCCCTTATTGGCAAGATCGTTGCACACATGTATAATTTCAGTATCAAAAAATTGTGCTTCATCTATACCAACAACATCACATTGGTCCGCAAGGATTCTAATATTTGCTGCTGCTGGAAC
This sequence comes from Flavobacteriaceae bacterium, assembly GCA_018401115.1. Classification (GTDB taxonomy): domain Bacteria; phylum Bacteroidota; class Bacteroidia; order Flavobacteriales; family Flavobacteriaceae; genus MAG-120531. The sequence goes on along the minus strand of JAGYKX010000007.1, from coordinate 329,548 downwards.
GGGGGTAGACCTAATCTGATTTTCGTCATGAGACACTACCATTTCATCGTGGTAGCGGGTGTCTATTTGAGGTTTAAATATCTCTATACGTTGCTTGGCAAATTGGGCTCTTTTTAAACGCCTAATAAGCTCCTCTGTTTTTCCAGAAAACATGGAACCACAAATCACTTCTATCCATCCAAAAGGCTCTTCATGATTTACGGTATTTTCTAGAAACATATTATTTTATTTAGTAGACTCATTAAGGCATCGGCCTTGGGGCATAAAAATATAAAATTAGGAGCAAAGCAAATGGGTTTTTATCTAAAAAACCCGATATTAGCTTTACTATGAGAGAAAAGCTTCATCAAGAACTTCAGCGCTTGGCAAAACATATCTTAGACGCCAATCACAGCAGTGAATTGGCGCCCCTCTATGAGACCGCCAAGACACTCTATGAGAAGCTTACGGTATTGAAATTTATATCACAAAATTTAGGAGACCCTCATTTAGACACAGAGGAAAATCAAATAGCACAGAAGTTTCAAGAAATGGCCCACGAGGTGCTGTCTCCTGGAGCAGAAATTCCAGAGTCCAATCCACACGAATCAGATATTATGACGCCAGGTATGGATACGATTATTGATATAGTTTCTCATATGCCAAAAAAAGGAAGCCAACCAACAGAATCTGATTCTGAACCACCACAAGAGCTCCAGATGAACACACAAGACCCTTCTGCTAGCAGAATAAATACAGCAACTACTTTAAATGGCCGTTATGGCCAGCAAATCTCCTTTGGTTTAAATGACCAGATTGCCTTTGTAAAAGAGTTGTTTAACGGGGAAGAAGACAGTTTTAAAAGAGTGGTTTCTCAACTGAACACCATAGACTCAAAGGAGCGTGCAATGTCTTTTATTGGCCATTTAGTAAAGCCAGAGTACAACGATTGGAAGGGTAAAGAGGCTTATGAAAAAAGGTTTATTGAACTGATCACTCGGAAATACCATTAATTATATTGACCAGAAATACCTTATGTCTAAACTGTATTTAGTTCCTACGCCTATTGGCAATTTAGAAGACATGACTATTAGAGCTATAAGGGTTTTAAAAGAGGTGTCACTTATTTTAGCAGAAGATACTAGGACAAGCGGAAAGCTACTCAAACATTTCGAAATTGAGACGCCCATGTTTTCCCACCACATGCACAATGAGCACAAGACTGTGGCTGTATTGGTGAACAGAATAAAAGCTGGGGAACCAATGGCGCTTATTTCAGACGCGGGAACGCCAGCCATTTCTGATCCAGGATTTTTACTCTCTAGGGCATGTATAGAGGCGGGGGTTTCCATTGATTGTTTGCCCGGAGCTACAGCCTTTGTTCCTGCTCTTGTCAATAGCGGTTTGCCCAACGATAAGTTTATCTTTGAGGGCTTTTTACCGGTTAAAAAGGGAAGACAAACTCGTTTGACTTTTCTTCAAGAGGAGCCCCGAACGATTATTTTTTATGAATCTCCGCATAAATTACTGAGAACCTTACAAGATTTTTGCACTTATTTTGGTCCAGAGAGACCTTTGAGTGTTTCTAGAGAAATTACCAAGCTATTTGAAGAGACCATTCGTGGTACTGCACAAGAAGTATTAGACCACTATACCGACCAGCCCGCAAAAGGTGAAATTGTGATAGTAGTAGGAGGAAAGCCATATGTAAAAGCCCTTAAAAATTGAGCGCGGCTTGGGTTATTTCTCTGTTCACTATTGTCGCAGTTTATTTTTTAGACAAATCCAAAAACAAAGTACTTGCAGCAGTATTTGATTGGATTCCAGCAGTGCTTTTGGCCTACGTAATACCAGCTTTAATTTCGTATTTTTTCTCTGTAGATTACAGTACAGACTCCATTCATAGCTTTAGTAAAACATGGGTTATTCCCATGGCTATTGTCGCAGTGATGAGCAGTCTTTCTTTTTCTCAATTAAAAGTTATTGGCTTTAAACCTCTTGTTTTATTTGTGATTGGTTCTGCGATTATTGCATTGTTCCCTGTGGTTTTTGCTTGGACTTTTTTGGATTCTGATCTGGTGCAAAACCAATGGATTCAAGCTGGTTATTGGAAAGGTATTCCCCCCATTGTAGGCAGTTGGATTGGAGGGAGCACCAGTCAATTGGTCTTAAAGGAATTGGCAAAAACCTCGGAGAGTCTTTTTTTACAAGTTTTAGTTGTAGACACAGTTTTGGTTAATATTTGGACCATATTTATGTTTCAAATCATTAAAAAGAGTCAAAAATTAAATGCCTTTTTCAACATTTCAGATAAGACCATTCCTTTACCCATCTCTGAGGAGAAGCAAAAAAGCCTCTCCTTGTACGGGGTAATTGCCCTTCTCATTTCAGGAGTTTTTCTTGTAGAAATCTTCTTGACTATTTTCGTGATCAAAGTGATTGCCTTATCAATAATAGGCTTGTTGGTGAGTAATTTTATACCGCGATGGAATTACCAATTTGCCCTTAAATTAGGCGGTGTTTTAATCATAGTAGTCATGGCCATATTAGGACTTAAATTACAGTTTACCGCTTTGTCAATGCCCATAGAATTTATAGGCTTTTTGGTTTTTTGGATTTTCGTTCATTTTATAGGAATGGTATTGGCTGCAAAGTTTCTTAATGTTCATTTGGCTTGGGTGCCTATTGCAAGCATGGCTAATGTTGGCGGAATTGCTACAGCACCAGCTGTGACCGCTGCTTATGAAAAAAAATGGATGCCCCACGCCATTGTTTTAGCCATTTTAAGCATGGCAACGGGAACTTTTTGGGGAATGATCACCATATATCTTTTTGAAAGCCTTTTTAAGGTTTAAAAGCGCTGGGTTTTTTGTACTTTTAAGACTTTATAAAAATCGTAAAGAATGAAAAACCTTGTGACCACAAAGTGGCTTGGAGGGATGGCTTTTGAAAGCGACAACCCCTCTGGACATACTTTAAAAATAGATGTAGATGCTGAAAATGGCGGTGAGAACTCCGGACATAGACCCAAAGCACTCATGCTTACTTCACTGGCTGGTTGTTCTGGATTGGACGTGGCGTCATTAATGAAAAAAATGAAATTGGAGGTACGTGCTTTTGAGATTCAAACAGAAGCCAATCTAACAGAGGAGCACCCCAAATTCTATGACGCCGTAACTATTTCGTATCATTTTTTTGGCCCGAATTTAGTAGAAGACAAGCTTCAAAAAACAGTAGACCTTTCGGTGGAGCGTTACTGTGGCGTTATGGAAATGTTTAGACAGTTTGCCAAATTAGAGGTAAAGACTGTTTTCCATCACGAATAATCACTTTTTTAATATAGACTTACCTAAAATGCACTTGCTGAAGCTTTAATGCGCGGTCATGTAACCCTGCCTATATCATTATGAATTGGATCGAAACACCTCTTAGGGACCTTGAAAGAATAAAGGAGCTAAGCGAATCGCTTGGTATTTCTAAGGTTTTGTCCCGTCTTCTAATCCAAAGAGGCGTGTCAGATTTCAATGCTGCTAAAACTTTTTTTAGACCCGAAATGTCTCAGCTCCATTCCCCCCATCTCATGAAGGATATGGAGCTAGCTGTTGCTAGAATCATACTTGCCATGGAACGTGAAGAGGCTATTTTAGTCTATGGAGATTACGACGTAGATGGTACTACAGCGGTAGCATTAGTAGCCGATTTTTTACAACAGTACTACCATAAAGTAGCCACATATATACCAGATCGTTACAGCGAGGGTTATGGCGTATCTTATCAAGGCATAGATTTCGCAAGTGAAAACGATATAGGGCTTATTATTGCATTAGACTGCGGAGTAAAAGCTATAGATAAAGTAGCTTACGCCAAGGAAAAAGGGATCGATTTTATTATTTGTGACCATCATACGCCTGGCGCTGTTTTACCAGATGCTGTAGCCGTGTTAGACCCCAAAAGATTAGATTGTAATTATCCCTATAAAGAGCTTTGTGGCTGCGGCATAGGTTTTAAACTTATACAAGCCATTTCCATGGCTTTGGAGGCTCCAAAAGAAGTAGTTTATCCTTATTTAGACTTAGTAGCTACTGCCATTGGAGCAGATATTGTGCCTCTAAATGGAGAAAACCGAACCTTAGCCTATTTAGGTTTAGCCCAGATTAACAGCCATCCAAGACCAGGATTTAAAGCCTTTTTAGAGACATTTAAAAAACCTGTAGTGACCCTCACCGACCTTAATTTTACGGTCTCTCCAAGAATAAATGCTGCAGGTAGGATGGTTCACGGCGCACATGCTGTAGCCTTATTACAAACAAAAGACATGGCACAAGCCAAGCAAATGGCCGCAGCTATTGAGGACAATAACACAGAGAGAAGAAGTTTAGATCAGCATATCACAGAAAACGCTTTGAAACAGATTGCTGGAGATTTGGAAACCACCAATGCTAGCACGGTAGTTTATCAGCCAGATTGGCACAAAGGTGTGATAGGAATTGTAGCCTCTAGGCTTATTGAAACCCATTATAGACCCACCCTTGTTTTTACCAAAAGCGGTCATGTATTGGCGGGTTCAGCAAGATCTATTAAAGGATACGATGTGTATAAAGCCATTGAAGCCTGTAGTGAACACCTCATTCAATTTGGAGGGCATATGTATGCTGCTGGCCTAACGTTGGATCCTGAAAAATACGAGGATTTTAAAAATGCCTTTGAAAGCTACGTTTCCAGTACTTTAGACCCTGATTTAAAAACTCCTCAAATTAGTATAGACAGCCCGCTGTCCTTTTCAGAGATTAGTCCTAAATTTATTAGAATCTTAAAGCAAATGGCTCCTTTTGGTCCTGAAAATCCTATTCCGGTATTTAAAGCGACAGGCGTTTATGACACAGGCTATGCGAAATTAATTGGGGCAGATCAGACCCATCTCAAGGGAACGCTTACCCAAGATGGTGGGGTAAAAATTAATTTTGTGGCCTTTAAAAAGGCCGATGCCTTAGCCCTTCTCTCCCACCAAAAAAAGGTAGATATTGTTTTCAATATATCAGAAAATTTTTGGCAGGGGCAAACCACCTTACAATTGCAATTGTTGGACATTAAGCCTCACCAGACTTAGGACATCTTTATTTGGCAGTTTGGAGTTTTAAAGTGGCTCCGTCATAAACTCCATAGGTGTAGTGAGAGATCCAATCTCCGGTGTTTATGTAGGTCGCATTTTCTGCTACAGCGATTTCTAATGGTAAATGTCTGTGCCCAAACACAAAGTAGTCATAGTGTTTTTGTGAGAGCTTTCTCTTGGCATACTTAACCAACCACTCCCCTTCTTCTCCAAGAAACACCACATCTTCTTCTCCAGAGATGAGTTTATTTTTAACTGATAGGTAGTGACCCAAAGAAACACCAATATCTGGATGAAGCCATTTGAAAAACCATTTGGCCAACGGATGGGTAAATACTTTTTTCATTCTTTTGAAACCCTTGTCTCCAGGCCCCAAACCATCCCCATGACCAATTAAAAAAGTTTTATGATCAATCATAAATTCTTGGGGTTTGTGGAATACTTGAATTCCTAATTCATCTTCAAAGTACCCATGCATCCATAAATCATGATTTCCCACAAAGTAATATATAGGGATTCCAGCGTCTGAAAGTTCCGCTAGTTTTCCAAGTGTTCGGGTAAACCCTTTAGGAACAACAGTCTTGTATTCAAACCAAAAATCAAAAAGATCTCCTAAAAGAAAAATAGCAGCAGCAGAGTCTTTAATAGTATCTAGCCAAGAAACAAACTTCTTTTCCCTAGGCAAACTTTCCGCTGCACTGGGTGCTCCGAGGTGATTGTCACTGGCAAAATAAATTTTTTTACCATCTGTAAGGGATATTTCTTGTGTCATAGAGCCTAAAGATAGTAAACAGCTAGTTATCTGAGGCAAACCATTCTGCAAAGGAACTGTCTGTCTCTTGAAGTTTCAAAGAGAACAAAGTAATATTTTTTGGCAACCTGGCTTTAATTTTATCTGCAAAATCCAGCACCATGTTTTCTGAGGTTGGCTGGTAGTCTGCCAAAATAACTGCGTGCCCTCTGTTTCTTAATTCTTTTGCTAACTCAATATGAGGCGTGTTTTTGTTAAATACTGTGGCGTGGTCAAATACATCTACTACTTCTTCTTTGACAATTTTTTTTAGGTCAGAAAAGTCAATCACCATTCCGAGTTTTACAGCACCTTTTTCTTCTATAGGACTTCCAATGACTGTCACAGACAGTTTATAGCTGTGGCCATGAACATTTCTGCATTTTCCGTCGTAGCCAAATAAGGCGTGGCCAGTTTCAAAACTAAACTGTTTGGTAATTCTAATTTTGCTCATGAGAAAAGTTTAAGTTGCAAAGGTATTCTTTTTGCAAAACCAACACTTAATTGAATTACATTTATCCGTTCTTTTAAATATTGTAAGTGGCTGCATTGTACCGCGAAATGGATTTCGAATTAGACCCTTTGTTCGAAACCATTATTTCAGATTTAATGACCCAAGACTATAGTATTGTGGATCATTTTATAGACTCTAAAACGGTTTTTTTATTGAGGCAGTCTCTCTTATTACACTTTGAGGAGGATCGCTTTAAAAAAGCCGCTATTGGAAGTAAAACCAATGAAGTCATAGCGGCAGCTATACGAGGGGACTATATCTTATGGATAGATGAAAGGATCCAGACCCATGTAGAGAATTTGTTCTTTAAAAGATTAAATGATTTGGTGGCCTATTTGAATAGGACCTGTTTTCTAGGTATACTTCAGACAGAATTCCATTATGCACTGTACCCTCCCGGTACTGGATATAAAAGGCATTTAGACAGCTTTCAAAATGATCACAAAAGAAAGCTTTCTATTGCATTTTATTTAAATCCAGAAGACTGGACGGAAACAGACGGAGGTGCGCTAGCCCTTTATATAATGGGTGCCGGTGAGGAGCAAACCCTACTAGTGACTCCTTTAGGAGGTAGGATGGTTATTTTTGAAAGCCAAAAAATACCTCATGAAGTATTAAAAGCACACAGAGATAGGCTCAGTATTACCGGCTGGCTTAAAACGAGTTAATTATTTTCGTTTAAACTTTTTGTTGTTCCTGAATTTATTAAAAAAGTATATTACCCCTACGACTAAAGCCAGCGCCGCAAATAGAAAGTTTTGATTCATAAGATTATTTTATAAATGATTTAAATGCCGCCTGCGCTTGGTCTGTTAAAGCAAGCGCTGCAGTTTCTGCAGCATTGGCGTCTAATAGGTCACTCCAATGATCGGTACCTTGCCAAGCTGTTTTCTTTATTTGACACAGGGCTTCTTTACTGTATTGGGTCAGGGCCAAAACCCATGTATTTGTCTCTGTCGTTAAGCTTTCTTGAGTTTGTACAAGCTTGTTAAATAAACCGCTTTCTTTTCCCCATTGCGCCGGCTTCCATTGGGTTGGTTCAAGGCTTAAATGAGTGAAATTACTCACCCCAATTTTTCGAATGACCGCTGGCGCAATCACCAAAGGTCCAATCCCTATAAATAATTCCGAAAGTCTTATTTCACTATTGGGACCAGCAATCACATAGTCACTCGCAGCAATAATTCCAATACCGCCTCCCACGGCTTTTCCTTGAACTTTGGTTACGATTATTTTAGGAGATACCTTCATTTCGAGTATTAAACGACCAAATCCTTTGAAAAATTCCGTGGCAGTTTTCAGGTCTTTTAACTCAGATAAATGGGTTATAGATGCACCTGCACAGAAAGTTTTTTCTCCTCCAGATTGCAGTAATATTAGTTTAACCGCGGAATGCCCTGAAAGATTTTTTATGCTATCTGACATTTCTGCTAACATTTCCGGATCGCAGGAATTACTTGCTGGATGCTGGAAAGTTATTGTAGCAATGGCATTTTCTATTTGAGTGTGAACAGTCCCTTTCATAATTATTTTTAAATGTAGGTGTTTTGTTTTAGGGGTAAAAATTTTCTTCGGAATTTCAAGATTAAGGCAACCCCCCTTGCCACCATCCAACAACCAAAAGCCACCCATATTCCCTTTAGCCCCCAATTCATTTTATTGCTCCAGAAAACCAAAGGAACAAAGACGCCAAAAGAAGTGAGTAAGAGTACATTTCTCAAGAACTTCATCTCTCCCAAGCCTTTAAACATACCGTCTAAAACAAACGCAACACCATTGGTGGGCAAGCAAATTAACAAAATGAAAAACACCTCTTCAAAAGCCAATAAAGTCGCTTTGTTTTCGGAAAATAGACCCCCTATATTACCGTAAAACAAGGTCCCAAGCAACAATAAAATACTCCCCATCACAAAACCAAAAAAGGCCACTTTTTTGCCAATTCCCACAACAGGATATAATTTTTAGCGCCTAATAATTTGCCGCCAATACTATTTCCTGCCGTGCCATATCCCTCTATAAAGAAGGCAGAAAATAACCATAGATTAAGTAATATGGTGTGTGCGCCAATAAAAGTAGTCCCCATAGCTGTAGCTTCTCTAACGGACAAAATAAGCGCAGTGTTTAATGCCAAAGAGCGCACAAAGAGATTGGCACTCATACCAATAATATTTTTTAATTCAGGATGAATAGGCCCTTTGACAATGAGCGGGAAATCTGTCTTTAAAAAAAGCAAGCTCAATGCAAATACAGCCATTACTACTTGTGCAATTAGACTGGCCCAGGCAGCCCCTTCTAAAAACATAGGCTCTATAAATCCTTCTATGCCGTAAACTAAAATAAAGTCTAATCCCACATTTAGAAAAGCACCTGTTAGTGCTACAGCCATAGGCCATAAAGTATTTTGTAGTCCCCTAAAGACTCCAAATACACCAAAAGTGAAAAGGGTTAATGGAAATCCCCAGATTCTAATACTAAAGTATTGCTCACACATTTCAAGCAAAGGACCGGAGGCATTCATTAGCGTAAATATCTCCGTTTTAAAAATCATACTAATCACAAGCACTAAAAGACTGATGGAAACATTCACATACATGGCCTGCATGGGTAAGGCCTTAATCCCGTCTAAATTGTCTTTTCCTAGGTATTGAGAGACCAATGCGGAAATAGCGCTTTGGGTTTGCCCCAGAACCCAAACGAGCATAGAGAGAAAGGAACCTACTATTCCTGCAGCCGCCAATGCTTGAGCACCTTGAATAGGTATATTTCCCACAATAGCAGTATCTGTTAAAGATAAAAAGGGTTCTGCTACACCTGCAATAGTTGCGGGAATGGCCAAACGATGAATTCTTTTGAGGGGGTTTTCTGTATTATGTGTTACTTTGAATGTCATGAAATGGGCAGTTCAAAACAATGAAAAGGGGCTTTGCTCTTTATGGGAAAATAAATATCTCCTAGCCTTGAATAGCCTCTCTTGGTGTAGAAAGCCACGTTTTTCTCATTTAAACTAAAAGTATCTAGGCGAACTGACTGAAAGCCTTCTTTTCTCGCTTTATTTTCTGCAAAATCCATGAGTGCTTTGGCGTATCCTTTGCCTTGGGCAATTGGGTGCACACAAAGCCTGTGGATATACATATTTTTCCCTGTAGGGCACTTCCATTGAATAGCTTCGTAAAAAGGGTCTTTAAAATCACTCATTACAACAGCTCCTAGCACCTTTTCCTCTTGTTCAAAAACATATAATTCCTCGCGATCTAGATCTTTCTGAAATGCCTCTATACTAGGGTATTGTTCGTTCCATTGAAATATACCATTTGCGATCATATGTCTCGCGCATGATTGGGTGACTTCTAAAATGAACGGTAGGTCTTTTGCTTTTGCTGGTCTAATCATATATTAGGGGGTCTGTTCTTATAGGTATATTATTAATCACAAATTTATAGTATATTCATTGTAGTTTAATACCTAATTCTAAATATACCTAACATCTCTTTATGAATCATATTCTCGTTCCCATAGGAAGTAGTCCAGACATTCACGAAACCCTCCAATATGCGGTAGATTTTGCAGCTCCATTACAATCTAAAATATTTGTGATGGAGGTATTTAATGCCCCTTCTGCTCCAGGAACACTGGTTAATGTTTCTGAAAAAGTAGCCCAGCAAAACAAAGCACATTTGCTAGAAGTTATAGGTAAAGTAGACCCAAAAGGCTTAGAGATTAAAATAGTCACTTACAACGGAAGTGTGGTAGAAGGCGTTAAAGCAATTGACAAAGAGCTGCAGATAGATCTAATCATCATGTCCCCTAGGCACAATGATATACAAGATATTTACTATTTGGGCCCTACCTCCGGAAGTATTATTAAACGCACCAATATTCCCACCCTAATTGTACCTAAAAAGGCAGTATTCAAACCGTTTAAAAATGTACTTACTGCTTTTAAATCGGGTATTCTTAAGAGAAATAGAATTTTAACGCCCCTTTTGGAGATTCAAAAAAATCACCAATCAAAGGTCTCCCTTTTATTGGTTAAAACCCCTGGATATACAGACGCAGATTTAAAAATAAACACCGCTCTAATGGACATGAGCAGTCAGGTAAATATGACCCAAAATGCCACAACATATCTGGGCGTTTTAGAGCATTTTAGAGATCAAAAACCGGATCTTTTGTGTGTTTTTAGAAGAAAAAGAGGTTTTTTCACCAATTTATTGGAAAAAAGCACCATTCTCAAATCTGAATTTCACGTCTCTATTCCTGTATTGGTGTTAAGTGTGAAAAAGGATTGAATTTTTTTGCACAAATTAAAGGTTTGAGATTATAAAAAAAAGTGGTTTCTTTGCTTCGCTTTGGGGGATTAGCTCAGTTGGCTAGAGCGCTTGCCTGGCAGGCAAGAGGCCAGCGGTTCGAATCCGCTATTCTCCACTAACAAAATATCGGCTTTAGCCTAAAAAACAAAAACCTTCACAGTAATGTGAGGGTTTTTTTAAACCCTAAACTTCCTTCTCCACAAAAGGGTTCTCTATATTAAAGAGTTCTTGAACTAAGTCAATAAGCATTTCTTTAAATTTGCTGCAAGCACCTTCATCTACAATGTTTTTGTCTGAGGTTTTTAGGCTGTCTTCAAAAAACATATAGCCATCTTGTGTGTTTTTAAAACTATAGATTCCTGTTTTTACGGGTTCATTTCCGTGGCTATTCCTATATAATGCCGCATAAGAAAGTAGCTGAAAAATTTTGCCTTTCTCTGGGCTGTCGTTTAAACCATCCCAGTCCTTGAGTTTTAATTCAGTGGATTTCACCGCACCCGTTTTAAAATCAATAATATGTGTTACTCCATTTCTTTTGTCCACGCGGTCTAAACTCCCTTTGAATAAAACACCTTGAGAAACACCTGGAATTTGTAGGGTCATTTGGTATTCTTTCTCTAGGCTTTCAATATAAATTTCTTCTTTTTTAGCACATGCTTGGTCGTATTCCAGGAAATCCTTGAGATATTGATGCAATACAGAAAAAGCGATGAGGTTTTTCCCTTTCAGTGATTGAGTTGGGCTATGGTGTTTTTCAAAAATGTGGGCTAGGGTATTAGGCAGTTGGGTATTAATTTCTTTAAAGTGGTTTTCAGTCAATATTTGACCAATACAAGGGGTGTAAAGCGCTTCTAAACTATCGTGAACAATAGTTCCAAAGGTGTTATAAGCGATGAGTTCTTCTAGAATTTCCGGATCTTTGATCTTTAAAATATAGCGTTTATAAAAATCTATAGGGTTCCTTATATAAGTATTTAATGCCGAGGGAGAAAAGCCACTTGTTGCTTTTTCCAGTAATTTTTCAATAACGCTTGGGTCTTTTTCAATCTCCATTAATGTAGGCGTAACCGCATCTAAAACAGGCATGGCCAATTGGTGCACCACTTGAACCTTTTCTATTCCTTGTGTTTTTAATTGATGTACAAACCTACTGGGTTCTCCTCCCTCCAATACATCTGTTGCCGTGTTGTAAAGCAAGTAAACATTTTTTGCCCTTTGGAGTAATCTGTAAAAATGATAGGCATACACTGCATCTTTTTCTTTAAAACTAGGTAGTCCAAATATCTTTTTTAAGGAAAGCGGTATGTATGAATTACTAGATTTTCCTCCAGGAAGAATACCTTCGTTTACATGAGAGATAATAACCGTTTCAAAATCCAGGTTTCTACTCTCCAACATACCCATTAATTGAAGACCCTCTAAGGCGTCTCCACTAAAAGAAAGTCTTTTTTTAGAGAGGGTTTCTAGATAAATTTTCTTTAAACCAGATAGGTTGTCAATGAAAGGAAAAGCAGTTAACTGCTGCTTTAGTCCTTCAAAAATCTCTCTGAAATATAAGACTTCAGAACTTATTTTAGGCAGCTTGTTTTTTTCTGAGAAATTGAAAAGTACATTAAGTAGCGCTTTAAATCTAGCGACAAAAGCGACAGGTTCATGGGCTTTGTCTTTAAAAAGGAGACTTATTTCTACCTCACTTTTTTCAAAGGAGGCCTTGATATAATCCGTATTTAAGCTTGAAATATTTTGTTTCTGGCAGTGGTGAACGAATGCTGTAACAGCATTGTATTGGTTCGCTTCTAATAAAGACTTTACATAGGGATGGGTCAAAACATCCTGAACTTGTTTAATATGCCAACTGCTGGAATGATTGTTGGTGTGTAAATCAAAAAAGTGCGCTACCAATGCGGCCATAGAAACTCCAGACAAAGGTGCCCCCATGGTAATATTGGCTTTTAGCCCACTAGGGATAGCGTGTATGGCAGGGTTTAATAGTTCCTCATCTCCTAAAACTATAGCCGTTTTTAACGCTTGTTCTTGGGGTAAATCATGTAAAATTTCTCCAATCAATTGTGCTTGAGAAATACTTTTTGGCACACCGTATATAGTAATTTTCTTCTGTGTTGACAGGTATTCGTAAGAGATCCCTTCGGGGGTATTTTCTTTAAAATAAGGCCATTTTTTCAAGTGCTGCCTCATAAAATAGCCCGCCTCATGGAGGGGGTTCTCCAAGAAGTACTGGTCTAAGTCCCAATAAATTGTTCCCCTTTTTTCGGATAAGATATATTGTATAATGTCAGACTCAGAAGTGTTTAAAGCATTAAAACCAATGAAATAAAACTTAGTGTCTGGTAAGTCTTTTAAAAATTGGGCAATATTTTCTTTTGCTTTTTTATACAATAAACCTTGGTGCCCAATATCTTGTGACAACATTTTTTTAGTAAAACGCTCGTAGAGTTCTGGAAGGATTTCCCAAAATTTTAAATACGCTTGAACCATCTCTGTCTTGTCTTCCTCAAGGGCCCAATGAGACACTTCTTGTAGGTTTTGGATGTGTGTGTATAGTTTTTTAGCGACTATACCGTAGCGGTCTATTTCGTTAAAGTCTTGAAGTATGGTAGTACCCCAACCTATGAAACTTGAAAAAGATTCTTTTTCTTTTATATCGGTCTCTAAATAACTTTCGTAAAGTAGGCAAAGAGCGGTTTCAGTACTTGCCGGTTCAATGACCGCAAGTTTACCAATAAATGCCTCAATACTTAGAAATTCGGGGGCAAATATGGTTTTTGAATTGTTTTTTTTGAGGTAGTTTGCCGCAAATATTCCTGCTCTTTTACTAGGAAATACCCAAATAGTATTGGAAAAATTAGGGTTTTCTTGAATTATTTTATCTGTGATTTGTGCTAGAAAAGGGATCATTGAACCGAGGGCTTAGCTTCTTTAAAAATATAAAAAGCGCCGTTAAAACGGCGCTCTTTCAAAACTTTATTTACTAATGGACTAGTCCACCACAACTTCTACCCTTCTATTGAGCTTTCTTCCCGCCCTATTGACGTTAGTGGCTATTGGTTTTGTTTCTCCGTAGCCTACCACTTTAAACCGATTGGCAGCAATGCCTTTATTGACCATATAATCTACAATAGACTGAGCCCTTTCTTCGGAAAGCTTTTGATTAAAAGCTTTAGTTCCTCTGCTGTCTGCATGGCCGGAAACGGTAAATGTTGCTTCAGGATATTCTTGGACAATTTCTAGAATGTTGTTCAAGGCAGGATAAGATTCTTCTAAAATCTCTGCCTTTTCCAAGACAAACAAAATTGTTTTTGAATAGTCGTCTAATTGCCTCTGTACCGCTGGACACCCATTGTTTTCAGGAACCCCTGCTACTTCTGGACATTGATCCTGGGCGTCTTTTATACCGTCTCCATCGGTGTCAGGACAACCGTTAAAAGCCAATATTCCCGGGGTATTTGGACATTGGTCTTTAGGATCTATTAACCCGTCTCCGTCACTATCTGCACAGCCATTAAACTCAGGCAATCCAGGCGTATTTGGACATTGGTCTTTGGAATCGATAATACCGTCTCCATCGCTGTCTGGGCAGCCATTAAACTGAGCCAAGCCTGCAATATCAGGACATTCGTCTTGGTTGTCATAAACACCGTCCTTATCTCTGTCAGAACCACCTCCTTTTATGGAAATACCAAAACTGTGTTGAATATGGGCCACTCCTGAAATATTTTTTGTGTGCTTGTACACACTTTCATAGCTCAATCCAATAAAGTCATTGAACCAGTAATTTAATCCAAGTCCAACATTAGCCGTTGCAGAAGAATTTTCTTCCATCCAATAATGACCAAGACCTGCAGATACAAAAGGGTCTATTTTAGTGTTATCTAGAAAGGCATATTGTACACTGGCATCTAAGGCATAATACATTTTATTAGCTGGGGTATTACCCAAGGTGGTTATTTTATTTAAGGACCCCCTAAGTCCAACGGAAAATCCATTATCCAAGTACATGGATCCAGATACAAAGTTAGCTGCAGCCATAAAATTCCAATGGTCTTTAACATTGAAAAATTCCTCGAACAGCTTTCCTGTTTCGAATGGATTTACCGCGTTGGTTGGAAATGCATCTATAGCATTGGTTCCCACAGTAATTTTAAAAGGATTGTTTTGGTCTTGGGCTTGAAGACTAAAAGAGAACAGTCCCAAACAGCTCATTACGAGATAGATGAAATTTTTGCGCATAAGGTTATTTTTTAGATTCATATGCTAAGATATAAAACACGGTTAAACAGACATAATAGTTGCAGTTTAACGGCAATTTATGACATTTAAACGACTCCTAGCTGTTTACCTACCTTCTCAAAGGCACTAAGAGCCTGGTCTAGGTCTGATTGACTGAGCGCTGCAGAGAGTTGCACCCTAATTCTTGCTTTTCCTTTGGGAACCACAGGATAAAAGAATCCAATCACATAAACCCCTTCTTTTAAAAGTTCCGAGGCCATTTTCTGAGCCAATGGAGCGTCGTAAAGCATAATAGGAACAATAGCGGAGTCACCATCTACTAAGTCAAAGCCAAGGGTTTTAATTCCTTTTTTAAAATAATGGGTATTGGCCTCTAGTTGGTCTCTGAAAGAAGTGTCTTTCTCAATAATATCAAACACTTTAATAGATGCCCCCACAATAGCTGGCGCCAAAGAGTTTGAAAACAAATAAGGTCTTGATCTTTGGCGGAGCATTTCTATGATTTCTTTTTTACCAGTGGTGTATCCGCCCATGGCGCCACCAAGGGCCTTTCCAAGGGTTCCAGTAATAATATCTACCCTTCCCATCACGCCTTTTACTTCGAGAGACCCCCTTCCGGTAGCCCCTAAAAATCCAGCAGCATGACACTCATCTACCATAACCAGTGCATTGTATTGGTCTGCTAAATCACAAATTTGGTCCAATGGCGCGACCAAGCCGTCCATGGAAAACACCCCATCTGTTACGATAATTTTAAACCTAGCACCGTCTTCTTGAGCTTTATTTAATTGGGCTTCTAAGTCTGTCATATCACTATTGGCATAGCGGTATCTTTTGGCCTTACAGAGCCTTACTCCGTCAATAATTGAAGCATGGTTTAAAGCATCTGAAATAATAGCATCTTCTGGGCCAAATAACGGCTCAAATAAGCCCCCGTTTGCATCAAATGCTGCAGCGTATAAAATAGTGTCTTCAGTTTGGTAAAAGGAAGCTATCTTTTGCTCTAATGTTTTGTGAATATCTTGGGTGCCGCAGATAAATCTTACAGAAGACATTCCAAATCCGTGAGTATCTAAGGTGTCTTTGGCGGCTTTAATTACCTCAGGGTGCGCAGAAAGTCCTAAGTAGTTATTAGAGCAAAGATTAATCACCTGAGCCCCATTGGTGAGCGCAACATCTGCCCCTTGGGGCCCGCTTATGACACGTTCACTCTTAAATAAACCATCTTTTTTTATTTGTTCTAGCTCTTCTGCCAGGAATGTACCGATCTCTTTATACATGACAGCTGTTTTAATTTTATACAAATATAGGCAGCACATTCGCACCGTCTACATAGACTAAGATTTTATTTTCTACCTGGTATCCCATCTCTTCTAAAAGAGCACCGTAGCTTTTTATTTGAACCTGGTCTTCTTCTTTCTCAGCACCTGTTTTATAGTCAATCACGGTCACCTTATTTTCATTAAAGACCAATCTATCTGGTCTAACCACGGAACCATTTTGGGTAAAAATATCTTTTTCATTATAGGTACTAAGTCCTTTTTGGTAATATTTCTCCAGGCTTTCATGAGATATTATTCCTAGGGCTTGGATTTTAAGCATTTCAAGGTCTGAGGAGGGGTAGGACTTTAAGGTTTTTTCAAGTGACTTTTCCAAGGGATAAACATCTAATTGTTCTAATAAATAATGTAGTTGCTGGCCCAAATTTTGCGCTTGTAATACTTTTTCTGAGACCAAAGTATCCTGGTGCAGGAGTAAAGCATAGCGTTTCTGGGTATTTTCATTACATTGAAAAACTATGCCTTTAGGCTCGTTTTCATGAGCGGGGTTTGTTTCCTCTAGCATTTTAAAGTCGCCAAAGGTATAGCAATGCTTTTGTGCAGACCATTCCCCCTGAACCACGAGGTAATCTATTAATAATCCAGCGTATTGGTTTGTATTCACTTTTCCATCTTTGTTAATAGCCATGCCACCAATCACAAAAAGTGCCTGAGAAGCTCTTGTTAAGGCTACATACAATATATTGAGCGCGTCTAGCACCAAGCGTTCATCTTCTTCTTGAATGAATTGTTTTGCCGCTGCTTTGTATTGTGCCACTGTATCATTTTTTGCTAAAAGCAGGTATTCAAATCCATTAAATTCTTCCTTTGGAACAGGCAGCCAAAAAGTAGGATTGCGTTCCTCTTTTAAAGGTGTTTCTGCAAATGGAAAAATGACCACTGGGAATTCAAGTCCTTTGGCCTTATGAACGGTGAGTATTTGAATGGCATTTAAGCCATCTGGTGCAGAAATACTCAACTGCGATTTTTTCTGCTCCCAATACTGAAGAAATACGTTTGGACCACCTCCTTCTTTTAGGCCTACTTCTGAAACAATGTCTAAAAAGAATTGTAGGTAAGCGTCTTTTCCATTGGCCAATGAAAAAGCGCCAATGGCCATTAGGCAGAAATCATACAAAGAATCAGTATTTAGGGTTTTGGGATTAAACCCAAATTCCAATTTAAAAAAGGACAAAGCATCTTCTAAAGAGGTCTTAATGTACTGATGAACAGAAATTTTATTTTGTGCCTGAGCCAGATAAGCCAGTAATGGATAGGCTTGAAAAGGGGTGGTTTCTTCGTAAACAAAGCGAATTAATTGTACTAGAAAACGCACTTTAGGGTGGTTGTCTAAAAGTAAGGACTCAGAAGAAATAACTGGAATTTGTTTTTCTATCAAGTACTGAGCGAGGAGTACCCCGTGTTTTTTCTTGCGGGTTAAAAGACAAACATCCCCATAAGAAAAACCTTTTTCTATGGAAGCATTTATGGCCTCCAACACCTTTTCGCAATACCGCGTTTCCTTGTCAGGACTGTCTTCAATGAATTCTAAGGACACAAAACCACCACTTTCTTTACGGGGCTTTTGGTGACTGCTATCTCGGTATAAGGCCGCAAAATTTTCTCTTTCTAAATAGCTTGCGGTATAGTTAAAGAAGCGGTTGTTGAATTGCACTATTTCAAAGTGACTCCTAAAATTATTAGGGAGATGAATCACCTTTGGACTGGCGGCAGGGAAGGCTTTATTTTCATAGAGATCTATAAATTGTTCTACGTTGCCGCCACGCCATCTATAAATAGA
Source organism: Flavobacteriaceae bacterium (assembly GCA_018401115.1). Lineage (GTDB taxonomy): Bacteria > Bacteroidota > Bacteroidia > Flavobacteriales > Flavobacteriaceae > MAG-120531. The sequence continues at coordinate 311,477 of JAGYKX010000007.1, read as the reverse complement.
TTGCTTGGCGTCCCCAACTAAAAGTAGGGAGCCTCTTTGCCCTTTTTCATCTTCAGAAACCACGGCATTTTCCAGTAGTGGTTTTAGGTTGTCCCATTGTAGTGTGGAGGTGTCTTGAAATTCATCTATAAAAAAATGACTGTATTGCTCTCCCATTCTCTCATATATAAAAGGGACAGATTGGTTTTTTATAGCGCCCTGTATTTTTTTATTGAATTCAGATATGGGCAGTATTTCTTGGGCTTCACAATAGCTTTTTACATGGTATTGCAAGGCATTTATAAGTCTTAGGGACAGTAAGTGCTTGTGGGCATTAAGGTAAAAATATTGAAGGGTCACAGCAGACAAAATAACCTTCATATAACCATTTAATTGCGGCTGAATACTCACAATAGTCTCTTGGGCTTTAACAGGAGTTTTGCCGGTGAACAATTTGGTGTCTTCAAACTCTTGAATCCATTTGGCAGTGGTGTTTGGAAGCCCACCACCAATAATTTTATCTATAAATTTTGGCAGGGACTGTCTGCTGAAATCTGTGGGGATTAAACTACTTTCAGACAACAGGGTCTTCATGCTTTTTGCCGCCTCAGTGTAGATCGATTCACTTTGAGAGGCCTTGGATTTGAGTGTTTTTTTTAGGTTTTCAAAATCTGATAATTTCTTAGTTGACAGGTGCTCTAATGCTTGAATATGATGGTCTGAAAAAAGTAGTTTTCCTATATTTTTAAGATCAAAACTCAAGTCCCAACTCTTGTCTTCTGCGATTTTTTCTAGGGCAAATGCCACTAAAACTTCCGTCAATGCGGTGTCATTTCCTGCCCGATCAATCAGGGCATTTACACCTTCTGAGAGTACCAGATCCGTGTCTAATTGTACCTCAAAATTTTGTGGAAGTTTAAGGTCTTTTGCGAAAGTTCTAATCAGGCGGTGGTTGAATTTATCTATAGTAGACACCTCAAAAAAAGCGTAATTGTGCAGCAGTTGCATCAGGACTTTTTTGGATTTTTTTTGAAGCGCTTCTCCTGAATATTCCAGTTCTTTAGCTACCTCTAAAAAAAGAGCACTGCTTTTTTTTGGGCAGGGTAGGGAAGAAAAATCTGCTAAAGCCGTTAGAATTCTTTCTTTCATTTCGTTTACCGCTTTATTGGTAAACGTCAGGGCAAGAATGTGGCCAAAGTTGGTTGGATTCTCAGGGGACAAAACAAGCTTTAAATACACTTTAGTCAGCGTGTATGTTTTTCCAGACCCTGCAGATGCGTTATAAATCAGAAAGTTGTCTTTCACCCTCTTTTTTTATGCAAAATACACATATTTGCGCCTTCTTTTTCATTTTTAGGGTCTTTTCCAAAGACTTATTGTAAATTTGAAATGCAATAAACCCTAAAAAAAATATTATGGCTTTTGAATTACCTCAATTAGATTATGCTCATGACGCATTAGAACCACATGTAGATGCTCGTACTATGGAAATTCACCATGGTAAGCACCACCAAGGATACACAAATAATTTAAATGCTGCTATTGCTGGCACAGCAATGGATAGTGCTTCTATTGAAGAAATACTTGCAGGCTTAGACCTCAATAATGGGGCGGTAAGAAATAATGGGGGTGGTTTTTACAACCACAACCTTTTTTGGAAGTCTATGTCACCCAATGGCGGAGGTACTCCAAGTGGAGATTTAGCTGCTGCAATTGACGCTTCTTTTGGCTCTTTTGACGCCTTTAAAGAAACGTTCTCTAAAGCTGCAGCGACCAGATTTGGTTCTGGTTGGGCTTGGCTTTGTGTTCATAAAGGCGGAAAATTAGAAGTGTGCTCCACAGCAAACCAAGACAATCCACTTATGCCAGGCATTGGATGTGGTGGTTTCCCTATCTTAGGATTAGACGTTTGGGAGCATGCCTATTACCTCAATTATCAAAACAGAAGACCTGATTATGTCAATGCATTTTTTAATGTAATTAACTGGTCTAATGCTGCTGCTTTGTTCGAAGCGAACAAATAATATATTAGCAGTCCTCTTTGGACCGCAATAGGCATATATACAAAGGGCGCGGTTCTATAGAACCGCGCCCTTTGTATATAAGAAAAGGCAGTGCAAGCACTACCTTTTCTCTCCCAAATCTTACCATAAACTTAACCTACTTATGCTATGGTATGTCACAAAAGTACATGATTTGTTTTGATAGAATCTATAAAAAAAACATAAAAATTTTAAGGTTTAAATAACAATCTATTCTTATGGGTAATTTTACTTTATATAATTGCGTTATTTCTTAAGAGAGAGCTACTTTTTTGGGAAGCAGTATTGTATTAATCAAAAATAAAAAAGGCGGACAATTGTCCGCCTTTTTCCCCAAATCTTACCAAGAACGTAACCTAATTGTGTTTATGGTTCCATAAATGTAGGAGGTAATAATACATAAAAAAAATTTTATCGATGATCTACATGTTTTATCGATTAACGACACTTTTTTTAACATTTGCTTAAATTTCAGTCCTTATTTTGGTCTTTTGAAGGGCTTATTGTAGACAATTTTTAATAGGCCCTCTCGTTTTTGCCTTCAAAAAAGTTTACAAATGCCCTGTTTACCACTTTGTTTCCTCCAGGGGTTGGATAGTCTCCTGTGAAATACCAGTCTCCTAAGTTTTCAGGACAGGCCAAATGAAGGTTTTCTATAGTTTGGTATACAATCTCTACTTCCGCTTTTATTTCTGGGCCTTTGAGTAATTGGCCAATCTTGTGAGAGATTTCATCTACGGTGAAAGGCGCGTAAAATCCAGTGACATAGTTTACGACATCGGCGTCTTTAGACGCCAACTGAGCTACACATTTCTTATAAATATTTTCTACCACATTCATGGTGTTGCGCTCTTTGTGAAGAGCAAGGGCTGCCCTAAAGGCTATAAAGTCTTCCAATTTGGCCATGTCTATTCCATAGCAGTCTGGATAGCGTATTTGTGGTGCAGAAGAGACCACGACTATTTTCTTAGGCCCTAAACGGTCTAGTATTTTTAAAATACTTTTCTCCAAGGTAGTTCCCCTAACAATGGAGTCGTCTATGATCACTAGGTTGTCTGTTTGTTTTACCGAGCCATAAGTGACGTCGTATACATGAGCCACTAGGTCGTCCCTACCGGAGTCTTGTGTAATAAAGGTTCTTAGTTTGGCATCTTTTATAGCCACCTTTTCAATACGCGGTCTTACTTCTAAGATTTCGTGAAGTTCTGTTGAGGTTATATCCCTTCCAATGGCTAGTATTTGTGCTTCTTTCTCTCTATTCATATGGTTTTGTGCTTCACGCACCATACCGAAGAATGAGGTTTCTGCTGTATTGGGGATATAAGAGAATACGGTGTTTCTAATGTCTCCTTTTATACTGTCTAAAATTTGTGGAAAAAGGTATTTTCCAAGGGCTTTGCGTTCTTGGTAAATTTCTTTGTCACTCCCTCTCGAGAAATAAATACGTTCAAAGGAACAAGCCTTGCGTTCTAGGGGCTCTAAGATTTGCTCAACATTCATCTCACCATTCTTTTTAACGAGAATGGCACTTCCGGGATCTAGTTCTTTTACTTCTTCAAAGGGTACATTGAATACTGTTTGAATGGCAGGGCGTTCTGAGGCTACCACGACTACTTCTTCGTCTGCGTAGTAATAAGCAGGTCTAATTCCCGCAGGGTCTCTGAGGACAAAAGCGTCTCCATGGCCTATTAATCCGGCCATAGCGTAACCTCCGTCAAAGTTTTTAGAGGCTTTTTTGAGTATTTTACCCACATTCAGACGCTCGGCAATAATTGCAGATGCTTCCATCTTGGTGTAGCCTTCTTTTTTAATTTGCTTGTATAATTTGGCTACGGCGTCGTCCAGGAAATGACCAATTTTTTCCATCACTGTCACCGTATCTGAGTCTTCCTTTGGGTGTTGCCCGAGGGTTACTAAGTTTTCAAATAACTCTTTGGCATTGGTCATGTTAAAATTACCTGCCACAATGAGGTTTCTGTGCATCCAGTTATTTTGCCTTAGGAAAGGGTGCACGCTCTCAATGGAGTTTTTTCCAAAAGTACCATATCTCACATGGCCTAAAAGAAGCTCTCCTATATAAGGTACGTGCTGCTTTTGTAGGGCTACACTGTCTTGATATGTTGGATTGGCGTGAAGCTCTTTACTAATGCGCTGGTTAATCTGAGCAAATATATCTTGTATGGGTTGTTGCTCCGCAGAACGCACCCTACTCATATACCTTGAGCCAGCCGGCATGTCTAATTTAATACTCGCAAAACCAGCACCATCTTGGCCCCTATTGTGCTGTTTCTCCATCATGAGGTACATTTTGTTTACCCCATAAAAGGCGGTGCCATACTTTTCTTTATAATACTCGAGAGGCTTTAGAAGCCTGATTAATGAAATTCCACACTCGTGTTTAATGGCGTCGCTCATAATAGATGCATCTGGGCCTTTTCAGGCGTTGTTGTGTTAGTACGAATTAAGCAAGCTCTATGTTAAATTGGGTTAAAGCAATAAATTGTTTTAACCTGTCTTTAAGATTTTGTTTATCTAAATCTATCAATCTTTCTGTTCCGAATTTCTCTACACAGAAAGAGGCAATATTAGATCCGTGAATCACGGCATTTTTCATGTTTTCAAAAGAGATGTTTTCACTCTGTGCCAAATAGCCTACAAAACCACCTGCAAAGGAATCTCCTGCTCCAGTAGGGTCAAAGACTTCTTCTAAAGGAAGGGCTGGGGCAAAGAACACTTGTTTATTGTGAAAAAGTAAAGCACCGTGCTCTCCTTTTTTAATCACGACATATGCGGGTCCCATCTCGTGAATTTTAGCCGCTGCTTTTACTAGGGAATACTCCCCACTAAGTTGTCTGGCCTCTTCATCATTAATAGTGATCACGTCTACTTTCTTTATGACCTTCATAAGGTCTTCTAAAGCGTGGTCCATCCAGAAATTCATGGTGTCTAGCACGATCAGTTTTGGCTTTTTGGTCATTTGCTCTATAACACGGAGCTGCACACCTGGGTGCAAATTACCCAGCATTACAATCTCAGCGTCTTTGTAATTCGCGGGGACAACTGGCTTAAAATCAGCCAATACATTTAATTCAGTGGCTAAAGTATCTCTTACATTAAGGTCGTTGTGGTATTTGCCACTCCAAAAGAATGTTTTTCCGTCGGGCACTATTTCAAGTCCTGAAATATTTACATTTCGGTCTCTAAAAAGCTGCAAAAGAGCATCTGGAAAATCTGATCCCACTACAGAGACTACTGCGGTGTCTATTGCAGCAACATTTTTTGCTGCTAGGGCTATGTAGGTAGCGGCACCTCCTAAAATCTTATCTGTTTTTCCGAAAGGTGTTTCAATGACGTCAAAAGCGACTGTTCCTACAACTAATAATTTACCCATTATTTAAAATTTTAGTGCAAATATAAGGAACCTAGATCTAGTGGTCTATGCGGTTTTTGGTTTTTTAATTCATTTTAAGTGGTTTTCACAAAACCGCTGTCAATATATAAGTCTTTTCCTTTAGAAGCCGCTACTGCCAATGCGTCACAACGCTCGTTTTGAGGGTGGTTGTTATGTCCTTTTATCCATTGAAAACGCACCTCATGCTTGGGGTATTCTTTTAAAAAAGCCTTCCACAAGTCTACATTTTTTTTGTCTTTAAAGTTGGTTTTTACCCACCGTTGCAACCATTTTTTCTCTACAGCGTCTACTACGTATTTAGAATCTGTAAACACCAGCACTTTTAAGGGGGCTTTTTTGAGTTTTCTGAGGGCTTCTATGACCGCAAGTAACTCCATTCTATTGTTGGTAGTATGGGCAAATCCTTGCGCAAATTCTTTTTTATAAGGGGTTCCCACCCATTCCATCACAATTCCATAGCCTCCTGGGCCAGGGTTTCCACTGGCTGCTCCGTCGGTATAGACATGGACGTCTGCTTTATGCATTTAATAGGGTTTCTATTGTTTTGGGGAAATGCTCCGCTTCAAGGGCTTGAACTTTTGTAGCAATGTCTTCAGGTGTGTCTTGCGTATTTACAGGTGTTTTGGCCTGAAAAATAAGGGCGCCTTGATCGTAGTGTTCGTTTACGTAGTGAATACTAATACCCGTTTCAGTTGCTCCGGCTTCTTTTACCGCTCTATGCACATGCATGCCATACATACCCTTTCCACCAAATTTAGGCAGCAAGGCGGGGTGAATGTTCACCATTTTATTGGGATATGCCTTAACCAGCTCGTCTGGTATTTTTAAGAGAAAACCAGCCAAGACAATGAGGTCAATAGAAAAGCCTCTTAAGGTATTTATTAAAGTATTTTCATTTGAGAAGCCGGCTTTTGACAAGTATATTAGTGGAATATCTAGGTTTTTACACCTTTCAATCACGCCTGCTTTAGGATTGTTGGTGATTACTAATGAAATGTGCACCTCGGGGTTTTTGGCAAAATGATTCGCAATATTTTGAACGTTTGAACCGGATCCTGAGGCCAATAATGCTATGTTTTTCATTTTATTGTGGCGTTTTCTCCTTTGAAAAAGGCTTGAAATAGGGGTAATTATTGATTAAAGACTAAAAATACGACACATTTTGGACACAAATCGCGTTATTAATCCAAAGTTTTTTATTTTTGCAAACATATAAAATTTAAAAACCAAATTATTATGTCAGACATTGCATCAAGAGTAAAGGCCATTATCGTAGATAAGTTAGGCGTTGACGAAAACGAAGTTGTAACTGAAGCAAGTTTCACCAACGACCTTGGGGCCGATTCATTGGACACTGTTGAGTTAATTATGGAATTCGAAAAAGAATTTGATATTCAAATTCCGGATGACCAAGCAGAAAACATTGCCACTGTAGGTCAAGCCATCTCTTATATCGAAGGAGCTAAGTAATTTCACGATATATTAAAACATTGTAAATTATCCATGTGGTTGTAAACTGCATGGATAATTTTTTTTAAATTACCTTTGTATTCTGTAATAAAACTAAAATAAATTACATGCAACTAAAGCGCGTAGTAGTTACTGGATTGGGAGCATTAACGCCCATAGGTAACAATGTAGCCTCCTACTGGGAAGGCCTAAAGTCAGGTAAAAGTGGCGCAGGCCCTATTACTCATTTTGACAACACCCATTTTAAAACCAAATTTGCTTGTGAACTTAAAGGCTACAATGCAGAGGATTATTTCGACAGGAAGGAAGCTAGAAAATTAGATAAATTTGCCCAGTACGCTATGGTGGCTGCTGATGAGGCTATCGCCGATGCCGCTCTTCCATTAGATACATTGGATAAATTCAGGATAGGAGTTATTTGGGGCGCTGGAATTGGAGGGCTTGAGACTTTTCAAAACGAAGTGCTCAATTATGCAGCAGGAGATGGTACACCGAGGTTTAATCCTTTCTTTATTCCAAAGATGATTGCAGACATTGCACCGGGAAATATTTCCATTAAGCATGGATTTATGGGACCTAATTACGCGACTGTTTCTGCCTGTGCCTCTTCTTCTAACGCACTGATAGATGCAATGAACTACATTCGCTTGGGGCATTGCGACGTTATTGTATCTGGCGGAAGTGAGGCCGCTGTAACGATTGCTGGGATGGGTGGTTTTAACGCCATGCATGCCCTGTCTACAAGAAATGAAAGTCCAGAAACTGCTTCTAGGCCATTTGACGCCAATAGAGACGGTTTTGTTTTAGGTGAAGGTGCTGGCGCTTTAATCTTAGAAGAATACGAACATGCTGTCGCTAGAGGCGCAAAGATCTACTGTGAAGTAATGGGTGGCGGAATGACTTCAGATGCACACCATATGACCGCACCACATCCGGAAGGAATAGGCGTGGTTCGTGTCATGGAAAACTGCTTAAAAGACGCTGGAATGACAGCAGACCAGGTAGACACTATAAACACTCATGGAACCTCTACACCCCTTGGAGATGTAGCGGAACTAAAAGCCATTAGTAAGGTGTTTGGAAGTCACGCGCCAAACATTAATATAAATTCTACTAAATCTATGACAGGTCACTTGTTGGGGGCTGCTGGAGCTATTGAAGCTATTGCATCTATTTTAGCTATGAAGCACAGCCTGGTGCCCCCTACGATTAACCATACAGAAGCAGATCCTAATATTGATCCAAGCCTTAACCTTACCCTCAATAAAGCGCAAGCGAGAGAGGTAAATGTAGCCATGAGTAATACCTTTGGTTTTGGCGGGCACAATGCCTGTGTGTTATTCAAAAAGCTAAATGCTTAATATGGGATTACGCCCCTATATATTTAATTCCCGTCCTAAAGAGGATGGGAATTTTTTTACAGGGATGCGAAATATACTGGGTTTTAAACCTAAAAACCTATCTATTTACAAAAAGGCCTTTATTCACCGGTCCTTACATTTGAAAGACCCTCAAGGAAACCCATTAAACTACGAGCGTTTAGAGTTTTTAGGAGACGCTATGTTGGGGGCTATTATTTCAAAGTATATTTATAATGAAGTACCCGCCGCAGACGAGGGATACCTCACTAAAATGCGTTCTAAAATTGTCAGTAGAGAGCATTTAAATGAACTGGGTAAGGAGTTTAATTTACTATCATTCGTAGACAGTAAAGTGCATAAAGACCATTTTGGAGACAATGTACACGGCAATGTATTTGAAGCTTTGGTAGGGGCAATTTATCTAGACAGAGGCTACAAATACTGTGAAAATTTCATACACCACAAAATTATTGAACCCCATGTAGATCTGGCCAAACTAGAAGGAAAAGTGATCTCTTACAAAAGCCTTTTGATTGAGTGGTGCCAAAAGGAGAAAAAAACCTTTAATTTTCAGATATTCGAAGACAGTGGTAATGATCCAGTAAGGCATTTTTCAGTAAAACTTTCGATCAATAAAAAGATTGTTTCAAAAGGCCGTGGACCCTCTAAGAAAAAAGCAGAAGAGCAGGCGGCTAAAAGAGCTTTTTTTGCGCTTCAGGAAAAAATTGACGCATAAAATCCGATTGCAAACGTTTTCGTAATTTTTTTAGTCAGATTAGACAGCACAGTCTGCTTGTAGAAAAGGGAGATTATATATATTTGTTTGTTTAGATGTTTAATATGACGGCACTCCATAAAATATCAATGGATTTTTATGAGTCTGAATATGCACTTATAGCCCTGCATACTTCATTGGAAGATTACGCTATAGCTTATTGGTTAAACAAACATCTAAAAACAAAATTTAAACGGCATAATAGAGACCTGGATTTGAATACAGAAGCAACGTTTTCTGTTTTTGATTGGCATGACCTAAGCTCAGATTCGTATTGGACACTTTTGTCTAACAAGCACTTGAGTTTTCAGCATCAGGCTACTGAAGATCTTTTTACCAATGCCGCTTTAGAAAAAAAGCAATTCCTCATTTCAGAATACAAAGGGGTAGACTTTTTTCTAAAGATAGAGGAACAAGGTTTTTTAAATATAAAAGAGCTGGTCATTAAATTAAAGCAGTTACCCGTGATAGTTACTGCGTTTACTGTAGACCAAAGTCAACTAAAGTCAAAAAACAACTTAATTTTTTAATATGCCAAGCGCAAAAAAAACAAAAATAGTAGCCACTTTAGGCCCTGCAACAAGTACAAAATCTATCCTTAGAGATATGATTTTAGCTGGGGTAAATGTGTTTAGAATTAATTTTTCTCATGCAGACTATTCTGATGTGAGTGCACGTATTAAAATGATTCGTGAATTAAACGATGAGCTAGGAGTTTACACGGCTATCTTAGCAGATCTTCAAGGACCAAAGCTTCGTGTAGGCGTTATGGGAGAAGGTATTGTAGTAGCCCCAGGAGACCAAGTGACCTTTGCTACAGGTGCTCCATTTGTAGGAACAGCTACAAGGGCTTATATGACTTATGAAAGTTTTCCTCAGGATGTAAAAGTAGGAGAAAAAGTCTTGTTAGACGACGGTAAATTACTGTTTGAGGTAGTGAGTACCAACGGTAAAGATGAGGTAGTCACTAAGGTAGTTCAGGGAGGTCCTTTGAAATCTAAAAAAGGCGTAAACCTACCAAACACTAAAATTTCTCTTCCAGCGTTAACGGAAAAGGATGTAGAAGACGCCATTTTTGCCATTGGAGAAAAAGTGGATTGGATCGCCTTGTCTTTTGTGCGTTTTAGCCAAGATTTAAAAGATTTGCAAGAGTTAATTGCCAAGCACACGGACTTAAAAATTCCGATAGTTTCTAAGATTGAAAAGCCTGAAGCTATTGAAAATATTGACGAGATTATTGAATATACGGACGCTTTAATGGTCGCTAGAGGAGATTTGGGTGTTGAAATTCCAGCAGAGGAAGTGCCTTTAATTCAAAAGCAATTGGTCCTTAAAGCTAAACAGTCACGTAAACCAATTATAATTGCTACTCAGATGATGGAGACTATGATAGATAGTCTTACACCAACAAGAGCAGAGGTAAATGACGTGGCCAATTCAGTTATGGATGGTGCAGACGCGGTGATGCTTTCAGGAGAGACTTCTGTAGGACAGTACCCAGTTCAAGTGATTGAAAAAATGAGTAGTATTCTTCGTGCCGTTGAGCACTCTGAGCTCATTCGAGTACCATTAACTCCTCCAATAAATTTAAGCAGAAGGTATGTGACTAAGTCTGTTTGTTACCATGCGGCTATTATGGCCAATGAAATGAATACTGCAGCCATCTCAACACTTACAAACAGCGGTTATACTGCTTATCAGATTTCTGCTTGGAGACCGTCAGCACATATTTTAGTATTTACCTCTAACAAACGTATTTTAACACAATTGAATTTGTTGTGGGGGGTTCAAGCTTTCTATTATGACAGCATGGTGTCTACCGATCAGACCATCTTAGATTTAAATGAAATGGCCAAAAAGGCCGGTTATGTTTCAGAAGGAGACACTATTATTAACTTAGCTTCTATGCCTATTAAGGAAAGAGGTATGGTCAATACGCTAAGGGTTTCTTCGATTCAATAAAGCACACCTAATTAATAATATAAAAGTCCCTTGAATCATATTCAAGGGACTTTTTTTGTAAAGTTTATTAAAATAGCCTTAGAAATCGATATGTAACTGAACACTCATAGGCGGTCCTTTAATCGCTTCTTTTTTTTCATTGTTAAGTTTACCCATAGAAATACCCAACAAACGCACGGAATTACTCAAGACCTCTTGATACAGTAATTTTGTAGCCGTCTCTACAATCAAATCTTTGTCTGCTATAAAATAGGGTAGTGTCTTTGACCTGGTTTGGGTATAGAAGTCTGAGTATTTTAGTTTTAAGGTAATGGTTTTTCCAGAAACCTTACTGTGCCCCAACCTTTTAGAAAGTTCTTCTGCTAAAGCGCTAATTTTACTTTCTAAAAATACTTCACTGCTAATGTTGTCCTTAAAAGTTCTCTCAGCACCAATGGATTTTTGAATTCTTTCTGGTTTTACTTCAGAGAGATGAATGCCTCTGACGGCTTTGTGAAAATAGCGACCACTCTTTCCAAAGTTCTCTATTAAGAAATCTTCTGAATGTTTCTTTAAGTCTGCTCCAGTAAAAATTCCTAATCCGTACATTTTATCTGCAGTCACTTTTCCAATTCCAAAAAACTTTCGAATATCCAATGCTTCAAGAAATCGCAAAACCGCTTCAGGAGGAATTGTTTTCTGTCCGTTTGGCTTGTTAATATCACTGGCTATTTTTGCTACAAACTTATTTATAGAGACTCCGGCAGAGGCATTCAGCCCTGTCCTTTTTAAAATGGCTTCCCTAATGTCTTGCGCAATTAGTGTAGCAGAGGGATTTCCTTTTTTGTGTTGGGTTACATCTAAATAAGCTTCATCTAAAGATAGCGGTTCTACTAAATTTGTATGCTCGTGAAAAATATTGCGAATTTGTTTTGAGATCTCTTTGTATCGATCGAATCTAGGAGGTACAAAGATAAGGTCTGGACAAAGCCTTTTAGCCATTATTCCAGACATGGCAGAACGCACACCAAATTTTCTAGCCTCATATGAGGCTGCGGACACGACCCCTCGTTTGCCACCGCCACCCACTGCTACAGGAAGCCCCCTCAAGGAAGGATTGTCTAGCTGCTCTACTGAAGCAAAGAAAGCATCCATGTCTACATGGATTATTTTTCTATATGGAGGAGAGAGAGACATTAAAAAGTTTTTCTCAAAGATATATATTCCAAGCCTATTTTCTCTCAAAAGCGTATCTTTAGCGCATGGTTCAAATGGGAAAAGTAGTGGTAGTATTGGGTGCCACAGGAGTTGTAGGAAAGGCTTTGGTGTTACAGCTTATACAAGATTATAGATATGATCAAATTCATCTTATAGGAAGAACGGCCCTATACTTTGATCATTATAAAATTAAGGAAACCCTTTATGCGGACCTTGAAAAAGGCCTTAAGGAGCACCCTATTAATGGAGATCATTTGTATTGTTGTTTGGGCAGTACAAAAGCCAAAACACCAAAAATTGAGGACTATAAAAAAGTAGATGTTGCGCTACCTTTATTGGCTTGCTCACAAGCCAAAGAGGCTCGTTTTGAGGCGGTAGTTGTGGTGTCTTCTTTAGGAGCAAATGCCCATTCTAAGAATTTTTATAGCCAGATGAAGGGTGAAATGGAACATGAAATACAAGCGTTGGATCTACCAAAGATTCACTTTGTACAACCATCATTAATACTGGGAGACAGAAAAGAGTTTCGTATGGGTGAGCTCATAATTAAAGGCCTCATGCGTAGTTTGTTTTTTCTTTGGAGAGGCCCTTTGAAAGAATACAAGCCCATTCAAGCCAAAGATATTGCCAAGGCCATAATTTGGCTAGCCAATACGCCTTATGATGCGAGAAAAGTGACCTCATCTAAACTGATAGAAATAGCCCAGTATTAGAAATCGGGGTTTTTTAGTTGGCTATACTCCTTCAAAGTATTTTCTGGGGTATTTTTAAATTAATTTCTTTTTTAATTGTGCAAAATGATAGAAATTGAACGCAAATTTTTAGTCAAAAACCATAGTTTTGAAAATGAATCTTTAACTAGTAGAGCTATTAAGCAAGGATTTTTGTCAATAGATCCCAACAGAACAGTTCGTATTAGGGTAGAAGAGACTGGAGGTTATATAACCGTGAAAGGTATTTCTACTGATGGGGGGGTGTCTAGATTTGAATGGGAAAACCCCTTGTCTAAAGAAGCTGCAGAAGCACTGTTTAAACTTTGTTTGCCAGGTACTATAGAAAAGACCAGATATGTGGTCCCAATAGGAGCAATCCATTTTGAGGTAGATGTTTTTTATGGACCCAATCTAGGCCTCATAATAGCGGAGGTAGAATTGTCAGATCCCGATCAGGTTTTTGAAAAACCACCTTGGTTGGGCGCTGAGGTTACTGGTGACAAGAAATATTACAATGCATCTCTAAGCCTATTTCCTTTTAAGGATTGGGGCGAATAGTTTTTTACTTTAAAAACTACCCTTGAATTGAGAGAGAAAACGAATGTCATTTTCACTGAGTAATCTAATGTCAGAAATTTGGTGCAGCAACAAGGCAATTCTGTCTATACCCATTCCAAAGGCAAAACCAGAATATTCCTCTGGATCAATTCCACAATTTCTAAGTACATTAGGATCTACCATTCCACAACCCATAATCTCCAGCCAACCAGTACCCTTAGTCATTTTATAGTCTGTTTCTGTCTCTAAACCCCAATAAACGTCAACCTCTGCACTGGGTTCAGTAAAAGGAAAGTAAGAGGGTCTGAGTCTAATTTTAGATTTGCCAAATAAAGACTCTGTAAAGTATTGTAAAGTTTGTTTTAAATCTGCAAAAGAGACGTCTTTGTCTATATACAAACCTTCTACTTGGTGAAAGAAACAGTGGGATCTGGCAGAGATGGCTTCATTTCTAAAGACCCTTCCTGGAGAGATTGTTCTAATAGGAGGTTTATTGTTTTCCATATACCTTACCTGCACAGAAGAAGTGTGTGTTCTGAGGAGAATATCTGGATCTGTTTGAATAAAAAAGGTATCCTGCATGTCTCTTGCTGGATGGTATTCGGGCAGGTTTAAGGCAGTGAAATTATGCCAATCATCTTCCATTTCTGGACCTTCTGAAACATTAAACCCAATGCGAGAAAAAATATCAATTATTTGATTCTTTACAATAGAAATTGGGTGTCTAGAACCTATTTCAAGGGGGCTTCCAGGTCTGGTTAAGTCTCCGTACAGACCTGAGACAGTAGCTGTTTCCTCTATAGCTTCTTTAAGGGTGCTGATCTTTTCTGTAGCAGCAATTTTTAATTCATTGAGCTTTTGACCAAACACTTTTTTTTCTTCGTTTGGAACAGATTTGAAGGCTGTAAAAAGGTCTGTCAAGACCCCTTTTTTCCCTAAGAACTCTATTCTAAATGCTTCAATAGCCCCTGGATCTTTTGATTCAAACGCTTTTACCCTTTCTATGTATTTTTCTAATTGGTCTATCATGTACTATTTCTTCAGGCTTTTTCAGCGCTTAAGATTGAAGGACAAATTTAAGATTTTCTAGGTAATCCAAAGCGTTTATTTTGTAAAACCCTTGTGATGTTCAAGACGATTAAAAAAATAGCCATTGCGAAGCGATAGCTATTGACAAAACAACAACTGTTGTTTTATTGATTAGTCTAAATGATATATTTCCATGATGTTTTTCAAAATTCCTTCAAAGTCTATTTTAAGATCTATGAGCTTTCCTGTATGAACATCAAATACCCAGCCATGTACTTTTAAATTCCTATCTCTAGCAGCTTTTTGAACTGAAGCTGTCTTAATCAAGTTTAAACATTGTTCTTGCACATTGAGCTCTACCAAACGGTCGTATCGCTTGTCTTCATCTGGTATAGCATCTAGTTCATTTCTGTGAATTCTGTACACATCTCTAATATTTCTGAGCCACGGATTTAAAATCCCTAAATCTGCAGATTGCATGGCTGCTTTTACACCACCACAGGCATAGTGGCCGCAAACCACAACGTGATTTACTTTTAAGTGGTCTACGGCATAATTGACTACTGACATAACATTAAGATCTATGCTTATAACCATATTGGCAATATTTCTATGTACAAAAACCTCTCCTGGACCTAAACCCATGAGATCTTCTGCAGTTACACGGCTGTCTGAACACCCTATATAGAGCAATTCAGGACTTTGGCCTTTGCCCAATTCTTCAAAATAGTTATTGTCTGTACTGAGTTTGTCTTTAATCCAAGCCTCATTATTTTTAAATACTTTATCTAGATTCATAAGATATATTTTTGGTTAAGCCTTTTTGGAGCTCAGGTTAAAAAATGAAATAAAACTTTCTGGATTAGAGACTGTTCCGTTTTCTGAAATTAAAGTAATATTGATATTTCTCATGACCGCTTTTGCAGCAAAATCTTCAAGAATTTCAATAATATCATAATCTAAAAACCGGGTTTTACTCACGTCTAATTCCAGATGGCTATCATGAGGTAATTGGTCTAGTTCTTTTAAAATAGCACCCTTATTGAAAAAAGTAACTTCTTCTGCCATGGTCATTTTAATTTTAATGGCTCCATTGCTATTATCTTCAATGTGTAAAAAGTGAGAGTTTTGAAAACTTTTAATCAAAACAACAATTACGCCAACTGCTAGACCCAAGGCAATTCCTATCAGTAAGTCTGTAAATATAATTCCCGTTACAGTCACTATAAAAGGAATGAATTGTTTCCATCCTAGCAGGTACATTTTTTTAAACAATGCAGGTTTTGCCAATTTATACCCGACGATGAATAGTATAGAAGCCAATACAGAAAGTGGAATCATATTGAGTAATTTTGGAATTACCATTACGGATATGAGTAATAAAAAGCCATGCAAAATGGCGGCTAATTTACTTTTCCCGCCAGATTGAATATTTGCTGAACTCCGAACGATTACTTGCGTTACAGGTAACCCGCCAATAAGTCCAGAAAACATATTTCCAGCACCTTGAGCCAACAATTCTCTGTTAGTTGGAGTAACCCTTTTATCCGGATCTAATTTGTCTGTGGCCTCTACACACAGTAAGGTTTCTAAACTGGCTACTAAAGCTATGGTAAATGCCACTACCCAAACTTCTGGGTTTCCAATGCCAGAAAAATTAGGGCTTGTAAATTGGGCTTTAAATGAGGCCAAATCTTCTGGTACAGGTACTTGAACCAAATGACTGGCATTAATAGATAACGCCTGATTGTCTTTGGTTACAACAAAGTAAATAATACCAATGACTACCGCCACTAAAGGGCCTTGTATTAGGGTGAATATTTTTCCTTTTTTAGAGAGTATTTTATCCCAAAGAAGTAAAACGCCTAAACCGATGATAGCTACAATTGTTGGGCCAACTTGAATACCGTTTAAGGGTGCTAATATTTCAGAAAAAGTGTTTTGCCCGTCTATTTGCATGAAAGCAAAATCACCTTCTGGATCTGCGTCATAACCAAAGAAGTGTGGAATTTGCTTTAGGATGATAATAATTCCAATTCCAGTAAGCATTCCTTTAATCACTGAAGATGGAAAGTAATATCCTATAACTCCCGCTTTTAAAAGGCCAAAGACAATTTGTATAGCGCCTCCTAAAACTAATGCTAATAGGAAGTTTTCAAACCCCCCTAAGGTCCCTATTGCTGTAAGCACTATTGCAGTTAGTCCTGCTGCAGGCCCTGAAACACCAATTTCAGACCCGCTCAAGAACCCTACCAAGATTCCACCAACAATACCAGCGATTAGACCAGAAAAAAGAGGGGCTCCACTGGCTAATGCAATACCCAAACAAAGTGGGAGCGCAACGAAGAATACGACAATACTCGCAGGTATGTCTTGTTTTATATTTTTAAACATAAGTTGTTGTTGTTTTATGATGTACACCTTTTGCTCCTATACAGGAGAAAAAGGTGAAAAGTAAATAGTTGAGTTGTTATTGCGGAGGTATTACAGTAATTCTGGTGGAGGAAGGATAACCACATTTGTAGGGCTTTTGTACGTTTTTTGCACTACAGAACTATTGGTTAATAGGGGTGTTGTTTTTGTTGAATAATTGATTAAAGTCTGATAAGAAACCCACTCTTTTTTATGATCCTCTTTTTTTTCTTCTCCTTGTTGTTCTTCTTCTAATGTTCCATTCATTGAAATTTGATCGCTCTCTTGAAAAAAATAAATAGAAACAGCAGGCATAATCGCACTAAAAAGCCATAAGAACAAGGTTCCTATCACCCAAATTTTAATATTTTGTTTATAACCCATGCTTACAAAGATGAAAAAAATAAAACAAAGAATTATTCTTTTAAGGGTCTAATTTGGTTTTGTAATAACCAGCCAATTTGTCCGTCAGCGATTTGAATTTTATACCAATTAGAAAACCTTTCTAAAATTTGAACCTTTGTTCCTTCATGCAATTCAAAGGCTTCAATACCATTTGAATTTGGTTCAGAGAGCACTTTGGCTGTTTCAAAAACAATGGCTGGATGGTCTTTTTGCGTCGCTTTTCTAACTAACGAAGCGTTTAGGTAAGATAATCCACTTAATAAAAACACAAGAATAGCTGTAGTAAAGAAAAATCTTTTTGTTTGTGAGGTATTGGCAAAATAGTACAATAAATAAAGTGTTACAGCAATACAGATCAAAAGAATACATAAAAACCCCCATTGATATTCACTTTGGGACTTAATGACTTTTAAATAGGCTTTTCCAATGCCATTGACTTCTTTAGAAGGAATGGCGTCTAGGGTCATTTTTTGAGCAAACCCTAAGTTTTTAATGACTTCTTGATCATTTGGGTTTAGCAGTAAAGATTTTTCAAAATAATAGATACTGAGCGCTATTTCATTTTGTTTGTAATATACATTACCAAGGTTGTAATACAATTCGGGACTGTGGTATCCGGCAGCAATTATTTTTTCGTAATAATCAATGGCTAGTTCAAAATTAGAATTGTTATATGCTTTAGTGGCTGCATTAAAAAAAGCCATTTCTTGACTCTGTCCTTTTATTGTTTCGTTGTTTTTAACCTCAAGATTTTTTTCTGCAGTACCTTTAATTAAATTTTCTTGTGCATTATTTTGAGCTAATACAGGAAATATTGCCACTTGGCTCAAAAGCAAAAAAAGCACAAACCAATTCATGTACATTTTAAGCGAATGCTTCAAGCTGTAGGGTTTTTCATTTGGCGTCATTGCGGTATTTTTTCTCATTGCGAACCTTAATTTTACCATTATAATTGCGCGTCTAATTGACTTATTGCACTTATTGCATTTAGGTAGTCTTTCTCAATTTCAACAGCTGTAAATGGGCTGTACCTTGCCGCTTCACAGTGCTCTAATAAAGTAATTAATAAACCTGTAGTTTCTGTAGAAATGGATTTTTTAGTAAAAATATTATGGATGTTTTCTTTGTTAAAATCTGCATTGTCTAGGTTTAATTTTCCTTTGAGGTATAGTTGTAGTCCTTTTTCAAGTGCCACATAAAAAGCGTCTTTGTCTGCTTTTTTTCCTTTGGCTTCCGAGAGGAATTTTTTAGCCAATCGCTGCGCCCTCTTGCTCAGAGTAGAAACTTGATCCGTTTTTTTTGTTGTAATTAATCGGTGAATTAATACTGTTAATAGAAGTATGGTGAAAGGAATTAAACACAATAACCAAAAATTTTTGCTGTTAAAAAAGCTGATTTGCGCCATAGGGATTAGACTTGTTTTTGTTTTAATAAAACCAAATGCATTGTTTTCTGCAACAGCTTGCTTGATTGTTGTAGTAGCCGTAGTCTTGTTATTTTTAGGGTTTTCATTGTAAGTTGGCCCTTCAATGACATTTACCAGTACAGGTGCTGCAGTTAGGCTTATATATTTTTCTAGAGAAGGATCAAAATAACTAAATGCGACAGATGGAATAGGGTATTTTCCTTTGTATGCAGGTACTACAGTATAACTATTACTGATCTTACCGTTCATTCCGGATAAATTTGTTGTGATTTTCTCTTCAAACACTGGCTCATAGACTTCTAGTGCCGCTGGAAGTTTAAGTTCAGGTACTTGGAATAATTTTAAGTTTCCATTTCCGTTTACCTCTATTACCGCCTGAAGAGATTCATTGGCATTCAAAATGTTTTTAGACGTTCTTACAAAGAAATCAAATTTTCCCACTGCTCCATTAAATGAAGCGGGTTTACCTTCCTCAGGTAAGGGTTTTACCCGAATGACTCTGTTGCCAGCTGTTACGGTTTTATTGGTTTGCGCATACAGCCTTCCCCCGAAGAAGTCTCTTCTATTGGTGGGGACTTCTGCGGTAATATCTAGCACCAATGGCTCTAATTGAAGTTCTCCTGATTTTTGAGGGTACAATACGACCTTTTTTAAGGCTACATATTGCATGGACTTACCGTTATATGTGCCAGATTGAAAGGTGTATTGAGTGACTGGTATGTCTTGATTCCAAAAATTATTAAAAGTTGGGTTGTCTACAGGTCTAAAGTTTGTGACACTAATATCTGCACCAACATATAGTTTATACACTACAGTAACCATTTCGTTGAGGTAAGGATTGGCATTAGAGACCTCTGCTACCAAATATAGATTTTCATTGGCTACATCTTCTGCAGTCATATCTTCACTTGGCTTTTTCACGGCATCTGTCACAGTCACTTTTTGAACAGATGTTTTATAAGTTTTTCCGTCTATTTCTATCTGGGCTTGCGCGATGGTTAAACTTCCTTTCCTAGTTGGCGCTATAGTGTATGAAAAAGTTTTTGAAAAACTCCTAACCCCATTGACCCAAGAAGAGCTTATGGCTTGAGAGGGCCCCATAACTATTCTAAAATCCTCAAAAGAGGGCGGAACAAAGTTGTCCCCATCCTTGTTCATTACAAAGTCTACTCGAATACGTTCGTTTATACCCATGCTGCTTTTACTCAACACTACTTTAAAGCTCACAGGTTCTTGATTGTCTTTCCACAAACCTTCTCCAAATAGCGTGGCCACACTTAATAAAATAAGTAAATATGTTTTTGTAATCAAGGGCATTACCAATCTTTTTTAGTTTTTACAGGAGCTCCTTTAACTTTTTTACCCTCTAGTTTTTCTTGAGATTTTTTTTCTGCATTCTGCATAGCATCTAACAAGTTTTTAATTTGCTGAGGGGAGAGTTGACTTTTGCGTTCCTTAGGTTTTCCTTGGTTTTCTTTAGGCTTTTGAGGGGTTTCTTTTTTATCTTCTCCATCCCCTTTTTTCTGTTCTTCTTTTTCTTCTTCTGAGGGGTCTTTTGGTTCGGAATTTTCATCTTCTTTCTCTCCGTCTCCTTTATCGGGATCTCCATTTGGATCTTTTTTTTGATCTCCCTCCTGGTCTTCTTTATCTTTATTTTCTTGGTCCTCTTGATCCTTTTTGTCGGGATCCTTTTGGTCTTTTTTGTCGGAGTCTTTATCTTGTTCTTGTTGTTCTTTTTTGAGCATTTCTTTAGCAAGGGCTAAATTATACCTTGTCTCGTTGTCTGTAGGATTGTTTCTAAGGGCTTCTTTATATGCCTCCACGGCTTTTTCATAGCTTTTATTCTTCATAAATGCATTTCCTAAATTGTGAAGTGCAGTGTGTTTTTCCTGTTTGTTTTTTCCTGCAATTACGGCTTTTTTTAATGGCGTTAAAGCTTCTTTAAAAGCCTCTTTTTGGTATAATGCACTTCCTAAATTATAAGCAGGTGTAGCATCTTCAGGATTTATACCAATTGCTGTTCTATAAGATTTTTCTGCGGCCACAAATGAATTCTCACTCAAAGATTCATTCCCCTTATGAGTGAGGTTATGTGCTTCTATAATTTTTTTAGGGTTAACAGATTTTTTGACCCCTTCCTTTTTAGTATCAAGAGATATTTCGGATAAATTTTGCTTCTCTTCTTGTGCATAGCCACTTATCCCTACAATTAAGCATACAAAAAAACATAATTTATTAAGCTGCTGTCTCATTTTCTTTTTCATTAAATAAATTTAATTTTGAAATCCATCCAGTCTTTCCCTCCCAGATAATTTGATCTAAAAAAAGCATTAAAATTCCAAGGCCTAAAAACCATTGAAATTGGTCTTTATAGTCGGAAAATTGCTTTGCTTCAAAAGCCATTTTATCCATTTGGTTTAGCTGTTCTTTGATAATTGCTACAGCATTAGCAGTATTTTCTCCGTCTATATAAATGCCATTTCCCGCTGAGGCTATTTCAATCAATGTCTCGGTATTTCTTTTTGTAATGACTACCTCGCCCTCTGAATCTCTTTTTAGACTTTCTACTATCCCTTTTTTCTTTAATGGAATTGGAGCACCCTTTTCTGTTCCAACGCCTATTGTAAATACTTTAATTCCAGCATCAGTTGCTTTAGCAACCGCATTCGTAGCTCCTCCATCTGAATGGTCTTCTCCGTCAGAGACTATAAAAAGCACTCTGTTTGTTTGAGCCGCGTCGTTGTAATAAGTAGTAGCCAGTTCAATGGCATCTGAAATTGCTGTACCTTGGGAAGAGAGCATGTCTGTATTCATCCCTTGAAGAAACATTTTTGCAGCGCCAAAATCCGTTGTGATAGGTAACTGTGGGTATGCTTGTGCTGCATACGCAATTATTCCAATGCGATCACTCGCCAGTTCATTGATAATCTCAGAGACCAGTCTTTTGGCTTTTTCCATTCTATTGGGCGCAATGTCTTCTGCTAACATACTTTTGGAGACGTCTACAGCGAATACAATGTCTACCCCTTCTCTCTTAACAGTTTCTAGTTTTGTTCCAGCCTTTGGATTTACAAGGGCAACCACAATTGCCGCTACACCTAAAATTTGAAGGGTGAATTTAAAGGGTGCTTTGAAGGCAGATTTTTTTGGCGCCAATTTTTTTAACAGCGAAGTATCTGAAAAATTGTTTTGCGTCTTTTTTTTCCATATCTGTACTCCCAAAAACACCAATAGCATTAGGGGCAACAGCACTAGGGCATAAAAATATATTTTCTGATCAAATTGAATCATGTCTCTTTTAAATAAAACTTTTAAACAGGCTATTCTTTAATAACCACTCTATTAGGAAAAAGACAAGAGCAGCAATTGCCCAGGGCCTGAATTTCTCTTCATAAGCATAGAATTTAAAAGTGGCTATTTCTGTCTTTTCTAAGCTATTTATTTCATTATAAATAGCTTCTAATTTTTGGTTATCTGTTGCTCTAAAATACTTGCCTCCTGTTAAGTTGGCTATTTGCTCTAATAATCTCTCATCTATTTGAACCTCTGCCATTCCGTACCTGAAACTTCCATCTGGATTGTAAGCAATAGGGGAAAGTGCATTGCCATTAGTTCCAAGACCAATCGTATATGTTTTTATATCATATTCAACTGCCAATTCTGCAGCATTAGCAGGTTCAATAAAGCCTGCATTATTTACACCATCTGTTAATAGTATAATTACTTTGCTTAATGCTTTACTGTCTTTTAGCCTATTTACAGAAGTAGCCAATCCCATTCCAATAGCTGTTCCATCTGTTAATTCTCCGTAATGAATTTCTTTTAATGCTTCTAAAACCAATCTTTTATCTGAGGTAATAGGGGTCTTGGTGTAGCTTTCTCCCGCATAAACGACCAAACCAATCCTGTCATTGGGCCTGTCTTTTATGAAATTAGAGGCTACTTCTTTTAAAGCGACCAATCTATTTGGACTTAAATCTTTAGCCAGCATACTAGAGGAAACATCTATGGCCATCACTATGTCTATACCCTTTGTGGTTTCTGTCTTTGTGGTTTCTGAGCTGTTTTGAGGTCTTGCGAGACCAATAATTAAAGCGCTTATTGACAATAATCTCAATACAAAAAGCATGGGTTTTAAGCGGTTGTAAATACTTTTATTGAAACCTTTTGTGCTAGGCATTTTAAGAGGCACTAGTGATTTTTTTTGCTTCAATAATTGCCATGCTACCAACAATGGAATGACCAATAAGAGCCATAAAAATTCTGGGTTTGCGAAGGGATTTTGAAACATATTAAAAAGTTCTTTAAAGCTAATTATTTAAGGTTTTGAGACGAAGGCATTTTTTCAAAAGCAATACTTTCCATAATTCTTTGTGAAATCTGTCCGGCGTATTCATCTCTGTCAATCCATCTCATACCTATTGATTGTACAAATCCTTTACCGCCAAAGTAAAGCAAAATATAGTCTTCTTTAGTAAGTGAACTATCTCCATTTAAAGCAAAGTCTGCAGTACCAAAGGTTTTAATCCCTTTGACCCCTTCTTGCGCTTCAAAATTCTCTTGTTTTGTGATGATATTTTTAGCCCCTAAGGATTCAAGATTTTTTAGCCCCTGCTCCGTTAATGCGTTAAAATCTGGCTCTTGCTCAGAAACCAATGTTTTCGTTTCTATAGTTATAAAAAGCACCCCTTTTGGATGTTTATAATAAAATTGCTGTACAGATTTCTCCCCTGTATTCAATTCAACATCTATTGAACGTTCTAGTGCTTCTGGGGTTTCTATGACAATAGCAGGTACTCCGTATTCGCTTTTTATCCAATCTTTTTCTAGTAAAATTTTTGTAGGATTTCTAAGCACCGTATCCCAAATGTTTTGAGGACCCAAATAAGCAACCGCAGCAAAGCACAGGGATAGAAAAATAGCAGTAGCTAGAACAATTTTTCTTTTTCTAGAGCTATTTATTTCACTGGCTTTTTTTGCCCATTCACTTGCTGCAATTTCAGCCAGTTCTTCTTCAGTAGGTGGGGCAATAGATTCTTTTGTTTTTACTACAATTTGTTTCAGGTTACTTCTATCTTGTTCTGCAGCCCATATTTCTGGGGTTGATTTTGCAAATTTCACAAGATCAGCTGTTTGGAGAATCTGTTTGAACTGTGTAATTGTTTCTGGTTCAAGGGTAAGCGCTCCTGAATCCCTGAGAAGTTCTAATCGCTCAATGAGCTGGTCTGTAGTGCTTTCCAAAGCGGCAACATGCACTTCTTCTTCTAGATAACCCCTTACAATATTAGTGAGTTCACTGTAGTAAGCTTTGTATTCTTCTTTGATTAAATACTGAGAATTTTCTAGTTGGTCTAGGGCTAAAATTGCTTTATCATAGGGTGGGAGTTCTCGCTCCGCTGCGGCACGTTTTTTCTTGAGCCTTCTTAAATAAGCAAATATTAAGGCTCCCAAGCTCAACAAAACAAATAGCCATTGCCATAGCCATTCGTAGGTAGCTATTTTTTCTACAGAAGTCAATGGTTTAATATCGTATAAATTTTGCTTTAAGGTGTCTACAGGAACATCTAAAACTTTAAGGTTTAAAGGGGCTGTGAAATAAGCTTGATTGTTGATCAAAACAAGCTGCTTTGGGAGCGTATATGATCCAGAGTCAAACTGTGTTAAAGCATATTTTTTAATCAGTTGTAATTTTCCTTGATATTCAAGGGAGTCTACTTTAGATGCAGACACCAGTTCTAGTGGCGCAAATGATTGCGCTTCCGTAGGAAAATCCACTAAGTCTGTTGGACCAATTGAAATAGCAATACTGAGTTCTATTTGTTCTCCAATTTTAATTTCGGAACTATCTATAACTGCTATGGGATTAAAAAGTTCCTTTTGCTCTTGCGCAAAAGTAGTTCCACAGCAAAAAAGCAGTCCTAATAAAAGTGTTTTTGCCACACTTTTAGTCTTCGTAATAGGTTTATTATTGTTGAATGACAGTGTCATATTATCTCCCCCTTTGTTTAAAGTAGCCCAACAGTTTTTTCACATAACTCTCATCTACCCTGCAGCTAATTTGCCCACAACCAGACTTTCTAAAACTTTCTTCAAAGTATTCTTTGCGTTCTCTTTGATAGTTTTCATAGGCGTTTCTGACCATTTTTGATTGGGTAGCAACTGTTTTGATTTTTCCTGTTTCTGCATCTAAAATAGGAACTAACCCAAGGTTTGGAATTTGTTCCTCCTTTGGATCATAAACACGAATACCGGTAAGATCATGTTTTTTACCTACAATCCTTAAACTTTGGAGGTATTCTTCTGAAATAAAATCTGAAAGCACAAAAACAATGGCCTTTTTCTTAAGTACATTTCCAAGGTATTTCAATGCCATGGATAAATCTGTTTTTTGACTTTTTGGCTTGAATTCTAAAAGTTCTCTAATTATTCTAAGAATATGACTTTTTCCCTTTTTAGGAGGAATAAAAAGTTCTATTTGATCTGTAAAAAGTAACACCCCTACTTTGTCATTGTTTTGTAAAGCAGAAAAAGCTAGGGTTGCTGTAATTTCTATTAAAAGATCTTTTTTAAAAGCATTGGTTGTTCCAAATAAACCAGATCCACTCACATCTACAACCATCATTAGGGTGAGTTCTCTTTCCTCTTCAAAAACTTTGATATAAGGCTCGTTTTGTCTGGCAGTTACATTCCAATCTATTGCCCTAACGTCGTCTCCAAACTGGTATTGACGGACTTCTGAAAAAGTCATACCACGACCCTTAAAGGTGGAGTGGTATTCTCCACCAAAAATATGGTCTGAGAGCCTTCTCGTCTTTATTTCTATTTTCCTTACTTTTTTTAAAAGATCTTTAGTTTCCATAAATGAATTGAAATAGTGTCTGGGACATTAAACGATATTTTAAAATATCCTATGGCACTTCTATTTCGTTTACGATGGTATTGATCAAGTCTTCTGAGGTTACATTTTCCGCTTCTGCTTCATACGTAATTCCTATTCTATGTCTTAGCACATCGTGAACTACAGCCCTAACATCTTCGGGAATTACAAACCCCCTTCTTTTAATAAAAGCATAGCACTTCGCAGCCATTGCCAAGTTAATGCTCCCTCTTGGTGAGGCGCCAAAACTAATTAAAGGCTTAAGGTTTTCTAAATGGTATTTTTCAGGAAAACGGGTGGCAAAAATGAGGTCTAATATGTATTTCTCAATTTTTTCATCCATATATACTTCACGAACAGCTGCTTGAGCAGATAATATCTGTTTTACAGTAACGACTGGATTTACTTTTTCATAGGCCTGACTCATTGCTTGCCTCATGACCATCTGCTCCTCAGACATTTTGGGATAAGTAATCACTGTTTTTAGCATAAATCGGTCTACTTGAGCTTCTGGAAGTGGGTAGGTACCCTCTTGTTCTACAGGGTTTTGTGTAGCCAAAACCAAGAAAGGCTTATCTAATACAAATGTTTCATCTCCAATGGTAACTTGTTTTTCTTGCATGGCCTCTAATAGGGCAGATTGAACCTTAGCAGGTGCTCTGTTAATTTCGTCTGCTAAAACAAAATTGGCAAAAATAGGTCCCTTCTTAATAGAAAAATCATTCTCTTTCATATTAAAAATCATCGTACCCACAACATCTGCAGGAAGTAAATCGGGAGTGAATTGAATCCTACTAAAACTTCCCTTTACTGCTTTGGCTAAGGTGTTTATAGCTAAGGTTTTTGCTAAACCAGGCACCCCTTCTAATAAAATATGACCCTGTCCCAATAATCCAATCAGTAGTCTTTCTACCATGTGCTTCTGACCTACAATTACTTTGTTCATTTCAAATTGTAAGGCGTCTATAAAAGCACTTTCATTGGCTATTCTTTCATTAATAGCCGCCATGTCTGTCGAACTCTTTTCTTCCATAGTGTTTAGATAATTTACGGTGTTTGTAGCTGTACTTAAATTACAGCGATGCAATTAAAAAATTTATTCACAGACCCCTTGTTAATACAGCGTTAAAAAATGACTAAACCCCAGGTTTTTATGAAGTTTTTAAGGAATTTATGCCTAATTTCATTTATTATTTTATCCAATAAGGGGAACAACATAAAGAAATAACCAATTTTAAAACATTTACATATGTCTAAAAAGCAACATTCTCCAGAATATTCTCAAATCATCGTGGGCACTATGAATTGGGGGAGTTGGGGTGCGGCTTTATCTACTAAAGATGTTGCCCATAGGATTGAATCTGCTTTTGATATGGGACTGACAAGCTTTGATCATGCAGACATTTATGGAGATTACACGACAGAAGCTGCTTTTGGATGGGGTTTTAAAACAAGTGGAATTTCAAGAGAATCTGTTCAGTTCATTAGTAAATGCGGTATTGCGCTTAAAAATAAATCTAGGGACACTCAAACAAATCATTATAATTATACTTATCAGTATATAATAAACAGTGTGCAACGCTCTTTGGAAGAATTGCAAACAGATTATTTAGATCTTTTGTTGCTTCATAGGCCCAGTCCTCTCATGGATCCAATCGAGATTCAGCAAGCGGTTCAAACACTTTTAGATAAGGGCTATATTAAGTCTTTTGGACTATCTAATTTTACCCCTTCTCAGACCACTATAATACAACAGAAACTTAAGGTTAGCGCGAATCAATTAGAAATTTCACTCAAGGCAAACGAACCTTTTTTTAATGGAGACTTAGATTTTTGTCTTTTGCACCAGATTACACCTATGGCCTGGGCACCTTTAGGTGGGATTCTAAAAAATCAGTCCCATCCATTAATTTTAGAAAAGGCTTTTGTTCAATTGGAAAAAAAATACTCCCTTAGCAGAGACGCACTTCTTTTAGCTTGGCTATTGAAACACCCTGCAGGAATTCATCCGGTGATTGGAACTACCAAGGTTGCACGATATAAAAATGCCATTAGTGCCATAGCTATAGATTTTGACATAGAAGATTGGTTTTATCTTTTAGCTGCCTTTAGAGGGCATGACATTCCATAAAAATAACAGATGAGAATAGAAAAACAATATATGAGCACAGAAAATAAAACAGCCTTAATTACAGGGGCCAGTAGTGGGATTGGAAAAGCGACTGCAGTACATTTGGCAGAAATGGGTTACCAACTTGTTTTATGTGGGAGAAATACCTTAAATTTAAATGAAGTAGCATTGTCTCTGTCTAAAAAAACTAAGGTTTATACACTCTTATTTGATGTGGCAGATAAAGCAGCTGTTTCAGATGCTATTGCCTCCTTAAAAGCCCCTTTTAATGAGATAGATGTGTTGGTTAATAATGCGGGAAATGCCCATGGTTTAGATTTGTTTCAAGACGCTTCTTTAGAAGATTGGGACGCTATGATAGATATTAATGTAAAAGGATTACTCTACGTTACAAAAGCAGTTTTGCCCGGTATGCTCAGTAGAAATAAAGGACATATTATTCATATTGGATCTACTGCAGGAAAGGAAGTATACCCCAAAGGAAATGTTTATTGTGCCTCTAAACACGCTGTAGATGCTATTAATAGTGCCATGAGAATAGATTTAAATGGTACAGGTATAAAAGTGGGTGCCATACATCCGGGATTGGTAGAAACTTCTTTTAGTGAAGTTCGTTTTAAAGGAGATCAAGACAGGGCCGCTCAAGTGTATAAAGGTTTTACGCCCTTACAGGCCAGCGATATTGCAGATATGATAGGATTTGTTATTTCAAGGCCTTATCATGTTAATATAGCAGATCTAATCGTTATGCCTACTGCTCAAGCAAATAGCACTACACTCTTTAAGGGGAGTTAATGAAGCAATAATCCAACAATGATCAATAAGCGCCTTTTGGTTAAAAGCCTACTTTCCCATAATGGGGAGAACAGCTTTTATGACAAAAAAAGAATGATCAATATTGGTTCAAAAGAAGGTAAAGCTAAGTTTTTAAAGCATGTTTGTGCTTTAGCCAATAGTAATCCTAAGAACAGATCTTTTATAGTAATAGGCGTTTCAGATACAGATAACCTTATAGTGGGGGTGGATTTTTTTGACGACTCAAAAATTCAAAACCTGGTCAATGCATACCTTTACAACGCACCTGTTATTTCTTACGAAAACATCCATTTTCCAGACCTAGAGGCCGCAAAGGTTATTGGTTTAGTTACGATTAGTTCTTCTGGAAATGTTTGTAGTTTAAAAAAAAACATTTGGAAGTATAACGCAGGGACTGTCTTTATAAGAGAAGGGAGTATTAGCTTACCAAAAGATACTGGCTTGGTTTTGGAAGAGCTTAATACTGCTGCTGTAGCTGCTATAGAGCTAAGTGCTCAAAATAATATTAAATTAACCTTAGATGGGGTTATAGATTTCATTAACAATAGGCACAAATACCTCAAGTGTGATTATAGGGTTTTTAAAGATCAATTTGTGGTATGCTGGGCGGGAATATCAAAACAACTACATAACAACACCTATTTTTCAAGGGTAGATATTGAGTTAATTACAGAACAAGTAAAACTTTTCTATTCAGACTTAGACGAGGTGATGATTAATTTTGACAATAATTCATTTACCATTGTAGAATTCGTCAGTTTGGGATTGGGTACAGAGATAAAGCATTATCCGCTAGAAAAAACTCAAATTCTTTTTAAGGAAAATGGCACCTATCGCATTGACACTACATTAATGTTTTCCCCACCTCTTTTTGATTTAAAACTATTACATCACGTATTTAATAATTGTAAATTTCTTGTAAAAAAGCTCGAAAATTACGGAGTATTTAGTCAAGAAGAGCGCTCAGAAATAGACGCCTTACCCCAAACCCTTTTACTGTGTTATTTAAACGGTTTTTTGGACGCTAAAGTGCTTTTAGAAAGAATAAAACCCTTTTTAAAAGGAGCTTATACTATTTCCTACGCCAACCTTAAAGAAGCCCAAAGGATCATTAGAAAAGTGAGATATAATTAAATTTCATTTAGCTCAGGAATAGCGGCTATTGCACCATACTTTGTAGTGGTAAGCGCACCAACTTTATTGGCTTTTGTCACCATATTGTAAATTAGGTCTAATTGAGTAGCTAATTCAATGAGAGGAAAGTCTAGCTTAGAAATTTGGGCCAATAAACTTCCAATAAAAGCGTCTCCAGCTCCTGTAGTGTCTACTGGAGTTACTACAGTACTTAAAATTTGCTTTTTAGATTTAGCGGCACTTACTAAAGTTCCTTTGGCACCCATTGTTACACAAATAATGGGAGCTCCTAATTC
Organism: Flavobacteriaceae bacterium; assembly: GCA_018401115.1. Taxonomy (GTDB): domain Bacteria; phylum Bacteroidota; class Bacteroidia; order Flavobacteriales; family Flavobacteriaceae; genus MAG-120531. Next base: position 281,482 of record JAGYKX010000007.1, on the reverse strand, counting down.
GTGAAGCGTGTCACAAGCGTCTTCTAAATTATCCTTCCCGGAGAGTAATTTTGCCTCCTCTTCACTGAATTTACATAGGTGCGACTTTTCTATAAATGGAAGGCATTTTTTGATAAAGCTGTGTACATTATTTTTCCACAAATCCGCCCTGAAATTAGGGTCAAAACTAATAAAGGCATCTTGCGTAAGGGCGTCAAACAAATAGTGGCCATAAGATTCTTCTAAGGCACCCCCTAAAAAAGATGTGGCGGCACCAAAGTGTACCATTTGTTGGTTAAAAAGGTGTTTGACATTGCTTTGGTATTGTAATTCCTTATCTGCACCCCTGCTAAAAACGAAGTCTCTCTCTCCATTAGTATCAATAGAAACAAATGCTAAAGTAGTAAAAGTATCTGTCCGTTGGGTGAGACTCAAGTCTATCTCGTGTTCTTCCAAGGTTTTCCATAAAAAATCTCCAAAAGCATCGTTGCCCAAGCAACCAATAAATGCCGCGTATCCTCCTAGTTTGTTTATTGCACAGGCTACGTTTGCTGGAGCCCCGCCCGCCTTCTTTGTAAAGGTCTGAGCTTTTTTTAAATCACTTCCTTGATTTTCAGCAACAAAGTCTATGAGCAATTCACCAATACAGAAAACTTTTTTAATGGGCATAATAACTTAAAGATAAGCGGTGTATATCACCTTAATAAAAGAGCAAATTACAATGAAAAGCTTATCCTTCAAAAATAAAGACACAAAAAACACAAACTAATATATGTTTTGACGTTTTTAACCATTGTATATTTGTTAAAAAAAGCGATGAAAGAATATGTAATAGGGGATATTCATGGGGGGTATTTAGCCTTAAAAGCTCTAGTGGGAAAACTCTCTTTAAGCCCTGAGGATCGATTAATTTTTTTAGGAGATTATGTAGACGGTTGGTCGCAGCCTGTTGAAACGGTAGACTACCTCATTGAATTAAAAGCCCGTTACAATTCCATTTTACTAATGGGAAATCACGACTCATTGGTTTTAGAATGGCTGTTAAATGGCCAAGCAAATGATTTGTGGCTTAGCCATGGAGGGTCTGCTACTGTCGCTGCTTATCAGAAAGTTTCTGAGCACAAGAAAGCAGCGCACTTGTTATTTTACAAAGCGTTAAGACCTTATTATTTAGATTCAAAAAATAGACTATTTATTCACGCCGGTTTCACCAATCAAAAAGGGGTTGCCAAAGAATATTTTGAAAAAATATTTTATTGGGACAGGTCTCTTTGGGAAACCGCTATTTCTTTTGACCCTAGGATCCCTATAAATAGCCCTTTATACCCCAAGCGTTTTTTGTGTTACAGTGAAATATTCATTGGACACAGTTCTTTAGACAAGATAGGAGAAAGTGTTCCAACAAAGCGTGCCAATGTCTGGAATATAGACACCGGAGCAGCATTTAAAGGACCCTTGTCTGCCATGGAAATAAACACCAAAGATTTTTGGCAATCCAATGCAGTCTATTTGTATTATCCCGATGAGTTAGGAAGAAACGATTCTTGAATAATTTTGTGACAGGATTCTATTTTATTGAAATCCTTTGGTCATATAGCTTACTTAACTCCCATTAAATTTTATCTTTACTACAAAATACTCTTTTTAATGTCGCAACACAATATTAGATTAGAAGTAATGCGGTCTTTAGAGCCTAAAATAGACGGCTTTATTGAACAATTCTTAATTCCCGTTGAAGATATATGGCAACCATCAGATTTTCTTCCAGACTCACAGTCAGAAGATTTTTTTGAACAAACAGCGCAAATTAGAGAAGGAGCCAAGGAGATTGGCTATGACCTTTGGGTGACTTTAGTAGCAGATACCATTACAGAGGAAGCTTTACCAACTTATGAATCATGGCTTTTAGATGTAGACGGGATAGACCAACATGCAAATAAAAATGGATGGACAAAATGGATTAGAAATTGGACTGGTGAGGAAAATAGGCATGGAGATGTGCTTAATAAGTACTTGTACCTTTCGGGTAGGGTAAATATGAAAGAGGTAGAAAAGAGCACCCAATACCTTATTGCAGACGGATTCGATATTGGCACTGACAGAGACCCATATAAAAACTTTGTTTACACGAGTTTTCAAGAATTAGCTACCAATATTTCCCACAAACGCGTGGGGCAGTTTGCCAAGAAAACAGGTAATCATTTATTAGGTAAAATGTGTGCTATTATTGCAGGAGATGAAATGCGCCATCATTTAGCATATAGAGAATTTGTGAAACTGATTATGGAGCAGGATCCTTCGCAAATGATTTTGGCATTCGCAGACATGATGAAAAAGAAAATTGTTATGCCAGCTCATTTCCTTAGAGAATCTGGAGGTGCTGCAAGCAGCGCTTTTGAGGTGTTCTCTAATTGTGCTCAGCGTTTAGGGGTTTATACGTCTAAAGATTATATAGACATTTTAGAAAAATTGAATAGTTACTGGGATATTGAAAATGTCAGGGCTATTTCTGATGAAGCTGAGAAAGCACGTGAATACTTGGTGAAATTACCATCCCGTCTTACGAGAATTTCTGAGCGCATGAAATTTCCACAGGACCAGTACCATTTTAAATGGGTGACGCCAAACGGTGTTTTATAAAAAATAAAAAAGGCCTGCAGGGCCCTTTTTATTTCACAAAACTTAGCGAAATTTCCTATAGGTCAAAAGTAATTCCTTGTGCCAAAGGAAGCTCTGTAGTGTAATTAATAGTATTGGTTTGTCGCCTCATGTATACTTTCCATGCGTCAGACCCTGACTCTCTTCCTCCTCCAGTTTCTTTTTCTCCTCCGAAGGCACCGCCAATTTCAGCACCAGAGGTACCAATGTTTACATTGGCAATTCCGCAGTCGGAACCTGCAACAGATAGAAAAGCTTCTGCTTCTCTAAGGTTGTTGGTCATAATAGCAGAAGAAAGCCCTTGTTTAACACCGTTTTGAATTTCAATAGCATTATTTACATCTCCATCGTATTTGATCAGGTATAATATGGGCGCAAAGGTTTCTTCCTGTACAATCTCAAAATGGTTTTTTGCTTCTATTATAGTAGGCCTTACATAGCATCCGCTGTTGTAAGCGTCTCCTTCAAGAACCCCTCCAGGTACAATTATTTTACCTCCTTCTTCTTTAGCTTTTTCAATGGCATTGAGGTAGTTTTTTACAGAATAAGTATCTATTAAAGGGCCCATATGCATGCTTGCGTCTAACGGGTTTCCTATTTTAAGCTGGCCATATGCTTTCACCAAGGCATCTTTAACTGCCTCGTATCTAGTGCTGTGAACAATCAAACGCCTGGTAGAGGTGCATCTTTGCCCAGCGGTTCCTACGGCACCAAAAACGGCACCCATTAAGGTCATTTTCAAATCTGCATCTTGGGTCACTATAATGGCATTATTTCCCCCAAGTTCTAAAAGGGATTTTCCTAACCTTGCGGCTACTTTTTGAGCGACAATTTTTCCCATTCTAATGGAACCTGTAGCTGAGATTAATGCCATTCTAGGGTCTTCTGTCATCCATTCTCCAACAGTGTAATCGCCATTGATCAGACTGGAGACTCCAGCAGGAATATTATTTTCTTCTAAAACATCTGCTAATATTTTTTGACATGCTACACCACATAGTGGGGTTTTTTCAGAAGGTTTCCAAACACATACATCGCCACAAATCATTGCCAGTGCAGTATTCCAAGACCATACAGCAACAGGAAAATTGAAAGCAGAAATAATACCTACAACACCCAAAGGGTGGTATTGCTCATACATTCTGTGACCTGGTCTTTCGGAATGCATAGTAAGTCCATGAAGCTGCCTAGATAATCCAACGGCAAAATCACAAATGTCAATCATTTCTTGTACCTCTCCCAATCCTTCTTGAAGGGATTTTCCCATTTCATAAGACACCAATGCGCCCAAAGGGGCTTTAAGCGTCCTTAGTCGCTCCCCGAATTGTCTCACTATTTCTCCTCTAAGAGGAGCGGGAGTTACACGCCAGCTTTTAAACGCTTCTTCAGCACTTTTCATTACAGCCTCGTATCCTTCCTTGGTTGTGGTGTCTACAGCGCCAATAAGTGTCCCATCTACAGGAGAATATGACTGAATGACACTACCGCCTTTTATGGATGAATTTCCAATTTTTGTTCCGGAATTTTCCTTTGATAGGCCCAATAGGTTTAGTTGGTCTTGAATGTTGATTACAGACATAATATTATTTTTATAACTTTTTGGTTATTAAATGTGAAATTTTATAAATTTAAAGGTAATAATTAATAGTCTAAGTTTAATTACTAGGCAGCATCACTTTTGGGTTGCATTTTGGTGTTGGGTTCATTAGCCCTTTGAAAATAGTCGCTTAATAGTGTTTAGATTTTCTGACACAAACACTTCTTGCACTAAAAAACGACCAAAATCTTCTAGGGGTAAGATTGCTACGCTGTTTTCAAAAACAGCTGTAGGAAGCACTTCTAAAAGATTAAAATACTGTTGTCCGTAAGCGATAAGAACACTGATAATTACGCCTATTTTAAGTATCCCAAAAAAACCTCCTAAGATTTTGTTTATACCACCTAATAAAATCATTGAGACCACTTTTGTCAGTGCTTTTCCAAGTAAATAAACCCCAATAACAATACATATAAATGTGAGTCCCATGGCAATGAGATACAAATTTTCTGGATTCCAATGGAACTGCTCATTGAGTATTCTTGCCGTGTAAGAGGCCAGGTGTTGGGCCCCATAGAACCCAAGAATAAGCGCTAGCAATGTAGTAAGTTCAATAAGGATACCATTTTTAAAACCTTTGTAAAAACCAAAAGCACCTAGAACCAGCAAACCAATGTCAAATGAACTCATTTTTTGTTAACCATTAATAATTATGTTCTAAGGTACTTTATTTGATTAAAAATTGCTCTTTTTTAGTCCCAAATTAGATTAATTTTTAAAGCAATTAAGGGAAGGGCTGCTTAGATTCGTACCTTTATAAAAAATAAATTTACAACATATATAGATGTCTAGAGATGCCGAATTAAAACAGCGCTGGGAAATACTTGTAGAAAGACTTTCTGCCCAATTTTCAGATCATGACCCTCTTGATTTAGACGCCATTATCTGTTTGGTAGGGGTCCAAGAATTGGGTAAATACCACCAGAAGTTTAAAAAAGAAGACAAAGTAGATCTAATGCATATTGCTATTTGTAAGTTGTTGGAGCCTTATGGCTATTACGCATTTGATTTTGTAGACGCAGACGGATGGCCACACTATCAGGTAGTAGAAAATTTACCCCCACTGAAAGCAGGGGAACAGTCTGTATTAATGAAAGAAGCCATTGTTCAGTATTTTATAGAAAAAGAATATATCGTGTAATTTGAAATTCTTAATATGCCATTGACTATAAATCACCCTCTCCCTTATTACGCGGTAATATTCACTTCTTTACAAACAGATTTTTTATCTGGATATGAGGAAATGGCCCATGAAATGGAGTCACTGGCAAAAATGCAGCCTGGATATTTAGGAATGGTGTCGGCTAGAAGCCAAGTAGGAATAACGGTGAGTTATTGGGCTACCTTAAGAAACATAGCACATTGGAAGTCGCAGGCAGACCATTTACTTGCACAGCAAAAAGGGAAATCTGTTTGGTACGAAAGATACAGTGTTCAAATATGTAAAATAGAACGCGCTTATAGTTTTGACAAAGAATAATGATTCAAAAAGGCAATGACAAGTCTTTCAGTGAGCTACCAGAGGATTAATCCAACTCTTCAACGAGATTTTTAAAAGTTTTTTTAGGGTTTTTGTGATGGTATAAAATCTCGTAAACTGCATTTATAATGGGTGTTTTTTCGCTCTTACCTTCTTTTTCCATGATTTCAAATGCACTTTTTGAAGCGTAATATCCTTCAGCCACCATATTCATTTCCATAGTAGCACTCTTTACGGTGTAGCCTTTTCCAATCATATTACCAAACATTCTATTTCTACTAAATACAGAATAGCCAGTAACCAATAAATCTCCCAAATATACGGTATCATTAATGTTGCGTTTCATTTTGTAAACCTTCTTAATAAAGCGCTTCATTTCACGTATGGCATTACTCATAAGCACCGCCTGAAAATTATCACCGTATCCTAGTCCATGGGCTATTCCAGCAGCAATGGCATAGATGTTCTTTAGTACAGCAGCGTATTCTGCGCCAATAATGTCGTCTGAAATTGTTGTTTTAATATAACTGCTCTGTAATGCCTTAGACATTTGAGTTGCAGTCTCTAAGTTGGCACAGGCGATGGTTAAAAAGGACAGTCTTTCAAGGGCCACCTCTTCTGCATGGCAAGGTCCTGTAATAATACCAATTTGTTCTAAAGGGACGCCATAGGTTTCATGCAAATGTTCTCCAACAATCTTACCGGACTCTGGTATGATTCCTTTAATGGCAGAAAAAACAATTTTATTTTTCAACACAGCAGAAGATTTAGCCATTTCAGTAACTAAAAATGCAGAGGGAACGACAAAAACAATACAATCTGCTCCGTTTAAAGCTTGGTCAATTAGGTTCGTTAACTTCAAGCATTTAAGATCAAAACTAACAGCAGATAAATAGTTGGGGTTGTGAAATTCTTCCTCAATGTGCCTAATAGCCTCTGAGTTTCTCATATACCATATGACCCTATTATTGTTTTCAGTGAGCATTTTCACAATCGCTGTAGCCCAGCTTCCTCCTCCAATTACAGCAAACGTATTCATTTGTTCCATTCCTTAATTTAGTGATTTCAATTAAATAAACACCCATACAAATTTAATAATTCCTTTGGCTTATTAATGGCTTAGAGTCAAATATAAAGGAATGGTCTTTTGAGTAAAAAAGCAATATAGTCTTTAAATTGTTTTATCAATTTTATAGTTTGGCACAAAAATTGATAATTAATTATTGGCTACAATATACTTATATTTTAGTTTTGTTTAGGTTAGAATTAGTTGATTCAAAAACCCTGGGTGAGGACCTGGGGTTTTTTTGTTTTTACATTTAATTCTGGTTCTTAAGGCCGCCGCTATTAATTGGATTATAGAAAAGGGTTTAACATGATGCTTTATATATTATTGCCATTCAGTTCCATTTAAAAATGCTATTTTTGCTCCTTTCTTAAAAATTACTTGGCTACATCAAACAAACCTCTTTTGAACAAATTCATCAATCTTTTCGATTTTTCTCAAAAAGTAAATTATAAAACCGAGGCGCTTTCTGGACTTACAGTAGCGCTCGCTTTGGTGCCAGAGGCCATAGCATTTGCACTGATCGCAGGACTCTCTCCATTAACAGGACTATATGCCGCTTTTGTAATGGGTTTTGTTACCTCTATTTTTGGTGGACGCCCAGGAATGATTTCAGGTGCTACGGGCGCAGTGGCCGTGGTGATTGTTTCTCTAGCCAAGGACTACGGCGTAGAATATGTATTTGCTACCGTTATTTTAGCCGGTATTATGCAGACATTGGCTGGTTTTTTAAAGTTGGGAAAACTCATGCGCTTAGTACCCCACCCCGTAATTTTCGGTTTCGTAAACGGCCTAGCTATTATTATTTTTATGTCTCAAATGGCCCAATTTCAAGATGCTAATGGAAACTGGCTTACAGGGCAGTCCTTGTATGTCTTACTGGGTTTAGTGGTTTTAACCATCTTAATGATTTGGGGATTACCAAAGATCAGTAAGGCCATACCCGCTTCTTTAGTGGCTATTATAACCGTCTTTGCAATAGTATTCTTTTTAGATATAGACACCAGAACTATTGGCGATATTGCCTCTATCAAAGGAGGCTTTCCTCCGTTTCATATCCCTGAAATCCCATGGACACTAGAAACTCTAAGTATCATTTTCCCCTTTGCAGCCATTGTGGCTGGAGTAGGGCTTATAGAGAGTTTGCTGACCTTAAATATTGTAGACGAAATTACAGAGACCAGAGGGAGCGGTAACAAAGAAGCCGTAGCTCAGGGTGCTGCCAATATCTTATCTGGATTGTTTTCTGGAATGGGTGGTTGTGCTATGATAGGACAGAGTCTAATAAACACTTCAAATGGAGCAAGGGCCAGACTTTCAGGAATTGTAGCCTCTGTAATGCTTTTGGTATTTATTATGTTCGGTGCAAGTTTAATTGAAAAAATGCCCATGGCCGCATTAACTGGACTGATGATCATGGTATCTGTAGGTACTTTTGAGTGGGCTAGTTTAAAGACGTTTAATAAAATGCCCAAATCAGATGTATTGGTGATGGTTTTAGTCACCTTGGTAACTATATTCCTTCATAATTTAGCCTTAGCGGTACTCGTTGGGGTGGTTATCTCTGCATTGGTTTTCTCATGGGACAATGCCAAGAGAATTAGAGCGAGAAAAACAGTAGACGCAGAAGGAGTAAAGCATTATGAAATATACGGCCCACTATTCTTTGGTTCTATCACGGCATTCAATGAAAAATTTGACGTGCTCAACGACCCTGAGGAGATCATTATAGATTTCAAAGAGAGCAGGGTGGTAGATATGTCTGCTATAGATGCGCTCAATAAAATGACAGAGCGTTATTTAAAAGTAGGCAAGAAAGTGCATTTAAAACACCTTAGTTCTGATTGTAAGGCTTTGCTTCGCAATGCCGATGCCTTAATTGAGGTAAATGTCCTAGAAGACCCTACCTATAAAGTAGCAGCAGATATATAGGATTTTTACAGTAAAGCTTCTTTGAATTTACAACGATCTAATATACTCTAAAAGCGCCCTAGCATCTTGTTGGTTTACATTCTGATTGAGCATAATAGCATTGTTATACTCCTTCAATAATGCTTTAGCGATAGGATCTTTTTTAATCATTTCTGTAGGGTTCATAATCATATTCATGGTCCACTCCGGACTTCTTCTCTCCAATGTACCCGCTAAAGCTGGACCAATCATTCTTTGATTGGGCATATGACAGGCAGTACATTTTACCTCAAATATTTCTTGCCCCAGGGAAACCATATCTGCATCTAAAGTGTCAGATAGTGAAACGGATTTAACAGGACCAATTCCTTTATTGTTTAAATCTACAGGGACCTCTTGTTTTTCTTTTTTTAGGGTGGTTTCTTTTTTAGTTCTGTTCATTTGAAAACCACTTTCTTCTTTTTTTTTGCCCTCTCCACAGCTGTTTAATATAAATACAGCAGACAATGCAAATAATACTTTTTTCATAATATAGGGTATTGGCTTTGAGATGTCTCCAAGCGGAGACAATAATAAATAAAAAACGAATATAGTAAAAAAGCCCTTTTTGTAAGGGTCAAAAGGGATCAAAATTGTTAATTATTGTTATTTTTTACTGATACTTTTCCAGCAAACTTACTTGAGATTTAAGGGCATCTATAAACTCACTTCTAAGTCTTTCAACAAGCGCTTTCACAGAAATACTGTCTTTGATTGTTGTCACGCCTTGTCCGGCAGACCAAATGGTTTTCCATGCTTTCGCTTCAGTATCTAATTCTTTGCCGAAATCTATTTTAACATCTTTTTTAAGGTCTTCTGCTGTAATTCCAGCAGCCTCTAAGCTGGCCGCTAAAAAATTAGCATGAACCCCAGAAATGGCAGCGGTGTAGACCACGTCATTGGCCCCAGCGTCAACAATCATTTTTTTGTATGCCTCTGGAGCTACGCTCTCATCGGTATTGATAAATCGAGTCCCCATATAGGCTAAGTCTGCACCCATTTGTATGGCAGAAGCCACATCTTTTCCAGTACTAATACATCCAGAAAGTAAGATGGTTTTTTTGAACATCTCCTTGACCTCTGCCACTAAACTCATAGGGTTTAAGGACCCTCCATGACCACCCGCGCCTGCAGAGACTAATATTAATCCATCTACGCCAGCCTCAGCAGCTTTTTCTGCATGTCTCTTTTTAATAATGTCATGAAATACCAATCCACCGTAAGAGTGAATGGCGTCTACTACCATAGATACTGCACCAAGGGAGGTAATCACGAGCGGTACCTGGTGTTTCATGCACAATTTTACATCTGCTTCTAATCTAGGATTGGTAGGGTGTACAATGAGATTCACCCCAAAAGGTGCGGCTTTCTGACCAGTTTCTTTTTCAAATGCCGCTAAAGCTTCTTTTATTTCAATGAGCCATGCTTCAAAGCCCTCACTGGTTCGTTGGTTCAAAGCTGGAAAGGTACCTACAATCCCATTTTTACAGCATTCAATGACCATATTGGGGTTTGAGATTAAAAACATAGGGGCTGCTACCACAGGGAGGTTTAAATCATTTATAAAAGACGCTTTTTCAGACATAATGTACTTTTAGAGAGTTCAAATAAATAATAATACTTTTGCAGTTATTATGCATGCATAACAAATACACCATAAATGTACACAAAATCCTTTGATATTCGTTGGAGCGATCTAGATGCTAATAGACATTTAGCTAACGCTTCTTACTTAAACTTTATGAGCCATACTCGAATGGGTTTCTTAATGAAATGTGGTTTTAATCAAGCTTTTATGGCGACACACCAGTTAGGGCCCGTGGTTTTTTACGAGCACATTCATTATTTCAAGGAAGCTTTTCCAGGAAAGCCTGTACGTGTTTCCCTAGAATTAAAAGGGCTGAGTGAAGATGGAATGTTCTTTGAATTTCACCATAACTTTTACGATCACAAGGGGAAGAACTTTGCCCATTGCGAAATGATGGGCGCATGGATAGATATGGAATCTAGAGTCCTAACCCCGCTCCCAGAAATATTTATGAAGGCATTTGACACGGTGGATAAAGCCTCAGATTTTAAGGTCCTTACTAAGGAAGACACCAGAAAATTTGCTAAAAAACCGGTAGATATAGGCCTCTAATTCTCTTGTTCTAGGAAGCGCATTCCTAAAGGAGCTTAGAAGACTGTTTTGAAGTGGCTAGGTAAACACCTACCAATACGGCTGCTGTCCCCATTATTTTAATAGGGTTCAATTGGTCTTTCCCACTTAAAACGGCATATATAATGCCAATGAGGGGCTGTAAATACACAAAAGCACCTACAGAAGACGCTTTGAGCGTTGTGAGCGCAAAAGCGTTAAAGAGATAGGTTAAGAAAGTGGTGCCTAAAATGACAAATCCCACGGCACCCAAAATTTCTACAGGCATAGACTCCCATTGTATTTGGTTAAATTCTGCAATAGTGATAGGAAAATTTATTATAAAAGCCATTCCAAAGAGCCATTTCATTAGGGTAATGGGGTGGTATTTACGAATAAGAGCTTTAACCACGATCAGATAGGCCCCGTAGGAGGTAGCATTTAATACAAACAATAGGTTTCCCACAAAAATATTTGGCGCGTCTTGCCTTATTTCGTGGCCAAATAAGATGAGGCCTAAAGCACCCATAAACCCCAATCCAATTCCAGTAATTTTTTTAACACCTATTTTTTCTTTTAGAAAAATGGCAGACAATAGCACCACAATAATAGGGGTAATGGTCACTAGCACAGCACTGTTTATAGGAGTAGATAAGGACAGTCCTTTGAAAAAAGACAGCATATTAATGACCATTCCCAAAAGGGCAGCGGCCAATAGTATTTTCCAGTCTTTTCTTTGAATTTTTTCTTTTGGGATAAAAAGTGAAAGGGTCCAAAACAAAATAGCGGCACCTCCCACTCTGAGCATAATAAATCCAAAAGCGCCTACATAATTGGGCATGGCTCCTTTTGCAATCGTATGGTTTAATCCATAAATGGTGGTGGCGCCAAAGGCGGCTAATAATGCCAGTGCTCTTTTGTTCAAAATAGCTTTCAATACTAGGATTTTAAAGCCATTTCTGCTGCGGCAATAGTGTCTTTTTTATAGCCTACAAAAACTTCATTGGCTACCCTAATCACAGGTCTTTTCAAAAAAGTATAGTGCGAGAGTATATAGGATTTGTATTCTTTTTCTCCCAAGTCTTTTATGGCCAATCCCTCAGAAGTGTAAAGTCTAGAACGTCTGTTGAAAAGCGATTCATAAGAGCCTGTAATGGCGGCTAATTCATCCAGTTCTTTTTCTGAGATGTGGGTTTGTTTAAGGTCTTGCAGAGTGACATCGGCCAGCGGCCCAAAACCGTCAATAATTTTTTTACAAGTATTACAAGTACTTAAGTGATAGATGTGTTTCATTGGATGATTAATTATTACACAAAGAAACTTATTTTAAAGGAATTGTACTATTTTTAGGAAAAACAATCCATGGAGACTATTTTACAGATTACTGCCGCTACTCGTGAGCTGTACATTAAATTCTTAAATGATATTTCTATAGAAGACCTTGGCAAAATACCCAGTGGTTTTAATAATAGTATTTGGTGGAATATTGCCCATGTGGCGGTAACCCAACAACTTCTGGTGTATGGGCTTAGTGGTTTGGAACCGCATATGTCTAAATCTTTTATTGACAGTTATAGAAAAGGGACCGCCCCTGTAAAAGCACCCACTTTAGAAGATGTAGAAACCTTGAAGTCTGCTTTAAAAGAATTAATTGTCAGAACAAAAGAAGATGTTCAAAAAGAGATTTTTTCTACCTATAATCCTTATGTTACTTCTGCTGGGGTGACGCTGAACAATGTTTCTGACGCTATGGCTTTTAATCTGGTGCATGAAGGCATTCATATAGGTGCTATTATCGCTCTTAAGAAAGCATTGAAGGGCTAAACCCTTTAAACTACTGGTTCTACTACATGCATCATTTTTTTCATGTAGCAATATTGCATTATTCTATAAAAAAACGAGCTTAAATTATGGAAATAACATAATTTTGCCCCTATATTATTAATGGCGCAAAGCGCCTTGCTATTAGATTTTAAATGGAAGCAAAAATTAATGCATTTATGGAAGAGGTGAAGACTAGAAATGGTCATGAACCTGAATTTATTCAAGCAGTTCAAGAAGTGGCAGAAACAGTCATTCCTTATATTGCCAAGCACGATATTTACAACGGTAAAAATATTTTACTCAGAATGGTTGAACCTGAAAGACTGATTTCTTTTAGAGTAGCTTGGGTAGACGATTCTGGTGAAATACACGTAAACAGAGGCTATAGAATTCAAATGAATTCTGCTATTGGTCCTTATAAAGGAGGGCTTCGTTTTCACCCCTCAGTAAATGCCAGTATTTTAAAATTCTTGGCTTTCGAGCAGGTGTTTAAAAATTCTTTAACTACCCTTCCAATGGGTGGTGGAAAAGGAGGGTCTGATTTTGACCCTAAAGGAAAATCAGACGACGAAGTCATGCGTTTTTGCCATGCTTTCATGTTGGAGCTCAACCGTCACATTGGTCCAAATACAGATGTACCTGCCGGAGATATTGGGGTTGGTGCTAGAGAAATTGGCTTTTTGTTTGGAATGTATAAAAAGATTCGCAACGAGTTTACAGGGGTACTTACAGGTAAAGGGCGCTCTTGGGGAGGGTCATTAATTAGACCTGAGGCAACGGGTTACGGAACAGTGTATTTTGCACAGAGTATGTTGCAGACCAGAGGTAGTGATTTTTTAGCAAAAAAAGTAGTTATCTCAGGTTCAGGAAATGTGGCGCAATTCGCTGCAGAGAAAGCGATTCAATTAGGGGCTACTGTCCTGACTTTATCCGATTCTAAAGGATTTATTCACGACCCAGAGGGAATAGATGCAGAAAAATTAGCTTTTGTAATGGACCTTAAAAACAATCAAAGGGCTCGTATTTCTGAGTATGTTAAAACCTATCCAAAAGCGACCTATCACGAAGGAGAGACTCCTTGGGGTGTTGCCTGTGATATTGCCTTACCTTGCGCGACTCAAAATGAGTTAGATGGCCAGGACGCAGAAAAATTAATCGCCAACGGATGTGTATGTGTAGCTGAGGGGGCTAATATGCCTTCTACTCCTGAAGCCATTCATGCTTTTCATAAAGCTAAAATTTTATTTGCCCCAGGAAAGGCATCTAACGCTGGTGGTGTAGCTACTTCTGGATTAGAAATGTCTCAGAATTCATTGAGAATTAGCTGGACTAGAGAAGAGGTAGACGAGCGATTAAAAGGCATTATGTCTGATATTCACGATTCTTGTATTGCCTATGGAAAAGAGGCAGATGGCTATTGTAACTATGTTAAAGGGGCTAATATTGCCGGATTTGTTAAGGTAGCAGACGCCATGTTGGCGCAGGGGGTTATCTAATCCCGTTTTACAACGAATATTAAAGCCTTTTCTCTTGTTGGAGAAAAGGCTTTTTTTATTTTTACATCCATGCAGCAAACCACCAAAGCGATTGTTTTAAAAACAATAAAATATGGAGACAATAGCTTAATTGTAAAGCTATATACGGCTTCTAGTGGCTTAAAGTCTTATATGCTCAACGGGGTATTAAGCAGAAAAAAAGGTAAATTTAACAAGGCCCACTTCTTGCCTTTGAGTCAATTAGAAATTGTTGCCCAACACAGGGATAAGGGTAATCTGGAAAGACTCACCGAGGCCAAATTGTCTTATCCTTATCAGAGCGCACATACCCATATGGCCAAAAACGCTATTGTGTTGTTTTTATCTGAGTTTTTATCCAATGCCATTCAAGAAGAGACAGAAAATAAGGCCTTGTTTTCTTTTATAGAAACGGCCCTACAGTGGCTGGATCATGAAGATCAAATTGCCAATTTTCACTTGTTTTTTTTAGTAGAAATAAGCAAGTATTTTGGATTTTATCCTTCTGATAATCATTTAGATAGACCGTATTTTGATCTCGCGGAAGGAGACTTTTGCACCCACCCAGGCTTGAATCCACATATGGCCGAACCTGAAATTTCTTTTTTTAAATCTATTTTAGGCATAAATTTTGATAAGTTAAAAGATATTAAAATGTCTCAAAAAAGTAGGCGAGAACTTATATCGCATTTAATGGTTTATTACCAGCACCATTTAGATGGATTTAAAACGCCAAAATCAATACACATACTCAATGAAGTGTTTTCTTAGATTATTATATGTGGCAATCTTTGTATGCTTTCCCTTGTTTTCAATAGCGCAAGAGGTATTTGTATATGACGCAGACACAAAAGAGCCTTTGGTAGGTGTATTGGTTTTTAACAAAGATCAATCCATTCGTTTTTTGACATCGGTAGAAGGTCGTTGTGAATTAAAGGGATTTTCAGCAAAAGAGCCTTTGTATATTAGTCATCCATCTTATATAGAATACAAGACTAATATAAAACAATGGGTTCAAAGAGGTCGTATAGTCTATTTGCAACGCAATGCATTTGAATTAGATGAGGTGGTCATGTCTGTGTCTAAATGGGAACAGCAACGAAAAAATGTGCCCCAAAAAATAATTGGGATTAATGCTCAAAATATTGCTTTTAATCAACCTCAAACAGCAGCAGATTTACTGCAGCAAACCGGAAAAGTATATGTTCAGAAAAGTCAGTTAGGAGGAGGAAGTCCAATGATTAGAGGGTTTGCAGCAAACCGACTGTTGCTTTCTGTAGATGGGGTTAGGATGAACAACGCTATTTTTAGAGGAGGGAATTTGCAAAATAGTATTGCTGTAGATCCATTTAGCATAAAAAATACGGAAGTTATTTTTGGCTCAGGATCAGTGATTTATGGAAGCGATGCGATTGGTGGAGTGGTGCATTACTACACTAAGGAACCTCAATTGAGCAAAATTAAAACTACAGAATATTCCGGAAATGCTCAATACAGGTATTCAAGTGCTAATCAAGAAAGGACGGCGCATGTAGATCTGAGCGTAGGCACTAAAAAGTGGGGTTTTTTAAGTAGTGTTACCCATAGTAATTTCGAAGATTTGCAAATGGGTAAATACGGTCCATCAGCATATTTGAGGCCTCAATTTGTATTACAGGGAGGCGGAACAGATCTGCTGGTAGACAATCCCAATCCAAGGCTTCAAAACCCTACAGGATACAATCAGATAAATAGCTTACAGAAAGTACGTTATAAAAACAATGAAAGCCTTGAACTCCAGCTGGGTATTTATTTTTCTGAGACGTCTCATTTTGCCAGATACGACCGACTGACAAGGCCTGACAATGTTGGCACAGGATTTCGCTCTGCAGTTTGGGAATACGGTCCGCAAAAATGGTTTATGACCCATTTTAATATCTCTCATACCCCCGAAAACACTTTTTATGAGGGACTTAAATTTACGGCAGCCTATCAGCGTTTTAATGAAAGTCGTTTTGATAGAGACTTTGGTGCAACCGCTCTTTTTGGAACCCAGGAGAAAGTAGACGCACTTTCCTTTAATTTGGATATTGAGCATGAAAAAACGGGTGCCTTTAGATTGTTCTATGGCGCAGAATTTGTAGGAAATATAGTGTATTCAAAAGGATCAGAAAAAATAGTAAGCAGCAATATTATTTTAGCTGCTGCCTCAAGATATCCAGACAATAGTTTGTGGCGCTCTACTGCGGTCTATTTGAACAGCACCTTTGAAGCGTCTGATAATTTTAAATTTTTAGGAGGTCTTCGTTATAGCCATGTATGGGTAAATGCTTCTTTTGATAATGAATTTTATAATTTCCCTTTTGAAAAAACTGACCTCAGTACTGGTGCATTTACTGGCAGCTTGGGATGGAGTTGGTTTTTAGCAGAAGATCTGCAGATCAGTTGGAATGCTACTACAGGATTTAGAGCCCCTAATATAGACGACATGGGTAAGGTCTTTGACTCTGAACCTGGAGCGGTGGTGGTTCCAAATCCTAGTTTAAAGCCTGAATATGCTTATGGTACAGAGCTTGGGGTTAAAAAGAATTTTTCTGACAGAGCGGTTTGGAGATTTGCCGCATATTACACCCATTTAAAAGATGCTTTGGTAAGAAGAGATTTTACGTTCAATGGGCTTAACGAACTCATGTATCAGGGTACTTTGAGCCAAGTTCAAGCCGTTCAAAACGCGGCGAATGCCTATGTGTATGGATGGGAAATTGGCGCAGATTTTATACTGAGCCCTTTTTTATCTTTTGCGGCTAACTACAGTTATATCAAAGGCACTGAAGAAGAAGACAATGGAGAACTGAGTCCTGGAAGACATGTGGCACCCTCTTTTGGAGACGCGCAATTGGTTTATAAAAACTCGAGATTTAAAGCGAGTGTAATTTTAAATTTTAATCGTGAAATAAGCGCAGATCAATTGTCTTTGTCCGAACAATCCAAATCATACATGTATGCTTTAGATAGGTTTGGAGACCCATACAGTCCCGCTTGGCATACCCTTAATTTTAGGTCTCAATACACTTTAACCAATGCCATTACAATTTTTTTGGCTTGGGAGAATATGACCAACCAATTGTACAGGACCTATTCTTCTGGTTTGAGTGCCCCTGGCAGTAATCTTATTTTGGGTGCTAGCTACCAATTTTAAAGATTTTATATATTTAATTAAGACTACATCAATTTCCTTTTTTAAGTCCCTTCTAAAATGATCGGAGTTTCGTTCTAAATGCTTAATTTTGCCCCTTTCATATCGCATACAAGACCTTAGTACTATGAAGTTTGCAGAATATAAAGGATTAGATTTACCGGGTATTTCCAAAACTGTTTTACAGGATTGGAAAGACAAAGAGGTATTCCAGAAAAGTGTAGATCAGCGTGAAGGACAGCCTTCTTATGTGTTTTTCGAGGGACCGCCATCGGCCAACGGCCTGCCTGGAATTCACCACGCAATGGCGAGAACGATCAAGGATATTTTTCCGAGATATAAGACCATGAAAGGTTTTCAGGTAAAGCGAAAAGCAGGTTGGGACACCCACGGCTTGCCTATTGAATTAGGGGTAGAAAAAGCTTTGGGCATTACCAAAGAAGACATAGGCACCAA
Organism: Flavobacteriaceae bacterium; assembly: GCA_018401115.1. Lineage (GTDB taxonomy): Bacteria > Bacteroidota > Bacteroidia > Flavobacteriales > Flavobacteriaceae > MAG-120531. The sequence continues at coordinate 263,646 of JAGYKX010000007.1, read as the reverse complement.
AATATCTGTAGAAGAATACAACAAAGCTTGTAGAGCAGCTGTAATGCGTTACACGGACGTTTGGAACGACATGACAGACAAGGTAGGCTATTGGGTAGATATGGAAGATCCTTATATTACTTATGAACCTAAATATATGGAGTCTGTTTGGTGGTTGTTAAAAGAGATTTACAACAAAGGGCTTATCTATAAAGGATATACCATTCAGCCCTATTCTCCTAAAGCTGGTACTGGATTGAGCTCTCATGAGTTAAACCAGCCAGGCACCTATCAGGATGTGACAGACACCACTGTAACAGCACAGTTTAAGGCCAAAGAAGAGACGCTTCCTAAATCATTACAAGGCTTAGAAGCGCCCTTGTATTTTTTAGCTTGGACCACTACGCCATGGACGCTGCCGAGTAATACGGCCCTAACCGTAGGACCTAAGATTGAGTATGTGTTGGTGCGTAGTTTTAATCAGTACACCTTTGAACCTATGAATGTGTTGCTGGCCAAAGCGTTGGTGGGCAAGCAATTTTCAGGAAAGTACCAGGAAGTAGATACTCTAGAAGCCATTCAACAATACAATAAAGAAGACAAAAAAATACCTTACTTGGTTGTAGCATCCATAAAGGGAGCAGACCTCATAGGGGCTAAATACGAACAACTCATGACGGGCGTATTGCCTTGTGATCATCCTGAAAATGCTTTCAGGGTCATTGGAGGAGATTTTGTTACCACAGAAGACGGTACCGGTATTGTGCATACAGCGCCTACTTTTGGTGCAGACGACGCCCTGGTAGCCAAGCAGGCGACCCCAGAAATCCCACCCATGTTGGTCTTAGATTCAGATGGAAATAAAGTGCCTTTGGTCAATTTACAGGGAAAGTTTAGACCCGAAGTTGCTGGATTGGCAGGTAAGTACGTTAAAAACGAATACTACCCTGAAGGAGAAGCTCCAGAACGTTCTGTAGATGTAGAAATAGCGATCAGACTTAAAGAGGAAAACAGGGCTTTTAAGGTAGAAAAATACGTGCACTCTTATCCAAATTGCTGGAGAACAGACAAGCCTATATTGTACTATCCATTAGACTCTTGGTTTATAAAAATGACCGAGGTAAAGGATAAAATGGTGTCTTTAAACCAGCAAATCAATTGGAAGCCAAAAGCTACCGGAGAAGGTCGTTTTGGAAATTGGTTAGCCAACGCCAACGATTGGAACCTTTCTAGATCTAGATACTGGGGAATTCCACTCCCTATTTGGAGAACCGCAGATGGTAAAGAAGAAATTATGATTGGTTCGGTAGCAGAACTTAAAGCCGCTATGGCGAATTCTGTGGCTGCGGGACATATGGCTAAAGATATTTTTGAAGACTTTAAAGTAGGGGACCATTCAGAAGCAAATTATGCTACCATTGACTTACATAAAAACATTGTAGATCAGGTGGTTTTGACGTCTAGTACAGGGGCTCCTATGTACAGAGAATCAGACTTAATAGATGTTTGGTTTGACTCTGGCGCTATGCCTTATGCCCAGTGGCACTACCCATTTGAGAACAAAGAATTAATAGATGAAAACAAGGCCTTCCCAGCAGATTTTATTGCAGAAGGGGTAGACCAGACTAGGGGATGGTTTTACACCCTTCACGCCATTGCCACCATGGTTTTTGATAGACCTGCCTATAAAAACGTAGTCTCTAACGGGATGGTATTAGATAAGGACGGCAAGAAAATGTCTAAGCGCCTTGGCAATGCCATTGATCCTTTTGAAACTATTGAGGCCCACGGGGCCGACGCCACTCGCTGGTATATGATATCAAACGCCAATCCATGGGACAACCTCAAGTTTGACCCAGAAGGGATTGTAGAGGTAAAGCGCAAGTTTTTTGGCACCCTTTACAATACCTATTCATTCTTTAGTTTGTACGCCAATCTGGATCATTTTGACAACAGTTCCCCTCAGATTCCATTAGCAGACAGACCTGAAATTGATCGTTGGGTACTTTCGGAACTCAATAGTTTAATCATTAGGGTAGAAGCCGCTTATGAGGCTTATGAACCCACTAAAGCAGCGAGAGCCATCTCAGATTTTGTACAAGAAAATTTGAGTAACTGGTATGTTCGTTTGTGTAGAAGGCGTTTTTGGAAAGGAGAATACGGACCAGATAAAATTGCTGCCTACCAGACGCTCTATGAGTGTTTGTTAGTAGTCTCTAAATTGTCTGCTCCTATAGCACCCTTCTTTATGGACAGGTTATATCTAGATCTAGCTAGCGTATGTGATCCTAATGTAAAAGAAAGTGTGCATTTAGCCCAATTTCCAGAGGCCAATAGTGCTGTTATTGACACCCATTTAGAGCGTAAAATGCAATTGGCGCAAAATACCTGCTCTTTGGTTCTTTCAATTAGACAAAAAGAAAAAATTAAAGTAAGACAGCCCCTACAGAAAATCATGGTGCCAGTTTCTGCTGCTGTAAAAGCATCAGATTTAAAAGCGGTGTCTTCATTAATTTTATCTGAGGTGAACGTAAAAGAGTTAGAAATTTTAGAGGACTCTTCTGATATCTTGGTGAAACAGATCAAGCCTAACTTTAAGACTCTTGGCCCCAAATTTGGACCTAAAATGAAAGCGGTTGCTTTTGCAATACAATCCTTAACCTCAAAAGATATTAACGAAATGGAGCTGAATGGTGTTATTGAGTTACTTGTAGATGGGAACAAAATAGCTTTGGAATTGTCAGATGTGGAGATTAGTTCTCAGGATATTGAAGGATGGTTGGTAGCCTCATCAGGCCCGTTAACAGTAGCCTTAGATGCTACTTTAAGCCCTGCTTTAAAAGCAGAGGGAATTGCTAGAGAGTTGGTTAATAGGATACAGAATTTACGAAAAGACAGTGGTTTTGAGGTAACTGATAAAATTGTTATTAAATTTCTAAAAGACCCCTTTATAGATTCGGCATTATTAGATAATTTAGAATATATTAAAGCGGAAACACTGGCGACAGAAATATTGGTAGAAACGACGCTTAAAGAAGGACTACCGATTGAATTTGATGAGGTGCGTTCAGTGTTATTTATTGAAAAACAAAACTAGTATGGCCACAGACTTAAAAAACAGGTATTCAGATAAAGATTTGGCAGAATTCAAAGTGCTTATTTCTGAAAAAATAGAAGTAGCAAAATCTCATTTAGAGCTTTTGAAGAGTTCTTATATGAATGATGGGAACAATGGTACAGACGACACTTCTCCAACCTTTAAGGCTTTTGAAGAAGGGTCTGAAACGATGAGTAAAGAAGCAAACACCCAATTGGCAATTCGTCAGGAAAAGTTTATCAGGGATTTAAAGAACGCCCTTTTAAGAATAGAGAACAAAACTTATGGGGTTTGTAGGGTTACTGGAAAATTAATTAACAAAGAAAGGTTAAAATTGGTCCCTCACGCTACCCTGAGTATTGAAGCTAAGAACATGCAAAAGTAATTGCTTTTTGAAGGGCTCATACAGCTTATTATTCCTGGTATTAGCCCTTCAGACAGTTTGGTCACAAAAAACCTTATCCAAAGTTTTAGAAGATCCTTCTCTTACACAAATCCATGTGTTGGCAGAGCAGGTCAATACATTGCGCATAAAACCATCCCCCTCTAAGGAACTTATCATTGCTGCCCGTTTAAATGGGGAGTATAGTCCACATCAAATGATTGTTTTTACCAGAAAAGGGAATACCCTATTTATAGGTCCAGACCTTTCAGCCACCTTTGAACTTCCCAATGACAAACTCAGTGCCCACAAAATATTTTCGGTAGATTTGGCTGTTGAAATACCAGCGTATTTAGAAGTTTATATAGAAGGTGGTAATACCCAAATAAATGCTGTAGGTATTTTTGAGAAGCTTCAGATAACACTCAAAGACGGATTGTGTGTTTTAGAAGAAGTAGGAAGCAAAGTTCAGGTAAATACCCTTAGAGCGCCTATTGTTTTAAGGCAAAAAAATGGTGTCGTTGACGCTAAAACCACTTATGGGCATTTAGACTTTTTAGCTATTCCCTCAGGAGATTCAGAGATTGTGCTGAGATCCCTCCATGGAGATATTAAAGTGCTCACAAAGGACTAGTTTCGTTTTAATAATAATGTTTATTTTAGCCGTCTAAGTACTTATGATGTTTAAAAAACCCTTCCTTCTCGCTTATTTTTTATTGATATTAGATCAATGTGTTAAAATTTACATTAAAACACACTTTTTTTTAGGGGAATCTGTAGAGGTGTTTTCTGGATTTCAAATTCTTTTTATAGAAAATGAAGGGGCTGCATGGGGAGCCAAACTCAGTGATATTTTACCTATTTCAGATGTGAGCGGGAAAATTGCCCTTACCGTTTTTAGGTTGTTTGCCATTGTGGGAATTGGTGCGTGGTTTGTGAGTTCTGTTAAAAAAGGAGTGCCACTATTCTTACAAATGGCCCAGGCCTTGATTTTTGCAGGCGCCTTAGGAAATATTATTGACTCTGTTTTTTATGGTGTACTGTTCAACGACAGTATGTACCAATTAGCGACCTTATTTTCAGAAGAACCCTACGGTCAATGGCTTCAGGGGAAGGTAGTAGATATGCTCTATTTTCCTCTTATAGACACTATATGGCCGGATTGGGTACCCGTTTTGGGAGGAAAAGCACTGCGGTTTTTTGAACCCGTATTTAATATAGCAGACACGGCGATCAGTACCGGTGTTGGTTTACTGTTGTTCTTCAATAAAAAGGCTTTTCCACAAGACTAGCTAAATTCATACACCTGATGGGGGGTTACACAAAAATCTAATGGAACGTCTGTGGGGTCTAGGGATTCAATGAACGCCTCAGGATCAAAAAAAGAGAGCCCCACTTTAATGGTTTCAGGCCTGCATTTAGATAAAAAGCGATCGTAAAAGCCTTTTCCGTATCCAACCCTATGTCCTTTTTTATCATATGCTAATAAGGGTATAAATACCACATCTATTTCGCTATTAGGTACGGGCAATCCATTCTGTGGTTCGGGAACACCCCAACGGTTTGTATTTATGAGCGTATTGTCTGTGAGTAAGAAATGGGTCATTTCTGTGTCAGAGGTCATTTTAGGTAAGCAGACCTCTTTGTCTTTCCCTTGAAGCAGCGCTAATATATATTCAGTATCTATTTCATATTTAGAACGAATAGCTAAGAAGAGGCTGTAATAGGTAGCCTCCCAAATAGGACATTGAAGCAACTGATTGGCAATGGCTTGACTTTTCTCTTCTATATCCTTATCAGATAATGCAGTTCTTTTTTTTAGGTATAGCGGTCTGAGCTGTTTTTTATTCATAGAGCCAGTCAATAGGTAGGTCAAAAATACAGATAAAATAAAGTTTAAATAATTATTTCTACTTTACCTTTGTGAGAAGCACCTATGACAGCCAACAGTATTTCCATTCAACTAAGCGTCCTTCCGGAAACACCGGGGGTGTATCAGTTTTATGACAGCTCAGATAAGATTCTTTATATAGGCAAAGCCAAAAACTTAAAAAAAAGGGTCAGCTCTTATTTTACTTTAAAACACGACATTGCCAAGACCCGTTTGCTGGTAAAGAAAATTGTACAGATTAAGCATATAGTGGTTCCTACAGAATCAGACGCACTACTTTTAGAAAACAATCTCATTAAAAAATACCAGCCCAGGTATAATATTCTTTTAAAAGACGACAAAACCTTCCCTTGGATTTGCATTAAGAAAGAGCGATTCCCCAGGGTTTTTTTAACCCGTCAACTCATCAAAGATGGCTCCGAGTACTTTGGACCTTACACCAACAAAAGAATGGTGAAAGTGCTCTTAGAACTCATCAAGGGATTGTACCCCTTACGAACCTGCAACTATGATCTTTCTTATCAAAAAATTAAAGAAGGGCGGTATAAAAGCTGTTTGGAATATCATTTGGGAAATTGTCAGGCCCCTTGTGAAGATTTGCAATCAGAAGCCTCATATGCTAAAGATATTGAGGCAATTAGGCATATTTTAAAAGGAAATTTATCTTTGGCCATAAAGCATTTTAAGACCGAAATGGAGCGCTATGCTTCTGAAGAGGCTTTTGAAATGGCTCATAAAGTCAAAGAAAAAATAGAAGTATTGGCGGGTTACCAATCAAAATCTACTATTGTAAACCCTAAGATAAACAACGTAGATGTATTTAGCATAATTTCAGATCAGACCCATGCCTATGTGAATTTTTTAGAGCTTTCTCACGGAGCCATTATTCGATCCCACACCTTGGAAATAAAAAAGCAATTGGAGGAAACAGATGAGCAAATTTTAGAATTGGCTATAGTCTCTTTAAGAGAGCGCTTTAAATCTATTTCTAAAGAAGTAATCATTCCTTTTAAATTGCTAACGCCAGATGGAATTAAAGCGACCATTCCTGTTTTAGGAGACAAGCAAAAATTGCTGGCCCTCTCAGAGCGAAATGCCCGTTTTTATAGGCAAGATAAATTGAGTCAGATGCGAATGGTAGATCCAGAGCGACATTCAAAGAGAATAGTGGCACAGATAAAAGAAGACCTTAGACTTTCTGAGCTTCCAAAACACATAGAGTGTTTTGACAATTCAAATATTCAAGGGAGTAATCCTGTAGCTGCTTGCGTGGTATTTATGAACGCCAAGCCCAACAAGAAAATGTACCGACACTTTCATATTAAGACCGTAGAAGGACCAGATGACTTTGCCTCTATGGAAGAAGTGGTTTACAGGCGTTATAAAAGACTCAAAGAAGAAGGAAGCTCTTTGCCACAGCTTATTGTCATAGACGGAGGAAAAGGGCAACTGTCTGCTGCCTTAAAAGCATTGGACCAATTGGAACTGAGAGGAAAAATAGCGATTGTAGGTATTGCCAAACGTTTGGAGGAGATTTATTTCCCAGAAGACCCCATACCTTTATATCTAGATAAGAAATCAGAGTCTCTAAAAGTGATCCAACAATTGAGAAATGAAGCCCATAGATTTGGAATTACATTTCATAGAAATCTCAGAAGTAAAGGTGCTATTGTATCTGAATTAGATGGCATTAAAGGTATTGGAGAAAAAACAGCTACCCAGTTATTAAGGCATTTTAAAACGGTTGCTAATATAAAACAAGCTAACTTAGATACTTTGATTGACCAGGTTGGACCAGCTAAAGCTCGAATTTTATATGAACATTTCCACTAATTTTTCATATTCTTTTCCAAGACTCATTTGTCTCTTGGGTCTCTTTTTTTTAGGACTGGCAAAAGGGTATACCCAAAATGCTGCAAAAATGGGAATGGAGGTTTTGGAGATTATAAAACCACCTACTCAGGTACGAGAGCTTAAAGTTGGTTTGGTATTAAGCGGAGGGGGAGCGAAGGGATTGGCGCACATTGGAGCACTTAAAGTGATCGAGGCCTCTGGGGTTCAAATAGATTATATTGCTGGGACAAGTATGGGTGCTATTGTAGGGGCTTTGTATGCCTCAGGATATAGGGCAAATGAGCTAGATTCTATATTTAGACAAATAAATTTTAACAGTCTTATTCAAGATGATTTTTCAAGGTCAAGTAAGACTTTTTACGAAAAAGAAGATGCAGAGCGCTATGCCATTAGCCTACCATTTGATGGGTATAAAATTTCTTTCCCTCAAGCTATTTCCGGTGGTCAAAAGGTATATAATGAATTAGTCTCCCTATTGTATCATGTAAAAGATGTGAGAGATTTTAACCAATTGCCCATACCCTTTTTTTGTATGGCAACAGATATAGAAAATGGCACCGCTATTCGTTTAGACAATGGGTATCTTCCAGAGGCTATTATGGCTTCTGGCACCTTTCCATCTCTTTTTGAACCCATGGAATTGGAAGGAAAACTTCTTATAGACGGGGGGGTTTTAAATAATTACCCTATAGCTGAGCTAAAGTCCCTAGGGGCAAACTTTATTGTGGGTGTAGACGTTCAACAGGACCTTTCCAGTAGAGCATCACTGGGTTCAGCAACAGATATTTTGTTGCAGATCAATAATTTTAGGACGGTAGAGGCTATGAAAAGTAAGTCTAATGACACAGATATTTATATTAGGCCAAATATGGCACCCTATTCAGTAATAGATTTCGATAGGGGTGTGGAAATTGTCGCCGAAGGTACCCGTGCTGCTTTGTTAAAAGAAAAAGCACTGATTGAATTATCTAAAAAGCAACTGAAAAAAGTACCCATAGATAAAACAACGCTATGGAACAAGAATAGGGCAGACACTTTGAGCATTAACTACATTGAAGTGAATGGCATAGTGAATTATTCGGATGATTATGTAAAAGGGAAGCTTAGATTTAAGGAGGGTGATCAGATTCAGTTTGATGATTTAAAGCGAGGGATAAATAATTTAGCAGCCACAAATAATTTTAATACCATTCGGTATAAGTTAATTGAAAAGACTACCGGACTGGGTCTAATTTTAAACTTGAGAGAAAGTGATAATAAGACCAATATTAGATTTGGGGCACATTATGACAAGTTGTATAAAAGTGCCGCTTTGGTAAATATTACCCAAAAGAATTTATTGAGAAAAGACGATGTGCTTTCCTTGGACTTCATTTTTGGAGACTACCTAAGGTATCAGATAGATTATTATGTAGACAAAGGGTTTAATTGGAGTTTTGGACTGAGAAGTAAGTTAAACGACTTTAATTTTGACATACCTTATAAAGTACTTGAAAAAAATTTCAGGCTGCCAGATGACCCTAATTTAAATACGGTGAATATGGATTTTACAGATTTCACCAATCAAATCTATCTTCAAACGGTGTATAAGAATGCATTTTCTATTTCACTTGGCCTAGAGCATAAATGGATTAAGTACAGCAGTGATACCTTTGTAAAAGAAGGCAAACCAACAAATAGCAGTTCAGTGCTCGCTTTAGAAAAAAGTCATTATGCCAGCGGTTATGGACAACTAAAATTCGACACTTTAGATGATTTTTTCTTTCCTTCAAAAGGATTTTATTTAGAGGTAGATTTTCACACCTACTTTTTGTCCAGTGACTTTAATGGAACGTTTAATCCATTTTCAATTTTTAGATCAAAGGCAATAGCCGCCCTAAATTTTACTAAAAACTGGTCCTTTGTTTTGGCTCCAGAGGTGGGAATTAAGTCCGGAAGTTCAGGTACTAAATCCTTGGATTTTGCCCTTGGTGGGTTGGGTGCACCCCAAACCAATAATTTCATTCCTTTTTTAGGCTATGATTTTATAGCTATTCCGGGAGATAGTTTTTTAAAGATGAAGGCTACATTAGATTTTGAAATAGCCCCTAAAAATCATTTTATTGTAGCAGCAAATATTGCCAAAGTGACAGATGACATTTTAAGGCCTGGTTCTTTTAAAAGAGCCCCTTCGTATTTTGGATATGGGTTGGGCTATGGATTTGAGTCAATTATAGGTCCAATGCAAATGATGTATACTAAATCTCCATTAAACGGGAATGGGAGTGTATTCTTTACCCTAGGTTTTCCTTTTTAACTCCCTTAAATTCAGATATTTCCTATTATTTAAGTAACATTAAACAGTAATTATTCTTAAGGAATTACTAAAAAATGTTCAGAATAGATAAATTACTGTTAAGACCTTAGTTAAATTGAACTAAAAGCTTGTATTAGCGCATGAATATATTACCTTTGTATTATAAAGGGGTGGTTCCCTTTAGAACTTTAAGTATTGGTTTTTCATCATTTAAAGTTTGGTTGGTTATTTAAGAAAAGCCCAGTTGTAAAACTGGGCTTTTTTTTGTTTAAATGTGAAATAAGCGGTTAAAAACCTCAGCATAATACCCCATAGTTCTATTTGAAAAATAAAATATGGTTAAATATCTGTGAAGGAGAATTTAAAGCCATTCCTTTTTTCTATTTTTACCTTAAATCTAGTTATGAAAAAAATCTTTCTTTTTTGTCTCGTTTTGGTTTTTTATGGAAACCTAATGGCTCAAGACTCTTCTGTCGCTTTTAAAGACGGAGAATGGTTAAAGTTTAGACTTCATTATGGATTTTTGAATGCTAGTTATGCGACCTTGCATTTAACCAAAGCAACTCTAGATAAAAAGCCGTTATTTCACGTGGTAGCCAAAGGAAAAACGACCGGGTGGGCAAGCATCTTTTTTAAGGTAGACGACACATATGAAAGTTTTTTTTCGCCAAAGAAAAATGAGCCTATAAAGTTTATTAGAAAGGTTAGAGAAGGGGGTACTACCATGCATTTGGAAGTAGATTTTGATCATGAAAATAAAAAGGCTTATATGCAGGACGTTAAAAACAACAAAGAATATGAGTTTGACACCCAAAAAGGGATACAAGATATTATTTCTGCTTTCTATTTTTTGCGAAACGAAATTAATCCGGTCACATTAAAAGCAGGAGATTTTACGGTCATTAGTATGTTGTATGACGACGACGGTGTTTTCCCTTTTAAGCTTGAATATTTAGGAACAGAAGTGATCAAAACAAAATTCGGAAAAGTATCTTGTTCAAAGTTTAGGCCCTATGTGCAATCCGGCAGAGTATTTAAAGCCCAAGAAAGTATTAGCCTATGGATTTCAAATGATTTGAATAAAATTCCTGTAAGAATAGAAGCAGATTTAGCCGTGGGTTCTATCAAAGCAGACTTAGAAGCATACAATGGTTTAAAAAACCAATTTAAAATAAGAATGGACTAGTATATTTCCCCATGAAATTTAATCACAAATCTTTTGTATTATGGTCTTTATTGTTACTCATTTTATTGGTGAGTTGTAAGACAGATACGACTCAGAAAACCGCACAAGAAGTTGCTCCTAAAGACAGTATATTTTACGGAATTAATTTTAATCAATTTGAGGTCATTAGAGACACCGTAAAAAAGAACGAAACTTTTGGGCAAATTATGCTCAGAAATAATATTGGCTACGCTCAAATATATGGCATTTCTAAAGAATACAGGGAGGTTTTTGACGTCAGAAGATTGGGAATTGGAAGGCCCTACACCTTGCTGAAGTCTAAGGACAGTCTCCAGAGCACGCAATATTTCATATACGAGCAGGACGCCATTCGTTATGCCGTGATAGATTTCACGAATGGCGTGAATGTGTATAAAAAAGAAAAACCTGTAAAATATGTCACTAGAGAGGCTTCAGGCGTAATCACATCTTCGCTTTCAGAAGCCATTTTAGATCAAGGAATTGACTATGATGTAACCAATAATTTATCGGTTATTTATGCATGGACCATTGACTTTTTTAGCTTGCAAAAAGGAGACAAGTTCAAGGTTGTCTACAAAGAAAAATTCATAAATGATACTATTTATGCGGGTGCTGGACCTATAGAATCTGCTTATTTTGAGCACAATGGCAAGCCTTTTTACGCGTTTAGGCACATGCCGGATACGGTGAATAAAATAGTGGAGTATTTTGACGAAAATGGCAATAACCTTAGGAGGGCATTTTTAAGAGCACCTGTAAATTTTGCTAAAATTAGTTCCAGGTATAATTTAAAAAGGAAAATTGCTTTTTACGGGAATAAAGTGCGCCCTCACAAAGGGACAGATTACAAAGCAGCAGTAGGCACAGAAATACTGGCTACCGCTAATGGTAGGGTAGTAGAGTCTACTAGAAGAGGAGGCAATGGAAAGTACGTAAAGATCAAACACAACAATGTATACAGTACCCAATATTTACACATGAAAGCTCAAAAAGTGAAAAAAGGAGACTATGTAAAGCAAGGCGACGTCATTGGTTGGGTTGGTATGACGGGTAACACATCAGGCCCTCATGTGTGTTATAGATTTTGGAAAAACGGCAGACAGGTAGACCCATTAAAAGAAAAGCTTCCAGCCGCAGAGCCATTACCTAAAAGCATTTTAAATCAGTATTTAGCAGAAATTGCTCCTAAGAAAGTACAAATAGACAATATAAATTTTAACCGTCAATCATTAGACGCTATAGCGACCAATTAAACCATTATGTCATTATCCAGAATTAATCCAACTCAGACAAAAGCTTGGACTGCATTAGAAGATCATTTTAGTCAAGACAATACTTCTGACATTAAAAGCCTGTTCGAATCAGAAACCAATAGAGCTCAAGACTTTAGTATTCAATGGAAAGATTTCTATGTAGATTATTCTAAGAATGCCCTTTCTAAAAAGACCATGGATTTGCTCATGGATCTGTCAAAAGAGGTGGGCTTAAAAGAGGCCATAGCACATTATTTTAATGGAACGGCTATTAATGAAACGGAATCTAGGGCGGTTCTTCATACGGCCCTTAGAGATAAAAATGCCACAGCAATAAGTGTTGATGGAGAAAATATTATTCCGCAAATCAATGCAGTTAAAGCACAGATGAAGGCTTTCTCAAACGACATTATTAATGGTGTTAAAACAGGTTATACAGGCAAAGCTTTTACAGACGTTGTAAATATTGGTATTGGAGGTTCCGATTTAGGGCCTGCCATGGTGGTGGAGGCATTAAAATTTTACCAAAATCATTTAAAACTGCATTTTGTGAGTAATGTAGACGGGGATCATGTTCAAGAAGTGCTCAAAGGATTAAATCCAGAGACTACGCTTTTTGTGGTGGTGTCTAAAACGTTTACGACTCAAGAGACACTTTCAAACGCCACTACCATAAAGAATTGGTTTTTGCAGACAGCTTCTCAAAAAGATGTGGCCAAGCATTTTGCAGCTGTGTCTACCAATACACAAAAAATTTCAGACTTTGGTATAGTGCCGGCTCATGTATTTACTATGTGGGATTGGGTAGGAGGGCGGTTCTCTCTTTGGAGTGCGGTGGGTCTTTCAATAGCTTTGTCGGTTGGCTATGATCATTTTGAAGAAATGCTCAGACGGCGCTTTTGAAATGGATCAGCATTTTAAACAAAGCCCTTTTGAAGAAAACATTCCAGTAGTGCTGTCTTTGATCAGTATTTGGTATGCTAATTTTTACAAATCTGAAACACAAGCCATTATTCCTTACACCCAATATTTAAGTAGATTTTCAGCATACTTACAACAGGGTATTATGGAAAGCAATGGAAAGTGTTTTGACAGGTCTGGAAACAGGGTTTCCTATGAGACTGAAACGGTTATTTGGGGAGAGCCAGGCACCAATTCCCAACATGCATTTTTCCAGCTCATGCATCAAGGCACAAAATTAATACCAGCAGATTTTATTGGTTTTAAGAAATCTCTTCATGGAGATACCAGACCATCACAATAAACTTATGGCCAATTTCTTTGCGCAAACAGAAGCCCTTTTAAGTGGCAAGACAAGGACGCGAGTAGACCAGGAGTTTGCAGAAAAAGGAACAGACGCTTTAGTAGCGGCCAAGGTGGCTCCATTTAAAGTCTTTGAAGGAAACAAGCCAACCAATACTTTATTAATAAACCAACTCACCCCAAGTGCATCTGGGATCTTTGATTGCCCTATATGAGCACAAAATTTTTGTTCAGGGCGTTATTTGGAATATTTTTAGTTATGACCAATGGGGGGTAGAATTGGGAAAACAATTGGCCAGTAATATTCTATCAGATATGGAGAGGAAAACTAAGGGAGATCACGATCCTAGTACGCAGGCATTATTAAAAATATTTAACAACTGAGGACCAGATAGTTAGGTGCATAACTTCTAATAACTTTTCATTGTAAAGGGGGAGTCTTCCCAAAAGAAAGTTAATTTTGATAAAATTTTAACATTGTATTAATGTTGGAACCTTTAATTATCCGCATTTTTGCACTGTTTTTAAACTAAAACTAAAATTAAACAACAATGAAAAAAATGTTTGTAATGATTGTAGCCCTATTGGTATCTACAATTGCTTTCGCTCAAGGGACTATTAGTGGTTCTGTAACAGATGGCTCTACAGGAGACCCATTACCAGGTGCAAGTGTACTTGTTAAGGGAACTACTAATGGGGTAACGGCAGATTTTGACGGTAACTTTACCATTTCAGCAAATTCTGGAGATTTATTGGTTATTTCTTATTTAGGGTTTCAAACTTTAGAAGTTGCTGCAAAAAACGGAATGGCTGTTGAGTTAGCGCCATCTACCACTCAATTAGAAGAGATTGTATTGTCTTCTGGTGTGATTGACGTAGCTAGGGTAAGAGAAACACCTGTTGCTGTGTCTACAATTACTGCAAGTGAAATTGCATTGAAAGTAGGTAACATGGAATTTCCAGAAATAATGAATTCAACTCCAGGAGTGTACGCAACCAAGCAAGGTGGTGGATACGGAGACTCAAGAATTTCATTAAGAGGATTTAATCAAAGCAACACATCTTTCTTAATTAACGGTCAACCTGTTAATGACATGGAAAACGGATGGGTATACTGGTCTAACTGGCAAGGTTTAACAGATGTTGCTTCTGGTATTCAAATTCAAAGAGGTCTTGGGGCTTCTAGATTGGCTGTGCCTTCTGTAGGAGGAACGGTTTCTATATTTACTAAAGCCGCAGAAAAAGAACAAGGAGGTTCAGTATCTCAGTTATTTGGAAATGATGGTTACTCTAAAACAGCGGTAACTTATAACAGTGGTAAAAATGATAAAGGATGGGCTTATTCATTCTTATTGTCTAAATGGCAGGGAGATGGGTACATTTACGGAACACAAGGTGAGGGTACTACTTATTTTGCAGCGGTAGGTTATGAGCCGGAAGGTTCTAAGCATTCTGTAAACTTAACAGTATTAGGTGCTTCACAATGGCACCACCAAAGAACTTCATGGGTGTCTATTAGAGATTATCAGAACTTTGGTAAAGACCATAAAGATGGTATAGATAGAAGATGGAGTACAGATGCAGGTTTCTTAAATGGAAGAGAATTCAATATGAGAAGAAACTTCTACAACAAGCCATTAGCTACTTTAAACTGGGATTTTCAGATTAGCGACAACCTTAAATTAAACACATCTCTTTATGCTTCTGCAGGTAGAGGTGGAGGAACTGGTCCAAGAGGTGGAAACTTTAGAAATGCGGTTACTGATATGTATCCATTCAGAAAGGATTTAACAGAGCACTACCTAGAAGGTGGAAGAGGAACAAGAGATGCAGACGGTTTTGTGAATTTTGACGCAGTTGTTGCCAACAATAGATCAACTACCTCTCCCTATACAGGAGCGATTAGTGGTTTTCAAGGGCAGTTATTAGGATCTAACGGATTCAGAGACGACGGTGTAAACAGATCTGTTATGGTGAGAAGGGCTTCTATGAACTCTCATGATTGGGTAGGTGCCATCTCTAATTTAGAAGGACAATTTGGTAAGTTCAGAACGTCAATTGGCGTAGACCTTAGACAATACAAAGGATATCACTACAGGGTTTTAAATAACCTATTAGGATTAGACGGCTATTACTCAACAGGTAACAAAAACTCTAATGGACAGGTAATAAACACTTTAATTGAAGCGACTCCTTTTAAAAACACTGGAATTAGAGGTCCTAAAATTGACTATTACAACAATGGTATAGTTGGATGGCAAGGTGTTAACGGTTTGGTAGAATACAATGACGACAATAAGTTAACTGCTGTCTTACAAGTTGGATTATCAAATCAATCTTTCCAAAGAGAAGATTTCTTTGATCAACCAGCACAGCCTATTTCTGACGTTCAAAACCAAACAGGAGGATATGTAAAGGGTGGTGTAAACTACAATGTTACAAAAAGCTCAAACCTTTTCTTTAATGTGGGAAGAATATCTCGTCAGCCATTATTTGACGCCGTATTCCCTAATTTTGCAAACACCATCAACGAAGACTTAGAGAACGAAGAGATCACTTCTTTTGAAATTGGATACGGATTTGTTGGTAAAAAAGTTACTTTCAATGTAAATGCGTATGCAACTACATGGGGAAATCGTTTTGAATCTGCTACATTGCCAAATTTAGCTGGAGATGACGGTTTTGCTCAGTTCAAGAATATTGATGTTCAGCACAATGGAATTGAATTCGAAGGTACTTACCAAGCGACTTCTAACCTTAGATTTAGAGGTATGTTATCTGTGGGAGACTGGAGATATACTAAAGATTTTACGTCAGAATTATTTAACGCTAACCAACAATCAATTGGAACAGGTACCCTTTACCTAAAAGACGCTAAGGTTGGAGATGCAGCTCAATTTACTGCTAACGTTTCTGCAGATTACAGAATTGGAAAAGCCAATTTTGACGTTTCTTACAGATTTGTAGATGAGCTTTATGCAGACTACAATATTGTTGACGACGTTTTTAAAACGGACAACAATGCAGGGCCTGTACAACTTCCTTCTTACGGAATTGTGGATCTAGGTTTAACCTACCAAATTGGAGGTGGTTTGAGCTTAAGAACTAACGTAAACAACCTATTTAATACAGTTTATATAGCTGAATCAGAGACTAATATTCAAGCTACTTCAGGTTCTCAGACTTGGAATGGTGTAGATGTGAACAACTCTGTTTGGTTTGGATTTGGAACTACTTGGAATGCTACATTGAAGTACAGATTCTAGTATTTCTTACTTAAATACATTAAAACCCCGCCTTGGCGGGGTTTTTTTATGCGTTGAATTCGTATATTTAAAGACTGAAACAAACCCATCTAATACTACTCTTATGGAAATGCTTATATCTCTTCATTCTTACTTGGCTTATGCCGTATTAATTATTTTAATCTTAGCCGTTAGTAATGCTTTAAAAGGCTGGATGACCAAAAAAAACACTTTTTCCTTAGAAAAAGATTTTAGGGTGAGTTTGTTTGCGCTTATATTGTCTCACATACAGTTGCTGCTTGGATTGGCAGTCTATTTTACGTCGGCCAGTGGCTTTAATGCCATTCAAGAACTTGGAATGGGGGGCTTGAACAGTGCATCAAGATTACTCGCTGTAGAGCATCCTTTTATTAATATCATAGCAATTGTACTGATCACTATAGGTTGGTCTAAGCATAAAAAAGTGATGGGAGCAACGGCCAAATTTAAAAAAATTGCTATTTTTTACGGCCTTGGATTACTTTTAATCTTAAGTAGAATTCCTTGGGGTCAGTGGCTCTCTTAGCTGTTGACTCTGAAATTTAATGAACCAATTTATTGAATTTCCTTTGCTATAAATAGCTGAACCGGAAAGTGGTCACTAAATCCTCCCTGGTACTGCCCAGCGCTATAACTTCTAAATGGATAGCCTTTATAGCGACCTGTTTTTGTGATGAGTTTAGGGTGGTTAAATACCATTACTTTTTTAAAAACATAACTGTTTTCTGTCTCATTGAGCCAATTATCAGAGAGATAAAACTGGTCAAATAGGCTCCACTGGTCTCTATAAGCTAATGACCCAATCCCTTTTTTAAAAAGCGGTTCCATAGGGTTAATTAGTTTATGGTAACTGATGTCCGCAGTTGTTTTATTTCCTTTTGAAAGCGGAACGGTTTGCAGTACTTTTTTAAAGCTTGGGTCTGTAGGGCCGTCGTTAAAATCGCCCATACTTATAATTTTAGCCATCGGGCTGATGCCTCTAATGGAGTCAATAATTCGCAAGTTTAACAGTGCTGCTTTTATTCTAAAAGGACTACTCCTTTGTGTACCGCCACTTCTAGAGGGCCAATGATTTACTATAATCCAAAGGGGTTCTCCGTCTAAATAGCCCATAACCACCAGTTGGTCTCTAGTGAATTTTCTCCTTTGAAATCGATCGTACAAATAAAGGCTGTGGCTGTTGAATGAATCTACAATGAATGAATTTGGTTTGTATACCAATGCCACATCTATACCTCTTTTATCTGGTGCGTCTTTGTGAATGATCTGATAGTTTTCCTTTCTAAGAAGCTTGTGTCTTAGTAGAATTTCTAAAACACTTTGATTTTCTACCTCACAAACGCCTAAAATATCGGGCCCTTTTTGGGTTGCACCCATTGGATTCCCCAGGCGTTTAATGACCCAAGCCAGTTGACTTATTTTGTGATTGAATTTTTTTTGTGTCCACCTGTCCTTGCCTTTTGGTGTCCTATCCTGGTCAAAAGTGTCGGGCTGGTCTATGGTGTCAAAGAGGTTTTCTAGGTTATAAAAAGCAATGGTTTTTAGTTTAAATTTTTTCTGCGTCTTGACTGCTACTGGATTTGTTTGTTGTAATTTTTCTATTTGGAGCTTCTTTGTTTGTGCCTTAGAGTGGTGCGCCCACGGGTTTAAAAGGACCATAAACAGTAAAGCTTTGAAGCAATAGACTGTAATAGTATATTGTAAAGTAGCTATTCTATTCGGCGCCTTTTTCTTTTTTAAGATGAGATTTTCATGACTTTGTTTACGCATGGTCTTTTATTTGTGTACGATCCTCGATTTCAAATGCTACTTAAGCTCTAAGTGATTAACTTAATTGAGATGATATGGAAAAAAAGCTTGGGTTTATTGGTTTTTGCTAGTTTGTTTATGGGGCTTGTAGTCCGCTCCCAAGGACTTGTCACACAAGTAATTTATGTAAAAGACCTGCAACAAAATCCTATACTTACCGCCTCGTTTAACCTCCAAGGTAGCTTTTTGGATGCTAGAAGCAATAGCGAAGGGATGTACCGTTTGTTATTATCGAGCAACGGTAATTATACTCTTGAAATAAGGGCTGCTTACTATGAAACAATACTAATTTCCTTTAAGCTAACAGATGCTTCCAAGGGTCCTATTCAGGTTATTTTGTCTCCAAGTTCTTTTCGCGGAGATACGCTTTTAGAAGACGGAACAGATGCCCTCACATGGTCTGAATCCGATTTAGATGGTTTGGGTGGAGAAGCTGCGGCACCTTTTTTACTTCAGGCTACAAGAGATATTTTTCTAGGAAGTGCTGCCTTTGATTTTGGGCAAGCTTTTTTTAAAATTAAGTCTCTAGACGCTAAATACGGGGCAGTTTTTATAAACGGAATACAGGTGAATAAATGGTTTAACGGCCGGCCACAATGGTCGGATTGGGGCGGTTTAAACACTTTGACTAGGCAACAAACTTATTCCCATGGACTCTCGAGTGTTTCTAATGACTTTGGGGGTCTATTAGGCAGTACCCACCTTTCTATTCTGCCCAGTAGTATGAGACCAGGTTGGCATTTTTCAAGTTCACTTTCCAACAGATCCTACGCGCTTAGAGAGATGGTTACCTATGTGTCGCCTTTAAATAATGGCATTTCAATGGCCGTTGGCGGCTCATTTAGGGGAGCTAAAAGAGGCTACCAACAAGGAACTCCTTATAAGGCATTTAGCGGCTTGGCCTCCATAGAATATATTCCAAATGAACAACACCGCTTTAACAGCACCCTAATTTACACCTTTAACAAAAGGGGACGTTCTGCAGCCCTTACCCAAGAAGTTGCTACTTTACATGGCAGTGATTACAATCCCTATTGGGGACACGACAAAGGGGTTCTTAGAAACAGCAGGAACAAGACACTTTTGACTAAAACCCTGCTATTTAACTATGAACTTAGGTTAGAACACTTTCGTCTAAATTTAGCCTTGGGGCACATTGCAGGTAAAGACGTTAGGAGTAGGTTGTCTTATTTTAATGCACCCAATCCAGACCCTACTTATTACAAAAAACTTCCCTCCTATTATTTGAATAGCCCTATAGGGGCCAATTATTTTTCTGCCATTACTGCTGAAGAGGCATTAAATAGAAGTCCTCAGATTCAATGGGACCAATTATACAAAGCCAACACAAATTTATTGAATCAAGACCGCGTGGCTTATTTAGAATCTGAAGATGTACTGATTCAAAATCAATGGACCGCTGTGTTTAGAGGTTTCTGGGTGTTAAATGATTTTCAAGAACTGGACCTGGGACTAGAATGGCGGTTAAATCCCATGGCACAATATGCGCAAATTAAGGATTTATTGGGAGGCAAGCGGCACTTAGATAAAGACCCTTTTTCCCAGACACTTAATGATATTGGCGGTTCAGAATACAAGAATGAGGGCGGTATTTTTGGGTATCATTACGCGCTGCAAATGCAGGGAAAAAGGGCCTATATACAGTGGCGGGGAAATTTCCGCCACTGGGACGCATTCGCGTCCCTCAGTGCCCAACAACGCTCCGGATACCGATGGGGGAAAATGCAAAATGAACGCTATCTGGATCAATCTCTAGGCAAGGGAGAGCGCCTTGAGTTTAATACATTAAAAGTAAAGCTTGGAACCACCTATAAGTTTAATGGAAGACACCAGATACAAATGACTTTTTTACGAGGTAGCGAACCTGTTGAGGGCGCTAAATGGTATATAAACCCTAGAGATAGACAATTAATTTCACCAGATTTAAAATCAGAACAAATGCTTTGGACGGAAGCGAATTATCACCTGCGATTGCCCAAGCTATTGGGGCGTTTTAATTTGTTCTATGGCCATTTTAAAGACCAAAATTCCCTGAGGTATTTTTTTACCGAAACCGCTCTTGGTTCAGATTTCGTTCAAGAATGGATCTCTGGACAAAACACCAAACACATTGGATTTGAATTTGGTTTCCAGCACCAGCTTTCTTCTGCGGTTCAAATTAATTTTTCAGGTGCTTTGGGAAAGTACACAATTACAAATAACCCCAATATAAAACTGTTTTTTGACCCTGGTTTAGAATCATTGCAACCGAATAACCTGCAAGGTGTTCAGGATTTTGGTGCAGCTCGTTTGGCAGGAACATCACTGCCTTTAGGACCCGCAAGGGCCTTTTCATTAGGAATTTCCTATAGAGACCCCTCTTATTGGTGGTTTTCAGTTAGCTTAAATAGCTTGGGGTTATCCTATGTTGGTCCTTCTTATTTAAGAAGCACCACTTCTTTTTTATTGGCTGATCAGGTTTCGGGAGCACCATTGTCTCCAACTACAAAGCTTATTGCACCCATCCAACAGTCATTGCCCTCATTTCATTTGATGAATTTGGTGGCAGGAAAATCTTGGCTTGTAGAAGGGAAATACACCAGTCTGTTTCTCTCTGTCAATAACCTATTAAACCAGCAGTATTTGTCTGGGGGCTATGAACAGAGCAGGAAGGCGAGTATTGAATCATTTACTGAAGACCAACGCAGTGGCCAACCCTCCTTTGATACCAAATTTTGGCATGGATCAGGACGTACATTTTTTCTAAACATAAACCTCTCTTTTCCGCCAAGAACTAAAAAAAATACACCAGATAGAACTTTAGATTAGTTTGGCAGAAAAGTGGAACATCAAAACCTGCTTATGATAAAAATTAACAATAAATCACTGCTTTTTATTTTAGCCACGACCTTATTCTTGGGTTGTGATAAAGAATTTCCAGCTATTGAGGCGCTAGAAGGTACCCAGTTGTCCTTTGCTGCCCTTAAAGACAGTACGAAAATAGGTGTTTATAGGTTTAGAACGTCTGTTTATGTGGAGGCTTATGTTGTATCTTCAGACACATCTGGGCATTTTTTTGGTAAGATAGTACTACAAGAAAATGACAGTGATACAGCCTTAGGTTTGTTAGTGGCTACGGATCTTTTTGAGACATCCTTATGGTATCCAGAGGGCCAAAAAGTGCGGTTGTATTTAAAGGATCTGTATGTAGATCAAAAGACATTGGGTTTGAGTGTAGGGCATGTTTTTAGCTCTTTTGGCAATTTAGCTATTGGACGCTTACCTATATTGTTTACACAAGAGCAGTTAGTTCCTATTTCAGGTGCATTTAAGTCTATTGGACCAAAAAAAAGAAACCTATTAAATTTGTCTGATAATGACCTACAGACCCTAATTAAAATAGATAGTTTGATTGTTGGACCAGAGAGTTTAGGACTTTATTTTGCGAATGAGAAAGAAGAAACAATTCGGGTTTTTTATGGTCCTAATGGACAGAAAATAAACATAAATAACAGTGGGTACGCAGATTTTTGGAACAGCCCGCTGCCAGATAAATGGGTATCTATAAAAGGTATTTTAAGCAAGGTGCGCAGTAAGTATGAGCTTGAGATTAGATATCTATCTGACATTCAAAACTAAGTTCTCATAATTAGTGAATTAAAAACAGCCAATTAAAACCGCTTAAATAAATTCCTTGTTGTAATTTTAATCTTATGAAGAAAAATTATACTAAATGACATCTAAACCACTAAATTTGGCACTGTTGCAGTTTCCATTGGCTTGGGAGTCTCCAGAAGACAATATCTGTTTTTTTGAGAAAATGATTACAGAGGCGCACAGTCAAAATTCTCAGGTAGATCTATGGGTACTCCCTGAAATGTGGTCTACAGGATTTAGCATGAATTTGGTCAAAAATGCACGAACCATTGGAGAAACTTCCTTGTCTTTTATGATAGACATGGCCTTAAAAACACAGAGTGCTGTAGCTGGAAGCACCGTTTTTGAAGAAGATTCAAAGGTGTTTAATCGCTTCTTTTTTGTGTTTCCGGACGGCACTTATGAATCCTACGACAAAAGGCATACCTTTTCTATGGCTGGAGAAAGTGAGGTATATCAGAAAGGGAGCGCCCATACCATTGTGTTATTTAAAGGATTTAAAATCTTTCCTCAAGTTTGTTATGACCTTCGCTTTCCTAGTTGGTCCCGAAATACCCATGACTACGACCTTTTGTTATATGTAGCGAATTGGCCTGCTCCTAGAATTCATGCCTGGGATACATTACTTAAAGCCAGGGCTATAGAGAACATGAGCTTTTGTGTAGGTGTTAATAGACTTGGATCAGATCCTAATGGGCACGAATACCCAGGACATTCTGCGGCATACGATTGTTTTGGTAAAGAAATGCTCTTTTCAAAGCAAGAGGGGGTTCACCTTGTTTCTTTGAATAAAGAGTCTTTAGAAAAAGCACGTGTAAATTTTCCCTTTTTAAAAGACAGGGATACTTTTAATTTAATTGGGTAAGATAAAGGTTTCTTCAAATTCCCAATTGGCCCTTACCTCTAGTAGTTCAGGAAAATATGATACGGGTTCTGGTTGAATTCTTTTTAGGTAATTTCCAGTATCCCAAACCCCATTTTTATTACTGTCATAAATAACCCTTAATTTATAATTTAAAGGCTCCAAGTGTTCAAAAAAGAATTCAGTCGTTGGGGCGCCAATTTGCTCCCTGAGGACCACTTCCTTTTCATCGGTAAGCTGTACAATCATTTGACTGCTACTGGTGGTTTTTAACTTTAGCCTCAAGGTGCCGTAGGCCTCCAGGGGCTTAGTAGCCAACTCATATGAAATGGTGTCGTTTTTATTTTCAAATAAATCTTCAATGGCACCAGGGAACATTTGAATTCTAAATCGCTCGGCTGGTTTTACCTCAAAACGAAGGCCCATTTTGTTTTCTAGGCTGTCTATAAAAGCAGTAAACGGAACGGACAGAGTGTCAATATTAGTAATAAAAATCTGATCTTTATTGAGCTTGTAAATAGGGGTATTTACCTCTAAATAATAAGGTTTTGAAAAAGGGGCGTTTCCTCTTTTTTCAGGCGTGATCAAAAGAGAATCTGCCTTAATTTTTCTCGTCTTTACCGAAAATGTGTCAATTTTTTGAGTGGGAATGTGTTTGACAATGAAATTTAATGAGTCTACTTCATAGGGGGTAAACCAAAAATTAAGGCTGTCTTTTGCGCGCTCCTTTAAGATCCTTGTTTTTATTGAGTCTGGTATATTGGTCAAGGCTTGAATCTCTATATCTTTAGCCAAACCACTATAGCCAAAAGTAATTTTATTGGCCGCTTCTAATTTAGGTTTCACCGACCTATAGTTAGGAATTTCTTTGAACATCTTTATGCCTATGAAGCTATCTTTAGGAATTTCAATGAAGCGATCTAAGAATCCTATCTTTTCCTGGCTCTGGTCAAATAATGTGTTGTTGTTTTCATCTTTAAGCGCTACCATAGCATATTTACCAGCGCTTAAATTTTTTAGCTTAAAAACAATTAAGCTGTCCAAAGTGTTGGTAATGTAGTTGGGTTGTTTTTTATATACGGTAGAATCGTTATAGGCACTGTCTACTCTGTAAAGCATAACACTCACATAACGGTCTGCTTCTGCATTTAAGGCATCGTCTACAATGCCGGACATTTGTAGTGAGTCAATAAATGGACCAGTAGACATTACGTAACTGAGATAGTCATTTGGGTTTCCTTCATTAAAATCAACAATAGACTGTCCGAAATTAAAAGAGTAAGTGGTGTTTTCTTGTAAGGTATCCTTAAGAATAATTTCCAATACTTTACTCGCCCTGTTTTGAGGCTTAATTTCTGGGTTGTACTTTAAGGGAGGTGATACAACTAATTGGCTTTGCACGTCTTTAAGTTGAACGTACTCATCAAAGAGTAATTTTATTTTTTGACCTTTAAAGGAAACCGATAAATTGGAAGGAAAGGCTTTGATTAATTCAGGACCCTCGAGGTCTTTTTCTCCACCAGAGGGTGACCCTCTTTTAGCGCATTGCACCAATGCAAACAAAGACAAAAAAATAAAAACAAGTCCTGTAATTTTACGCATAATTCACCAAGCTAATATCCAATCACAAAGTAAGCACTTTTTTTAGGATCATAGAAACGAAAAACACCGTTGTAATTACAGTATTTTTTATTTTAGTATTCAACGCACTACAGCAATTGCGGCAAAGTATATTTCAATCCCTGGACAGTCTTTAAAGGTATTTGCACAGGAAGTTAATGTGGCGCCAGTAGTCATAATGTCGTCTATGAGCAGTATTTTTTTATGGTAAAATTGCTGAGGTTCTTTTAATAAATATAGCGCTAAAGAAGCGTGGGATCTAAGTAGTCTGTTTTTTTTAGTTTGTGTCTTTGTATTGGCTGTTTTAACCAAGTATTTCTCATTAAAATGCGCTTCGATTGTACCGGCCAATGTCTTGCCATAAAGGCTTAGTTGGTTATAGCCTCGTTTTTTTTTCTTTTTGTAGTGAATGGGTACTGGAACAACCATGTCTATCTTGGGAAAAGTAGGGTCTAATTTTAAAACCCTACCGTGCCAAGCACCAAAAAACAATCCTATTTGCTCTTGTTTTCTATATTTTAAAAATTGAAAACAATGTTTTAAAACTCCTTCAGAATTATAATAAAAAAGTGCCGATGCTTTCTTGAAGACTACGCGCCCATAAAAGGCCTGATCCATCTTGTTTTCTAGCCCATAATGGTAGTGGGTGAGCGGCAATTCGTGCCTACAAAAGGTGCATAAAATTAATTCTCCAGGGATTAAAATATTAAAACATCCAAAACAAGTTTTTGGGAAAAGGGGGCTAAAAAGCGTTCCAATGAATTGTAGCAGTTCGTTTTTTAAAGTCATTTTTTTATTGCTTTAAAAGGGACGGTTCTCTGGCTGAATGGGATTTATAAGATACAAATTATAATTGAATCTTCCTGAATGTTAGACGCATTGTACTGCAATCATTTTTAAAATCTTTTTTTAAACACCAAACTAGCTGTCGTTTTTATAAGAATGAAGCTTATTTTGAGAGATGGCCCTTTGGTGCTAATTCTAATTAATTTCAGACTTCAATTGAGTGGAATATCTTATTTTTGTCCCTATGGCATTACAAGAAGACGATTTTAAAAAGGTAATCTCTCACGCAAAGGAATACGGTTTTGTATTTCAATCTTCAGAGATTTATGACGGCCTCAGCGCTGTATACGATTACGCCCAGCAGGGTGTGGCATTGAAAAACAATATTAAAGACTATTGGTGGCGTGCTATGGTTCAAATGCACGACAATATAGTGGGGATTGACTCGGCTATTTTCATGCACCCCACAGTTTGGAAAGCCTCGGGACATGTGGACGCTTTTAACGATCCTTTAATAGACAATAAGGACTCTAAAAAACGCTACAGAGCAGACGTGCTCATTGAAGACCATGTTGCTAAAATTGAAGCAAAAATTGAAAAGGAACTCGCCAAAGCAGCCAAGCGTTTTGGAGATAGTTTTGACAAAGAGCAGTATATGGCCACCAATGAAAGGGTTGCAGGATACATAGCTACTTCAAAATCTATTTTGGCGCGAATGGGAGACGCTTTGACTAAAGAAGACCTGGCTGCGGTAAAAGAATTGATTGAGGAACTCAAAATTGTATGTCCTATTTCAGGATCTGCCAATTGGACAGATGTGAAACAATTTAACCTCATGTTCGGCACCAAAATTGGAGCCAGTGCAGACTCAGCTATGGATTTGTTTCTAAGGCCAGAAACTGCACAGGGTATTTTTGTAAACTTCTTAAACGTTCAAAAAACAGGAAGAATGAAAATTCCTTTTGGTATTGCTCAAATTGGAAAAGCATTTAGAAATGAAATTGTCGCCAGACAATTCATTTTTAGACAGCGTGAATTTGAACAGATGGAGATGCAATTTTTTGTGCGTCCTGGTACACAGAAAGAATGGTATGACAAATGGAAAGAGACCAGGATTAAGTGGCACTACTCCCTTGGTTTTTCTGAAGACAATTATCGTTTTCACGACCATGATAAGCTAGCGCATTACGCAGACGCAGCAGCAGATATTGAGTTTAAGTTCCCTTTCGGATTTAAAGAATTGGAAGGAATTCACTCTAGAACAGATTTTGACTTGAGTAGCCATGAAAAATACTCAGGAAAAAAACTACAATTTTTTGATCCTGAGCTCAACGAGTCTTATGTACCTTATGTGGTTGAAACCTCCATTGGAGTAGACAGGATGTTCTTAGCGATTTTTTCAAAGTCACTAGAGGAGGAAACCTTAGAAAATGGATCTACGAGAACGGTATTAAAACTTCCCGCAGTATTGGCACCCACTAAGGCGGCTATTTTACCTTTGGTAAAAAAAGACGGACTTTCTGAATTGGCCCATGAAATCTTTCAGGAATTGCAATGGGATTTTGCCGTGAGTTATGATGAAAAAGATGCTGTAGGGAGAAGGTACAGAAGGCAAGACGCACTAGGCACACCATTTTGTATTACAGTAGACCACCAAACCAAAGTGGACCAGACGGTGACTATTAGACACAGGGATTCAATGGAGCAAGAACGAGTGGCAATAGCAGACTTATCTGGAATTATTGATCGTGCTGTTAGTACTAAGCATTGGTTAAAAAAAATGGCCTAAGTTACTATGAAGATTATTTCTTACAATGTAAACGGTATACGAGCTGCATTAAAAAAAGGCTTTATAGATTGGTTGCAAGCAGCAAGTCCTGATGTGCTTTGTTTACAGGAGACCAAAGCCCACAAAGACCAATTGGACCTCAGTCTTTTTGAAGCAGCAGGATACACATACCATTATTGGTTTTCTGCTCAAAAAAAAGGCTACAGTGGTGTTGCGGTGCTTTGTAAGACTAAACCAGCAGAAGTGGTTTACGGAACAGGCATAGACTATATGGATTTTGAGGGCAGGAATCTGCTGGTTCGTTATCCGGAGATTTCTATTATGAGTATGTACCTTCCCTCTGGAACCAACCAAGATAGGTTAGACTTTAAATTCAACTATATGGATGATTTTTTAGACTACACCAAATCCTTAAAAGAAACAGACCCTAATTTGGTCATTTGTGGGGATTATAACATTTGTCATCAGGCTATTGACATTCATGATCCAATAAGGAATAAAAACGTTTCTGGATTTTTGCCAGAAGAAAGAGCTTGGTTATCTGCACTTTTGGAAAGTGGTTTCACGGATAGTTTTAGACAAATAAACACTGCTTCACACCAATACAGTTGGTGGAGTTACAGGGCCAATTCAAGGGCTAATAATAAAGGTTGGCGTTTGGACTACGCCTTAGTGAGTAGTCCCTTAGCTGCCCAAATTTCAAATGCCCAAATTTTAAGCGCAGCGGTACATTCGGACCACTGCCCAGTTACCGTAGAAATTTCTTTATAATGAAATATACCTTTTTACCTTATAGTGATATTAAAATAAGTAAGATTTGTTTGGGCACCATGACCTGGGGAAAACAAAATACCCAAGAGGAAGCGTTCGAGCAAATGAGTTTTGCCTTAGACAAAGGAGTAAATTTTTTTGACACGGCAGAATTATATCCTGTACCTGCCGCTGCAGAGCGATACGCACATACAGAGATTATAATTGGGAATTGGTTAGAGCAGCATAAAAATAGAGACCAAGTAGTTTTAGCATCAAAAATTGCTGGGAAAGCTGCTTTTACCGCTTTTATAAGAGAAAATGGTTTTAGTAAAGAAGCCCTCAATACGGCTTTAGAAGGTAGTTTAAAACGATTAAAGACAGATTATTTAGACCTCTATCAGTTGCATTGGCCAGAGCGGAACACCAATTTCTTTGGACAAAGAGGCTATCAACACAAAGAAGATGAGGTGTGGGAAGACAATTTTCAGGAAATTTTAGAAACCCTCAAAGGTTTTGTAAAAGAAGGTAAAATAAGACAGGTAGGGATTTCCAATGAAAACCCATGGGGTGCAATGAGGTATATGGAATTACACAGAAATGATCCGAGCCTCCCCAGAATGATCACCTGTCAAAACCCATATAACCTATTGAATAGGCTTTATGAAACAGGTATGGCTGAGGTGTCAATGAGAGAAAATATTGGTCTATTGGCGTATTCCCCCTTAGGTTTTGGGGTGCTTTCCGGAAAGTATCTTGGAGGAAAGCAACCTGCCAATGCGCGAGTGACCTTGTTTCCAAATTACAACAGATACAGTGTGGGTCAAAACGTACCCGCAACAGAGGCCTACGCTGCCATTGCAGAAGCCCACGGCTTAAGTCTTACTGAAATGGCTTTGGCTTTTGTGAATACCAGGCCATTTGTTACATCTAATATTATTGGTGCCACTTCAATGACACAATTAGAAGAAAATATCAAGAGCATAGACACCGATTTGTCTGAAGAGGTGTTAAAGGCTATTGAAGGGGTTCATGGGTCGTATCCCAATCCGGGACCATAGCTTTAAAAGTCTTTCATTTTATGGGTTGATTAAAAACCATACGAGAATAAAATCCGGAGATTCTTTGAACAGAGATTAAGTCGTTTTAAGAGAATAGTAATTCTACCATTTCCTCTACCCTTCCCAGACCAATGATTTTTATGCCAGTTGGCTTTGCCGATATTTTATTGTGCTTTGAGACAATGATGTGTTCAAAACCGAGCTTTGCTGCCTCTGTAATTCTTTGATCTACCCTTTGTACCGGTCTAATTTCTCCAGCCAAACCAACTTCTGCGGCAAAACAGAAGCTTCTGTCAATAGGGTGGTCTTGGTTGCTGGATAAAATGGCGCCTATCACAGCTAAATCTAAAGCGGGGTCTTCAATAGAAATTCCCCCTGTAATATTGAGAAATACATCTTTGGCGCCTAAGTGAAAACCCGCCCTTTTTTCTAATACGGCCAAAAGCATATTGAGTCTTTTTGCATTATAGCCAGTCGTAGATCTTTGCGGTGTCCCGTAAACTGCAGTACTGACCAAAGCTTGAATTTCTACCATTAGTGGGCGCATACCGTCTAAGGAAGCAGCAATAGCGGTGCCGCTAAGACCCTCATCTTGTTTGGAAATTAATATTTCTGAAGGGTTATTTACTTCCCTTAATCCAGCCCCATGCATTTCATAAATGCCTAATTCTGCAGTAGCACCGAACCTATTCTTATTGGCTCTTAGGATACGATATACATAATTCCTGTCTCCCTCAAACTGAAGCACAGTATCTACCATATGCTCTAAAATTTTGGGTCCTGCCAGACTTCCATCTTTGGTAATGTGTCCAATAAGTATCACAGGGGTGTTGGTTTCTTTGGCAAAACTAATCAGTTCTGCAGTACATTCTCTAATCTGAGATACAGAACCAGCTGCAGACTCAATATGGTCTGTTTGAAGGGTTTGTATGGAGTCAATGACTAAAATATCTGGTTGAATTTCAGCGATTTGAGTAAATATATGTTGTGTTTTAGTTTCGGTGAGAATAAAGCAGTTTTCGCTAGTGGGTAAAATACGATCTGCCCTCATTTTAATTTGTTTCTGGCTTTCTTCACCAGATACATAAAGTGTTTTATAGGGCAAACTGAGTGCAATTTGCAGTAATAAGGTGCTTTTTCCAATGCCAGGCTCTCCTCCGAGAAGTACCAATGACCCAGGGACCAATCCACCACCAAGAACCCTGTTAAATTCTTGGTTTAAGGTGTCTAATCGCACTTCTGTTTCTGTGCTAATCTCTCCTATTTTTAGTGGCTTGTTTGCTTTTTTAACCGCTGATCCTTCAGATTTCCACGCTTTTTTTTCAGTGGCTTCAAGCACTTCTTCCACCACCGTATTCCATTGTTTACAGGCGCTACATTGGCCTACCCATTTGGCATAATTTTGACCACAGTTTTGACAGAAAAAAGATGTTTTAAGTTTGGCCATGGTTTATTTTTTTTGACTTACAAATGGTATAATTAGAAAAGAAAGCCCGCCCAGAACTACAATCAATAAGGTTTGTGAGATCCAAATAATCCAACCAAAGGCATTTCCAGCAGCAATGCTAATCCCAAAAATAGCTAAAGATTTTTGAATAGCGATTGGATAGAGTCCTATGCCTCCATTGGTGGCAGACATAGCAAAAGCACCCGCTACAAAAGCGACTAGTAATACGGAACCGCCCAAGGGTTCAGTTTCAGGGACGGTGAATTTTATGACCCAAAACATGCCCACATAAGCGGTCCATATAAATAGTGTATGGGCTATAAATCGCCATTTGTGTTTCATTTTAAGGACACTAAACACCCCAGATAATAAATCAGACACCTTAGCTTTTAAAGTAGCTATCACCTTATTCTTAGACCGCATTAATACCCATAAAGCAAAGCTTCCAATGATGATAAGACCCGTAGCCATGTACCCAATTTTAGTCCAGGAAATTCCTTTTTGTGCAAAGAAATCTAATAAGACATCTGTCTGTAAGATTAAACCTAGAACGACCACTAAAAGGAGCATGAATAAATCAATGACACGCTCTGTAATAATAGTGCCAAAGCCTTTTTGAAATGGCACATTTTCATAGGTAGTAAGCGCAGTAGCCCTTAAGATCTCTCCTGAGCGTGGAATACCTAAATTGGCAAAATACCCCATTAAAATGACCAGAATATTGGAGATTAGTTTGGGTTTATAGCCTAATGGCCCTAAGAGGTAATTCCATCTAATCGCTCTGGAAACATGGCTAAGCAAACCTATTAGGAGAGATAAACCAACCCATAAAGGGTTTGCGGAAATAATATAGTTGTAAATGAGTGTTCTGTCTTCTGCTGAGGTGATCGAATAAGTGTACCAAATTAAAAACAAGCCAAAAGCGATTGGGCCAAATGTTTTGAGTGTTTTTAATAGGTTTTTTTTCAAATTTTAAAGAATCAGCGAATCATTTTTGAATAGTAAATAGTTAGGTGAGTGTATTGTCTGCTTCGTTTGGAAAAACCAGAGAAGGAGAAAATTTCTTAGCCGCTTCTATATCCATAATGCCATAAGTAATTAAGATAAGCACATCTCCTACAGCTACTTTTCTGGCAGCAGCCCCATTTAAAGTAATTTCACCACTCTTTCTAGGTCCAGGAATGGCATAAGTTTCCAAACGCTCACCATTGGTGTTGTTCACTACCTGTACTTTTTCTCCTGAAATAATATTGGCAGCGTCCATAAGATCTTCATCAATGGTAATACTTCCAATATAATTAAGATTTGCTCCGGTTACTTTAACGCGGTGAATCTTAGATTTTACGACATGTATTTGCATGGGGTAAAGATATGAATTTTACTAATTTTAAGTGAGGCTAGAGGCCTATATTATCTAGAAGCCTTACCCCCTTGAAATCTACTGCGGTAATTATTCTAGTATTTTCAAGAGTAGTGAGTGTTTCTATGGGCTCTAATGTGTCTGTATTTATAAATTCAAAATAAAAAACTGAGGTGTTTTCTACGGCATGAATCTTTTTTACAGCTGCTCTAGTAATCTCATTTAAAGGTTTTTTAGCGGAAACTTTTTTAACTGCCATTTGTAGCGCTTTATATATCACTGAAGCGGCTTCCCGCTCTTGAGGTTTGAGCCTTTTATTTCTGGAACTCATGGCCAAACCATGAGGTTCCCTTATAATAGGACAACCTACAATTGTAATGGGTAATGATTTTAAACGTACTAATTCTCTTATAATGGCCAATTGTTGAAAATCTTTCTGTCCAAAATAGGCTCGGCTAGGACGTACCAGTGCAAATAGTTTTTCTACAATAGTTCCAACCCCCATAAAGTGTCCTGGCCTATCTGCGCCTTCCCACCTGCGGTCTAATCCATTAAATGAATATGTTTTTGTGTTTAAACCTTCTGGGTACATCTCTTGAGTTGTGGGGGTAAATACCAGTAATTCTTCTGAAATAGTTTTTAGCAGGGCAATATCTGCCTTTAATTGTTGGGGGTATTGCGCCAGATCCTGAGGGTTATTAAACTGAGTAGGGTTTACGAAAATACTCACTACGACAGTTTTGTTTTCTCTCAAAGCCTGTGCTACTAGGCTTAAATGCCCCTGATGAAGGGCGCCCATAGTAGGAACAAGCCCAAGACTATTTCCCTGTTCTCTGGAAAACGAGAGCCTTTCATTTAAAGATTTTTCACTGGTAAATAGGTCCATAGTTGTGTATAAAACGGGAGCAAACTTACTATAATTACGGCTAATCTCTATAATTTTTGTAATTTTGCGACTTCCCAAGGGAATTTATTAAAACACATGCTGTATGAATGGTAAAAAGATATTGTTTGTATCTTCAGAATTAGTGCCCTATCTACCTGAGAACGAAGTGTCTCAAATGTCGTATGAGGCGCCAAGAATGGTGAACGGAAATGGTGGGCAAATTAGAATTTTTATGCCCAAGTACGGTAATATAAACGAAAGAAGGCATCAGCTTCACGAGGTGATTAGGCTTTCAGGAATGAATTTAGTGATTAATGACATGGATATGCCATTAATTATCAAAGTTGCTTCTATTCCAAAAGAACGTATTCAGGTATATTTTATTGACAACGAAGAGTATTTTAAAAGAAAAGCCACTTTTACAGATGCTAAAGGTGATTTGTTTCCAGACAACGACGAACGCGCTATTTTCTTTGCTAAGGGTGTGGTAGAGACCGTTAAGAAATTAAACTGGACCCCGGATATTATTCATGTACACGGCTGGATGGCTTCTTTACTGCCTTTATACCTCAAGAAATTCTATGCAGACGAACCCCTTTTTTCTGAGAGTAAGGTGGTCACTTCTGTCTATAAAAAGAGTTTTGAAGGATTTTTAGATAAAGATTTGTCTAAGAAAATAGCCTTTGATGGTATTGGTCAAGAAGATTTAGCGGTACTTGAAAATCCGGATTATAATAATTTGTTAAAAGTAGCGGCCAATCATTCCGATGCGATTATTTTAGCTGCTGAGGATCTTTCAGAAGATCTTACAAACCATATAGCCAACCTCAAAAAACCAGTGTTACCATATGTGCCTGTTCAAGGATTTGAAGAAGCCTATGCTAATTTTTACAACACGGAAGTACTAAAGTAATTTACATGAGCGGTATTAAAAGTTCTCTAACAAAAGTAGCATCACTTTTGTTGGTAGCCTTAGGGTTTTTATCTTGTCAAGACACAATAACACTAGAGGGAGAGGGGATTATTAGTGGAGAGGTTTTTGACACAAATCAAGTTACCTTTAACGTTTTTGTTTCCAATAAATCAGTAGCAGCAGTCCAGACCAATAAGCTTCCTATATACCAATTGGGTCACTTTAATCACCCGGTATTCGGAAAAACTTCTGCTTCAGTAGCCACTCAGTTGCGACTTCAAAATAGTCAGGGCAATCCTATATTTGGACTCTACGCTCAGGAAAATGAAAATACGGCTACCACTCAAGAAAACGAAACAGTTACAGCCGCTTATTTGTATTTGCCTTTTCTGTTAAACACTAGGGCAGATTCAGATTTAGACGGCCTAATCGATATCTATGATATTGACCCACAAGACGCTAGCAGTGACACTGACGGAGATGGTGTTACAGATATTACGGAAAACAATACCGGTACCGATCCTTTAAATCCAGATACGGATGGAGACGGAATTAACGATGGCGAAGACACGGAGACCGCTTCTAATTTATTTGCCAAGTCTTTTGATTTGGACAGTATTTACGGAGACAGGGAGACCCCTTTTAATCTAAAGGTTAAAAAGTTGGATTACTTTTTAAGAGATTTGGATCCAGCTTCTGATTTCATTAATACCCAAGAATATTTTTCTGATCAATCTTTTGACCCTTCTTTCACGAGTGATGTTTTGTTTGACGGTCCAGTGACTATTTCGGACAAGGAGTTTTTGTTTTATAAACAAGATGACCCAGAAACCACTGAAGTAGATGAATCACTTGAATTAAGCAGTAGATTGAACCCCGGAATTAGAATTCCCTTAGATGCTGCTTTTTTTCAGCGAGCAATTATTGATAAGGAAGGTTCTTATGACTTGATCAGTCAATCTAATTTTGCCGCATACCTCAGGGGTTTACATTTATCTGTAGCAGAGCAAGAAGATATTTTATTGCTTCTAGATTTTACCAAAGCCAATATCAGTATTGAATACACCTATGATTCATATGATTCAGAGGGTGTAAAGACTGTGAATGAAACTACTTATACCATGAGTATGCTCACTGGAGGTGGCAGCAGCCCAATTATTGGTAATGCCGTAAATACCTTCCACAATAGCGCTTTGTCTCCAGAAGTTTTAGCGTCTTTAAACAGCACAGAAAATGCTTCTAGAATTTATCTTAAAGGCGGTGCGGGATTATTCAGTGAGTTAAAGCTTTTTTCTAATCCGCAGGAATGGGCTGTCATTGAACAAATTAAAGCCAATAGATGGGTGGTTAATGAAGCCCGTTTGGTCTTTTACGTAGATCAAAATGCTTTGGCAGGCACTACTTTGCCAGAGCCACCTAGATTATACCTCTACAATGCAGAGACAAAATTACCTATCATGCGTTTTAGTACAGAAGTATATGAAGACGACACTCCTTTAGGTGTGTTTAAAAATTACGATGGTATTCTTCAGTCTGAAAACGGAAAAGGCACTAAGTACTCGGTGAGAATTACAGACCACATTAATAATATTATATTAAGAGACTCTACCAATGCTCCTTTAGCGCTTGGTGTTACCGCAGACATTCGTGTAAACCTAGCTTCAACAGCTAAATTTACCAGTGGAGAAACAGATAAACTTCCAGTGATGGCTACTACCACACCACTTGGAACAGTTTTATACGGTAACAATGTAAGTGATGAAATAGCGAATAAGAAACTACAATTAGAGATCTTTTACACCAAGTCTAATTAATAAACCACCTACTTATGTGCGGAATTGTTGGCTACATTGGACATAGACAAGCTTATCCTATTGTTATTAAAGGATTGTCCCGGTTGGAATATAGGGGCTATGATTCCGCTGGAATTGCCTTGTTTGAAAAGGGTGCTATTCAGTTGTGTAAGACCAAGGGAAAGGTTTCAGACTTAGAAGATAAATCAGGGAAAATAAAAGAAAGTCAAGCAACACTTGGCATTGGCCACACCCGTTGGGCTACCCATGGTGTGCCAAACGATGTGAATTCTCACCCACATCTTTCGAATTCAGGTCAGTTAGCTTTAATTCACAACGGCATTATAGAAAACTACGACGCCATTAAAACAGAGCTCAAATCTAGGGGCTATGTATTTCATTCAGACACAGATACTGAAGTACTAGTTAACCTCATTGAAGAGGTTAAGAAAAAAGAAGGTGTTAAGCTGGGTAAAGCAGTGCAATTAGCCCTTCAGGAAGTAGTGGGCGCTTATGCGATTGCTGTTTTTGATTTGGAGAAGCCAGATGAAATAGTCGTAGCTAAGTTGGGAAGTCCCTTGGCTATTGGTATTGGGGAAGGAGAATTTTTTGTAGCATCGGACGCCAGTCCATTTATTGAATACACTACTGACGCACTGTATTTAGAAGACCATCAAATGGCTATTTTAAAAGTGGGAAAGAAAATAAAATTACGTTCCATAAAAGACGACCTTCCAAAGACCCCTCATATTTTAGCCTTGCAACTCTCTTTAGACCAGATTGAAAAAGGAGGTTATGACCACTTTATGCTCAAAGAGATTTACGAGCAACCAAAGGCCATTCAAGATACCTATAGGGGTAGGCTTAGACCAGAGGACGGATTGATTAAAATGGCGGGAATAGATGCACATTTGGATCGTTTTTTAAAAGCCAACAGGATAGTGATTGTAGCCTGTGGTACTTCTTGGCATGCGGGACTTGTAGCCGAATACATCTTTGAGGAATTGGCTCGAATCCCTGTGGAGGTAGAATACGCCTCTGAATTTAGATATAGAAACCCAATTATTGGGCCTAATGATATTGTGATTGCCATTTCTCAATCAGGAGAAACTGCAGACACTCTGGCTGCCATTGGACTAGCCAAAGAAAAAGGGGCCTTTGTTTTTGGGGTTTGTAATGTGGCAGGATCTTCCATTTCCAGAGCGACAGATGCGGGTGCCTACACCCATGCGGGTCCTGAGATTGGAGTAGCCTCAACCAAAGCATTTACCACTCAGATCACGGTTTTGAGTCTTATGGCGCTTAAGTTAGCCAAAGAAAGAGGGGTCATGTCTACCACGGATTTTCACACCAATTTAAATGCCTTGGCGCAAATACCAGCCCAGGTTGCTTTGGCCTTACAGGCCGATGCCGCAATTCTAGAAATTGCGCGTATCTATAAGGACGCTACAAATTGCCTATATTTGGGAAGAGGATTTAATTTCCCTGTGGCCTTAGAAGGAGCGCTAAAGCTTAAAGAGATCAGTTATATTCATGCAGAAGGTTATCCGGCTGCAGAAATGAAACACGGTCCCATTGCTCTTATAGATGAGCAAATGCCAGTGATTGTGATTGCTACTAAACGCGGTCATTACGAAAAAGTGGTCAGCAATATTCAGGAGATTAAGTCTAGAAGCGGAAAAATTATTGCTATAGTGACCAAGGGAGATGTCACGGTAAGGGAACTTGCAGACCATGTTATTGAGGTGCCAGAAACTTTTGATTGGTTAAGCCCGCTGGTGACTACCTTGCCTTTACAGCTATTGTCTTATCATATTGCAGTACTTAGAGATTGTAATGTAGACCAACCTAGAAACTTAGCGAAAAGCGTCACAGTAGAATAGGCGGCAGATATCCGGGTTGATTTCCCTGTATTTACTGACGTTTTCAAGTGTTTTATCACCAAAGGTGTACTACTACAGTTCCCTGAATTTGTGGTGGAATTGTGTAGAGGAATCTTAAGGGTGGTGTTAAGGTCGTGGGTCTGATCAGTGTGATTGTAACTGAGGTCTACTCGATATAGAATCAACTGTAGGAGTTCTCTTTTTAAATCCCCCTCCCAATTCTCAATACCACAGACATAATTCACTATCAATTTGTAGTTGTTGTACCACTTTTTGTGATCAGAATCTATTTTCTGTAGACCTTTTAAATGGTCGATTTCCACAGAGACTTCATCTAAATCATGATTCAATGACTTTTTAAGTGACTCATAAACATCAGAACCTTCGTATTCACCATACAGTTGTCTTTTTTCAACTTCTACAAGACTGTTCTTAATTTTTTCCTTTCGTTGTTCCAACTGAATGAGTCTACTTTCAATGTCGTTAAGTTGTTGTCCAATGATGTTACGGAATTCAACTATGTCTGATTTCAACAGAGTCTTAGATTCATGTGATAAATATCTATTGTCTTTAAGTGTATTAAAAATAGAGTTCCATAGGAAATCGTCTGTGGTAGGGATATTAAGACACCTTTTCATATCACAGTTCAGACTCTTCTCAACTGACATGTTAAACCTCCGTTCACTTAATGGACAGTAGTAGTGATTTACATCCTGAGTCTCTTTTACTCGTCCTCCAATTGGTCTTCCACAACTACAGAAAATATAGTCCCTAAACAAAAATGATCTTGTTGTTCTATTGAACTGACCTCTCTTTTCCAATTTGAGTTTTCGAATATCCTTTACCTCATTGAAGAGTTGTTTTGAGATCAATGGTGGACAAGTGTATTCAATGGTAAACCCACTTTTCTTGTCTGTGAAGGATTGTTTACCAATGTAACATTCATTTCGAAGGATAACTTGTATTGATCCTAGAGACCAATGTTTGTTTCCTCTTCGTGTTTGTACTCCTTGGTGTTCTAAGTAGTTCTTAATTTCCTTAATCGAATAACTTTGATGATAAAGGGAGTAGATTGTCATTATGTGTTTTGATTCTTCAGGGTGTGGTTCCAATAATGAACCCTTATCCAATTTCTTTATTTGATAACCAAACGGAGGGTCTCCTCCTCTGTAGTAGTTGGACTTTACCTTTTCAAGTTTTCCAAGTCTACTTCTTTCGGATCGGATCTTATTATCGTACTGAGAAATTTCGGAGAGGATTCCTAAGATCAGGTTTTCCATGTCTCCGGTGGTGTCATATTTACCAGTTGAAGTGTAGAGTACGACTCCACGTTTAACCATCTTCTGTCTAATCAGAAACCAAGTAGATGTATTACGGGATAATCTATCGGTGTTCCATACATATAGGTGTTTGATTTCACCTTTATCTATTCGTCTTAGTAACTGTAGGAGTACAGGACGAGTTTCTAAGTTGTCAGTTGATGAAGATGTACCTCCTTCGTTATGTATTTCGTATCTCATACCAAGAGATTTAGAAAGTTCAATTCCTTTTTCTCTTTGGGTAGATAGACTTGTTCCTCCTTTCTCTTCAGTTTGAGTTGTTGTACTCACTCTCGTTAGTATGTGTAATGTTTCCATATAGTGAATTATGTCTGTGGTATTGAGAATTGGGAGGGGGATTTAAAAAGAGAACTCCTACAGTTGATTCTATATCGAGTAGACCTCAGTTACAATCACACTGATCAGACCCACGACCTTAACACCACCCTTAAGATTCCTCTACACAATTCCACCACAAATTCGGGGAACCCTAGTAGTACACCTTTGGTGATAAAACACTTGAAAACCTCAGTAAATACGGGGAAATCAACCCGGATATCTGCCGCCTATTCCACTGTAACAAAGTATTCTCCAACGGGTAGTGTTTTTCTCATTATTAAGGTAATGTTCAAGTCCTCAAACCTTTGGGTCTCCCCATACTCCCAATACCAACAGGAGTTATTTTCTATTATTCGATCCCAACATGAAGAACAGGGGAAGAACTTCGTGGAGATCTGTGATTATCTTGTTTCCAACGGTTATAAATCCCCCCGGGGGAAGGATCTGACCCAGTCCCATGTGTGGAGTATCTACAACAAAAGAAGAAGTCCATCCAACGGTTCAGTAGGGTATTTGACCCGGTGATTACCGATGTTAAGTTGGATCTCCTTAATTACTTCCCTCAAGAGTGAACCATTTGAAGGTCTTCCCTGGTCTTTTTGACCTTAACAATGGTGGTTCTACTACAGGGAACAATCTTGGAGATCTCATCGTAGGTGTAACCTTTATCGATGTACTCCAATATCTTCTTTGACTTTGGTTTCTTCAGGAGTTTGGTGGGAGTATCTCTTGTATTGATTCGTCTCCCCCGGTATAACCCTTTCTCCTTTCTAATACGGATTCCCTCCATCTGTCTCTCTCTGATCTGATCCCTCTCAAACTTGGATAGGGTACTTAGAATGGAGATCATCAGTTCTGAGAACTTATCCACCTTACCATTTTCATCAATGTTTTGAAGAGATGGGTTCTTACAGATGATTCTTATACCCTTTTCGGTTAGATCCTTCCAAGTGGATAGAACATCAATGGTGTTCCTTCCTAATCTATCAATACTATGTACATGTAGTTCTTTGAGTTTCCCCCATTTTATGAGTTTTTCAATCTCTGACCCCTTGGGTCTCTCATATAATAACGTGGAACCAATACAGGTGTCCATGAGGACATAATCGTACTGATCCTTATCTACGATCTGTCGATCAACCTTCTGATTTATGGAGGTTGAAATACGGGTGTATAATACTTTCATTGTTATACCAGTTTATGGGTGGTGTATATATTCATTAAAACTGGTACAAATATAATGGTTTTACTGTGATAAACAAGATAACTATCTGGTACAGAAAAGAGTACACTTTAATATTAAACTTCGTCTGCCGTATGGAATTGGGATCAAGTACCTGAATGTTATGATCGGACATGTGAAATTTTAATCGGCATAGAAATATGAGATTAGACTCTGGTAATGTGGTTAATCAATATATATTGTCCTCCCCCCCGGGATGGGTTCCCCCCGGTATCCCCCCTTAAATGTTGGTGAAACGGTGATATTATAATGGGGGTCAATACCGTCTGAAAAATATTCTGGAAAAAAATGGAAGAAATATGGGGTTTACTGGTGGTTGGGTACTGGGTTGTCGTAGGGGTCACTATTGTGCTTATTTTAATTCCATTAATTATTCCACAACATATCTACGAAATTGATGATGTTTGTGATGACAAGTATGAAGTTTATACCTGTATCATTGAATACATAGAAAATGACTTTGGAATTAAGATTAAAAGACCATCTATCTTATTTGATTATACCAAGAATAATGACCTAAAGGGTGTTTATCATCCCTCAAATCATTCCATATCACTATTCATTCTATCGACAGACTCTGTATATTCATTTACACTTACTTTAATCGAAGAATTACATCATAGTGTATATGTTTCAAAGTCAGTTAGGGGGTCTTACAGTGTGTATCAGTTGTATGATAGGTTAGTTGGATATGATAATAATCCCCTTGAATATTCTGCTAAGATTTACGCAACCTCAAATTTTAATTCAATCCATAGAATTTTAAAGAAAAGACGTCTTGTTCGTTACAAGGTATAGTTCCCAACTGAAAACATATTTCTTAAAATTGGGATCTAAGAATAATAATATGAGATTATTGAGTTTTCTCTAAAGATTGAATGTTAGTTCAACCCCGACAAATTATAATCATTTTTCCTACTGTAATCAATTATTATTTTTAGTTGATCACAACTAAAATCAAGTTTATATTCCCTCGGCATTTTCAGGTCATCTATAAAATATTGATTTAACTGTTTACGCTCCCAAGGGGTAATTTCAATGTCCATTGGTATATGTTTACACCAATAGTTAATGTCTAATTTTTCTTTTCCTGATATCATCGATTTCTATTTTGTTCAGTTTATTTTTCAATGCTTCTCGAATTACCTGAGACATTGATGTTTTATCATTAAGAATACTTCTTTGGAGTTGAAGAAACTGTTCCTCAGTTATTCTTACTACAACTGTTTTATTCAAATTATCTCTCATAATTTCTTTTTACTATAAGTATTCTGATAAACAGAAAAGTGTCATACGTATGTAAACATTTTTTTGATGTACACTTTACTTTGAACTTTTTTTCACGTATTTATTAGTGTAGGTTTTCCGACAGAAAAAGGAAAACTATCGTCCCAAGGGTATAACCGACACGGAGCGAGAGTAGGGATCTTAATGGTGGAAATAACTGAATCCTTGAAATAAAAGGAAGGCATATCGGTGAAAACGTACCATCTACAAAAAAGGTTGATGTTTATAATTGAGATATGGGGGAATACCAATGGTTGGATCTGGTCTCAAGAAGTTCATCAGGTGAGTTGAGTGTATTTTAATACATAGAGAACTATTGGTCTGCTTTATTCAAACTAGAACCATTTCTTAATATCATATCCTATGAATTTGATACTAGTATTCAAATTGGAATTAAACACTTGAATACCTTTATATACTCCTAATGCCCCAGCAAATGGATCAAGTACTACTGGTTGATAATTGGTTCCCAAATGAGGTAAATACGCAACTGAATTGAGGATAAACCATACCAGTTGTTCCGGGAATTGAGCAGGATGTTGAAAATCATTTGAATATTTTTGATTTGATACTGCTACTGAAAGTATATCCTTATCCAAGAAATCACCAGTGTTCTTTCCTAATTTATTTGGAATATATGGTGAACTGGATAAGTAAGTTTCATTTCCAATTGTCCTATGTCGAGGTGCGTGACTGGGCTTCGTATTAGAGGAGATTTTTGTTCTAGTTAATTGATAATGGTAATTCATTGTTTTAGTAAAATGAAACAACATTGAATATGTTGTTGTCAAATTACTTTTAGAACTGGAAGGTTTGGGATTCAACCTACGAGCCACAATACTATTCCTTTGGACCCATCCTCTTTTATTCAACTCAATTGCCACCCGGTGAGGAATATTCTGTAAACTACCATTTATGTATGAATCTTTCAACTCAAGAAAAAAACTACCAGTGTTTTTTAACACCCTCCAACATTCATTATGAATATGATCAACTAGGTTATTAATGAATTCCTCCGGTGATTGTTCATTTCCTAACACATCATTATCTGAATATGATCTCAATCGATAGAAAGGTGGACTTGTTAGAATAACATCACATTCTTCATCATTCAGTTCACTCATATCTTCTGAGGATTTTTGATAAAAACGAAAGTCTTCACTATTTGAACTAGAGT
The DNA here is from genome assembly GCA_018401115.1 of Flavobacteriaceae bacterium. Lineage (GTDB taxonomy): Bacteria > Bacteroidota > Bacteroidia > Flavobacteriales > Flavobacteriaceae > MAG-120531. Next base: position 221,159 of record JAGYKX010000007.1, on the reverse strand, counting down.
CCCAGTCTTTTGAGACAACTTGTTTTGACTTCTTCTCAATTGTATTCCTTTGAGTCAGTAGGTATGCTTGATTGATTGAGAGAATACCTTTGTCTATCAGTTCGATTGATTCTGGTGAATCATTTCTGATTTTTAAGAGTCGTGCTAGTTGACCATCACTCATCTTAAGATCGTCCGCAATAACACCTCTAAGGATTACACCCTTCAACCCTAATTTAGATTTATTGTCCTTGTAGTACTTCTTAAGAAAATCATATTCTCTAAGAATTGAAAAAACCGATTTAACACGAGTTTGATTATAGTGAATCAGATATAATATCTCATCTTCTTCTTCAATCTCGATTGTATCTACATCTATTTCCTTCCAACCTAACCTTGATACCGCTTCCACTCTTCTGTGACCCGAGAGTAGGTTGTTAGTTTTGATATTGATTACAGGTTTTTGTAGGAGACCAACAATACGAATGGATTCCATCAATTCATCAATGGATGACATTGAATAAATCTCCTTGTTAACTTCACTTATGACTATCTCTGAAACTGTAATTTTCATGTTCGCAATTTAGTGAAATTCAATCTTACATGCAATAATATATTAAACTATAGGTTTAATTGATTATGTTTGTACTCTAAAAGTTCTCAGATGAAATACAATAGGATTAAAGAGATCTTGGAAGATTCTCAAAAATCTCAAAAGTGGTTGTCCGGTCAACTTGATGTAAGTGTTGTTTCTGTCTCCAATTGGTGTCAAAATCACAAACAACCCTCTCTCAAGACTATCCATCAAATTGCGAAAATTTTAAATTGTAATCCATCTGAACTTATACACAACACAGACCAATGAACCTAACCATAGGACAACGTATATCTACAAGAGGGGAAGATTTTCTCATCACGAACATCCATACTAATCACGACGGATCGTTTATCCTTGATGTAGAAGGAATAAATGATTTGGTGAAAGGTAAGAGATTCACTTTTGACACCTCTATTGATAAGGATATCAAACCCGTTGATCCATCAAATACAAAATTCGTTGGAGACACATCCCCAAACTACAGAGAAACCAAATTATTCATAGAGTCTCAAATCCGAAACTCAACGGTCTTCTCAGATAAAATAACCATTGCATCCAAGGGTGCGTTTAATCTTTCTGAATATCAATTAGAACCTACTCTTAAGTCTTTACAACTTCCCCGACCGAGACTATTAATTGCCGATCAGGTTGGACTGGGTAAAACGGTTGAAGTTGGAATCTTCCTTTCTGAGATGATCAAAAGAGGGAAAGGAAAACGTATTATGGTTCTTGCTTTAAAATCAATTCTTTCTCAATTCCAACAAGAGATATGGAATCGATTTGCGATCCCATTGGTAAGGTTGGACAGTGAAGGTATCTCAAAGATTAAATCAGAGTTGCCTGCCAATAAGAATCCTTTTGACTATTACGATAAGACCATTATCTCAATTGATACTCTGAAGAATAATGCCAAATTCAAACATTATATAGAGAAGTCTAATTGGGATATCATAGTGATTGATGAATGTCACACGGTTTCAAATATCTCAACCCAAAGAGGAGACTTAGCAAATTACCTCTCTACCAAGTGTGAGTCTTTGATATTGACTTCTGCCACACCCCATAACGGACGTAAGGAAAGTTTTGCCAACCTGATCAATATGATTGATCCTATTGCTATTCCAAAAAATGGGGATTACACAAAAGAGGATATACTTCCGTATTATGTTAGGAGGTTTAAGAATGATATTAAAGAATCTTCCGTTAGGGATAATTTTAAGGAAAGGGAGATTGTTAGAGTTGAAACGGGGTTAACTAATGACGAAGTCTCCTTTCTAAAATTTCAACAAGATTTAAAACTTCAAGGACTTAATAGTTTGAAACAAGGGAATGAGAAAAGAGATTTTCTCTTCTCGATTATGATATTCAAATCCTTCATGTCATCCCCCGCAGCGGCACTATCATCAATTAATAATAGAATAGACAGAGTAAGTTCTTTAGGAGTTAAGTCTGACTCTATGGATGAGAATATTTCAGTTCTAAATGACTGTAAATCTCTATTGGAACAAATCTTAGAGAATGATTCAGATTCAAAGTATAATAAGTTTAAAGATCAACTCAAGGAATTAAAATGGTCAGGGAAAAGTGGTGATGATCGTTATGTGTTGTTCTCAGAACGAATCGCAACACTTGAATATCTGAAAAAAAGATTAACTGAGGATTTCAATTTGAGTGAAGATTCAATTGTCTCATTCAGTGGATCTCAAAGTGACATAGAACAACAACAAATTATTGAAGATTTTGGAAAGAAAGACAGTAAAATAAGAATGTTGTTGTGTTCTGATGCTGGTTCTCAGGGGGTAAACCTACATTTCTTCTGTAATCGTATGTTTAACTACGATATTCCTTGGTCATTAATCACTTTGGAACAAAGAAATGGTAGGATTGATAGATATGGTCAAAAGAACACCCCATTCATCTACTACTTATTATCTACTTCCAACATTGAGGGATTAAAAACAGATCTTCATATAATCAATCGATTAACCGAGAAGGAAGAAGAGGTATACAAATCTCTTGGTGATGCAGGGTCGGTAATGAATCTCTACGATTCCAAACAAGAGGAGAACAACGTTGAAGAGGCACTATTAAATCAAGATGAAAACTATCTCGATGAAAATCAAGATGATTTTTACCTAAAACTATTCGGAGGTGACGATTCAACAGAATCTATAATTACTGATAATCCTATCATGGAAACTATCAGTATTTACAATAACGATTCCGATTTCTATGACGAACTCTTCCAACAATTAGAGTCGAAGAGTTTGATATCAAAAGGAGATTATCAGTTCCATAAAGAAGACTCCTATTTGGAATTGTTTAACACGAAGGAAATCAATAATGTACTTTACGATCTTCCACCCGAATCGAAACCCAAGATTGGAGAGTTTTTCAAATTAACTACTGACAAAGACTTAGTCCAAGAGTCCATTGAAAAGGCGAGGAAGAAAAAAGGTGATTGGGCAGAGTTTCAAATTTTATATGAAATCCATCCCTTAATCAAATACTACATTACAAAACTTGAAGCAAGTGTTCCAAAGAATGAGGCAAGATCAGTTAAGTTAGATCAGATTCCAAAAGGAGAAGTGAATTACATTCTACACGGACAGGTTTCGAACAATTTAGGACAACCCATAATATCGGACTTCTTTGTAGTACGGAAGAACTCCTCAGGAGACCTCATTTCCTTGTCTCTAAGAGACTTTTTGTCTCATTACAACATAAGTGACACTCTTTATACTAAAACCGTCTCAGACACGGACAATTCAATTCTTGAGAGAGATTTAAAACAGATCGTTTCCTACGCTCAGGAAAATCACATGAAACCACTTCAAAAACAACTTGAATCAACCATGTGGGAAAAATTGGATGAGTTTGAAACCAAACTTGAAAAATGGAAGAAAACCTCTTTTAATCAGATTGAAATTAAGTTTCAAGACCGTTCTGAATCCAACTTTGCGATCAAGAGTAAGGAGAAAGAGTTGAATGAAGTAAGTACCATCGCGAACTCGTCAAGTCAATACGTTCAAGACCTATTTGGATTGGAACAAGATGCATACATCAAAGTAATATCCGCATTCTACAACATATGATAAAGTTCATTGAAAATATAGGGGACTTCTTTTCGTCGAATTACTTCGATGAAGACTTTGTCAAAAAGGTTCATGATAAATCGGGGTACTCATCGGATGATTATAAAGAACTTCAGAAGAGAATATCACCTCTTAAGGACAAGTACTTCAGATATAAACAGTCAATTATTGAGGGTAGATTGAGAACCAAAGATAAAATCTTTGAAACTCATCAATTCCATTCTCAATTACTCAATTCTCTTGGTTACGAAGGAGATAGAAACAACTATAACTCCCCATTTCACTTATCAGAAAACGAGGTAATTCCTATTCGTCATATTTTATACAAAGGAGACAAACCTCATTTAATGATAATGGAGATTCAACCTCTCATTAAAGAGGGAGATGAGGAACCTGATGGATTGTTTGAACAGAGATATAATGAAGACGGAGATACTACCTCAGAACAGAGGTATCATAGATCACAGTGGTCAAGAGTGTTTGAGATCTCAAAAGATCTAAAGATATCCCCCGCAATCATCAATAAGTGTATTTCAGAACTATCCTTACTAGACCAAAGTGAGAGACCTCATTATATCATGGTTCTTGGAGGGAACACAATTTATCTTATTGAGGTTGAAAAGTGGTTCAGGGGTTCATACTTAAGTTTTGATATAGAAGAATTATTCTTTGAATCTACAGTCGAGAGACGGTATTACTCACTCTTCTATCTATTACTCTCCAAAGAGTTGTTGTCTCCAGATAGTGAATTGGTCTTAATGGATCAATTAGATGAAGATTCACATAAGAGTGCGTATGAAGTAACCAAAGATCTTAAAGAGGGTATAATCAACGCAGTAGAGTTACTAGCAAATGAGTCCTTGTACTTCCAAAAGGAAGTTCTTCTTGAAGAGTTTGATGAGTCAGATGATACGTTTGAACAAGAAGTAAAGGATGATTGTCTTAACATCATTTATCGTTTACTCTTTGTTTTCTATGCAGAGTCAAGATCCGATTTGGATATACTCCCAATCTCTGATCAAGTGTATCAAAGGGGGTATTCTTTAGAGATGTTGCGTGATTTGGAACAAACCCCATTGATCACAGATCACAGTCACAATGGTTATTTCTTTCACGAATCTCTTTCTAAGTTATTTGAACTGATGAGTTCAGGTTACAGAGAAGATGAAAATGGAAGAAACAAGAGTTTTAAAATCCGTCATATCGACTCTCCTCTGTTTGACAACAAAAAACTAAATCACCTCGGAGAAGTCAAGTTCAGAAATTATGTTTGGCAAGATGTAATCTGCCAACTTTCATTATCTAAGAAACAAAGAGGAAAGTCGAGAGGTAGAATCTCGTATGCAAATCTTGGGATTAACCAATTAGGAAGTGTCTACGAAAGTCTCCTTGCCTACAGAGGATTTTATGCAGAGGAGGACTATATAGAAGTTCATGAGAAAAATAATCCCCAAAGTGGAACCTATCTAGTACCTCGTTCAAGAAGAGATGATTTCCATACCGATGAAGTATTAAAAGATGGAAATGGGAATGAAGTTATAATCCTAAAAGGGAGATTTGTTTATAGGTTGAGTGGACGTGATCGTCAAAAGTCTGCGTCTTATTATACTCCTGAAGTCTTAACACAATGTACTGTTAAGTACACCCTCAAATCTATTTTGGAAAAGGTAGAGAAGGGTGAAATGTCTTCTCTTGAACTTTTAGATTTAAAACTACTCGAACCCGCAATGGGTGCAGCTGCGTTCCACAACGAACTTATTAATCAATTATCAGAGGCGTATCTAAACTTTAGACAGAAAGAGGTTAAGAAAAAAATCTCTCCTGAGAAGTATAGAGAAGAACTTCAGAGAGTAAAGGCGTACATCGCTACGAACAATACCTATGGAGTCGATCTTAACCCAACCGCAATTGAATTGGGTAAACTATCTCTGTGGTTAAATGTCATTCACAAGGACATGGAAACACCTTTCTTTGCGAATCGACTTGCAGTAGGTAATGCAGTAGTTGGTGCGTGGTTTAAGACTTTCACCACCAAAGAACTAAAGAAAAAGTGGTGGGACTGTGAACCACATATGGTCTCTTTTGAAAATGGAAAGATCACTAGGTCCAAAAACCAGATTTATCACTTTTTACTTCCTGATAATAATATGGTTCCTAGTGCAGGGATCAAACTTTTGAAAGATGAGGATCCTGATCGATCCAAACGAGTTTCTGATTGGAAGAAGGAAGTCTGTAAACCAATTTCAGAGAGTGAGATTCAACAACTTCAAAAGATATGTGAGTCAATCGATTCTTTAGTTTTAGAATACTTCGAATTCCAAAAACGACTTAACCTTCAAACAAAGAACAAACTTGATGTTTGGGAGGGGGTGAACAGTGATGAACAGGTCACTATGAATCTTAGGTCCTATGATGAAAAGGAACAATTAAACGACCAAAGAAATAGACAATCCGCTCCCTACTATAAGTTGAAGATGGTCATGGACTATTGGTGTAGTCTGTGGTTTTGGGACATGAAAAATGCAGAGTTCCTTCCCTCAAGACAACAATACCTAAATGATGTTTCTTCAATTCTTAACGTAAACCTATCCTCAGACACTACTGAACAATTAGGGTTTGGTTTTGAAGAATCTACATTAGGAGTAGCACAATCTCAGATTATTCAAAAAACAGAACAATCCAACTTATTTGATGAAAAAGAGAGATTGACTTTCGTGAAGGAATTATCTACTCAAAATAGATTCTTTCACTCTCAATTGGAATTTATTGAAGTGTTTCTTGAGAGAGGTGGTTTTGATATTATTGTTGGAAATCCTCCATGGTTAAAAGTAGTATTTGAGGAGAAAGGAATTATGAGTGAATTCTTCCCTGAACTTTTGATTCGGAAAGTTTCTGCTGCTAAAACAAATGAATTTCGAAATGAATTCTTCTTAAATAAGAATAAACAAAGACAGTACTTTGCAGAGGTAATTAACAACGTTTCACTTTCGGGATTCTTAAATTCCATTCAGAATTATTACCTATTAAAAGGTCAACAAACTAACCTTTACAAATGTGTTATTGTTAATGGATTCGATTTAATCTCTACTAATGGCGTTCAAGGACTTCTTCATCCTGAAGGTGTTTATGACGACACCAAAGGAGATTTATTGAGAGAAGAAATATACAAAAGATTAAGATTTCATTTTCAGTTTCAGAATGCACTCAACTTATTTTCAGAAGTAGCTCACAGAGAAAAATATAGTTGTAATATTTATGGGGCAAGAAAATCATCAGTTGATTTTTATTCAATTAATAATTTGTTTACCCCAAAAACAATTGATGGATGTTTCACTTCAAGTAATAAGGAAAATTGCGGGGGAATAAAAATCAAAAATATCGAAGGGAATTTTGTTTGGAACATTACACCACATAAAGAAAGAATAATTCACTACGACGATGACAAATTCAAAGTTTTAATGGGCATTAACAACTCAATTCATCTTGGAGGTGTAAGATTGATCTCAATACATAATAATCAGGTTTTTACGTCATTTCAGAAAATTATTCAATATGAAGAAAAAATAAGGGATCACGATACTATAATCATCGAATGTTTTCATGAAACTAACGATGTCAAGAAGAAAAAAATATTGAAAAAAACAGATTTTCCTGATATTAAAGACAACCAATTAGTTTACAGTGGACCCCAGTTTTATGTGTCAAACCCTTTCTATAAAACTCCAAAAAAAGTATGTAGTGACAAAAGTCACTATGATACACTTGATCTAAATAAAATAAAAGAAGATTTCATTCCTCGAACAAATTTTATTCCACTAAATGACAATGTTTTAAAAATAAAAGGGTTTAAAGATGAACCTTGGATTAACTATTACAAGGCAATCGGAACTTCCTTGTTAAATCAAGCAGGTGAAAGGACTCTACAAACATCTTTAATTATACCTGGGGCATCACATATTCAAGCTGCGACATCTGTTGTGTTTAAAAATGAAGAAATGACAATAGATTTTTGTTCATTGACTTCTTCAATTCTATTAGACTTCTACCTCAAATCAATTGCGGTTCCAAAAATTAGTCAAACCGTATATAAGACTTTCCCTATCAACTCAAAAAATCCTTTCAAATCAAAACTGAAGAGTAGGACTTTAAGACTAAATTGTTTAAATAAATATTATTCAGATTTATGGCGCAGAAATTGGGATGAGAGATTTTTATATGATTCATGGTCTAAGAGTGATAAAAGACTTTCAGAGTTCAAAACTATAAATTATGATTGGGATTTGCATACAGTCCCCCTTAAGAACTATTTTGAGAGAAGACAGGCTTTAATTGAAATTGATGTGATAACCTCTATTATGTTTGGGTTATCTATCGACGAATTGATTTCCGTTTATGAAGTTCAATTCCCTGTCTTACAACAAAATGAAGATGACACCTGGTATGACCAAAAAGGTAATATCGTCTTTACATGTTCTAAGGGATTAAATGGTGTCGGTGTTGACCGTCCTATTTGGGAAACTATAAGAGATATGAAACAAGGTGAATTCTATGAACACACGATTGAGAAAAGTGAATTGTACTATGGTGAAAAAGTAAACTATTATCCTCCTTTCGAGAAGTGTGATAGAGTTGAAGACTATAAAGTTGCGTGGGCACACTTTGAAAAAATATTTAATCAGAACTAATGTTACCACTACAACAGGCATTTGAAGTAAAACAGTCTATCCTTGAGTACATCAGGGCAACCTTTAGTTTCAAAGAAAGAGAGACTTCAGGTTCCTTTTATGGTTTCATTCAAGACGAAGAACATGGAATGTTCAAAGGACCGTATGTGTCTTTGAAATTACCATTTAAGACGAATGATGAAAGTGAATCCATCCCATTGGACATCAAACCTAACTTTCCTCCTTATAAACACCAATATGAGAGTTTTAAGAGACTTTCCTCACTTAATGGACACAAACCACAACCCACCCTTTTGACGACAGGCACAGGGTCAGGAAAGACAGAGTCTTTTCTCTATCCCGTATTGGATTATTGTTATCAGAAAAGAGATCAACAAGGAATTAAGGTGATTATCCTTTATCCGATGAATGCCCTGGCAACAGACCAAGCAAAACGACTCGCAGAAACGATATTCCAAGATTCCCGTCTCAATGGTTCCGTAACCGCAGGACTTTTTATTGGAGAAGGAAAAAACAAAGGGAAGTTCCCAAAGAAGATGGGGGAAGTTAACATCATTGAGGACAGAGAGGAGATTATATCGAACCCACCTGATATTCTATTAACCAACTTCAAAATGTTGGATTACGGATTGATGAGACATCAGTTTCACAATCTTTGGAATTACAACTTTGATAATCCTGAACTTCTTCAGTTTTTAATCCTTGATGAATTACACACCTACGATGGTGCTCAAGGAACGGATGTAGCGAACTTGATTCGTAGACTTAAACTAAAACTAAACCTTTCTAAAGGACATCTGTGTCCCGTAGGTACATCCGCAACAATAGGTAAAGGAGAAGACTCAGTGAAACTTCTTACTGAATTTGCCTCAGATGTATTTGGAGAAGACTTCGGATCAGATAGTGTGATTACTGAACAACGTTTATCCCCCGGAGAATTCTTCACCATCAAAGATGATCAGTTGGACTCATATATTCCAAGGTTAGTTGGCATTCAACAGAGTAGATTGGGAGTTAACGAGAATTATTCAGATTACATTCTTCGTCAGAAGAGATTGTGGCAGATACCTGAAACTACCTCGAAATATGATCTCTCAAAGGAACTTAAGAAACTGAAAATCGTTAAAGACATTTCTTCGGTTTGTTCTGACAAAATCGTTTCTCTTACCACTTTACTACAGGGTCTAAATGAAAGTAACCCATCATTCAATCAATTACCAGATTACTTTGATGAAGGTCAGTTCTCACCAAAGGAGGAGATCATTACTTCTATTCTCGCCCTGATTGCCGAGGCAAAGTCAGATCCTAAAGAAAGATTTCCATTCTTATTTCTACAAGTTCAGATATGGATTAGGGAATTAAGTGGATTGGTAAGAGTAGTTTCTGATCAACCTGAATTTACGTGGAGAGACAAGTTATCTCCCAAAGAAGATCCTGTAGCGTTACCTCCTTATTACTGTAGAGAATGTGGTTCAAGTGGATGGTTAGCAATCAAACATGATAACAGAAATCAGTTCGAAGTAGATCCACTCGAAGTCTATGAACATTATTTTACTAATCACAAGAACATATACTTTGTAAACACTTATGAGAATAAACACTTTTGTGTTGATGAATATGAACCTGAGACATCAATTACTCCCTATGTTCATCAGTCTGACCTAAAGTTTGGGGATCAAGATTCAGATCAAAGAGTTCATGTTGTTGCATACAGAAAGGTGAAAGACAAGAAGGGTCAACACGTCTGTCCTGAGTGTAATACTCAAAACTCAATGAGTATTATTGGTACTCGAGTGTCAACGTTAAATTCTATTACTACAAGTCAAATTCTCTCTTCGGATTTAGATGAAAGAGATGAAAAATATAGAAAGGTTCTTGCCTTCACCAATGGAGTTCAGGATGCCGCTCATCAGTCAGGTTTCATTGAAGCAAGAAATTACCGATTCACCTTTAGGACATCTCTTCAAAAGGTAATCAACAAACAAGATGGGCCAATATCAATTGATGGGTTAACAAAGAAATTCATTGATTATTGGAAGTCCCATTCAGACCCGTCTAACACTGACCATAGAGAAGCGTACTTCTATAGATTCTTCCCTTCTGACTACATGGGTAAAGCCGAAATAGAAGATTATAGAAACATTACAACCAATCAAATTTCTAAGAGTTTTGAGAATGAATTTGACACTCGAATTTCATGGGAGGTAGTTTCTGAGTTCGGATATAATGGTATGATCGGTCGAACATTAGAAAAAACAGGTTCGTCATCGGTTGGGTTTGATTCTTCTTTAATTCAATCCTCTTTTGATCAAATGTCTGATTGGATGAAATCCAATCTTATGGAAACCGTAAATAAAGAAGAGTTCACAAGATTTGTAATAGGAATTCTTCACCGTATTCGACTACGTGGGGGTGTGGATCATGAATATTTATCCAAGTTTAGAAACAGTGATCTAAAACTATGGGATCTCAATTGGATGAGAGATGGAAGACACTTCCTAAATAGGAATTACCACCCCAAATCAAGAATTCCAAAATTGGTGTGTACGATACCTCACTCAAGAGCCGTACTAGACACCACTTATGCAAGGACATCTAACTGGTTTCATACATATTTGAGAAAATCCTTTCAACAGGTCCCTGAGAACTCTGCGGTGTTTAACGAATTCTTCACTCTTCTATTTGAAAATTTGGAATCAGTAGGGATTTTAAGTGAAGGAAAGTCAAAAGATGGATCTAATTATGTAATTAGTCCTGAACAGATTTTTGTGTCTAAGAATCTGAGTAACTACGAGTGTTCTGAATGTTCATCAACACTTCATATCATTGATGAGGAGAATTCGTTTGAGGGAGGGTCTTGTTTAAATTACAAATGTTCAGGACATTATAAATCATTTGAAAGAACCAATTTTAACTATTATAACCTCGTCTATAACAGGACAAACTCTCCTCGAATTTATTCATCCGAACATACGGGAGTTCTTGAAAGAAAGGTTAGGGAGAATATTGAAATCGATTTTAAAGAGAGACCAAGGTTTAACTCCTTAAATTCTTTGGTGGCAACATCTACTCTTGAGATGGGTATTGATGTTGGATCCCTAGATAGTGCTATTAATACGAGTATTCCTCCACTTACATCTAACTTTCTTCAAAGAGTGGGTCGAGCGGGAAGATCTTCAGGATCTGCCTTGATCGTCAACTTCAGTCAAGGGAAAGAACATGACTTATATTATTTCCAAGACCCATTAGAGATGATGGATGGAGATATCAATACACCCGGGTGTTTCTTAAATGCAAAGGATATATTATTTCGTCATTTTACTGCGTTCTGTATTGATAGTTGGACGAAACAAGACCCTGAAAAACATCATATACCCGGTTTCATAAAAAATCTCAACCTATACGGGATTAAACTTACCAGTCTTGATTTCTTTGTCAATCAACTCTTAGATTTTGTATTTGATTATCAAAAAGATCTCTTTGAACGGTTTATAAAAATTTACGATGGAAAAGTTGATACAAAGATTTTCGAGGAAATAAAAACGTCTGTTCGTCAAGGTAGTTTCCAACAAAGGATGGTTAGAGTGTTTGAAGAACTCAAACATGAATTACACTTTATTCGCAATAAGGAACAAGACATCGACAACTATATCAAGGAAAACAATCTTGGAAAGGATGACCAAGAGAGAATTGAATTGGTTTCTGAACAAAAGTCTTTAAGGTCCTTTAGAAAATCAATTGAAAATAAACTGACCCTCGAATATTTGACTAATGAGGGAATTCTACCGAACTATGCGTTTCCTGAAACAGGGGTGACTCTCAAAGCACAGGTATACGGATTCAAACCTGAGGGTGGAGAAAGAGAACCAGTCAGAAAGGAATATGAAATCGTAAGATCATCAACCGCAGCACTGAGTGAATTTGCTCCCGATAATGCATTCTATTCACAAGGGAACAAACTTAACATCTCAGGTCTCAATACATTCGATTGGAGTGGAGAAAGATCGACACTTACTAAAATGAGATTCTGTTCAAATTGTGATTTTATTGAAGAAGATGTTCTTTCCAAAACACGAGATAGATCTAAAGGGTGTCCAAAATGTGAACATGACTCTTTCTTTTCCGAATCCAACGTTCATGATTTTGCGATATTAAAATCTGTTAAGTCTATAAACACAAGAAATGAATCTGTTCTTGATGACTCAAAAGATGATAGACTTTCAGAGTATTATAATATCTCAACTCATTTTGATTTTGACACAAATTCAATTGAAGGAACATGGGGAATGAAGAAAATCCCTTTTGGAATTGAGTTTGTTAAAGACGTTGAAATAACGAAAATCAACTTGGGATCAAATGAGTTAGATTCTAACCATATTACAATTAATCAAAGAGAGGAAGTCCCAAGACATGGATTTGTTACTTGTATAAATTGTGGGAAATCCACATCTAAACCACGAGAGGTAATAAACTTTGAAAAGAAGAAGTTCCATTACGGATATTGTAAACACAAGGAAACAAATTATTCAGGTTTACCGAACGACATATTCAAAGAGGTATACCTATACAGAAAGGTAAAGACAGAGTCTCTAAAGATACTTTTACCTGTTCAAGAGTTTCAAAATGAGTCTACTCAATTAATGTTCAAGTCAGGTCTTGAACTTGGACTTAAGAAATACTACAAGGGGAATCCATCTCATATAGGGTTTGAATTTTACTCAGAACATAATAAATCAACAGGTAGATTTGATAGGTACTTAGTAATGTTTGACAAAGTTCCTGGAGGTACAGGTTATCTCCAAAAACTATTTGATCCTACAGAATTCACCGAGTTATTGACCAAATCTTATGAATCAATAAGAGATTGCAGTTGTAAGGATGAAGGAAAGGACGGTTGTTATCGTTGTATACTATCTTATTCTAATCAATACATCAGAGACGAATTAAGTAGAGAACACGCTGAACACCTCTTTGGGAAAATAGTTAGATCCTCTAAGGATTGGGAAGAAGTAAACCAAGGAATTTCTTCCCTAACTAAGACAGGGATGATAGAAGAGAGTGAACTTGAATCTAAATTCGTCTATGCGATTAAAAACTACGTAGAGATTCATCCTCAAAAGAATTTAAAATATAAAGAACTCAAGGAGGACGGAATACAAGTTTACAAATTGACTCTTCCAATTAACAATGGTTCCGTTACGTATCTGATAAGACCACAAGTTAGTCTTGGTGAAAAGGACGGGGTAGAGATTTCGACTCGAACAGATTTCTATTTTAAGTGTATTGAATTAGTCAGAAATGGTCAAATCATTGATGATTTAAATGAGTTGATGTCATTCAAGGACATGTCAATCTATTTGGATGGATATACTTACCATGCTTCCAAGGAACACCTTAGATTTTATGATGATATTGATATCAGAGAGTCAATAGGAAAAACACCAAATATTAGACATTGGTCTCTTTCGTGGACTGACGTTTTAAATTTTGAGAAAGGAGAGAAGGATAATTTATTCTTAGATAAGGGTAAGTATAGAGGAACTCTGAAACTTATTGACCAATTACCAATCTCGAAGATTGTAGACAAGGGATTGGTAAACTGTAATAATTCTATTGAAAGACTATTATGGGTTCTGAGTTACGAGGGAGAGATTTCCAAGTCAGTCGGATATCATCTATCACTTTTTCAAGAAGATGCGGGGAAAAATCTCATTTCAATTAATGATGTAGATGATTTCCATTCTTATGACAGAACTTTTGAGTTCAATAAGGATATAAAACCATCACCTGATACCTACATGTTATCGGGAACGACAATGTCTTGTGAATTGTATAAAACAAGGGTCATGGTGAGGATGAAAGACTTAGAACCATCCCTATCATATAGATTGTTAAAACCTGAATCATTAAATAAACAAGAGTGGGAAGAGTTTTTGAGGATATATAATTTAATTAGTTTGGTACCCAACCACCAGTAAACCCCATATTTCTTCCATTTTTTTCCAGAATATTTTTCAGACGGTATTGACCCCCATTATAATATCACCGTTTCACCAACATTTAAGGGGGGATACCGGGGGGAACCCATCCCGGGGGGGAGTACAATATATATTGATTAACCACATTACCAGAGTCTAATCTCATATTTCTATGCCGATTAAAATCTCACCTGTCCGATCATAACATTCAGGTTCCCGATCCCAATTCCATACGGCAGACAAAGTTTAATATTATAGTGTACTCTTTTCTGTACCAGATAGTTATCTTGTTTATCACAGTAAAACCATTATATTTGTACCAGTTTTAATGAATATATACACCACCCATAAACTGGTATAACAATGAAAGTATTATACACCCGTATTTCAACCTCCATAAATCAGAAGGTTGATCGACAGATCGTAGATAAGGATCAGTACGATTATGTCCTCATGGACACCTGTATTGGTTCCACGTTATTATATGAGAGACCCAAGGGGTCAGAGATTGAAAAACTCATAAAATGGGGAAACTCAAAGAACTACATGTACATAGTATTGATAGATTAGGAAGGAACACCATTGATGTTCTATCCACTTGGAAGGATCTAACCGAAAAGGGTATAAGAATCATCTGTAAGAACCCATCTCTTCAAAACATTGATGAAAATGGTAAGGTGGATAAGTTCTCAGAACTGATGATCTCCATTCTAAGTACCCTATCCAAGTTTGAGAGGGATCAGATCAGAGAGAGACAGATGGAGGGAATCCGTATTAGAAAGGAGAAAGGGTTATACCGGGGGAGACGAATCAATACAAGAGATACTCCCACCAAACTCCTGAAGAAACCAAAGTCAAAGAAGATATTGGAGTACATCGATAAAGGTTACACCTACGATGAGATCTCCAAGATTGTTCCCTGTAGTAGAACCACCATTGTTAAGGTCAAAAAGACCAGGGAAGACCTTCAAATGGTTCACTCTTGAGGGAAGTAATTAAGGAGATCCAACTTAACATCGGTAATCACCGGGTCAAATACCCTACTGAACCGTTGGATGGACTTCTTCTTTTTGTTGTAGATACTCCACACATGGGACTGGGTCAGATCCTTCCCCCGGGGGGATTTATAACCGTTGGAAACAAGATAATCACAGATCTCCACGAAGTTCTTCCCCTGTTCTTCATGTTGGGATCGAATAATAGAAAATAACTCCTGTTGGTATTGGGAGTATGGGGAGACCCAAAGGTTTGAGGACTTGAACATTACCTTAATAATGAGAAAAACACTACCCGTTGGAGAATACTTTGTTACGGTAGAGTAAAAATTTCATTATTTGATAATTTAGCACTGTTTTTATTTCGAAAAATAAAGTGTCTGTGCACGTTTTTTTCTAAATAAATAAAAAAAGCAGTATATTGCTTTGATAAACTAAACTGTAAAAACTTATGAAAAATCTTTTACTTGTGCTTTCTCTGTGCCTTGCATTTGCGGGATATTCACAGACTACTATCAAGGGAACTGTAGTAGATAGCAATAGTATGCCGGTACCAGGAGCTAACGTTGTCATAGACGGAAAACCGATTGGAACGGTAACGGATTTCGATGGAATTTTCGTATTAGAAACTTCTGAAATTCCGCCATTTACCCTTAAAATATCTAGTATTGGTTACGCGCAGGCTACCGCAAGGGTTACTTCAAACAACCAAACTATTTCAGTGACTCTTGATGAGGCCAACACTATGTTGGATGAGATTGTAATCTCGGCTTCAAGAACACCAGAACGTCTTTTTGAATCTCCAGTAACGGTGGAACGTTTCGGAATTAAAGAGATCAAAAACACCGCGTCTGTAGATTTCTATGACGGTTTGGAGAATTTAAAAGGAGTAGATGTTAACACCAATTCATTGACGTTTAAATCTATTAACACAAGAGGTTTTGCCACTTTTGCCAACACGCGTTTTATGCAATTGGTAGACGGAATGGACAACTCTACACCAGCCCTTAACTTTCCCATTGGAAACTTAGTGGGGATGATTGAAACAGATGTGCAGAGTGTGGAATTGTTGCCAGGAGCTTCTTCTGCCTTATATGGAGCAAATGCCTTTAACGGTATTTTGTTCATGCGTTCTAAGAGTCCTTTTGATTACGAAGGGGTGAGTGTTTCTTTAAAAAGAGGGGTTACTTCACAAAATGCTTCAGGATCTTTTGGAAATCCAGAGACCAACCCTTACACTGACGTCAGTATTCGTTTGGCTAAAAAATTCTCAGATAAGTTTGCCGCTAAAGTAAACGTAGGATACTTAAAAGGTACGGACTGGGTAGCAAATAATATCACAGATAAAAGAAACAATGGTTTTACTAGAGACAACTTGGATTATGACGGAATAAACGTATACGGAGATGAGGTGGCTACCAACATTAAAGGTGTTGCAGTTGCTTTAGAGGCCATGGGTGTACTTCCAGCGGGAGCAAACGCTTTGGTTCCTTCTGTTGTGGTGTCTAGACCGGGTTATATGGAAAGTGATTTAACCAATTACAATGCAGAGAGTTTAAAAGCAGACTGGGGACTGTATTTCAGACCTTTTGCTAATGACTTTGAAATTCAATACGTGGGTAAATACGGTACAGGTAATACCATTTACCAAGGGACCAACCGTTACAATATTAAAAACTTCATGCAACAACAGCATAAAATTGAAGTACGTAACGACAACTTTTTTGTAAGAGGGTATGTGGTTGCAGATGACGCTGGTGATTCCTACGACATGGTATTTACTGGAATTAACATTAACCGTGCTTGGAAAGATGACAATACTTGGTTTGGAGAGTACGTGGGGAACTATGCTTTAGCAACCCTTGCTGGTGCTACTAATGAGGCAGCTCATGCAGCTGGTTTAGCTGCTGCTCAAACTGGGCGTTTTGAACCAGGAACGGCTGAGTTTCAGACAGCATTTGACAAAAGTGTGAACGATCCAAACTTAGGAACGGGCTCTAAATTTCAAGATGCTTCTAAATACTATCACGCAGACGCAAACTACAATTTCAGTCATTTAATAGACTTTGCAGACATTCAAATAGGAGGGTCTTTTAGAAGGTACAACTTAAATTCTTCAGGAACTATTTATACAGACAGCGATGGACCTATAGCGTATAATGAAGCGGGTATTTATACCCAAATTCAAGAGAGCTTTGAAATGAGCGACGAGGCTTCTTTAAAGCTTACTGGGTCTGTTCGTTATGACAAATCTGAACTATACGAAGGCTTCTTTTCTCCTAGATTATCTGCCGCATATTTCTTAAATAGAAACCACAACCTGCGTTTTTCTTTACAAACAGGTTTTAGAAACCCAACCACTCAAGATCTATTTATAGGTCTAGACGCTGGAAGGGCTATTTTGGTAGGTTCTGCAGCAGATAACTTAGACCGTTACTCAAGAAATTTTGCTGTAAGTGGAACGGCTCAAAGCTTATATGGACAACCAGCTACAATCACTCAAACGGGTAGGGCTGCTTATGAGAACTCCTATACGGCTAGCTCGGTTGCCGCACTAGCTGCTACTGGAAATCCTGGGGTTTTACAAGTGTCTAATCCTGATTTGGTTAAACCAGAACAAGTAACTTCTATGGAGGTTGGTTATAGAGGTAAAATAGGAAGCGTTACTTTGGATATGAGTGCGTACTATAACCAATATAGCGACTTTATATCTGGAGAGAATGTGATTGCTCCATTCTACGGAACCGTTGGAGACCAGTTGTCTGTAGCAGCCATTGCTGCTGGAGATTACCAAGTGTACCAAGCTTACACTAATTCACCAGTAGATGTTAATTCTTACGGTGGTTCCGCTATGCTAACCGCTAAATTGCTTAAAAAATTCGATTTTACAGCGAACTATACCTATACCAAACAAGATTTTGACAGAACCCTTTATCCAGATTTTAGAACCAACTTTAACACGCCAGAGCACAAGGTAAAAGCGAGTTTTGGATCTACTGAATTGGTAGACAATTTTGGATTTAATGTGGCTTGGAGATGGAGCGATGATTATTTTTGGGAAGCAACCTTTGGAGATGGAGAAGTACCTTCTTTTTCTACCGTAGATGCCCAGATAAACTACACCATTCCAAGTTTAAAGTCTACTTTAAAATTAGGTGCAGCTAATTTAGGAGGCTATGATTACTTTACAGCCTTTGGAACTGGACTTATAGGTTCTCAGTACTACCTTTCATTAACCATTAACAATTAATCAATCATGCAAAAGATATCTATACATATACAGAAATATATTCCTTACGTATTAGGAATGGCTCTATTGGTTTCTTGTGAGCAAGATGCTATTGAGGGACCAGCTCCAGCGGCACCATTACCCGCTTTAAGCGTAGGAAGTTTGAATTTAAGCAACTATGTTTCTCTTGGGAATTCTTTAACTGCTGGTTTTACAGATGGCGCGCTTTTTAAAGCGTCTCAAGAATTGTCTGTACCAAATTTATTGGCCCAAAAATTTGCAAAAGCTGGGGGAGGTTCTTTTTCTCAACCCATGATGAATGATAATAATGGTGGGCTTTTATTGGCTGGAAATATAATTGCAGGCCCAAGATTATTTTTTAACGGAGCGGGTCCAGCCTCTTTGTTAACAGCTAATCCAGCGGCTACACCAACTACTGATATTGCAACAAATAATCCAAGTGGCCCTTTTAATAATATGGGGGTTCCAGGCGCTAAAAGTTACCACTTATTAGCCCCCGGATATGGTAACATTTCCAATGTGGCATTAGGTTTAGCCAATCCGTATTTTGTAAGAATGGCTTCTACACCTAACACATCTGTTTTAGCAGATGCCATGGCACAGGCACCCACTTTCTTTTCTCTTTGGATTGGAAACAATGATGCTTTGGGTTACGCCACAACAGGGGGAGACGGAACCAATCCTTTAACGCCTATATCTGGCGCCCCTGGAGTTGGTTTTGACGGTACCTATGGCACTTTGATTACTATGTTAACGGCTGGCGGTGCTAAAGGTATTGTGGCTAATATTCCTTATGTAACCAGTATTCCTCATTTTACTACAGTCCCACACAATCCTGTTCCATTAGACGCTGCTACTGCAGCGGCAGTGAATGCCGCTTACGCCGCCTATAATGGTGGCTTGCAGGCAGCTTATCAGGCTTTACAGGGAACAGGTCTTTTGACTGCAGAAGAGGTAGCTAAAAGAACCATTTCATTTACAGCTGGTGCTGGAAATGCTGTGGTGATTGAAGACGAATCATTGACAGACTTAGGGGCTATTAATCCTGCTTTTGCAGCTTTACCAAAATATAGACAGGCTACTGCAGAAGATTTACTTGTATTACCTGCTTCTGCATTTATTGGAACTTTAGCGGTGCCAGGAAACCCACTTACTGTAAATGGTGTGGCGGTTCCTTTAGCAGATAAATGGGTGTTAACACCTCAAGAGCAAGCGGAGATTAAAACGGCTATTGATGGTTATAACAATATCATTAAAGCAGCAGCTTCAGCTGCTGGTTTAGCTCATTTTGACGCCAATGCTTATATGCAACAACTGGCATCTGGAGGGATTACAGATGGGAAATTTACGGTAACCTCGAGTCTTGTAACTGGCGGTGTATTTTCTCTAGATGGAGTTCACCCAAATCCAAGGGGGTATGCGCTATTGAGCAACTTAATGATGAAGACTTTAGACGCTACTTTTGGCTCAAACTTTGAGGCCTCAGGAAATTTATTAGATATTGGAGATTATCCAACGAATTTTAGCCCTGCAATGCAGTAGGGGAATCTCTTTTTAAAATATAAATCCCGCTATTTTCTTTCACCTGAAAATAGCGGGATTTTGTTTTTGATAAAAAGTCGTATTTGCCGTTTTTAATTCCCATAGAAAGACTTATATTTGCACCCTAAAATCTGCACAAATAGTGTGCTGATTTTAAACAAAGTATGTAAATCTTTATAAACAATAAAACAATGGCTCAAGGTAACGCTAAAGTTTCACAAATTATTGGCCCTGTAGTAGATGTAGAATTTAACGCAGGAACTGCACTTCCTAAAATTTACGACTCCTTAGAAATTAAAAAGGCAGACGGTACTATTTTAGTATTAGAAGTTCAATCTCATGTAGGAGAGAACACAGTTCGTACGATCTCTATGGACTCTACGGATGGTTTAAGTAGAGGGACTGAGGTTTCAGCAACTGGTAGCGCCATTCAAATGCCTGTAGGAGAAGATGTTTACGGACGTCTTTTTAATGTAATTGGTGACGCTATTGACGGTTTGGGGAATTTACCTAAATCAGGTAAGGACGGATTGCCTATCCACAGACAGGCGCCAAAATTCGAAGACTTATCTACTGCTACAGAGGTATTGTTTACAGGAATTAAAGTAATTGACTTAATTGAACCTTATGCAAAAGGGGGTAAAATTGGATTGTTCGGTGGTGCCGGAGTTGGTAAAACGGTATTGATCCAAGAGTTAATTAACAATATTGCCAAAGGACACGGTGGTTTATCTGTGTTTGCGGGCGTTGGAGAACGTACAAGAGAAGGAAACGATTTGTTAAGAGAGATGTTAGAATCTGGAATTATCAAATACGGAGATGACTTCTTGCACTCTATGGAAGAAGGCGGTTGGGACCTTACTAAGGTAGACAAGTCTGCCATGAAGGAGTCTAAAGCAACTTTTGTCTTTGGACAGATGAATGAGCCTCCTGGAGCCCGTGCTCGTGTGGCCTTATCTGGTTTGACTATTGCAGAATATTTCCGTGATGGAGCAGGGGAAGGTCAAGGGAAAGACGTATTGTTTTTCGTAGACAACATTTTCCGTTTTACTCAAGCAGGGTCTGAGGTGTCTGCCTTATTGGGTCGTATGCCCTCTGCAGTAGGGTATCAGCCAACATTGGCTACAGAAATGGGTGCCATGCAAGAGCGTATTACTTCTACTAAAAGAGGTTCTATTACTTCTGTACAAGCTGTTTATGTACCTGCAGATGATTTAACAGATCCAGCACCAGCAACAACCTTTGCTCACTTAGATGCTACTACTGTACTGTCTCGTAAGATTGCAGAGTTGGGTATTTATCCAGCAGTAGATCCATTGGATTCTACTTCTAGAATTTTAACCCCTGAAATCTTAGGTAAAGATCATTACGCTTGTGCTCAAAGAGTAAAAGAGTTGTTGCAACGCTATAAAGAATTACAAGATATTATTGCCATCCTAGGGATGGAAGAATTGTCCGAAGAAGACAAATTAGCCGTAGGTAGAGCGAGAAGAGTACAACGTTTCTTGTCTCAGCCATTCCACGTAGCAGAACAGTTTACAGGAATCCCAGGAGTATTGGTAGACATTAAGGAAACCATTAAAGGATTTAACATGATTATGGACGGTGAATTAGACCACTTACCAGAATCTTCTTTTAACTTAAAAGGGACTATTGAAGAGGCTATTGAAGCTGGAGAAAAAATGTTAGCAGAAGCTTAATATTGCTTTTAATTTAAACGACTACTATGTATTTAGAAATTGTATCTCCGGAAGCCACCTTGTATGCAGGAGAGATTACAGCGATAAGCGCTCCTGGTTTAGATGGCTCCTTTCAGGTGTTGAGTGCCCATGCTCCTTTGGTAGCTTCCTTACAGGCAGGTATGCTTAAAATACAAGGTGTTTCAGCATTAATTGAAGCTCATGCAGCCAAGTTTTCTGCCTTAGAGAAAGGGGTATATACCCTCTCTGTAAATAGCGGAACTCTGGAGGTGAAAAACAACAAAATTATAGTTCTAGCAGACTAGTTCAAACATAATACTATGAAAAGCTGCTATTTTAATAGCAGCTTTTTTTTTACACATCATTCAATGAAAAACACTTTTCAAACACTTTTAATATTTAGTATGTTGTCTGTAGGGAAAACAGTTTTTTCACAAGATACTATTACCACTCAAAACCTTAAGGAAGTGGTGGTGAGTAGTGGGAGAATAGATGTACCGCTCTCTGAAAATTCAAGGACATTGGTCATTATTGGAAAGGCAGAAATTAAAAATGCGGCTGCGACTAATTTGGCAGACCTACTACAGTCAGTTGCAGGTGTAGATGTAAGAAGAAGGGGTGCAGGCGGCCAGCAAGCAGATTTATATATTAGGGGAGGTAGTTTTGATCAGACCCTCTTGTTAATTGACGGGATTAAAGTAGACGATCCTCAAACAGGGCACCATACCCTTAATATGGCACTGCCTATTGAGCTCATAGAGCGGATAGAGATAGTTAAAGGACCTTCCGCTAGAATCTTTGGTCAAAACGCTTTTACAGGCGCTATAAACATTGTGACCAAGAAGTCAGTAGACGGTAAAGGTAGCGCAAGATTGAGTATGGGATCTTTTAATCAGTTTCAAGGGGTTTTTACGAGTCAGTTCACTCAAGATAATAGCGATCAGATTGTTCATTTTTCTAGAAACAGCTCTCAAGGATATCGGTACAATACCGATTTCAAAAACAATAATTTTTTTACTAAAAGTACTTTTAATAAAGACCAGCAGGCCATAGTGCTTATGGGAACTTTTATGGACCGCTCTTTTGGTGCCAATGGGTTTTATGCCACTCCAAGTGCTGTAGACCAGTATGAGCGTACACAGGCGAGTTTGGTTTCTGTACAAACAGTTTTTGCTTCTGAGGATTGGGTGGTGACTCCAAGTGTCTATTGGAAGCGTAACCAAGACCTTTATATTTACATTAGAAACAATCCAGGGGTGTATAGGAATCTCCACCTTTCCAATAAAGTAGGAGGTGCTTTAATGGCTAGAAATTTCAATGTGCTTGGTACCTCAGGTTTTGGCTTAGAAGTGGCTCAGGTGAGTATAAGAAGTAACAATTTAGGGAACAGAGACCGGTTTCAGGCCAATGGTTTTGTGGAGCACCGCTTTTCTTTCTTCAAAGATCAATTAGATGTGACTCCAGGGGTGGCGTTGAATTATTTTTCAGACTTTAAGTTTCATGCTTTTCCAGGAATAGATATTGGCTACCGATTTAACAACGAGTTTAAAACTTATGCTAATTTTGGGTACACCTATAGAATACCTACTTATACAGATCTATTTTATGCAGATAGAACTTCTATTGGAAATGAAAATTTAGCCCCTGAGCAGGCCCTTTCTTGGGAGTTGGGCGCTGCATATATCCGCAATGATTTTACGGCACAAGCTGCCTTTTTTAGAAGGGATACAGACAATTTAATTGATTATGTAAAGTTTGACGAGGCAGCCCTTTGGGAGGCACAAAATTTTGCTGCATTGGCCACATCTGGAGTGGAAATAAACTTGACTCAAAAATTTGATCTTATGGGCTTTCAGCAACAGTTTTCTGTGGGTTACACCTACATAGACGACGCTATTAAAGACACTCAAGTACCTTTTTCTAGGTATGCGATTAATTCCTTAAAGCATCAGCTAACAGCTAATTCCCAACTCAGATGGGCCTCTAAATGGCCTATGACGTTTTCCTATAGGTATATGGAACGAACCAATGGAATTTCTTATCAGGTGTTAGACGCTGCCTTGCGTTATGAAACGCCTAATATTACTTGGTCTTTGATGGGAAATAATATTTTAGATGCTCGGTTTTCTGAAACCAATTTAGTGCCTGCTCCTGGTGCGAATGTGTTGTTTTCTATGACCTATCAATACTAGTTTGTTACATAAGCGTCGCAAGTTTATAGGTAAACTAAATTGATCTAAGACTACTTTATCTATAGGAAGGTAATATCTTGTACAATTGCGCTTTCCCTATGAGAGTGTCTTTGGAATAATACTGGGATATTTTTTTTGTAAACTGAGCTTCTAGTGCACCCCTCCCTTTAAATAAACTGTTTTTGTGGTCTATCACGATCACTGCAGGTTTTAAGGAATCTAAAATAAAACCCAACTCTTCCTGAGTTGTTTTTCTTTTGTTGAAGAAAGGAAAAAGGTTGGCTCTAAATAAATTGCTTGGGTGGGTTACAGCCATTGTGGGCGGTCTTTTGTTAAGGATCCAATACCCAATATGGTATTCTAAAAATAAAATATTGTCTAAAGGGTATTGCGTTTTCTTTAAATAGGTAGGTACCTCTATGCCTTCTCCGTTATAATAAGTTCCATGAACTTGTTTGTTTTTGAATATAGCCCTGTATTCTTTATAGGATTCAAAAGGGAGGAGGAGGCATACTAGTGAAAATAAACCTATGGCTTTTTTTGAAGTAAAACTTTGCCAGGGTTGGACCCAGCCGAAGAGTATAAAAACAAGTGGATAGCATTGCAATAAGTAATGGCCGTTTATTTTTCCTGCGATTACAAAGGATCCTAATACGCCAATTAAACTCAGAAGTACCAAGGGATAGTTAATTTTATCGGATGTTTTGCCCCGACTTGTTGAAATATTTTTGATCAGTAAAAAAAATAAAAATCCAACAATTGGCAGTATAAAAAGGGCTATTTCCCAGTGAAATATGGCATAGGCTCTTGGGGCTAAAAATACGGCTTTCCACCAATCTTTAAATGCGTTTACTTTAAAGTATGGAACAGCGGTAATACCTATTCCTATTAACACGCCTAGTCCAGAGCTAAAGGATGTTTTTAGGGCGTTTTTAACACCTTTTTGTAGTAAAGAATTTAGTGAAATGTAACTTGCACAGAGCAAAATAGGATAGGCTAAATTGAGTTTAGACATGGCACTGAGCCCGAATAAAAAACCGCCAATACCCCACAGCATCCATTCTTTAGGATAAGCTTTTTTGTGGGTATAGCTCCAGACCAGTAACCCGCCTAGATAAAAAAGTATAGAAATGTGTTCAGACATAACCCCTTGAACGCTTCCGAAAAGACTGGAGAAATAAAGGGATAATACAGCTAATACGATGGATTGATTAAAGGGTTTATTGTTGTTGCGAAGAAAAGCATAAACCATAAAAGAGGTGGCGCTAACCATAAGTACACCGCCCATTCTAATCCACCAAAGTGACTTTCCAAAGACAGTGATCATTAGGCCAAAATAAGCAAATGTGATGGGAGGCTTAAGGTCCCATAAAGCGAGGTATGGTAGGTTGCCGTCTGCCCACGATTGCCCCATTAATATAAAAGTGCTCTCGTCTTTGTCTATGTAGTCTCTAAAAAAAAAGGGAAATCTGATCGCAAAAGCCACTATAAATAGCCCTATAAAAATCAAAAGCGCTTTTGATTTAATGTTGTCTTTAGTGGTTTTAAAAGGGTAGGACATTTAAATATCTAAATAGTAGCACTTAGTTTATATAGTAGCCGTTATTTTATATAGTGTGATTTGGATTCCTTTTGGTGGAAGTGATTTTGGTTTACGCCTCTGTTTCACTAAAAGGCAATTCCTTGATTTTATCGTAAATCAAATGAGATTCCCAGCCCCTATAAAATAAGTATTGCATGAGTTTTCTTTTCTGTATTTCAAGAGAACTGTCCCTTAAAGAAAGCCCTTTTTTATAAGCCAATTCGTTAAATGTATTTAAATATTCGTTTGCGGAGATCTCTTTCAGTGCCTTTTTAATACAATATTCAGAGATATTTCGTTGTTTTAACTCCGAAACTATTCTCAATTTCCCCCATTTCTTAATGTTAAACTTTCCCCTGGCAAATGCTTCTGCAAAACGGAGTTCATTTAAAAAATTATTTGTAATTAATTCGCTAGTAATCTGATCTATAGCATCTGGTATTAACCCCATTTCCCTAAGCTTGTCTTTTACTTCTTTATGACAACGTTCCTGATAGGCGCAGTAACGCGCTATCTTTTTCTTCGCTTCTGCTAAAGTATAACTGGGATTCATGGAGTGATTTTGAATTTTAAAGGTACGTAAAACCTGAAAAAAAAGGCAAAAAAAAAGCGGCCTGTTAGGACCGCTTTTATTAGTATATAGTTTTTCCGTCGTTGTTTTTAAAACGGTACTCAAGATACTGATAGGCATCTCGAGATTGAATTTTGACCCATTTCTTATATTCCAAAAACCATTTTTGTCTAATGGAAGGAATACCTTGGGTAAGGTAAGCTGCAATGAATGGATGTACATTTAAAGTTACTTTGTGGTCTTTAGAAGGACCCGCTAAAAGTTTTTGTAAATCTGCTGTAATTTTATCTAGTAAAACAATAGGCGCTTCTACTTCTTTACCTGTAATGGTGGGTAGCGGCTCAGTTGTTTTAATATTCATTTCAGGTCTTACTCTTTGTCTTGTAATTTGTATGAGTCCGAATTTACTAGGAGGCAAAATTTTGTGTTTTGCTCTATCTTCTTTCATTTCTTCACTCAGATGATCAAACAATTTTTTTCGGTGATCTCCTTTGGCCATATCAATGAAATCTACTACAATAATACCACCCATATCTCTCAGGCGTAACTGCCTGGCTATTTCTGTGGCAGCAGATAGATTAACATCTAGAGCGGTGTCCTCTTGATTTTTAGCTTTATTGGAACGGTTTCCGCTATTCACGTCTATTACGTGTAATGCTTCAGTATGTTCAATCACTAAATAGGCTCCTTTGCTCATAGTTGCCGTCTTACCAAATGATGTTTTAATTTGGCGTTCAATACCAAATTTTTCAAAAATTGGTTCACTGGCTTCATACAATTTTACAATGGATTCTTTTTCTGGCGCAATTTCTTGCACATAATCTTTTACCTGCGTATACAAAGTTTCATCATCTACGTGTATTCCTGAGAAACTGTCATTAAAAACGTCTCTTAATATGGATGAGGCTCTGTTGAGTTCAACCAATACCTTTGATGGGTGTGGTGCTTTGTGCAGTTTTTTACACATTACTGTCCATTTGTTCAGTAAGTTTTGTAAATCTCTATCTAATTCTGCTACTTTTTTGCCTTCTGCAACGGTGCGAATGATTACCCCAAATCCTTTTGGTTTAATACTTTTCACAAGTCTTTTTAAGCGGTCTTTTTCTTCTTTGCTTTCTATCTTTTGTGAGACAGATACGCGATCAGAGAAAGGAACCATCACTAAGTATCGTCCAGCAATGGACAATTCAGAGCTAATTCTTGGTCCTTTGGTTGAGATGGGTTCTTTTACAATTTGAACAAGAATAGATTGATTGGCTTTAATGGCGTCATTAATAGTACCATCTTTATCTATATCTGGTTCAAAGGCTACATTTTTCAAAGAGAAATCGCGCATTTTTCCTGTGCTAGCTCTTTTGATAAATTTTAGCATCGTTGACAACTGGGGTCCTAAGTCGTGGTAGTGTAAAAAGGCATCTTTTTCATAGCCAACATTTACAAAAGCCGCATTCAATCCCGTGATTGGTTTTCTTACTTTGGCAATAAAGATATCACCAACAGAAAACTTATTATTGTCTTCTTCTTTGCTTAACTCAATGAGTTTTCCATCTTTTAACAAGGCAAAATCAACAGCAGTGGAATTAGATCTAATGATTAATTCTCTTTTTACCATGATTTTTATATTGACACTTCAATGAATTGAAGTGTGTGTTAAAATTTGCTAATTAAACGGGTAGATACCCGTCAACCCCTTTGTTTTTAGGGTTTATGTCAATGAACGTATGAAACAGAAAAAGTAGTTTAAAAAACTACTTTTTCTTGTGTCTGTTAGCTCTCCTACGCTTCTTGCGTTTATGGGTAGCTACCTTATGTCTTTTTCTTTTTTTACCACTAGGCATATGACTATCCTTTAATTGATTAATATTTTATTTAACTGTTACATTGCTTTTCACACCCTCAACAAATACTTTTGCAGGTTTAAAAGCGGGAATATTGTGCGCAGGAATTTTGATAGTAGTGTTCTTAGAAATGTTTCTACCAGTTTTTTCTGCTCTTGTTTTTATTATAAAGCTACCAAAGCCCCTAAGGTAAACATTATCTCCAGATTCCAAAGAAGTTTTTACTTCTTCCATAAAAGCTTCTACTGTAGCTTGTACGTCTCCTTTTTCAATACCAAGTTTTTCTGAGATTTTTGTAACGATATCTGCTTTTGTCATGTTGTATGATATATAATCTGTACTATTTTTTTCGGGTTGCAAATATATAAATTAAATTCAATCTTTTATTCTAATGGACTTAATTTTAAGTTAATAAAGGCCTACTTTTGTCATTCATTACGCCTATATGTCCTTTTCTCAGGAAATTATACACTGGTACCATGCAAATAAGCGATCACTTCCTTGGCGGGAAACGAAAGATCCATACTGTATTTGGCTTTCAGAAATTATACTGCAACAGACCCGAGTAGCGCAAGGGACTCCTTATTATCTTAAATTTATAGACACATTTCCAACGGTTATTGATTTGGCAAAAGCTTCTGAAGAAGCGGTACTAAAATTATGGCAAGGGTTGGGGTATTACTCAAGAGCGAGAAACCTTTATACAGCAGCTAAATTTGTCGCTCATGAGTTAAATGGTGTTTTTCCCACTACCTATAAGGAATTATTAGCCCTAAAAGGGGTGGGAGATTATACAGCCAGTGCTATAGCTTCTATTTGTTTTAACGCCCCAGAAGCAGTACTCGATGGGAATGTTTATAGGGTTTTGTCGCGTTATTTTGGTATAGATGTACCCGTAAATACCACAGAAGGCGCACGCTTGTTTAAAGCGATTGCATTAGATCAATTGGACGAGTTTAATTCATCGGATTACAATCAAGCTATTATGGAATTTGGCGCTTTGCAATGTACACCTAAGCTTACGGATTGTACTTCATGCCCTTTATTGCAAACATGTGTTGCTTATCAAACTCAAAAAGTAAGTTTGCTACCCGTGAAATTGCCCAAACAAAAAGCTGTTAAAGTCTATCATTATTACTTTGTTCTTGTTGATCCTTCAGGGAATACAATTTATGAAAAAAGAGCTGGAGGAGGAATTTGGGAGGGACTGTATCAATTTCCTTTAATGACTTCCTCATCACCTGTAGAAATTGAAGGGCTTTTGGCTTCAAGCGAAACAGGTTTAGACATATCGTTATTTGAAAACGCAAAACACTTTGTATTTCACGACAGTTTTGTTGTTCACAAACTTACCCATAGGCATATTTACGCCACTTTTATTGTAGTAGAAACGCCTGTTACTTTGAAAGATAGTATGCCTTTTATGTCAATTGATGAATTTCCAACAGCAGTTTTGATTTCAGATTTTATAAATGCATTTAAAAATTCGTATTTTTGATACCATACCACAATAGTTATGAGCGGAACATTAAATAAAGTGATGTTAATAGGTCACCTAGGTGACGATGTCAAAATCCATTACTTCGAGGGAGGTAATTGCATAGGGAGATTCCCTATCGCTACCAATGAAAGTTATACCAACAAGCAGACTGGTGAAAAAGTGACCAATACGGATTGGCATAATATTGTGGTGCGGAACAAAGCAGCTGAAATCTGTGAAAAATACCTAAGCAAGGGCGATAAGGTATATGTGGAGGGCCGCCTGAAAAATAGGCAATGGCAAGCAGAAGATGGAACTACAAAATATACTACAGAGGTTCATGTGCAGGACTTTACGTTTCTTTCTACTAAATCAGATGGAGGCACCAGTCAGGGAGCACAAACAATGAATTCAGGAGCTGCAGGTGTAAATCTGTCTAGCGATCAAATAAATGCCTCACAAGTAGCTTCTCATCAAGCGCCCACTAATCACTCGACTAGTTCATCTCAGAATGCAGCTACTGATTCTAATCCTCTGCATATATCAAATATGGATTCAGACCATTCTGACCCTTCTGATGACCTGCCATTTTAAATCATTTAAACTGTAAAGATTGGATCCTGACCCCCTTTTTTTAAGTAATTATTTACTATCAATAGACCCCTCTTTTTTTTCCATTAAGATTGGTGTATTACTTTTTTTAATTTGTTGTTCTGCATTAATTTCTGGGGCAGAAGTGGCTTTTTTTGGTCTTTCATCTACGGATTTATCCGAACTGGAAAAAGAAACTAATGCAAAGGCCGCTCTTGTGGTAAAGCTATTAGATAAGCCTAAAAAATTATTAGCGACTATATTAATAGCGAACAATGCCATTAATATTGGGATCGTTTTACTCTTTAGTGATCTTGGGGAGGTATTTTTTTCATCGATTACGTATCGTTTATTTGATTTTATTTCTTTTAAATTTTTAACTGAAGTAGTCTTGGTGACTTTTTTGATCCTACTCTTCGGGGAGATTCTTCCTAAGGTTTACGCCAATAGAAATAGACGTTCTTTTGCGCAATTAATGGCTTTACCTTTAAAATTATTGGATGTACTCTTCACACCTTTGAGCATGCCAATGAGATGGATAAGTATTAGTTTGCACGATAAGCTGGGCAAGCAAAAATCTACCCTAAGTATAGACCACCTATCACAGGCGTTAGAATTAACCTCAGATGGAGACACCACGAAAGAAGAGCAGAAAATTCTTGAAGGAATAGTTTCCTTCGGAAATACTGACACAAAGCAAGTCATGCGGCCAAGGATAGACATTTTTGCCTTATCTGACCATCTAAAGTTTTCTGAGGTTTTAGAGTCTATAACCAGTCAGGGTTATTCAAGAATTCCGGTTTATAAAGATCACATGGATCAAATTGTCGGGGTGTTATATGTGAAAGATTTATTGCCTTATATAGATCGTAAGACCTTTAATTGGAATACTTTAGTACGGCCAACTTACTTTGTTCCTGAAAATAAAAAGCTAGATAACTTATTATTGGAATTTCAAGAGAAAAAAATGCACCTAGCTGTTGTAGTAGACGAGTTTGGAGGCACCTCTGGGATTGTTACTTTAGAGGATATTATTGAAGAAATAGTAGGTGATATTAGTGATGAATTTGACGATGAAGATTTAATTTACTCCAAATTAGATGCCTACAATTTTGTTTTTGAGGGTAAAACAACCTTAAAAGATTTCTACAGGGTCACAAAAATTGAGGATGACGCTCTTTTTGAAAGCCACAAAGGAGAGTCAGAAACTATCGCAGGATTTGTGTTAGAGATAGCCCAAGGTTTTCCAAAAAGAGGGGCAAAAATTGTATTTAATGACTATGTTTTTAACGTGGAGAGCCTGGATAAAAAAAGGCTGCGTCAAATTAAAGTGACGCTCCCCCAAAAAGAGGTGTAAAAGAGAAGCTATTATGAGGTTTTTTTGTCAAAGTATGGTTTTACTTATGGTATTTATTATGGCTTCTTGCAGTAATGGGCCAATATATCCAAAACCCAAGGCTTTTTTATCCCTCTCTTATCAAAAGGCTCAGTACAGCCTGTTTGAGAACAATTACTACACTTTACCTGTTCCAACGAAGGCCCAGATTTTAAATAAGACGTCTAAAAGTATAGAACTGTTTTATCCTGAATTAAATGCCAGTGTGTATATTAATTACACACCAGTGACTCTTTCTTTAGAAGAAATGGTCCGTGGAATTGAACAAAAACTCTCGGAGCACCAAACAAGAGCTACAGCTATTGTTGCGTATCCTTATGAAGAAGTTCGTAGCTCAAAGGCTGGAGTGCTTTATGAAATTAAAGGAAATGCCGCTTCTGCAGCTCAGTTTTATGTTACAGACAAGAAGCGCCATTTTTTAAATGGGGCCTTGTATTTCAATATTAAGCCCAATTACGATTCTATTTATCCTGCAGCACAGTATGTCATTAAGGATTTAAGGGAAATGATTTCTCAGGTGTCGTGGAAGATTCCATAGAAGATGTGTAGTTTTAATTAAAGGTAACAAAGTTAAAATAGAGAATGTGTGCTTTTAATAAAACCCAACAAACCCAAGAGGACGGTTAAATTACATGACTACTAGTATTGTTTATTGGTTTGAAATCTGCTCTGCATATTGAATGCTTCCATTAATAGATGCCTTCATTTCACTTACTTTTATGGCTTCTTGCTCAAGAATTAATTGCTTTTCAGGACTTAAGGCTTTGTCTTTTAAGATTTCTTCTGCCGTGAAATTACGACCAAAATCCTTCATCCATGTCATCATTTTCTTATGGGCATTTTGAAGGCTGTCCACACCCTTGGAAAGCAAGTCCATTTTTAATACTATTTCTTCTGTAGGGGCTACTTTTAAAAGACTGTCCTTTTGCTGGTTGAGCACTTTAACTAATTTTCCAATAGTACCCATTTTTGGCATTACTGCGTCATGTACCGACATTACCTCTTTCATAAGTGAAGGGGTGTCTTTTTTCTCCTCTGTTTTACAAGCGTATAAGCTAATTAAAACAATACTGCAAAGGGCTATTTTTTTTATCATTGGTAAGTGGGTTACAGATCTAATACAAATGTAAAAAAACAGCGCCCAAAGGGCGCTGTTTTAACATATGAATGTAATATTATATTACAATTGGACGTGTTTTTAGTTGAAATCGTCAGCGGTAACACCACTATTTACTTCAATTTTTTCAATGGTAAATTCTATAAGTTGAGGTCCCATCATTTGTCCGAGGTAAAAGGGGAACATAATTCCAGAGGCTTCTTTGTACTTACCAAATTTCATAGTGCTTTCAATGGTTTGTCCCATCATTTCTGTGGTAGTAACCTCCTGGACTTTTTGGCCGCTGGCTACATTGTAAAACGCCACTCTATTAGCAGATACTTTTAATTTGTAGGCGTTTTCACCATCTATTTTTTCAATTCCTTCTAAGGAAATCACTTCTGGATTCAAGTGAAGCTCGTAAAAAGGTTGTGCTTCATCTTTAATCATTGCAGCTTGTTGGGGGTTTAAATCCATTTTTTGCCCTTGCATCATGGCGTAACCGTTCTCTCCATTAAATACTTGTTTGCTCATTGATCTTCCCATCATTTCAATGTTTTGCATGAATTGATTGTCTGAGGTTCTGATTAATTGAAAGTTTAATGCCATACCTTGAACTTCACCTGAAGCAAAAATAGAGACTGTTTTTACCTTTTCTAGAACAGCCCTTCCTCCAATAGCATCTAGGTAATTTTCAATAACACTTTGAGCAGTTACTCCAGCTGGAAGCTCCATTTTATATTCTGGCTTTTCTACTTGGTCTGCATTGGTGTTGAAATATTTCACAGGAAGTTTTTTCCCTTGGAAAGTCATTTTCTCCAAATTCTCCAAGACCTCTTTACCTTTTCCTGTTACGACCACTTGGGTGTTTTTTGTGCTAAAATACTTTCCTGCAGCTTGTTGAACATCTGCCACAGTAATGGCGTTAATGCGCTCTAAATAGGTTTTATAAAAGTCTTTTGGCAGCCCTTCTGTTTCAATATTTAATGCGTAATTAGCAATTGTGCTAGGTCTTTCCAAGGCCATGACAAAATTCCCCACATAAGTGGCTTTTGCAGCATCTAATTCTTTTTGGGTTACTGGCTCAGAGGTGATTTTTTGAATCTCTTCTAATATTTGTACTGCAGCGGAATCAGTCACAGCATTTCTAACACTGGCATACGCTCTGAACCTTGAAGGAACATATTTGCTGTTTCCAATACTTGAATACGAGCCGTAAGTGTATGCTTTGTCTTCTCTTAAATTTTGAAATAATCTGGCAGAACCCCCACCGCCTAATATTCTATTGGCCATTAAGGTTGGAAGGTAGTCTGGATCTTTCATTTGAAGATTTACTACATTCTGAACACTCACTTCAGACTGAACGGCATTGGGCATGTCTATAAAGTTAATGGTCGCTTCTTTAGATGCTACTGGGTTTTTCCAATTGGTCAATACTTGAGCGCCTTTCTCCCAGGAATTAAAATGCTTCTTCACTAATTTTTTAACCGCTTTTGTATCTACATCACCAATGATCACCAAATAAGCATTGTTTGGATTAAAGTAAGTTTGGTAGAATTTTTTAGCATCTTCAAGGCTTACTTTGTTCACGGTTTCTTCTGTTGCAAACTCTCCATAAGGATGCTCTTTACCATAGGCAATAGCACTTTGAACCCTACCAGCCATTGCAGAAACATCTTTTTCTTGTGATTTTAAACCTGTCAGCAGTTTTTCTTTTTCTTTTTGAAATTCTTCTTCCGTAAAATTAGGGTTAATGGCAGCGTCTGCCATAAGTTCTAATATCCTAGGAAAGTATTTAGACAGGGAACTAGCAAAAGCAGAAGACGCACCAAAATTTAAGCTAGCGCCTAAAAAATCTACCTCTTCGTTAAAAGCATCCTTGGATATATTGGTGCTTCCATTGCCTAATAATCCCGCAGCCAAACTTGAAACACCTGCTTTTTCTCCTTCTAAACTCGGCGGATTATCTATGCTTAATTGGATGGACACCCTGGGTAATTTGTGGTTTTCTACCACCATCACAGTTAATCCATTTTTAAGCTCAAAACGGGTGGGTTCCTCTAAATTGATTGTTGGGGCTGGTCCAGCCTCTGGCATTGTAGTTCTATCTATTTGTGCGTAAAGGCTCACAGTAGTAAGCGCAATTACTAAACTCAGTATAATTTTTTTCATAACTATTTGGTTTCTTCTTTAGGGGTAGGTAGGTAATCAATCACAACTCTTTGGTTGGGCTTTAAATAAGCTTCTGCCACTTGTTGAATTTCCTCTCGTGTTACAGATCTGTATATGTCTATCTCCTTATTGATCAAAGAGGTGTCTCCATAAAGCATATAGTTTCTAGCCAAAGAGTTGGCAATTCCCTCTACACTTGAATTTGAGTTTACAAATTGGTTTTCAAATTTATTTTGAAGTTTTTGGTAATCACTTTCTGAAATTAAACCAGATCTCACAGCAGAAATTTCTGCCTCCATTTCACTGACTAGGGTCTCTAAGCTAACCTCTCCCAGTGGCAAACCAAACACTAAATACATTCCGTAGTCTTCTTGACCAACATTAAAGGCACCTACCTGAAGTGCTTGCTTTTGATCATCGACCATTTTTTTGTATAGTTTAGAGCTTTTCCCATCACTTAAATAGGAAGAAATCATATCTAAAACATACGCCTCTCTAGTTGCAAAACCTGGGGTTCTATAAGCTACAACCGCTGCAGGAATTTGAATATTATTGTCAAAAGCTTGGGCTTTTATCTCCTCGGTGATTGGCGCTTCTTTAGGGTAGTTTCTAACGACTTCTTTTCCAGAAGGAATTGGGCCAAAGTAGTCCTGAATCATTTTCTTTGTTTTGGCTACATCTATATCTCCTGCTACAACAAGCACAGCATTGTTAGGTCCGTAATAGGTGTTTTTGTAGTCAATAAATTCTTCCAAAGTAGCAGCGTCTAAATCTTTCATGTACCCGATGTTTGGATCTTTATAAGGATGTACTTTAAATAGGTTCTCTCCCACTACATTTAAAAGATTCCCGTAAGGAGAATTGTCTACTCGCAGTCTTTTCTCCTCTTTAACTACTTCGTTTTGAGTGTCTACACCTACTTGATCAATTACAGGATGTAACATTCTTTCTGACTCTAACCAAAGACCTAACTCTAAATTGTTAGACGGAAAGACCTCGTAATAATACGTTCTGTCTTGTGACGTATTGGCATTGTTCTTCCCCCCTCTGGAAGAGACAATGTCAAACCACTGACCTCTGTCTATGTTTTCAGTTCCCTCAAACAATAAATGTTCGAAAAAATGCGCAAAACCAGTACGACCTTCACTTCTGTCTTTCCCACCTACATGGTACATGACAGATGTGGTCACTACAGGCGCACCATTGTCTTGATGTAAAATTACGTGAAGGCCATTGTCTAGGTCGTACTCTTCATACGCTACCTCTTGTCCTTGTACTGTAAAGGCGAGCATTCCCATGCAAAGCCCAACGAAAAGATTCTTTTTCATGCTTCTTTAAATTTATATTTAATTATAGGTGTATTAAAACCTAAAAATGTTACACTAAGATAGGTCATTATGGTACTTAAAATAAAATTTTGAGGTCCAAATTAAGATTATCGGCATCTCTTTATAGATTATAGGTTAATTATGTTTGAAATATTTCAGTTGTTTTCTTTAAAAAAAGGATTTGTATATCAAATGAGAAAGCGTATATTTGCACCCGCCTAAACTTATTTGGGCGTTAATTAACTATTAATCATTAGCTATGTACGCAATTGTAGAGATAGCAGGGCAGCAATTTAAAGTTGCAAAAGACCAGAAGGTTTTTGTTCATCGTTTGCCAGAAGCAGAAGGAGAGAAAGTTCATTTCTCTAACGTAATGCTTTTAGAAGACGGTAAAAACATTACCATTGGCGCCCCAGCTATAGAAGGAGCCGCAGTAGAGGCCAAGGTAATTAAACATCTTAAAGGAGACAAAGTCATTGTTTTCAAAAAGAAAAGAAGAAAAGGATACCGTGTTAAAAACGGTCACAGACAATACCTTTCTGAAATTGTAATTGAAGGGATTATTGCTTCTGGCGCTAAAGCACCTGCTAAAAAAGCGGCAACTAAAGCTGCTGCTAAACCAGCTGAAGCAAAGCCAGCTGCTGCTAAAAAAGTTGCTCCTAAAGCTACGGAAGATCTATCTTCTAAAACAGTTGCTGAGTTAAAAGACTTGGCAAAAGCAAAGGGGATTGAAGGAATTTCAGCAATGAAAAAAGCAGACTTAATTGCTGCTTTAAGCTAAATAATAAAGTTAAAAATAGATAGATCATGGCACATAAAAAAGGTGTAGGTAGTTCTAAAAACGGTAGAGAATCAGAATCAAAACGCTTAGGGGTTAAGATTTTTGGTGGCCAAGCTGCTATTGCAGGGAACATCATCGTGAGACAGCGTGGAACTAAACACAATCCAGGCGAAAATGTATATGCTGGTAAAGACCACACATTACATGCAAGAGTAGACGGATTAGTGAAATTCACTAAAAAAGTAGACGGTAAGTCTTTTGTTTCTATTGAGCCATTTGAGGCTTAGTAGTACGCTTTAAATAATAATTTAAATCCTATGTTGCTTACGCAGCATAGGATTTTTTTGTCTTAACTATTTCTTTAAGTATTTAAATCAATACTATTGATGTATAAAAAAACCCGCCATTGGCGGGTTTTTTTATTATTAAGCGGTTGTATTTAGTATCTGTAATACTCAGGTTTGAAAGGCCCCTGAACAGTAACTCCAATATAATCTGCTTGTTCTTCGTTGAGTGTTTCTAACTCTACACCTAGTCTAGACAGATGTAAAGCAGCTACTTTTTCATCTAAGTGCTTAGGAAGCATATATACATTGTTCTCATAAGCATTGGAGTTGGTCCAAAGCTCTATTTGTGCCAATGTTTGATTGGTAAAAGAGTTGCTCATTACAAAACTAGGGTGTCCAGTGGCACAACCTAGATTTACCAATCTTCCTTCTGCCAGTACAATGACGTTTTTACCATTAATGGTGTACATATCTACTTGAGGCTTAATCTCCTCTTTTGTGTTTCCGTAGTTTTTATTGAGCCAACCCATGTCTATCTCATTGTCAAAGTGACCTATATTACAAACAATTGCTTTGTCTTTTAACGCCTCAAAGTGCTCTCCACGAATAATATCTTTATTTCCAGTAGTGGTAATCACTATGTCTGCATTTCCAATGACAGAAGCCATTTTCTTCACTTCAAAACCATCCATAGCTGCCTGAAGGGCACAAATAGGATCAATTTCAGTCACAGTTACTATAGAACCAGCGCCTTTAAATGAGGCAGCAGTTCCTTTTCCAACGTCTCCGTATCCTGCAACTACCACTCTTTTTCCAGCAAGCATGGTATCTGTGGCACGTCTAATGGCGTCTACAGCAGATTCTCTACATCCGTACTTATTGTCGAATTTAGATTTGGTTACCGAGTCATTTACATTAATAGCTGGCATGGGTAAGGTACCCTTTTTAACCCTTTCGTATAATCGGTGCACTCCTGTGGTAGTTTCTTCTGAAAGCCCCTTTATGGCCTCAGCTAATTCGGGGTATTGGTCTAATACCATATTAGTTAAATCTCCACCGTCATCTAAGATCATATTCAACGGCTCGCGAGATTCCCCAAAGAAAAGGGTTTGCTCAATACACCAGTCAAATTCTTCTTCATTCATTCCTTTCCAGGCGTAAACCGCTATACCTGCTGCTGCAATAGCTGCTGCTGCGTGATCTTGTGTAGAAAAAATATTACAAGAACTCCAAGTTACCTCTGCACCCAGAGCTACTAAGGTCTCGATGAGTACCGCTGTTTGAATGGTCATATGCAGGCAACCAGCAATCCTAGAACCTTTTAAAGGTTGAGAAGGTCCGTACTCTTCTCTCAAGGCCATTAGCCCAGGCATTTCTGCTTCTGCTAATGTAATTTCTTTACGGCCCCAGTTGGCCAATCCAATATCTTTTACCTTATAAGGTACATAGGGTAGGGGATTTGCACTCATAGTCTTTTTTTATTTTTACTTTCGTATTATTATTAAGTTGCAAAGATACAACATAGCTCAGAATTAAATGCCGCTCCAAAAGACAATTCCAATAGATTCAAATGGCATGGTATATCTGTGGGAGGTCACGGAATCTGAGCCTGCTTTGCAAGAGGGTATTTCTCTGGCAGCTTACAGTAAAGACCGACTGGCTCATATGAAATCTGAACTGCATAGAAGGGCTTATTTGAGCATTAGGCATTTGTTAAAAATAGCAGGCTACCAAGACAGTGATTTATCATATGATTTGCATGGTAAACCCCATCTTAAAGATGGAAGCTTTGTCTCAATATCGCATTCTTTTATACAAACAGCTTTGGTAGTGCATAAAAATATACCGGTTGGTATAGATATAGAGATGAAAAGGGATAAGATACTTAAAATTGCACATAAATTTACCACTTATGGCGCTACTAATGAAACAGCTGTGCCTACCTTGACTCATATCTGGGCTGCTAAGGAAACGGTATACAAAATAATCGGGACCCCAGGATTGAGTTTTTTAAAAGACATTGGGGTCTTTTGGTTTTCAGGGGCTATTTTAGCCGCCTGTGCACCAGTGAATGGGTTCCAACAATTTTTTGAAATACACCTTTTTGAAATAGGTGATTTTGGAGGTGTTTGGGGGTTAGAAATTCAAAAGGCATCGGCCCGAGAGGGCCAATTAAAAGAAGCTTTTTTAGAAGCTAAAAAAAATGGAAGTGTCTATTAACAGATAAATAGTGCTAAATGAATGAGGTATTTGAATTTTTCTTTGGGGCTTATTTTGGGGCGTCCCCTATTTTGGTTGGCTTGGAGATGACCGCAGTATTTTTAGGGGTGCTCTCTGTGTGGTTTGCCCATAAAGAGAATATACTTGTCTTTCCAACAGGTTTGGTGAGCACAGGTATTTTTGTTTATATCTTATGGGTGTACGGTTTGCTGGGAGACATGCTGATTAATGGCTATTACACCGCAATGAGTATTTATGGGTGGTGGTTTTGGTGGTATAAAGGAACAGAACACCATGAGCCTCAAATATCTCGAGTTTCTAGAAATGACTGGCGTAAAGCCGGCTATTTATTTATTGGCGCTATTTTGTTTGTGGTTGTGGTATATATGTCCTTTGATATGTTTAGAGTATGGACGGCTTATGTAGACACTTTTACTACCGCAATATTCTTTGTTGCCATGTGGCTTATGGCTAAAAAAAAATGGGAGCACTGGCATTTTTGGATTGTAGGGAACCTGATTAGCATACCACTTTATTGGTATAAAGGCCTTACCTTTACCGCCTTTCAATATATACTGTTTACTATTATTGCCCTACTCGGATACCAATCATGGAAGAAAAATTTAAGCAACAGCCCACTTCACTTGTCAAAGTAGTCCTTTTTGGTCCAGAATCTACGGGGAAAACAACTTTATCTGAACAGTTGGCCAGACACTACAACACGGTTTGGGCGCCTGAGTTTGCCAGAGGATATTTGCAAGATAAATGGAATGAAGAACGCAAGACTTGTGAGCCTCATGATCTTTTACCCATTGCAGCCGGACAAATTGCATTAGAAAACAAATTGGCCCAAAAAGCGACAGATTTGTTAATTTGTGACACTGATTTATTGGAGACTAAAGTATATTCTGAAGCCTATTATATTGGATACTGTGACCCAGTACTTGAAAAATACGCATTGGAAAATTCCTATAACTTGTATTTCCTAACTTATATAGACGTGCCGTGGGAGGCAGACGACCTTAGGGATAAACCCACTGCTAGGGCAGAAATGTTCACTTATTTTAAAGACACCCTCGATAAATACAACCGTCCTTATGTCCTTTTAAAAGGGGATAAGAAAACTAGATTGGCTACAGCCGTAGCACATATAGACGCTTTACTTGCTAAAAAATGATTTGGACCGCTCAAGATATTCAACAATTTAAGGACCTCAATATCTCTGTAGATAAGGTTACAGAAGATTTAAAAACATTTAGAAGGGGTATTCCTAAACAAGCTTTAGAGAGAGCCGCTACTGTCGGTGACGGAATTTCTGTTTTAAAACCTAGGGAGGCGCGAAAATTAGCACAGTTTTTTGAGGCAGCTCAAAACACAGTAAATGCCGTTAAATTTGTCCCTGCTTCAGGGGCGGCAACGAGAATGTTTAAGCCACTACTCTCATTTTTGGAGGCTAGTGAAGCGAAAGATTTTTCTTTTTCTGCTTACTTAAAAGCCCATGCAGAAGTATCTGATTTTATAAAGGAAGCCCATCATTTTCCTTTTCACGACTCCGTTTTAAAGCAGCTTCCTGTAGATTTTTCATTTGACGCTCCTGCTTCTGTAATGGCCTATCTCAAAGCGTTATTGCAAAGTCCAGGACTTAATTTAGGGAATAAACCAAAGGCTTTATTGCCATTTCATAAAATTGAAGGGCAGACGCCGCTGGTTTTGGAAGAACATATTTTGGAAGCCCTGCATTATGCCAAAAGTAAGGGTAAGGCGCAATTGCATTTTACAATTTCTGAACACCATTTAGACGCTTTTAATGCGGCCATAAAGGAGATCTCAGCATCAGATAAATTTAGAGACTTAGGCCCATTTAAGGTTCAATTTTCGCATCAAAAGTCGGAAACAGACACATTGGTGGTTGGTTTGGATTTGCATCCGCTGAGAGATAAAGACGGACGTTTGGTGTTTCATCCAGCGGGTCATGGTGCTTTATTGGATAATTTGGGGGCCTTACAGGCCGACATTATTTTTATAAAAAATGTAGACAACGTTTGCACTCCACATTATTTAGATACCTCTTTACAGTATAAAAAAATATTGGGGGGTAAACTCTTGCAGGTGCAACAACAATTATTTGCTTACACCGAAGCCTTAGATTCTGAAATTCTCTTAGATGCCACCGATTTGGCATTTATGGTCACTTATTTTAAGGAGACTTTTTCTAAAAACTTACCAGAGTACTTTGAAGAAATGACTCTAGAAGCGCAACGCGATTTCTTATTGGAGTTATTTCAAAGACCCATACGGGTTTGTGGTATGGTGGAGAATGAAGGGAAAACAGGAGGGGGCCCATTTTGGATAAAGGACAGCTCAGGCCAAGAAAGCCTTCAGATTATTGAAGCTTCACAAGTGGCGGTTAAGGACCCAGAACAATTGGAAATATTTGAAGCGTCTACCCATTTTAATCCTGTAGATATTGTCTGTGGAATTAAAAACTACAAAGGAGAAACTTTTGACCTTTCCGCTTTTAACAATCCATCTACTGCTTTTATTGCCGAGAAGAACCGGTTGGGCAAAAGGGTCAAAGTGTTAGAACTTCCAGGGCTTTGGAATGGCGGCATGTGGGAATGGAATACCATTTTTATAGAAGTGCCCAAAGAAACCTTTACCCCCGTAAAAACTGTGTTAGACTTACTCGATCCAGGTCATATGCCTGACTAAGCGCGCAGTGAAACGCCAAGTGATATTTCTTTAAAAAAAGATTGTGCCCTAAGGATTTGCCCCCTATCTTTGCTTTGTCTCAAAGGGGTGCGAACTTCATTTATTGAATAAGCTGAGATTATACCCATGGAACCTGGGCGGGTAATGCTGCCAAGGGACTGCTTAAAAGCTACTATTGTTTTTTATTTGCGCATTTATTTTGATCAAATAAGTTCAATCTGTGTATTTTAAGCGACCATTTCACTGAATTTTAACCAGAATAACAGCCCCTTT
Source organism: Flavobacteriaceae bacterium (assembly GCA_018401115.1). Taxonomy (GTDB): domain Bacteria; phylum Bacteroidota; class Bacteroidia; order Flavobacteriales; family Flavobacteriaceae; genus MAG-120531. The sequence continues at coordinate 178,818 of JAGYKX010000007.1, read as the reverse complement.
TATTCGTACTAATTTTATTACGAATGAAAATTGTTTTCACTACACTGGCTACAGCGCTGCTCACAACAGCAGTCTGGGCCCAAACAAAGCAACCAACTAATGGTGTACCAAAAAAGCAAACAGACAGTTTGCTCCAAAAAGAAATTGCCTTAAACGAGGTTTTTGTCAGCGCCCTTAGGGCTACAAAAGCAATGGGGGTATCCTTTTCTAATGTAAAGGCCAAAGATTTTGAGTCTAGAAATTTAGGACAGGATTTACCTATTTTGTTGCAATATTTACCAGGAGTAGTCACTACTTCAGATGCTGGAGCAGGAATTGGATACACCGGAATTAGGGTCAGGGGGTCAGACGCGACTAGGGTCAATGTAACTATTAATGGAATTCCCTATAACGACCCAGAGTCTCAGGGTACTTTTTGGGTGAACCTGCCAGATTTTGGTTCTTCCGTCTCTTCTGTACAACTACAAAGAGGGGTAGGTACTTCTACCAATGGTGCTGGAGCATTTGGGGCCAGTTTAAATATTTCTACCAAAGACGTTGCGACCGAAGCCTCTGCCCAAATCAGAAGCGCTGTGGGTAGTTTTAATACCTTGAACAACAGCGTTCAGTTTAACACAGGTGTTTTAAACAACCATTTTGGCCTTTCTGGAAGACTGTCTCGTATTGTTTCGGATGGCTATATTGACAGGGCAAGCGCCCGTTTGTCGTCTTACTTTTTACAGGGTACCTATCAAAAAGGCAGTACTACTTTAAAAGGACTTTTATTTGGTGGTCATGAGGTTACTTACCAGGCATGGAACGGAATAGATACACAAACCCTTAGTGAAAACAGAACATTCAATCCATCTGGAATGTACACAGATGTCAATGGAGTCCTTCAATTTCATGACAAGGAAGAGGACAACTACAAACAAGACCATGCCCAATTACATTGGAATGAAGTATTAGCGGGTGGTTGGAACGCCCAATTTGCCCTTCATTTCACTAGAGGAAGGGGTTATTTTGAGCAGTATAAGGAAGGCGAAACAGATGGTTCTTACGGCATTGGTTTGCCGCAAGATACGCCTACTGATTTGATAAGAAGGCGGTGGTTAGACAACAGCTTTTATGGCTTCACTACTTCGGTGACCAAGAAAACCAATAAGGGACAGCTCATTCTTGGAGGTGCATTAAACAAGTATGAAGGGGCACATTTTGGTGAAGTGATCTGGGCACAGCATATGGGCACAGCGCATATAGGAGACCGCTATTATGACGATTTTTCTACTAAAACAGATGCGAATATTTATTTGAAGTGGCAGCAACAATTTGGTCAAAAATGGATTTCTTTTGTAGATCTTCAGTACAGGGGTGTGGGCTATACGGCCAATGGAGAAGAAACTGGGCTTGTAGATGATCAATTTGGTTTTTTCAATCCAAAAATGGGCCTAACGTATCAAGCCAATAAAACCAATAGTATATATGTTTCCTATGCTGTGGCGAATAGAGAACCCAATAGAAATGACTATGAAAGTGGCAATCCTAAGCCTGAGCAGCTTAGGGACATAGAGTTGGGATGGCGTTATTTGTCGCCCTCTTTTCAATTAAATACCAACCTATTTTACATGCGTTATAAAGACCAACTGGTTTTAACTGGGGCTTTAAACGATGTGGGGGCGCCACTCAGGGCCAATGTGGGAGATAGTTATAGGTTAGGAATTGAAATAGATGCTCAGAAACAAATCTCAAATAAATGGTTATGGCAGGCCAATGTATCTTTTAGCGACCATAGGAATCTAGACTATTTTTTTAAAAGGGATGGGGAACTCAGGGACCTTGGCAACACACAAATAGCCTTTTCACCAAGATTTATTGCAGGACAAATGGTCCAGTATAAGGTAGATGATCACTTTGTTTTAAGTATGCTCTACAAGCGGGTTGGTAAGCAGTACATGGGAAATATAGACTCAGCTGCCTCGGTATTAAAAGGCTACAGCCATACGGATTTAAATGCCCAATACACTTGGAATCCTTCCCATACTTTTAAGGAGATTAGTTTGAATCTTTTGGCGAATAATTTGTTTAATAATCTTTTTGTGAGTAACGGTTATTTTTTCACCTACGACGACGATTTTTCAACTCCAGGGACTGTGACAACCATAGAAGGAGCTGGCTACTATCCCCAGGCGGGAACCAACTTTTTGTTGGGCGCCACCTTTTCTTTTTAAGAAAATCTTGAAGGCTTATTTGGCTTCGCCGATGCTTTAATTAAATACCCTTACTGTGTTTCCGCTGGCCTGCGTTTGGTAGGCCAGCAGATCATAGGTTCTTTCCGAATTATTGGCTGGGTTTAGTAGCTGTCCCGTAAATAGACTGTAGCTAAAAGCGTCACAGTCACAGGTCCCCTTTTGACCCTCAATAAATAGTGTGCTGCAGCTATTTGGGCTATGATTGGCACAGCTAGCTTCAAAAGCAACAAACTGATCGAATCCAGAATTCATGACAATAATTCCTTTGGTTCCAATACCCGTAGCATCAATATAAACAGGATTGCCTATTATTTTAAGTGGGTTGTATTTAGGTAAACTCAAATTGAGTTCAATAGAAAAGTTAATTTCTTGAAGGTATGGGTTTCTTCTTGAATTTTGGGTACTGCAGTTGACTATCAAAGTGCTAAAAAACAGAAGTATAGCAAGGGTTTTTGTGGTTTTGACTTTAGGCATAACATGCTGTTTTGAATAAAAAATTGTGTATCTTTGTTTTAGATCCTCTACAATAGAGGATTTTTCTATTTAAAACCATGAAGATATGAGTAAAGTATCTTATTACACTGCAGAGGGATTAAAAAAGTTGAAAGACGAATTGAATCAGTTGCGCGATATTGAAAGGCCAAAGGCCTCGCAAGCTATTGCAGAAGCGAGAGATAAAGGAGATTTATCTGAAAACGCTGAATACGACGCGGCAAAAGAAGCCCAAGGTCTATTGGAGCTTAAAATTGCTAAAATGGAAGAGATTTTAGCTGGAGCGCGATTAATAGATGAGTCACAATTAGATACATCTAAAGTTTTGGTGCTTTCTACAGTGAAATTAAAAAACACCCAAAACGGAATGCTTATGTCATACACCTTAGTGGCTGAAAGCGAAGCAGATCTCAAGTCTGGAAAAATCTCTGTGAACTCTCCAATTGGAAAAGGTTTACTGGGAAAGAAAGTGGGAGACATTGCTGAAATTAAAGTACCTAATGGAACCATTGGCTTTGAGATTGTAGCCATTACTAGGTCTTAATTTAGCGCAGGAAACAACCTCCTTTATGTACTGAAAAAAGAATTTTTTACACTTTGTAAATCACTGATTTATTCATAACCCTTTACAAATGGCTAGTATTTTTACCAAAATAATTCAAGGCGAGATTCCTGCTTATAAAATTGCAGAAACAGCAGATTGTATTGCTTTTTTAGATGTAAATCCAAATGCAAAGGGCCATACGCTTTGTGTTCCTAAGAAAGAAGTAGATAAGATTACCGATCTGCCACAAGAAGAGTACCTTTCGCTCATGTCATTTTCTTTAAAAGTAGCACAGGCCATTGAAAAATCAGTTTCTTGCAAGCGGGTTGGTTTTACTGTGATTGGTTTAGAAGTACCCCATGTACATGTGCACCTAATTCCTTTAAATAGTATGGCAGACGCAAATTTTTCTAAAAAAGAGACCCTTATTCCTTCTGAGTTCGAGATTGTAGCAGCAGATATAAAGGCCGCTTACAATAGCTGATTAGACAACTAATTAAGCAACTGCCTTGAATGACTTTTTATTTAAATTGCTAAATAAAGACATCTTCAGATACTGTCTTTTGGCTCTAAATTAGACCAAAGGGAAATGCATTTCAATACGCGTACCCTTGTTGGTTTCTGAGTGTATTTTTAAGATCCCTTTGTGAAACTGGGTCACAATCCTTTTGGTCAAGGAAAGTCCTAGCCCCCAACCAGATTTTTTAGTGCTAAATCCCGGGTCGGTTATTTTTTTAAGGTGTTTTTTTTCAATTCCAGGCCCGTGATCCTGAACACTTACTACCATGTATTTCTTGTTTTTTAAGATTTGAACAATAATAGTTCCGTGACCTTTCATAGCGTCTACGCTATTTTTTATTAAATTTTCCAGACACCAAAAATAAAGCGGTTTATTTAATGGGATCATATGTGATTCCAAGTGGGACTTAAATTGAAGGTCAATAGATTTTGGAAATCTATCGCTGAGGTATTTTATTCCCTCCTGGGTAGTTTCTATTAGTGCTACTTTCTCTAAACCAGTTTCTAGGCCTATGCTAGAGAAACGGTTACTAATTGTAGAGAGTCTTTCAAGGTCTTTATTTATTTCAACTGAAATTTCAGGATATATACCCCGTTCAATCAAAAGGCTGTTCCAGCCAATTAACGCACTGAGGGGCGTGGCTATCTGGTGGGCTGTTTCTTTAGCCATACTGGCCCATAAAACATTTTGGGCGGCTACTTTTTCTAATTTTAGTGCAAAATATACCACGGCAGAAAATAAGGCAAGAATCAATAGTAGTGCCAATGGAAAATACCGAAGCTTTTTTAAGTTTGGAGACTCTCCATAATACAGTGTAGCCAATACGGTTTCTCCTTCTTTGATTTTAATTGGCGGGTTTTCTTTCGCAAATCTTTCGATGAGTACCTCCAGCATTTCAGCATTTTGGGAAATGTCTTCATCGAAGTTGTTAAAGCTATAGGACCCATCTGTATGAGAAAGAATCATGGGGGTTTTGGTATTGGATTGAAAAATCTTTAAGACCAAATCTCCAAGAGGCACATTGGGATCTGCACCCATGAATTGTGATTGGGCTGTAGCCCAAATAGTCATTTTATCTTGTGCTTCTTTTTTAAATTCTCTTAAAAAATTATGGGTATTCCAAAGTATAAGACCCACAATAACAAGTGCTATTGAAATAAGTAGGGGCCTAACATAATACAGTTTAATAGATGCTTTCATAAATTTAAATCCTGTGAAAACGGATATTCTTTAAAATTAGGCATTATTTTGAGAAAGAAACCCAAAGGGGTTTATTACATTTTATTACCTTTGTTTTTGACAAATTTTAATTTAAAAGACACCACATGGAAGTACAAGGGACTGTGAAATTAATAGATGAAACTAAAACTTTTGGAACGAATGGTTTTAGAAAAAGAGAGCTGGTTGTAACTACCGAAGAGCAGTACCCTCAGCACATAATGATTGAGTTTGTACAAGACAAATGTGATCTTTTAAATTCATTTTCTCCAGGCCAGAAGGTGAAAGTGGGTATTAATTTAAGGGGAAGAGAGTGGCAGAGTCCACAAGGAGAGACCAAGTATTTTAATTCTATTCAAGGCTGGAAAATAGATGCTTTGGAAGCAGCTAGTTCAGAATCTGCAGCAGGCATTCCTCCTGTGCCTCCAATGGAAGCTTTTAGCCCCGCAGACAATTTAAATGAAGAAGATCACGACGATCTTCCATTCTAGTATAGATAACAACTGACTTCATGGTCATTTACCATGCCAGTTGCTTGCATAAAAGCATATACAATAGTAGGACCTACAAAATTGAAACCTCTTTTTTTTAGGTCCTTACTTATTTCTAAAGATAAAGGAGTAAATGCAGGCGCTTCTTTGTACAAATTCACTTTATTTATAAGAGTCTTTCCTTTAGTAAAGCCCCAGTAATATTGATTAAAGCTGCCAAACTCTTCTTGAATTTTCATAAAAGCAGCTGCATTTTGAATGCTAGACCTGATTTTAAGTCGGTTTCTAACAATCTCCGGGTTTTGAAGTAGTGTGGCTATTTTCTCCTCTTTGTACTTCGCTATTTTCTCATAATCAAACAGATCAAAAGCTTCTCTAAAGGCGTTTCTTTTTTTTAGTATAGTGATCCAGCTCAATCCCGCTTGAAAGCCCTCTAGGATTAAAAATTCAAATAAAACACGGTCATCCTTAACAACTCTTCCCCATTCACTATCGTGATAGTCCTCGTAAATAGGGTCTCCCTCACACCAGCTACATCTCTTTTTATTCATATTTTTACACGCTAATCATTTTTTCTAAACTATAATTTTTTTTTTAGATGTCCCTAATAAAAGCTCAAATAGAATCTGCTATGAAAGTTGCACTAGACTATCCTTCTTATATGATACTTATGCAGGAATTAGTTCTCAAAGAAATGAGTACAGGGGTTGAACAAAGTGAGGCTTTAGCCAACTACACCCTTTTGAATAACAAACGTATGCAACGTTTAAATAAAACTTTAAAGATTCCTTCAGAAATTGAAACCAGTATTAAAATTGACCCTAGAGATATTCGCTTTCTAGTACTTTCTGAGAGTTGGTGTGGAGACGCAGCACAAAGCCTTCCGATGGTTTCTAAAATAGCCGAATGCCATCCTAACTGGTCTGTATCGATTATTTCAAGAGATGAACATCCAGTTATAATGGACGCCTATTTGACCAACGGGGGACGTTCCATTCCCAAGGTACTTATTTTAGATAATAACACTTTAGAGGTTTTAGCAGATTGGGGTCCAAGGCCTACAGAAGCTACAAAAATGGCAGCAGATTACAGAGAAATTCACGGTAGCCTAGATACTGACTTTAAACAGTCTTTACAGTTGTGGTACAACAAAGATAAAGGTCAATCTACCCTTCAAGATTTTTTAGTCTTATTAGGCCTTTAGTGCTCGAAAGGATATTTTTTTGAACCTGTAGTGTCCCATGAAGTTTAAACTTTAAGAACCACAAAGTATTCTTGGGCACCTTATTTACGCTAGTTTTTTGCCTGAAAGTAATAGGTGATTGTGCCCCATTGCATTTTGCCTTCTCGGCTATTAAATTGAGATTTTGAAGCATATTTAAGGGCGTTTTCTAATAGACATCCGTTGGTAGTGGTGCTATTAGCGGAATTTATTTCCGTGCCAATAACCATCCCTTCAGGAGAAACTTTTATATTGACAACTACTTTTCCTCCTTGCTTGCAAGTATACACAGGAATTGGGAGGGAAGTTTTATCTCGTTCAAATAAATGGTAGTAAACCCTTGTTCTTGAGGGTAAATTAGTACTGCTGCTCTTTTGGGCTTTTAAGCTGTCTAGGACTTTTTGATTTTCTTCTTCTAGTGCTTTTAGCCTTTCACTAAATGAATTGCCTATACTAACTTCTTTAGTGCCTGAAGCAGCATTAATCCCACTAGGAGTCTTAGTTTCTTTTGGGTTATAGGTCGCTTTTTTAGCCGAATTATATGCGGTATTACTGTTGAATTTTTCTGATTTTTCTGGGACTTCTTTTTTTTCTGAAGTCGCTTTATTGTCTTTTTTTGGAAGGGGGGTTGATTCCAATGCCATTAAGATTTCTATGTCTTTTTCTGTACTGAAATAGTTTGGATATAGGTGAAGGTTCCCCAGGATTAGAAGGAGAAATCCCATGGAAAAGAGGGTGCTTAAAAAAGCCAATTGACGCCTGTTCAGGTGATTAACAAAGTAAACAAACTGGATTAATTTTTGATTAATAAGCACTTTCCAATGAGACATTAATGTGGATTATTTAATAAGATTTCAATAAGTCTGGGCTAAAAAGGGTTATTTCCTTCTTGAACACATTGAAAACATTCCTTTTAAAGGCGCCCTTTTAAAAGGGGACACTTTTTTCTAACAAGTCTTTGAATGAAGCTGCATCTATTGCATTATTTACGCTAAAATCTCCTATTTTGGTTCTTCTAAGTGAAGATAAATGCGCCCCACTCTTTAAGGATTTTCCAAAATCATGGGCTAAGGATCTGATATAAGTACCTTTACTACAGACTATTTCAAATTCAATGGCAGGAAAAGTTTTTGTGGTAATCTTAAATGAGTACACGCTTACTTGCCTAGTGGGGATTTCTACCGCCTCTCCAGCTCTTGCGTATTCATATAATCGCTTGCCTTCTTTTTTTAGCGCAGAAAATACCGGAGGCCTCTGTTGTATGTCTCCAGTAAATAATTCAGCTGTAGATAATAACTGCTGCTCACTAATATGATCTGTGTCAAAATGCGCGTCAAATTCAGTTTCTAAATCGTAAGAAGGTGTTGTTTTTCCTAGTGAAATAGTTCCGGTATATGTTTTTATTTGGCCTTGTAATTCTGTAATTTTTTTAGTGAATTTTCCTGTACATATAATCAATAATCCAGTAGCCAATGGGTCTAAGGTACCTGCATGACCTACTTTTATTTTTTTGACATTAAACTTTGTCTTAATACCCCATTTAACAGCATTAACAGCCTGGTAAGAACTCCAATGTAGTGGCTTGTCTATCAGTAAGATTTGCCCTGTTTCAAAATCCGTTAAGCTTAGGTCGTGTAATGACATATTTTAGTTATTGATTAATCCCAAAATAATGGCTGTGCTTCCTACGCATAAGCAGTATAGGGCGAAGTAAAATAATTTTGCTTTTTTAACAAGCGTCAGCATCCATTGGCAAGCCAAAAGGCCTGATACAAAAGCAGCACAAAAGCCCACTATTAAACCCGGACTATCCGTCCCTTCAAAAGCAATGGTTCCAGAGAGTACATCTTTGGCTACTTTACCAAAGATGAGTGGTATGACCATTAAAAACGAAAATCTCGCTGCCTTGGATTTGTCTACCTTGAGTAGTACTGCAGTAGCAATTGTAGCGCCAGACCTTGAAATACCTGGAAGCATAGCAATTCCTTGGGCTAAACCAATGATTACAGCATGGCTGTAACTTACTTTTTTTTGATTTTCTTTAGAGCGATCAGCAATGTAGAGTAAGCCTCCTGTAACCAATAACATACTCCCTACAAAAATGACTTGTCCTGAAAAAAGTGATTCTAAGGTTTCTTCAAAAAACAAACCGATCACCACTGCAGGAATCATAGAAAGTATTATTTTAAGGGCGAAATTCCTTGATTCTGAGTCTTTTCTGTTAAAGAGTCCTAGGATAATTTCTCCAATATCTTTTCTGAAAATAACCATTGTGCTTAATGCAGTGGCAAAATGCAGGACTACAGTAAAACTCAATTGTTGCTCTGCCAAAGCTTCTGCCCCCAAGATACTTTTGGCTAATTCTAAATGACCGCTAGAGGAGACCGGGAGGAATTCTGTAATACCTTGTATAATTCCAAGAATTAATGCGTCTAGTAGTTCCAATTACTTCTGTTTGTTAGGGTCTAGTAAAATAGCATAGGCTTGAATTCCTAAACCGATTAATACTAGGGTAGGAGCAAGTCTTATTCTTCTAAAATTGTAAATTTCAGGATTAAATATATTGGGATCTGTACTTTTACCTCCAGACATTAATATAAATCCTAGGGTCATAAAACCAATTCCAATAAACAGAAATTGATAATTTTTTTTACCAAATACAAAGGACTTTTTGGGCGATTTATCTTGTTTCATTTGATTATTTTAGGTTAGTAAAGTTCTGCTGTTCTTAGGTTTAAAAACCGTTGGGCAGCAAAAAATGTGCTTATTCCAGCTATTACGGCACCCAGTAAAAAAACCCCTAGCGCAACAATACCAAGCGTAATAGGGTCATTCAAAAGACCTAAGCTTGGAAAAACAAAGTCTAAATAGGCCATTAAACTCCCAATACCACTCAGGGCCACAAAGGCTCCAATGATACCCAGCTTTATATTGGTGGCCATAAAGGGTTTTCTGATAAATTGCTTTGTGGCACCTACCATTTGCATGGTTTTAATAATAAACCTATTTGAATAAAGGGCCAAGCGAATAGAAGCATTGATGAGTAATACTGCAATAAAAGTCATTACACTACTAATTACTAGGATCCAAAAAGAGATTTTTTTAATATTATCATTTAATAAGTTCACTAGCGGCTGGTCGTAAGCTACTTCTGCAACAAATGATTTTGCACTCAAATCTGCAACAATTTCAGCAATTTCTTCCGGACTTACATATGCAGCTAAAAGCGTCAAATCAATGGCGTTTTTAAGGGGGTTGTATCCCAAAAAACCTAGAAAATCTTCCTCAATATCTTCTCTGAGTTGCTCTGCAGCGTCTTCTTTAGATACAAAAACGGCTTCTTTAGTATAAGGCGCTAAGGCTAGTGATTGTTTTAACTGAGATATTTCTACTTTTTTAGCATTCTCCCTTAAGAAAACAGTAATTTTTATTTGCTCTTTAAAGTGGTCTCCAAGCTTTTTGGTATTGATGACCAAAACACCCAAAACACCCAATAAAAATAGCACTAAACTAATGCTGAGTATCACGGAAAAGTAGGAAGAAATTAGTCTTCTTTTTTGATAACGTTCAAAGGATTGGCCCATAGGATAAACGAATAGAAGGTAAAAATAACAAACTTATAGCAAATCTAAAGCTAGTTTGAATATTTGTGTTGGCTCAAACCTTTAATTTCTTTTCGCTTTGCACAATTAAACTTATTTTTGTGCCGCAGTATAAAACTGAGGGTTTAGGGTTTGTAAACACCCTGACCAAACAAAAGCAGCATGACATGGAGTACAACTTTACAGCGATAGAATCTAAGTGGCAGCAATATTGGGCCAGGCACAAGACATTTAAAGCAGAAAACAAAAGCGATAAACCCAAATATTATGTGTTAGATATGTTTCCTTACCCCTCTGGAGCAGGCTTACATGTGGGGCACCCATTAGGATATATAGCCTCAGATATTTACGCCAGGTTTAAAAGACACAAAGGTTTTAATGTACTCCATCCTATGGGTTATGACTCTTTTGGTTTACCTGCTGAGCAATACGCCATTCAAACAGGGCAACATCCTGCTATTACTACTCAAGCTAATATTGATAGGTATAGGGAGCAATTAGATAAAATAGGTTTCTCTTTTGATTGGGATAGAGAGGTCAGAACCTCTTCGAGTGATTACTACAAATGGACCCAGTGGATTTTTGGCCTGCTGTTTAATGCCTGGTACGACAAGGCTGCAGATAAAGCTACGCCTATAGATGTGCTCATTGCACATTTTGAGAAATTTGGAAATGAAGGCGTGTTGGCTGCAGTTGAGGAAGAAGTGAAATCTTTTTCTGCGGAAGAATGGACAACGGCATCGGTTGAAAGCCAAGAAAAAATATTACAACAATACCGATTAACTTATTTGGCAGAGGCTCAGGTAAATTGGTGTCCTGGCCTGGGTACAGTTTTGGCAAATGACGAAATTGTCAATGGAGTTTCTGAGCGTGGTGGCCACCCTGTAGTGAGAAAAAAGATGCTGCAATGGAGTATGAGAATTTCTGCCTATGCGGAAAGATTGCTTCAAGATTTAGATCTTTTAGATTGGCCTCAACCCTTGAAAGACAGCCAAATCAATTGGATTGGAAAATCTAAAGGTGCTATGGTTACTTTCCATACACAACCGAGCGAATGGTGTAATGAGTCGCTACCCATTGAGGTATTTACGACCCGTCCAGATACTATTTATGGGGTTTCTTTTATGACCCTAGCACCGGAACATCCTTATGTAGATCGTATCTGTTCTCCTGAACAGAGAGCGTCGGTTGCGGCATACGTTCAAGCAACAGCCAAGCGTTCTGAAAGGGATAGAATGGCAGATGTGAAAACCATTTCTGGAGTCTTTACAGGGGCTTATGCAAGCCATCCAATTACAGAGAAGCCTATTCCTGTATGGATTGGAGATTATGTTTTGGCTGGTTATGGTACTGGCGCAGTAATGGCGGTTCCATGTGGGGACCAACGTGATTACGATTTTGCCAAACACTTTGATTTGCCTATTCCAAATATTTTTAAAAACGTAGACATATCTCAGGAAGCTTTTACCCAAAAAGAAGGGGCTGTAATTGACCATTCAGATTTCTTGTCTGGATTACCCTACAAAGAAGCTTTGCACAAATCAATATTGGCCTTAGAAGCCTTAGGGTCTGGCTATGGAAAAGTGAATTATAGGTTGAGAGATGCGGTGTTTAGTAGACAACGTTATTGGGGGGAACCTTTTCCAATTTATTATAACAATGGGGTGCCAGTGCTTATAGACAAAGCCCATTTACCGATTCAATTGCCTGAAGTAGCTAAATATTTACCCACAGAAACTGGTGCGCCACCTCTTGGAAATGCGACCTATTGGGCTTGGTGTACTAAGACGCATCAGGTCGTGTCTAACCAGGCTATTGACCAAAAGACTGTTTTTCCTTTGGAGTTAAATACCATGCCTGGTTGGGCGGGAAGCTCTTTTTATTTTAACAGGTACAAGGACGCTACCAATTCAGTAGAAATGGCTTCAAAAGAGGCTTTGGATTACTGGGGAGAGGTAGATCTTTATATTGGAGGGAGTGAACATGCTACAGGCCATTTGCTATATGCCCGTTTTTGGCAGAAAGCATTGTATGACTTGGGTGTATTACCAGAGGGTGAGTTTGCAAAAAAATTAATCAATCAAGGAATGATTACGGGAACTTCTGCCTTTGTTTACAGACTTCCTGATACAAACACTTATGTGTCTAAATCCCGAATTAACGGGAGATCTGTTCAGCCCATTCACGTAGACGTGTCAATGGTAAATGTGTCTGACGAGTTAGATATAGATGCTTTTAAGGCATGGAGACCAGAATACGCAGCAGCTACTTTTGAATTAGAAGACAAAGGTGTTTATAAGGTAGGTAGAGAGGTAGAGAAAATGTCTAAATCCAAGTATAACGTGGTGAGTCCAGACGCTATTTGCGAACAATATGGCGCAGATGCTCTGCGTTTGTACGAAATGTTTTTAGGGCCATTAGAGCAATCTAAGCCTTGGAATACTGCTGGAATTACCGGAACCCATGGTTTTTTAAAGAAATTGTGGAAGTTGTATTTTAACGAAAGTGGCCCTGTTTTTAAAGCAGAACCAGCGAGTGCAGCGCAACTTAAAACACTGCATAAAACCATTAAAAAAGTGACGGAAGATATTGAAAACTTCTCTTTTAATACTTCGGTGTCTACTTTTATGATCTGTGTGAATGAATTGGCTGCACAGCAATGTGCGAGCCAAGAAATTTTAGAAGCTTTAGCTATTTTAGTGTCTCCTTATGCCCCTCATATTGCAGAAGAGTTGTGGGAAGCTATGGGTCACGAAGCATCTATTTCTACGGCGCCTTTCCCGGTATTTAATCCAGCTTATTTGGTGGAATCTGAGAAAGAGTATCCAGTGTCTTTTAACGGTAAAATGCGATTTAAATTGACCCTTCCAATGGATATGTCTAAACAGGAAATAGAAGCTGCAGTAATGGCGCATGAAAAAACCGTACAGCAATTGGACGGGCGGGACCCTAAAAAGGTGATTGTGGTGCCTGGTAAAATTATTAATATAGTAGGCTAATCTTACGCGAACTATGGAAACAATAGAGATGATTGGTTTGCTTGCCGCTACACTTACCACGGCAGCTTACCTCCCCCAAGTAGTGAAGGTATTGAGAGATAAATCTGCTAAAGACATCTCTCTTTCTATGTATTTGGTAATGTTTACAGGGGTAGTACTGTGGTTGGTCTATGGACTGTATCACAACAGCGCACCAATTATTTTTGCCAATGTCATTACTTCTGTATTGACTTTAGCAGTGATTGTCTTAAAATTAAAATACAAGTAAGGCCAAAATGTCAGTGGAAATACTGACAGTTTATTTTGGTGTTATTTTTGCTGTGATATTTAAAAAGCTATTATTATGATGTTGTATTATATTATTGTAGGACTCATGGCCCTAGTGAGTATGGCGGTGAGTAAAAAATTAAAATCTAAGTTTGCAACTTACTCAAAATTGACGCTCAGAAATGGTATGAGCGGCGCTGAGGTGGCGCAAAGAATGTTGGAAGACCATGGCATTAGAGATGTTAAAGTGGTGTCTACCCCTGGACAACTCACAGACCACTACAATCCATTGACAAAAACAGTTAATTTAAGTGAGTCTGTATATGGACAGCGAAATGCAGCAGCAGCAGCAGTTGCTGCGCACGAGTGCGGCCATGCCGTACAACATGCAGTGGCGTATCCTTGGCTTCAGATGCGTTCTAAAATGGTGCCTGCAGTTCAGGTCGCTTCTGGCCTTTCTCAATGGGTTATTATGGGTGGTTTGGTCCTTTCTGCTACAACGGCATTGGGCAGTGGCTTATTACTTGCTGGAATTGTTTTATACGGCATTGTAACTGCCTTTACTTTTATAACATTGCCTGTGGAATACGACGCTAGCAACAGGGCTTTGGCTTGGTTAAAGCGCAAACAAATCGTAGGACAAGAAGAATATGCTGGTGCTGAAGACGCCCTAAAATGGGCAGCAAGAACCTATGTAGTAGCTGCTATTGGTGCCTTAGCGACATTGGCTTATTTTGTATTGCGTTATTTAGGCTCAAGGGATTAAAACCCAATCTGTCGGTCTATTTGTTGGTCTAAGGAAATAAATGTTTCTGTTCTTGACACTCCTTTTATCTGTTGAATTTCTTGGTTGAGTAAACGCATGAGGTGTTCATTATCTTTACAGAGCACTTTGATCAATATGGACCAATTTCCAGTAGTGTAATGACATTCTAGAACTTCTGGTATTTTTTTTAATGCACTTACTGCCGCTGGATTGCTCATGGCTTTGTCTAAATACACGCCAATGTAGGCCATGGTATTATAGCCTAGTGTCTTGGTGTTGACAATAAATTTTGATCCTTTAATAACTCCTGAGGCTTCTAGTTTTCTGAGCCTTTGGTGAATAGCTGCCCCAGAGATCCCAATTTTTCTAGCGATTTCTAAGATGGGTTTTCTAGCGTCCTCCATGAGGAATCGGAGAATTTCTTTATCTATTCCGTCTATTTTTGGAAGGGAGTCACTATTAGTCATACTTACATATTTTAAGTAAAACTACATATTTTGTTTCATTATTTATAAATTTAGCCTCATTTTTATGTTGTAATTTAAGAACTAGCCACGTATTCTGTTGCATATCCCAAATATGGCACCTCAAAATCTTTAAATACAACACCTTCTTGAGCCAAGAGCTTTAGAACGGGCCTATAGATTTCTTGGTGTATAGGGATACGCACTCCAGGCGTGCTAATGTCTCTATTTAAAATAAGTAAACAGGCCATAGCAAGAGGTAAACCTACCGTTTTAGCCATTGCTGTATGTGTTTGAGAAACTCCTTCAACCACCATATGAGCGTCTAATTGTCGCATTTCTCCTTGGAGTTCATAGCCTATTTTATGGTACATAACCACCATGTCTTTTTCCTCCAAGCCAAGGGTCCAATGGGCCTCCAGGATCTCTTGAAGTAGTTCAGCGGGTGTGCCATTTTGTTTGGTTAAAAAGTGCTTGTCACTAAACAGGTTTAATTCCATGAGCTTGTCCCACATAATGTCGTCTTGGTCAATTTTCAGATAATGCCGTACTTTTAACTCTACACTATCTGTTGGAGAATAGGGTAGAAATAAATTAATAAACGCCCTATAACTCATTTTTTCACTCTCCTCTATATGGTAACTGTCGTCTGTGAGTCCCAATTGCACAAAAATATTCCAAGCTTTTGAAAAACCAACCCTTCTCATGGTTCCCCTGTATAACGTTAGGGCATTTTCTAGGCCGTATGCAGACCTGTATTTTAGAGAATCTCTATTGGCATAGGCTTCAAATTTTCCATAGCCTTCAATGTGCATGAATTCAGTACGCCTAAATAATTTGTGATAAGGGATGTATTTGTAGGTGCCTTCTTGTATGAATTTAGCTGCACCGCCTTGTCCTGCTATCACCACATTTCTTGGATTCCATGTGAATTTGTAGTCCCATAAATTTGATTTTTCTTGGGGAGCCACTAAGCCGCCAGTGAAGGATTCAAATAATTTAATTTCTCCTCCTTTGTTTTTTATTTGGTCCATAAATGCCATGGCACTCATATGATCAATCCCAGGGTCTACCCCCATTTCATTGAGGAAAATCAATCCCTTTTCTTTTACCTGATCCTCCATTTCTTTTAACTCAGGGCTCACATAGGAAGCAGTAACCAAGTGTTTTTCAAGTGCCAGACAGTCCTTGGCAACTAAAATATGCATATGAGCAGGAAGCATAGAGATTACAATGTCTGCTAATGCAATCTGTTTTTGTCTCATAACTGTATCAGTGACAGAGGAAGTTACAATAGTAAGTGCAGGATGAGAAGCTATTTGCTTCGGTATATGAGCTGTTTCTCTATCTAAAATGCAAAGTGAAATACCCTCTTTTTTTGATTGATCTAATAAATAATCAATGAGGTAAGCAGTAGATTTTCCAGCACCTATTAAAAGAATATTTCGCATGATGAGAACGGGTTTATACGTCCTTAAAAATAGCGAATTGTTGTATTTTTAAAGAATTACTTAAAATAAGTTATAAACAAAACAATTATTTCTTGTTTTCTGTGCTGATATACTTTTGAAGCGCCATAGTCATAGAAGGTGTTTCAGGGGTGGGTGCCTTAATGTCAATTCTTAGTCCTGCATCTGTGGCTGCTTTAATAGTAGAATTTCCAAAAACAGCAATTCGGGTGTTGTTTTGTTTAAACTCAGGGAAGTTTTTGAGCAGGGATTCTATTCCTGAAGGGCTAAAGAAAACCAATACGTCATATAAAACATCGCTTAGATCGGATAAGTCACTAATCACTGTTTTGTAAAAAACACCTCTTTTCCAATCGAGTTGTAATTGATCTAATGTTTCAGGTACAGTTGGTTTTAATACATCAGAGGAAGGGAGTAAATATTTTTCTTCTTTGTATTTTTTAAATAAGGGCACTAAGTCTGCAAAATTCATTTTACCTACATAAATTTTACGTTTTCTGTATACCACATATTTTTGTAGGTAATAAGCAACAGCTTCCGATTGGCAGAAATATTTCATACTGTCTGGCACCTTGAACCTCATTTCTTCTGCCAGTCTAAAATAATGATCTACCGCATTTCTACTTGTTAAAATGACTGCCGTGAATTGGCTCAGGTCTATTTTTTGTTGTCTTACGCTTTTAGCGTCTACCCCTTCTACATGAATGAATGGTCTAAAATCTACCTTTACTTTTTCTTTGTCAATAAGCCTTGCATATGGAGAGTTTTCCATCTTTGGCTCTGGCTGTGAGACTAAAATTGTTTTTACCTTCATGGAATCAAGTATTAAAAATGCTTGCAATTATTAAAAACGGTGCTATTTCAAGAGCGCAAAGGTACAAAATAAAATAGAATACATTATGTAGGATATACTTTTGATAATTTCTTAATATTAATATCCACCCAATAAGCGTAATGGAGACAAATAAAAATAAACTACTGTAAAACAGAAGTTTAGCATTAAAAGGAATAAATGCGAATAATATATTTGCAGTGAATAAGACCATACTCCCGTAATTAAAGAAGCTATTTTTCTTAAAAACAATTTCATTGAGCAATTTTTTGTTTCCAAACAACCATCCGTGTATGTTCTGAAGTATAGCTTTACTCACGACAAATCCAGATACAAGCGCAAAGCAAGTCAAATAATTTATATTAATTACAGATGAATTTTTAAGGAAAATTGGGGTAAAAAAGAAAAGAAATAGACTACAATTTATAACAGCGAACAAGCCCCAAAACCATTGAAACGGGTGGATAAATGCTTGTTTTTTATTGTAAACAAAAACGAATCTGTTGTGGCTAATTAAATTAGAAAACGATAAATGCCTTTGAGGATAAACTATCTTTGAAAGGCTCATGAGCACTAAGGAGAGAAAAAACAATCCAATGGTCCAATCGGGTATATGCTGAAATCTCAATTCAAGTTCCATGTCGCTAATTTATGTGAGTTAGCCCCCAATAAAAAAGGCATTGAATTGGCGGAAATGCTTAGTTTGAAATAACCCATACTTAAATCGCTATCTTTTAAATGGTATTTGCCTTTAAGGGTGACTGTTTCTCCGGGCATTACTATTCTTTTGAGATTGTTAGTTGCTACAGGACCATTTTTTTTTGAAACAACCTCAAGAGCCTCTAATTCAGATAGGTATTGGAATTGCTTGTGTTCATTAAGAAAAGCAAGTCCAACACGGATTTCTTCCATAGAAATTTGGAAAGAATATGGATTTTGTAGCTCAAAAACAAGGCTGTTGTCTTTGGCTTGAATCAACATAGTTTTTAATTGACTGTAAGGCTTGAATGAGGGAATCCATGTTCCGTAATAGGGAACTCCTTTAGCCTTTTCAAAAGAAAAATCTGCTGGGATCTGATCTGCAAAGCTCAGAGAATCCTTAGTTATATAGGCGATTTCTTTACCAATAAGCTCGTTTTCAGAACCATCAATATTGTATTGGTTTTGGCGGTAATTGATTGCGTTGAGAGAATAGGCTTTGCTTCCAGTGTAAAAGGCATACATTGGAGCGTTCCTGTAAGAGTTTTCAAAAACAACCATTCGGTCTCCTACCTTTTCTTTTAAAGCAGCTGTCCATGCTTTGTTTCCGTGTGCCTCATATGAAATAGGGAGGAGAGGTTCGTACACAAGTCCAATTCTCAAAAAGATTATGAGCCCAATATTGATCCAACCACTCACCCACAATTGTTTTTTGAGTCTGGAGTTTTGTGTGAGTGCGTCAAATATTAAAACGGCCATCGGAATACATATCACCACCATCCATTGGGTTTGTATGCGCCTATTAAAACTCGAAATAAAGAAAAATACCAGCACGGTAATAATCACACCAAACAAACTTTTTTTAAGTGCAGTGTCTCTAGATAAACCAAATAATGCTTTATAAATGAAAGGAAAGCAAAACCCAAAAAGAGCCGCCAGATTTATAAAATATCCCAAACCAAAATCAAAGAAATCATACGCCCTATTGGGTCTTTCAAATAGGTGGTAAGCAACAGACACGAAATCATTGTAATACAACCAGAACAAATGTGGGCTGTAAGCCAAAAGGCTCACGACAACAGCCCCCCAAGCAAACTTGTTTTTTAATAGGCTAGGGACTCCAACTAAAACACCAATAATCACCAGTACCGCGTGGTATTTACTGTACATAAGTGCTGCCATCACTAAGCCCAATGCAATGCTGAGTCCCCATGTGGGTTTTTGTAAAAAGTACTTGAGAATATAAAAAAGTAAGGCAGTGAAAAAGAGTAGCGGCGTATCTGGTAAGGTAAAAAACCCATAGGCATTCAAGAGGGTCATAGAACTCAACAGGACAAAAAATGCCCCAATATGGTGTTTTTTATACGTATTGGAAACAGTGTTCCAAATTAAAAGATAGGTCCCCAATCCACTTAAAACACCTACTATTCTCACCCCTAAAGTTCCTTTAAATAACAGTTTACCCAACGCAATCATGGCTGCTACCATTGGGGGGTGGTCAAAGTAGCCCCAATCTAGTTGTTTGGAAAAATACCAATAATAAGCCTCATCATAAATAAGCTCAGTGAAAAACGCCTGAAGGGTATTGGCCAAACCAATAAGGATAATAATCCCCCAAAAAAGCTCTTGTTTATTCCCTTTCATTCTTATGGATTCGTGCGCAAATTTACAAATAATTACGCCAGACCTTACTTTTAGAATTTATATTTAAGGGCTTTAAAAAAACATAAAACCACGGTTTCATTCTCATTTTACGCTATTTATATCCTACTTTTGTGCGTAAATATGTCCAACCATGCCCAATAGACTTGTTATTATTCCCACCTATAATGAGATTGAAAACATTAGCCAAATCACTGCGGCTGTTTTTGAACTTCCCATGGATTTCCACGTTCTGATTGTAGACGACGGATCTCCTGATGGTACGGCAACACAAGTAAAATCCCTACAAAACCAGTATCCTGGAAAGCTATTTATAGAAGAAAGAACCCGCAAAGGAGGTTTAGGGACTGCTTATATTCACGGATTTAAGTGGGCTTTAAAAAAACATTACGACTACATTTTTGAAATGGATGCAGATTTTTCACATCCACCAAAGGACCTTATAGCCTTATTTGAAGCCTGCGAGCAAGGAGCAGATCTATCAGTAGGCTCTAGGTATAAAAAGGGAATTAATGTGGTGAATTGGCCTTTATACAGAATTTTAATCTCCTACGGGGCGTCTTTTTATGTGAAACTTATTACAGGAATGAGGGTACACGATCCAACTGCAGGATTTGTTTGTTACACCAGAAGCGTTCTAGAAGCCATTCCTTTGGATCGGGTGCGATTTGTTGGATATGCTTTCCAGATAGAAATGAAATTTAGGGCACATGTTTTAGGTTTTGTCATTGAAGAGGTTCCAATTGTTTTTAAAGACAGAGAGTTGGGAAAATCAAAGATGAGTAGCGCCATAGTTGGCGAAGCCATTATTGGCGTTTTAAAGCTCAAATGGCAAAGTATTTTTAATAAAAATAATTTTTAAAATGGGGTATACGATAATAAAGAATGGAACTTTAGTCAATGAGAGTTTGGCCTTTCAGGCCGACGTCTTAATCAAAGACCACTTTATTGAAAAGATAGGTAAAGATCTTTCTCATCCCAATGCTACTGTAGTAGAGGCAAATGGCATGTGGGTGTTACCAGGAATTATAGACGATCAAGTCCATTTTAGAGAACCGGGTCTTACGCATAAAGGCACTATTTATTCTGAGAGTAGGGCAGCTGTAGCAGGAGGTATAACAACCTTTATGGAACAGCCAAACACCAACCCGCAAACCACTACGATTGATGCTTTAGAGGCTAAGTTTGCTTTAGGAGCAAAAAGCTCCTTTGCCAATTATGCCTTCCCGTTTGGTGGGACCAATGATAATTTAGAGGAATTAAAGCGTTTGGATAAAAACGCTACTTCTAATGTAAAGTTATTTTTAGGATCCTCTACTGGGAATATGCTAGTAGACAACCAAAAAGTATTAGAAGGCATTTTTAAAAACACCGAATTGGTGATTTGCACCCATTGCGAAGACGAGGGAACTATTAGGGCAAATATGACCGCTTATACTGAGCGTTACGGCGAAGACATCCCTATGGATGCCCACCCTAAAATTCGCTCAGAAGAAGCCTGTTATTTGTCTTCTTCAAAAGCTGTTGCACTGGCTAAAGAGACTGGTGCGAGGCTACACGTTTTTCACCTTTCTACAGCGAAAGAAACGGCCTTATTTAGAAATGACATTCCCTTAAAAGACAAAAAAATTACTGCAGAGGTGTGTTTACACCACCTTTGGTTTTCAGAGGAGGATTACGCAGAGAAAGGAAGCTTAATTAAATGGAATCCAGCGGTTAAAACAGTTAATGACAGAGCGGGTTTATGGGAAGCCTTATTAGATGATCGCATAGATATAATCGCAACAGATCACGCCCCCCATACTTTAGAAGAAAAACAGCAGAAGTATGCCAAAGCACCTTCTGGAGGCCCACTTGTACAGCATGTATTGGTAGGTATGTTAGAAAAAGTAGACCAAGGGATACTGTCTTTGCCAACAATGGTTCAGAAGATGTGTCACAACCCAGCTATTTTATTCAATATTGATAGGCGAGGCTATTTAAGAGAGGGCTACTATGCAGACTTGGTTTTGATAAAACCCAACAGCCCATGGACAGTAAATGCTGAAAATATTGTCGCCTTATGTGGCTGGTCTCCATTTACTGGGACGCGTTTTTCAAATAGCGTTCACAAAACATTTGTCAACGGACACTTGGCTTATGACAATGGTTTGATTAGTGATCATAAAAATGCCATGAGACTTAATTTTAACAGAGATTAATATGAAGCAACTGTTCTTTTTTACCCTACTCTCTTTAGTAACTTCTTGTAGCAACCAAGTTGTGCCTAAACCAAAAAGAGTGTTGTCTTTGGATCAGATGGAATCTATAGTTTATGATATGGCCGTATTAAATGCAGCAGTAACTGCAGACAGGTCTCAGTTTAAAGAGCAATCTATTACTCCATTGGGATACATCTATAAAAAGTACGATATAGACAGTACAGTGTACGCTCAAAATGACTTGTATTACGCCTCAAAGCCATTGCAATACGAAATTATATACCGCAGGGTAGAGAAACGCCTACAGGCCTTAAAAACTAATTACGACAAGGCCGCTAAAGCTTCTAGCGTTCTGGAATAATTGAAGTTCCTTTATGGAATATTGTTTTTAAATAGGTTACAACATTCTGCTATTACTTTTTTAATAGGGGTATATTCCAAATTTAACGTTTGACTGGATTTATTGGCATCGTAAAAATCTCTAGATCTGAGCCCTTTTAGTGTGTGTTTTGTTATTTTTCTGTTGCCCTTTAAAAACAAACTCTTAATAAAATCTAAGCGCCAAAGGATTTCAAGGACCCAAAAAGGGAGTTTATAGGTTGGTTTTTTTAACCTAAATCCGTCTGCCATGTATCCAAACAGCTCCTGGTAAGAAATATTTTCTGACACACAAATAAAACGTTCTCCCCATTTTTTTGTTTTAACACTGAGTAGCATGGCGTTCACAACATCCTTAACTCCAACAAAACCTGAGCCACCGGGGAAATAGAACGGACTGCCTTTTTGAGCAAATGAAAACAATTTACCACTCCCTTTTTTCCAAAATCCAGGGCCTAGAATTACACCGGGGTTTATAATGGAGGCAGAAAGTCCTTCCCAAATACCCCTCCACACCTCTAGTTCTGCTTCATACTTTGTTAGGGCGTATACATTTGGATCGCTAATATTCCAATTTGTCTCCTCTGTTATGTGTTTTTGGGTATCTGATTTTCCAAGTGCAGCAATGGAACTCACATAACAAAAAGCACCCACCTTGTAGTCTAAGGCAAGATTTACCATATGAGCTGTTCCTGTAACATTGACAGATTTAAGGGTTTTGTATGCACTGGGATCAAAGGAGATATGGGCAGCACAGTGATATACAGTGTTAACTTCTTTAAAAGCAAGGCTTAATTCCTCTAGGTCCAATATATCTCCAAGTACCCATTCTATGGTCTTATAGCGAGCTAAGTTAAGGTCGCCGTATAAAATAAATAATTTCTTTACGTCCTCTAATCCCTTTACATCTCTGTAAATGGCCCTACACAGCTGACGGTCCTCACATAGACTAAAAAGAAGATGGGCACCTACCAAGCCGGTACCTCCAGTAACAAGTATCATATTCTCAAAATTACGTTTTTTATTCCCTATTTTTGCCCCATGAAAGCTATTTTTCCTGCTCCTTTTTCGTTAGAAAATACCCAAGAGGCATTTAAAGCCTACGCTTTGGAATTATTTGCATTTCAATATAAATACAATACGGTATACCACGAATTTTGCCGCTTAATCAAAAAGACTCCTGAGCACGTTCAAACCATTGAGGACATTCCCTTTTTACCTATCTCATTCTTTAAGACCCACCAGGTTATTACACAGATGCCTCTTGAACCGCCAACAACTTTTCCTGAGACAAAACTTTTAGATAAAAGGGAAAATCCACTTTTTCATTTTACCTCTAGTGGAACCAGTGGATCTGAAACATCAAAGCATTATGTTCCCGACTTATCGCTATATGAAGCCAGCTACATGACTGCTTTTGAGATTTTTTATGGCCCAGTAGAGAACTACTGTGTTTTGGCTTTATTACCTGCTTATTTAGAAAGAGAGGGATCTTCTTTAATTTATATGGCAGAAGATTTCATTGCAAAAAGTGGCCACCTTCAATCTGGTTTTTACCTGAATAACCACGAAGCGCTCCATAGAACTTTATTAGAATTGGAGTCAAAAAACACTCCTATATTTTTGATCGGGGTTTCTTTTGCTTTACTGGATTTTAGTGAAAAATATTCCATGTCTTTAAAAAACACTATAGTAATGGAAACTGGTGGCATGAAAGGTAGGCGAAAAGAAATGATCAGGGAGGCACTTCATGAAAATTTAACCAAGGGTTTTGGCGTTTCCAAAATTCATTCAGAATATGGAATGACAGAACTTTTGTCTCAAGCTTACTCCAAAGGAGATGGTATTTTTAACACGCCTCCATGGATGAAAATACTGATTAGAGATACGGAAGACCCCTTTAATTTTGTGGGTGACGGAAAAACAGGAGGCGTAAATGTCATTGACTTTGCCAACTTACATTCCTGCGCATTTATTGCCACCCAAGATCTAGGAAAGACTTTTAAAAACAAAGGCTTCTCTATCTTAGGTCGTTTTGACAATGCCGCTATTAGAGGCTGTAATTTATTGGTGCCTTAGCAGTTTTTCGGTCAATACTGGCTTATATATTAACTGTAACCTAATTTTAGAGTGGTTTTATGAGAGGCATATAGTATTCTATAACGTTATTCAAAAACTAATATAAAGTAGTTCTTTTTTCCCCTTTGCAGCAACACATACTTCTGATCAATCAGGTCTTTTTGACTAATTAAATACGTTTCTTCAACCTTTTCTTTGTTTACAGAAATAGCGTTTTGTTTTAATTCTCTTCTGGCATCGCCATTGGATTTTAAAAAGCCAGTTTCAGCAGATAAAGCTGCGATCATATCCAATCCGTTTTCCAAATTCGAAAAAGGAAGTACAGCCTGAGGAACCCCTTCGAAAACCGCTAGAAAGGTTTGGGTATCTAATGCTTTTACCGCGTCTGCAGTAGTTTTCCCAAATAGAATATCACTGGCTTTTACGGCATTTTCATACGCTTCATTACCATGTACAGCTGTAGTTACTTCTTTAGCAAGATTCTTTTGAAGCAGTCTTAAATGAGGTGCATTTTGGTGATCATTAACCAATTTTGTAATGGTTTCTTGGTTTAATAAAGTGAATATTTTAATGTATTTCTCTGCATCTACATCGGAGGTATTTAGCCAATATTGGAAAAATGCATAAGGAGAGGTTCTCTTGGCGTCTAACCAAATGTTGCCCCCTTCTGTTTTCCCAAATTTGGTTCCGTCTGCTTTAGTAATCAGTGGGCAAGTTAATGCGTATCCTTTACCTCCTCCAATCCTCCTGATGAGTTCCGTTCCTGTAGTGATATTTCCCCACTGGTCAGATCCACCCATTTGCAAGGTGCACTGGAAGTTTTTATACAGGTGTAAGAAGTCATAACCTTGGACCAATTGATAGGTAAATTCAGTAAATGACATGCCCTCAGCAGCTTCTGAGGAAAGTCTTTTTTTTACAGAGTCTTTGGCCATCATATAGTTTACTGTAATATGCTTACCAACGTCTCTGATAAAGGATAGAAAAGAAAAATCTTTCATCCAGTCATAATTATTTACAAGAACGGCTGCATTAGGTGCCTGTGAATCAAAGTCTAAAAATCTGGAAAGTTGTTCTTTTAAAGCGGCCTGGTTGTGTCTCAGGGTGGCTTCATCCAGTAAATTTCGCTCATTTGATTTTCCTGACGGATCACCAATCATTCCTGTCGCTCCACCAATTAATGCATAGGGTTTATGACCCGCAATTTGAAAATGCTTTAATAGCATAACACCTACTAAGTGACCAATATGTAAAGAGTCTGCAGTAGGATCTATACCCAAATATGCAGCGCGCATTTCACTTAATAAGTGTTCCTCAGTTTCGGGCATGACGTCGTGCAACATACCCCTCCATTTCAATTCAACAATAAAATTTGTAAGCATTCTCAGTTCCATAAAAGATTAGAAAACAAATATAACTTTTATTCGAAAGAAAATCTGGAGAGGATGGGTGGAAAATAGGAAGGGAATTTTATTTGATCACTAGTTTCCTAGTACTGCTTTTTGCTTCAGCAAAGATTTTAATAACGTAAATACCAGGCTTGATCTTTGGAAGGGGCAACTCTTTTGTTTTGATAATTTTTTCAAGTACCGGAGTTCCAAAGACGTTAAATAAAATAATTTTTTTTGGGCCTACAAGGTCTGTCTCAATGAATACTTTGCCTTGGGTCACTGGATTGGGATAAATTTTTAACCCAGGAATTTCTGTATACTCATTTTGCTGTGCAAAACCAACAGCAAACACAAAGAACAAAAGTATGTAGAGGACTTTTTTCAAAAAAATATTGTTTTGTACAATAAAGATACATTTTTTTTGTTACGCTAATCTTAATTAGTTGTTAACGAGTCTCTTGATTTGTGCAGTGGGCAAAAAAAAACCCGGCTGGAAGCCGGGTTTTAAAACTAAATAATAAAAACAATTAAAATTTGTAGCCAAACGCTAAGGATACATTTACCCCCGGATTAAGACTAGAAAAAATAAAATCTGTGTTTCCAAAATAATCAAACCTGCTTTCAATAGCATCATTTAATAAGTTGTCTACCTTTAGCGTAAGTGTTTTCTTTTTGTTTTCACCAAAACGCTTACTTGCATTTAAGTTTAAACTGTGGAAAGGTTCCGTAAAAACATCTGGGAACTGTCCAACACCAATGACTTGTAAAGCCCTGCCCTGAACATTGTAAAACAACCCAGCTTCCAAATCACTTTCAAATAAGTTATAAGTTATTCCTGCATTAACCAAGTATGGAGACTGTCCTTGTAATTTTCGGAAAGTGTCTATTTGTCTATCTCCAGCCACAGATTGGCGTGCAATTAATTCATTTTCAGACATTTCTAGTTTAGACACAATTAAAGAGGAATTTATATTAAAAGACACGCGATAATTGTCATTCGAATACAAGGAATTTCTCATCTCTAATTCTACTCCATATACAATTGCTTCCTCGGTATTTCTCGCAATTAATGTATTGGGTGTAGTTACATCAAAATAATTAATTTCTATTGGGTTTTCGAAGCTTTTATAGAAACCACTAATAGCCATAAACCTATTCTCTTCACCATAGTGTTCCCAACGAACATCAAAGTTATCAATGTAGGTAGGTTTTAAATTAACATTACCAACAAAGAATCGCTCCGTTATAGGATCATATATATTGGCTGCTGAGTTCTCTTTAAAACTTGGACGTGCTGTGGTCATTGAGTAAGAAGCTCTAATATTGGTGTCTTCGTCTACCGCATAAATAAAGTTTGCAGACGGATAAAAATCCTGTACATCTATAAACTCCTCATCATTATATACCTCTCCTGAAACATCTTGACCAGAATACAGCACATTATATTGTTCATACCTTACCCCTAAGGTAGCTTTCAACTTTTCTGAAACATTTAATTCTGTAGATAGATAGGCTCCAGCTGTTTCATTTTGAGCTTTATATTGATTAGTGGGCTGGTAGTCTCCAATTACAAAAGATCCAGTGTCTTTAGTAGCATTCCAAACAAAGCTAGAGTTTAGGATATTATCATAATTCCCATCTAAATCCATTGAGTTACCCCTGTAACCAATGGAGAATAGATCTGTTCCAAACTCTCTGTCTTTGGTGTTATAGGCTACTCCAATTTTTAATTTATTCCCTGCTTTGCCAAATAATTTAAAGTCATATTTTAAATCTGCTTTTGCAGAAACACCATATTCTTCTAGATCTCTCCAAAGTCTTAACGGAAGTGCTGTAGAAGAATTGTCTATGATTCTATTTCCGTTATTCAAAACATTGAATACAGATTTTCTAAAGTCAATATCTCTTACCCTAACAACAGAGGGAGCGAACTTCCAATCAAATGAAAACTTGTCACTCAATCGATAGGCTCCAGAAAATGGAACCGTTAAGATCTCTCTTTCTGTGTGTGTCATAGTATTAGTAACTCCAGAATAAGGATTTTCAATATAGTCTTCTATAATACCGTCAAATCCGTTGCTTTCTCCACTTCTAATTGCAAGGATAGTTGCGTTATGCTTAAAGCTTCCGGTCTTTATTGAAACACCCAAAAGACCACTTGCAATGGATTGAATTGAACCTAGTTCTCCTTCTTGACCGTCAAAATCTTGCTGCTCACCATTTCTAACAGCAACACTTCTATTGACCACACTTTCATAATAATCTGTATCTAATTTATAATTCATAGAAGCAATAAAACCAATAGATACTTTTTCAGAGATATTATACTGGTTAGACGCGGTTCCACCAATACTGTAATCCATAAAATTATTTTCCCTACTCACACCCATTTGTTTTGTAAAGGCGTTTGTGCTTGAAATTAAAAATGCTTCTTGTTGGGCGTTATTTACGTTTACAGGTCTTGGAAAATCAACTACAGAATTAAAGGGTAACTCATTAGCTCCACTGTCAAAAGACAAAGCATTGAGTGAATAATCGGGAAGTGTAGGAGCATTTTTAAAATTAGTATTTGTATTATAACCTGCAGAAATTGAAACGCTGTATTCAGGTATTGCTGAAAAATCCTTTAAAATAACATCTACCAAACCTCCAGTAAAGTCTGCTGGTAAATCTGCACTTGCAGATTTACTAATTAAGATATTATCAATCAAATTGGTAGGAAATACATCTAATTGAAGGGTATTTCTATCAGGGTCTAATCCAGGCACTTCTACATTTCCTAAAAGTGTTTTAGAATATCGGTCTCCTAATCCCCTTACATACACAAACTTTCCTCCTTGGACAGAAACACCAGGTATTCTTTTAATGGCTGCTGCTACATCTCCATCTCCAGACTTTTTCATGGTCTGAGCAGATAAACCATCTAACAGGGTTATGGCTCCTTTTTGTATGGCTAACACTGCTGCTTCATTGTTTTTTTTAGCAGATACTGTGATCACGACTTCTTCTAATTGGTTAGAACTCGGATTTAAAGTAACATTTACTTGAACTTCATCATTAGTTCCTACTTTTACATCGCTAATTACTTTGGTCTCATAGCCTAAATAAGAAAACTCCACTTCGTAAAAACCTTCTGATTTAACAATTATAGAATAGCGTCCTTCAAAGTCTGTAATTGAACCCAGCGTACTTTGAGTTTGTCCCTTTTCACGTACAATAACATTGGCAAAAGCAAGCGGTTCATTAAAATCGCCGTCCATGACAAGTCCTGAAATAGCAGATTGAGCAAATGCAGCTTGGAAAGCTACTGTTAAGAACAAGAATAATATTTTTTTCTTCATGTATGTATTTATTTTATACAACAAAAGAATAGCTCTATAAGAGCTATTCTTTTATGTGTAAAGTATGGTATGTTTTTTGTTAGTTGAAAAATTGTGTCCAACCAAATACAGACTCATCTGCACCTTTACTTGATGGTCTAGTAGTACTCACTGAAATCCAAGTTGCAGATGCCTCTTCTACTTGCCCACCTATAACTGTAGTTTTAGAGTCAGAAGTTACAACGATGAAATCTTTGAAATTAAGTTTTCCTTCTGCAGTAGTTGTTCCAGCACCATCATAAGTATCTGCATCAATTCCACCAAGCGTTGTTCCAGCTGGGAAGTCTATAAATAATACGTTTTCATTAAATCCAGTAGCATCTTCTTTCCAGTTACCAAAAGTGTCGAATTTAGCAGCATCTGATCTTCCGTAAGCTGTTACGTTTTTAACAGTGTACTCTCCTAAGATTGCATTGTTTGGCTCTTCAGTTCCATCAATTTCAAAAACAGTATCTGAACCTGGAGCCATAATTACTACAGCATTACTAATTGTTCCGGCATATGCTTGATCTAAGTCAATACCATCGTCATCAAAATTTGCAATAACAATATTGGTTACATTTACAGCACCTCCGAAAATCTCAATTCCGTCGTCTTCTGAACCAATAAGCTCAATGTTTTCAATCACAGTTCCTGAACCAACACCGCCCATAGTTAATCCTTGTAATTCGTTACCTGGGGAAACTTGAGTACCAGTGTGACGAATAGATACATATTTTAAGGTACCAGAACTTTCAGCATTGTTAGACCCACCATATTTAGTGAACTCATATCCAGAAACAACCCCTTCTATATTAGCTTCTCCATTGGCAGCACCTACTACACCATTACCAAGAATGATTAAACAACCCCAAAGCCCTTTATCAGTTAAAGAACGGTTTGGAGAAGTAGATCCATTAGCATATACAATTTGATCATTTGCATCAGTGAAAATGATTGGCTTATCTGCAGTTCCAACTGCTTCAATTTTTGCACCTTTAGCAACAATCAAAACGGTAGCATTTGCTCCTGTACCAGCAGCTGCTTTTACAATAGTTCCTGCTTCAATAGTTAAAGTTGTACCATCTTCTACTACAATTTTACCTTCCATTAACCAAATTTTGTCATTGGTCCAAGTTGTATTAGAAGAAATATATGTTACCCCACCAGTTCCAACACGAACAATGGTTGGGTTTGTCAATGCATCTGCTGCACTTAATGCCGCTTCAATAGCTCCATTAATATCTAAAGTAGCCAAACCAGAATTTACCGCCTGTGTTGCAGCAGCAGCAGCAGCGTCTGCAATTGCCTGAGTGTTTGGGTAATTTTGTAATGCAGCAGCAACGGCAGCATCTACAATTCTTTGAACTTCAGCACTGTCTACAGTGGCTTCTGTTTCACATGAAGTGAATAAAATTGCTCCAGAAAACATAAGAGCTAAAATTGATTTTTTCATCTTTAATAATTTATTTTAATTAGTTTGAGCAAATGTATGTGGTTAAAATACTTTTACTTTTAGCTTAATGTTAAGTGTTTCACCATCTGTGTTAACTTATTGTTTTATTGAGTGGAAATACTATTTTATTTAGCGCTCCATTTTAACGCTGCAATTCGATGATATTTTAATAATCCCATAAAATTCAATCATTTGGGAAGGTTTTTGTCTTTTATCTAAATGTTAACAGATTAAATCAATGTTAAGCCCGTTTGACATATAAGTATTATATTTACTTTTGACCATTAACCATGTTTATAAACCATGAACAATAAAGACATTAAGATTCTTTTAGTAGACGACGAGCCAGATATTTTGGAGATTGTGAGCTATAATTTATCTGCAGAAGGATACCAGGTGTATACAGCCAGTAATGGTGTAGAAGGGGTGGCTAAAGCTAAGAAGAAACAGCCCCATTTAATCATTTTAGACGTCATGATGCCTGAGATGGATGGTATAGAGGCATGTGAGAAAATTAGATCAACCCCCATTCTAGAAAATACTATTATTGCTTTTTTAACCGCTAGGGGAGAGGATTATTCTCAGGTGGCTGGTTTTGACGCTGGTGCAGATGACTATATTACCAAACCTATTAAGCCTAAAGTTTTGGTTAGTAAGGTAAAAGCTTTGCTCAGAAGATTTAATGAAGGAACTGTAAATGCTGAATCGGAAGATATTATTAGTGTAGGAGACCTTACTATTAATAGAGAAGAATATAAAATTGTTCATAAAGGGGTTGAATTGGTTTTGCCAAGAAAAGAGTTTGAGCTTCTGGCCTTATTAGCTTCAAAACCAAACAAGGTATTTAAAAGAGAAGTTATTTTAGATAAGGTTTGGGGTAACGAAGTAGTTGTTGGGGGAAGAACAATAGACGTTCATATTAGGAAACTCCGCGAAAAAATTGGAGACAGCAACTTTAAAACTGTTAAAGGTGTTGGCTATAAGTTTGTACTTTAGCATTCTATGGCAATTAAACTAAAGAAATCTTATCGCTTTGCACTGCGGTCTTCTTTGATTATTTCTATTTTACTCGCGCTGGCTTTGGGTTTGCTTCTCCATTCAGTAAATTCATTAGTGTGGGGTGTTTTAGTGGTTTATTTATTGCTTAGTTTTTTCATTTGTTTTATAGTCATTCAGCTCCGAGTTGAGAAGTTTATTTACCGGAGGATTAAAAAGATATATGATGAGGTATCTCTGTTAGAGTCTAAATCTTTAACAAATATCCCTATAACAACTGATATGAAAACGCTTACAGAAGAAATTGAGCGTTTTGCACAAAACAAAAAAGTAGAAATAGACACCCTTAAAATTACAGAAGAATATAGGAAGGATTACTTAGGTAATGTGTCTCACGAATTAAAAACGCCTCTTTTTACAGTTCAAGGGTACATTTTAACCCTACTAGATGGCGCAATGAATGATAAGAATGTCAGGAAGAAATACCTTGAAAGAGCTGCCAAAGGTGTAGATAGACTCATTTATATTATTAAAGACCTGGATTTAATTACCAAATTAGAAGTGGGAGATTTAAATTTAGTGCCGGTGACTTTTGACATTGTAGAACTGGTCCAGCAAGCTTTTGAAATGTTAGAAATTAGGGCTGCAAAAAAGCATATTACCATGACATTTGACAGGGTTTATAATTCCCCTATATATGTAAAAGCAGACAAGGATAAAATACAGCAGGTTTTAATTAACCTTATGGTAAATGCTATTAAATACGGGCATGAAAATGGGACCACTGAAGTTTCTATTGAAAATCTGATTAAAAACAAAGTAATCGTTCGCATTACAGATAATGGAGAAGGAATTGAGCGGACAAATATTCCGAGACTTTTCGAGCGCTTTTTCCGTGTAGATAAAAGTGGGAGCAGGGCAGAGGGAGGCTCGGGTCTTGGTCTCGCTATTGTAAAGCATATCCTAGAAGCCCATGGAGAAAAGATTTATGTAGAAAGTGTGGTAGATGTTGGCTCAGAGTTTTCTTTTACCTTGGAAAAGACTGAAAACAAGCTACCCATATCTACGGCGTAATCAAAATGACTTAGTCCCTTGTAATGTGAGATTTTTTGAAGCATTCCAACGGAAAAATGCTCCTGGTTACAACAGGGAACAATTCCTTTGTGGTCTAATCGCTCCGCCAAGTATTCTTGTTCATATTGACCAGGTGTTGGAATAAAAAAGGCTTTTTTTTCTAATTTAGCTAGATCCATAATAGTGGTGTATCCTGATCTACACAACACCATTTCACTAGAATTAATGGCGCGCTCTAAATCTTTAGAGGCCATATAATTATGGGTTTCTATATGCTCCTCTTGTAAACTTAACGCAGGAACCTTTTCATCTACAATTCCCCTCACTAACATGACGCTTCCTTTAAAATAGTGAAGTTCCTCTATAATTTTCTCCTCTAAAAGCGTCCTTTGAGGTTCAGGACCAGAAAGTAAAACCAATAAATCATGTTTAATAGGGGTGTTTAATTTTTCAAGTCTACTTAGGGGTCCTAAGTGTTTTATGGGAATAGTAATGTCTTTATTCACACCTAATTTTCCAGATAAATTTTCATTCCATGGGACATCTGGTACCCAACACTCATTAAATTTCTGAATGATCTTTTGGTGAATTTTTGAAGATAACTTGGTCGTGTTTCCAGTGATTACTGTAAGTTGGTGGGTGATAAATACGCAGGGTAATTTTTTGTAGTGAACCCCAAGTCTATTGTCAGAAATAATACCTTGAATATCCATTTCTTTACAAATGGCTTTCACGGTCTTTTTTTCATTTTTTATAGCCTTTATCATCTTCGGTGAATTCCAAATCATCTTGAATTTAAAATGCTTCCCATTTTTGGGATAACTTATCTGATAAGAAGGCAACTCTCGCCATTGTAAATCTGGAAATTCAACCCTCAATAAATTTAATGCGACCCCATCAGTAGCAATAATAGGCTCATAGCCCTGACCTATGAGTGCATTAATAATTGGGATACAACGCGTAGCATGACCCAATCCCCAATTGAGCGGTGCTACCAAAATTTTTGAACCAACTACCATCTTGCAAAAGAACGAAAAACAATATCAGTTTATATTTCCTTAGCTTTGCTAAATCTTTAAATAATTACTGCTTTGGGAAGTAAAAATAAGTTAAAAAGGTTCAAAGAAAATGAAACATTCACTAACGTGTTTCAGCCTTTAAGAGAAGAAGTGTTAAATAAATCCTTAGGAAAGGAGGGGCAATGGGCTCAATTTTTTGGGAATAACAATCCAATAGTATTGGAATTGGGCTGTGGTAAGGGAGAGTACACAGTTGGTTTGGCTAAGCGATATCCGAATAAAAATTTTATTGGAATTGACATAAAAGGCGCAAGATTTTGGCGTGGTGCTAAAACTGCATTGGAAGAGACGCTACCTAATGTAGCTTTTATTAGAACCCAAATTGAACTCGTAGAGCATTTGTTTTTCACTCATGAAGTGGCAGAGATTTGGATTACTTTTCCCGATCCTCAAATAAAATACAAGCGTACCAAACACCGGTTAACTAATCCTGTTTTTTTGGATAGGTATAGGCAAATTTTGAGCCCATCTGGATGTGTTCACTTAAAAACTGACTCTGAATATATGCATGGCTATACCTTAGGTCTATTACAAGGAATGGGACTTCCAATCGCTTATGCCAATCATGATGTATATAAAAATGAAGGCAGTCCTGAAGAAGTATTGGGTATTCAAACTTTCTATGAAAATCAGTATCTTGCCCTAGGAAAGCCCATTACGTATTTGCGTTTTAGCTTTTCTTAGTATATTAATAGATAGCACTTAGGGTAATACGCTAAGCGTTTAAACGTCTTTTATGTCTCATTTGCTAGTGCTTTTTTTTGTTACTTTTTCCGCCGCTTTCATGGCAACAGTACCTCCTGGACTTTTAAATATGAGCGCCGCTAAAATCAGTGTAGAAAAAGGGCCAAATAACGCGTATATATTTAGTTTAGGCGTAGTAGTCGTAGTTTTAATTCAGGCGTATATAGCTGTTTTAATTTCTAAATTTTTATTTAGCCATCCAGAAGTTATTGCCCTTTTAATGAAGGTGGCCGTAGGTGTTTTTTGTGCTTTTTCAGTATACTTTTTTGTGTCGGCCAGAGGCCAAAAAAAGCCTAAGACAGGTTTTTTAAAAGTAAAGAAACGAAGCAGTTTTTTTAAAGGGATGTTTCTAGCAGCCGTAAATTTATTGAGTATTCCATATTACAGTGGGCTAAATGCCATGTGGAAAGCATCCGGATGGATTTCATTTACTTTAGAAGACACCCTTGTTTTTATGTTAGCTACCGCTGCGGGCACTTTTTCTGTATTGTATTTATACACGGTATATTTTAAAAAATTGCAAAAGAAAAACAGGGTTTTTTCTTCCAAAGCAAATTATATATTGGCCGGACTAATGTTGTTTTTAGCCTCTGTAACTTTATTTAGGATTTACCATGAAGCATAGTCCTAAGACCCTTTCATTTTTTGATAGAGTTTACGCTGTAGTGCGACTCATTCCCTACGGCAGAGTAACTTCATATGGCGCTATAGCTGCCTATTTAGGTAGTAGGGGTTCTGCCAGAATTGTCGGTTGGGCCATGAACGCTTCTCACGGAGATATGAGTATTCCAGCGCATAGGGTAGTGAATAGAAATGGCCTACTTACAGGTAAACACCATTTTAGTGGAACCAATCTTATGCAGCAACTTTTAGAGAGTGAAGGGGTGCTGGTTAAGGAGCATGCTATAGTGGACTTAGAAAGCTATTTTTGGGATCCAAATTTGGCTTTAAAATCTGAGTGATAAGCTGTATCTTTGTAATTTAGAATCAGTTTAATTAGGGGAATTCCCCAACAAAATAGGCCTTAGGTCATAAGCAAGCGTAGTATGCAAATAAAAAAGGCAGCCGTATTAGAGGCATTATCTAAAATATCTGCACCTGGTGAGGGAGTTAACCTTGTTGAGAGTGGTGCAGTTACTAATGTCCAGATTTTTGGCGATGAGGTAACAGTAGATATTAGTATTGGCAATCCAAGTTTACAAGCACGTAAAAAAACGGAGGTAGAGGTGCTTAAAATTATTCATTCTGAGGTATATGAAAAGGCTAAAATAACAGTGAATGTTAAGGTAGTAACTCCGCCAAAGGCCACATCTAATGAAATAAAAGGCAAACCTATTCCAGGTATCCAAAATATCGTGGCAATTGCCTCTGGAAAAGGTGGTGTTGGAAAATCTACTGTAACAGCAAATATGGCTGTGACACTGGCTAAAATGGGCTTTAAAGTAGGTGTTTTAGACGCAGATATTTACGGTCCATCTATTCCTTTGATGTTTGACGTTTCCTCTGAGAAACCACTGGCAGTTAATATTGACGGGAAATCTAAGATGAAACCTGTAGAAAATTATGGTGTTAAAGTACTTTCTATAGGTTTTTTTACCCAGCCCAATCAGGCAGTAATATGGAGGGGGCCTATGGCAGCTAAAGCATTGAATCAAATGATTTTTGACGCCCATTGGGGCGAGTTGGATTTCTTATTATTAGACCTTCCACCGGGTACCGGAGACATACACCTCAGTATTATGCAATCCCTACCAGTAACTGGTGCTGTTGTGGTGAGTACGCCTCAAGAGGTGGCCTTGGCCGATGCTAGAAAAGGAGTTGCTATGTTTATGCAAGAAGCCATAAATGTACCTGTATTAGGGGTGGTAGAAAACATGGCTTATTTTACGCCAGAAGAATTACCAGAAAATAAGTACTATATATTTGGAAAAGAAGGCGCTCAAAATTTAGCCTCAGACTTAAAAATTCCATTTTTGGGAGAAGTACCTTTAGTGCAAAGCATTAGAGAATCCGGAGATGTTGGGCGCCCTGCCGCACTTCAGGAAGAAGGCCCTTTAAAAGAGTCCTTTGAGGAGATTACTAGAAATGTTGTGAGGGAATTGGTGGTTAGACAGACCGATTTACCGCCAACCGAGGCTATTAAAATAACGACCATGGCGGGCTGTTCTGCAGTAAAGCCTAAGAAATAAAAATATTTTTCCTTTGAAAAGCAAAAATAGACAACTAAATTTTAGTCAATGACAGCAGATGTATTGTTACAACAAGTAGAGAAAGCTCTAGAAGAGATTAGGCCTTTTTTACAGTCAGATGGGGGAGACATTGCCTTAGAGGGTATAGAGGGTAATACGGTTAAAGTACGTTTAATGGGTGCATGTGTGGGCTGCACAGTCAATCAGATGACCTTAAAAAGTGGGGTAGAGCTCACTATTAAAAAGTACGCACCACAGATTGAACAAGTGATTAATCTCGAAGACTAAGTATTTATTAGAAGTGCAATTGTCGTGAGATTTATCCTGCTTAATACTGAACGATTTGCTGACAAATATCATGAGCTATTACTTCATTAAAGACTATTTTTCAAATTGAATATTTTAACATGTAATACTGCATTTTGCAGTACGTTTTTACAATTGCTATGATAAAGACTGACATACTCATCATTGGCGCGGGACCTACAGGCCTTTTTGCGGTGTTTGAAGCGGGATTATTACAACTTAAGTGCCATATAATAGACGCCCTTCCAATGCCAGGTGGCCAACTTTCAGAATTGTACCCTAAAAAACCTATTTATGATATTCCAGGCTTCCCTGAAGTGCTAGCTGGAGACTTGGTGAACAATCTCATGGAGCAAATAAAACCGTTTTCTCCAGGTTTTACCCTTGGGGAACGAGCAGAGAAGATTGAAAAACAGTCAGATGGTAGTTTTATTGTCACTACTGATAAAGGAACAGCGCACCACACTAAAGTAGTTGCCATTGCTGGAGGATTGGGAAGTTTTGAGCCAAAAAAACCCCCCATTGAGGGAATTGAATCTTGGGAAGACAAAGGGGTTTCTTATATGATTAAAGACCCTGAGGTTTATAGAAATAAAAAAGTACTTATTGCGGGCGGTGGAGATTCAGCATTAGATTGGAGTATCTTTTTGGCAGACGTGGCTAGCGAGGTCACTTTGGTACATAGAAGGTCTGAATTTAGAGGCGCTTTAGACTCAGTAGAGAAAGTGCAGGACCTTAAAAATTCGGCTAAGATAAATTTAATTACTCCAGCTGAGGTAATTGGTTTAGCGGGAGACACCCAATTAAATAAAGCATTTATTCAAAAAGCAGGAGAAGAAGCTGCAATTGAATTAAGTGTAGACGCCTTTATTCCCCTTTTTGGTTTATCTCCTAAGTTAGGACCTATTGGCGCATGGGGACTCGAAATTGAAAAAAATGCTATAGTGGTAGACAATACCTTGGATTATATGACTAATATTCCTGGCGTTTATGCCATTGGAGATGTCAATACATATCCAGGAAAATTAAAATTAATTCTCTGTGGTTTTCATGAAGCTACGCTCATGTGCCAAAGTGCCTATGGTCGTATATTTCCTGATAAAAGATATGTCATGAAATATACCACTGTTGGAGGTGTTACTGGATTTGATGGAACCAAAAAAGAAGCCCCAAAGGCTGTTGTGAAAAAAATAGAGTAAGTATGGCACAAGATATTAAAGTGACCATTGTAGATAGGGCTGGACATTCCCATACAGTGACTGCTCCTACAGATATGAATATGAACCTTATGGAATTGGTGCGCTCCTATGAGTTGGCTCCAGAGGGAACTATAGGAATTTGTGGTGGAATGGTCATGTGTGCTTCTTGTCAGTGTTATGTAACCTCTCAACATGACTTGAATCCTATGTCTGAGGAAGAAGAAGCTATGTTGTCTGAGGCTTTTTACGTACAAGACAATAGCCGTTTGGGATGCCAACTTCCCATTACTGCTGCAATGGAAGGATTGGAAGTTACGTTAGCTCCAGAGGAGTAATTAGGACTGTTTAAGCAATAAGAATTTACGATTAGTTGGTCTTAGCTAAAGACGCAATAGTTGATCCAAGCTAAAGATGCAATAGTTCATGCTTTTTCTAAGTAGAATAATTAACAGAACACTGATACCTTAAATTTTTGCCTGATAGGTAAAAAGTTCAAAATACCTTCCTTTGGCCTCAATGAGTTGGTCGTGTGTTCCTTGCTCAGCAATTCTACCCCCTTCAATCACTAGTATTTTATGGGCTTTCCTAATGGTGCTCAACCTGTGGGCAATGACAAAAGTAGTTCTACCTTCTGTAAGGGTTGCTAAACTTTTCTGAATAAGCGCTTCACTTTCTGTGTCTAAGTTAGAAGTTGCTTCATCTAAAATTAAGATAGATGGGTTCGCTAAAATGGCTCTAGCAATGGCAATTCTCTGTCTTTGACCACCAGATAATTTCACCCCTCTTTCTCCAATTAAAGTGTCTAAACCTGCCTCAAAACGATCGGTAAATTCATTGACATAAGCTGCATTCACTGCTTCTAAAAGACTTTCGTTCGTGGCATTAGGTCTGGCGTATAATATATTCTCCTTAATGGTCCCCTCAAACAGAAACTCATCTTGCAATACAACGCCCAATTGTTTCCTATAACTCTCTAAGGTCACTTCCCTTAGCGGGTGTCCATCTATAGTAATCTCTCCTTGATCGGGATTAATAAAAGTGGCTACTAAGCCAGCTATAGTAGATTTCCCAGAACCTGAACTACCCACAAGTGCAATGGTTTCTCCAGCTGCTGCGTTAAAACTAATACTGTGTAATACATCTTTTTCCTCTTCGTAGGCAAAAGA
This sequence comes from Flavobacteriaceae bacterium, assembly GCA_018401115.1. Classification (GTDB taxonomy): domain Bacteria; phylum Bacteroidota; class Bacteroidia; order Flavobacteriales; family Flavobacteriaceae; genus MAG-120531. The sequence continues at coordinate 139,726 of JAGYKX010000007.1, read as the reverse complement.
CACCTCTTTAAAGCTTAATGCTCCTTGCAGCTTTTTTAGCGGGATAGTGCGCAAAGGATCCTCTGCTTCACCAGCTTCATTCATGAGCTCTTCCGTTCGGTCTAGGCCAGCCAAAGCTTCTGTAAGTTGGCTTCCAATATTACTCATTTGAACAATAGGTGCTACCATGAGCCCTAATAAGAAGGTGAAACTTAGAAATTCTCCCAAGGTCAAAGTTTCCATCATAATTTTGTATCCGCCAATACCCATGATACCTGTAGTGGCTAGACCTAATAAAAATGTAGCAGATGAAGTCATAAATGCAGTAGCGGTTAGGCTCTTTTTTACATTGACAAACAATTCATGCACCCCTTTTTCAAACACTAAGGCCTCTTGTTTTGCTGCATTAAAACCCTTAATTACTCGAATACCTCCAAGTGTTTCTGTAAGCCTTCCCGTTACTTCTGCATTGATTTTTCCTCTAGCCCTAAAAATAGGCCTAATTACTTTAAAAGCCTTCAGGGCAATGATGGCGAAAATTGCCAAGGGAATGAGGGTGAATAAAGTCATAGACACACTTATTTGTAGTAATAAAATTAAAGAGACTATGGCTGTTATAGTTCCACCTACCAATTGCACCAGGCCTGTTCCAATTAAATTTCTAACCCCTTCTACATCCGTCATTATCCTAGATACTAAGGCCCCAGATTTGGTGTTGTCAAAAAATCGAATAGGCAGACCTAGTATTTTTTTTTGGACTTGAGCCCTCAATTCCGCAATGAGGTATTGGGCTTGTACAGAGAGAATTTTTGTCAGTAAAAATGACGTGATGGCTTGTACCAGAATGGCTACAATGACTACAGCAATTAATATTTTAAGTCGGTCCAATTCCTTGTTGGGAATAATTTCATCCATTAAAACTTTTAAAGACAGTGGTGCAACAAAACTGGCTATTTTACTGATTACAATCAGTAATAAACCTATAAATACCATCTTCCTTCTGGGCCAAATAATGGTTGAAAAGGCTTGTAAAATAGAGACTTTGGGTTTGTCTTTGTCTTTTGTTGTACGGCTTTTTTTATTTGCAGTCATTTGTATTTTTGATCTATGGAGTAAAGGTACTTTTTTGTACCTTTCTATCTATTGATTTAGACAAAAAACGACCAATATCTTCTTGAAAATTAAATAGCTAATACTTTTAAAAAGCCCATTGAAATGAGAACTGTTTTTATTTTTATATTCCTCTTGATCACCGCCTGTTCTGAACCTTTAGATACTGCCTCAGCACGTCAGGAGAAACACGCTGCACAAACCACTATTATTAGGGATTCATTTGGAGTCCCCCACATATATGGAAAGACAGATACAGATGCTGTTTTTGGTTTGTTATACGCCCAGTGCGAAGATGATTTTCAACGGGTAGAAGACAATTATATTTGGGCCATTGGAAGGTTGGCTGAGGTGGAAGGACAAAGTGCCATTTATTCAGACCTCAGGGCTAAATTATTTATGACAACAGATGAGGCCAAAACCATGTACGAAAACGCTCCAGAGGACATTAAAGCCCTTTGTATGGCTTTTGCAGATGGAATAAATTTCTATTTAAAAACACATCCTGAGGTACATCCTAAGCTCATTGATTATTTTGAACCATGGATGCCTATGTATTTTTCAGAAGGGTCTATTGGGGGAGATATTGAACGTATTTCCGAAAAAAAGATACGGGCCTTTTATGAAAATGATGCTGCCCTCCCAAAAGAGGAAGCCCTAGCTATTGCTGTAGCTACATCTGAGGAGGAACCAGCTGGATCAAATGGGATCGCCATTTCTGGAGCCCATACAAAAAGCGGAGATGCCATGCTTTTAATTAACCCACATACCTCATTTTTCTTTAGGGGAGAAGTGCATGTAAATAGTGAAGAAGGTTTAGCTGCTTATGGAGCAGTTACTTGGGGGCAGTTTTTTGTATACCAGGGATTTAATGAGAAAACAGGTTGGATGCATACCTCTACTTATACAGACGTGATGGATGAGTACTTGGAGACCATTATAAAAAATGAAGCTGGCTTGTTTTACCAATACGGTGCAGAGCAAAGGGAGGTGTCTGTATCCGAGGTAAGACTAAAATTCAAAGACTCTTTGGGAATTATTCAAGAAAAATCTTTTCCAAGATATCGTACCCACCATGGTCCAATTACCCATATGGAAGCGGGACAATGGGTTGCTTCTGCTATGATGTGGAACCCTGTTACTGCTTTAAAACAAGCTTTTATTAGAACAAAGCAGGACAATTACAAAGGGTTTAAATCAATGATGGATTTGAGAACCAATTCATCTAACAATACAGTTTATGCAGACTCAGATGGTAATATTGCTTATTTCCATGGAAATTTTGTACCAAAAAGAGATGTGACTTTTGACTTTACCCAACCCGTAGATGGAAGTAATCCTGCCACTGATTGGCAGGGATTACATACTGTAGAAGAGAATATATTACTATTGAACCCAAAGAACGGTTGGCTTCAAAATTGTAATTCAACCCCTTATACGGCCGCATTACAATACAGTCCTAAACGTGAGGATTATCCGATTTACATGTCTAAAGATCAAGAAAATTTTAGAGGGGTACATGCCATTTCATTGCTAAGTGAGATAAATCAAATTGATTTAGACGGACTTATCACACTGGCTCATGATCCATTTTTACCAGCATTTGAGGCTTTAATTCCAGGCTTAGTAAGCGCATTTGATCAATTGGGACAACCTTATGGAGAAATGAAAGCGGCCATTGAAGTATTGAGGCAATGGGATTTTAAAACTTCCGAAGATTCGGTAGCCATGACTTTGGCTCATTTTTACGGTACCCTTTATGGGCAAAAGGGAAAACGACCTTTTGCCATGTCAGATATGGAACTCATGACCTATTTTGGTAGTAGTTCTTCTGAGAAAGAGCGTTTGGCTATTTTTGAGGAAACCCTGGAGCAACTCAATGCAGATTTTGGCACCTGGAATATCCCTTGGGGTAATATGAATAGATACCAAAGGCTCAATGGAGATCCTAGACAAGCATTTAATGATTCGTTACCCAGTACTCCTATTGGTTTTGCTTCAGGTAGATGGGGCGCTTTGGCTGCTTTTGGTGCTAGGTACACCAACAACACGAAGAAAATTTACGGAACCAGAGGGAATAGTTTTGTTGCAGCAGTCTCCTTTGGAGATAAACTTCAAGCAAAAAGTATTTTAGCAGGTGGGCAGAGTGGCGATCTAAATTCGCCCCATTTTGGAGACCAAGTGTCTCGTTATGCCGAGGCTAATTTTAAGGAAGTACTTTTTTATAAAGAAGCCGTGTTAAAAGACGCTCAGCGAACCTACCATCCGGGGGAATAGACTTTTTCTGATACTTAAAAAGATGCTAATGATTTTCCTAGGTAGAGTATTCTTACTCTCTCACCAATACCATAGTGGCTTTAGCTCCAGTGGAAAGGTTCCAGATGTTTTGGTGTACTAGGTTTCCCTTTTCGTCGTATACGTCTACCTGAGCTGTATTTGGCCCAGAGGCACCTTGGTTTAATGCTTCGAAAACCAGTGTGTTTATGCCTTCTTTCAGGTCTACATTCACTCCTTGAAAGCCAGCAGTTAAGAAAAGGTTTTGTGCTACAATGTGGCCGTTAAGGTAAATTCTAACACGGTCTCCATCTACATATTCGTGGTCCCTACACACCACACCAACAAATTTAGACACTGTTTTTACAGCCCCTAAATTCACATTGCCAAAGTAATTTTTGGCTTTTTTATTTTCTTTTTCTCGTATTTTGGGATCTATTTTTAAATAAGCTCCTGCTTGAACTAAAGTTCTGTCAGGAAGCATTTTTATTCCGTTTTTCTCTAAGGTTTCCGCTACAGGATACAAGAGTTTTTCAGGGGTGTTTTTGCTGTTTGGAGGGGGTAGTTTAAAAGGTGTTTCTCCGGATTTTTCTTTTTTGTTGTCACCAATTTTTACCCGTTTACTAGTGCTTTCTTGTGCCCATATGGAACCACATCCAATGAGTAGGAATAGAATAAAACAGCTGATTTTTTTGTGACCCATACAACAAAGGTATAAAAGAAGGGGCTCTTAATGTTTTAAAGGGACGTTAAAAAAAGTGCGGCCTTTAGGCCGCGCTTTTAAAAAAGTATCTGAGTGTTTTTTAAGCTGTTAGGCAAAGTATAAGTATACGCCAATCACCAAAACACAGATGGCTATTCCAACCTCTTTGACATATTTAAAAGGAAGGATGTCTACTTGTTTTGTATAGCTCAATTCGTATGGTGTAGCCATTGGTTTAAATTGACCAATTACCAACATAATCGCCGTGTTGAGTAAAAATAAAATGGCCATAACATCTAAGTAATGCGGGTATGTACCCCCATTTTCTGTCACTATTGGCTGAAGTATAAACTGGCTAATGATGTATAAAAGCGACCCTGAAATAACACCAACTTTAGCGGCTATTGCAGGAACTCTTTTGGTGGTATAACCCACAAATATAATCGTTAGGATAGGAATACTATAAATTCCGTTCACTTCTTGAAGGTAGTCAAATAGTGTTCCGGCATTAGCAATTAATGGTGCTATAAACATAGCAGCAATCGCTAAAATTAGCCCAAAGCGTTTACCATTTTTTACCATTTGAAGCTCACTGGCTTCTGGGTTAATGTGTTGTTTGTAAATGTCTACACCAAACAGGGTAACCGAGCTATTGAGCACAGAGTTAAAGGAGCTTAAAATGGCCCCAAAGAGTACTGCGGCAAAAAATCCCACCAAGGCTTCAGGCAATACTTCTGCTACGAGCATTGGGTAAGCGGTATCGGCCTTTTCAAGGCCCCCTTCAAATAAATGATAGGCAATAAGTCCGGGTAATACGACCAATAAAGGTCCCAATACTTTTATAAATGCGGCTAACATGAGTCCTTTCTGACCCTCTGCTAAGTTTTTGGCGGCAAGTGCCCTTTGAATGATTTGTTGGTTGGTTCCCCAATAAAATAATTGCACCAGCATCATCCCAGTAAAAATAGTGTGGAAGGGTACTGGGTCAGATTCAGCCCCCATGGATTTGAATTTGTCGGGGTTTTCTTGTACCAAAATACTCAGACCGTCCAAAGCATTTCCGTCTCCAATAGCCATAAGGCCAAAAAGTGGAATCATAAGCCCTCCAATCAAAAGGCCAATGGCATTGATAGAATCAGATACCGCAACGGCTTTTAAACCACCAAATACGGCATATATTCCACCTATAATTCCAATACCCCAGACACAAATCCATAGGGCTTCTGTCTCAGTAACGCCTAATAATTCTGGAATATTAAACATCCCACTGATGGCTACAGACCCTGAATATAAAATAACAGGCAGTAAAACCACTACATATCCTGTGAGGAAAAGCACAGAGGTAATTGTTTTAGTAGTGACGTCAAATCGGGTTGCTAAAAATTGCGGGACTGTTGTAAGCCCTCCTTTTAAATATCTGGGCAATAAAAATATTGCGGTAACGACCATAGCTATGGCGGCAAGTGTTTCCCAGGCCATTACAGATAAACCACTTTCATATGCGGAACCATTGAGTCCTACAATTTGTTCTGTAGATAAGTTGGTTAGTAATAGCGAACCCGCAATTACACCAGCAGTTAAACTTCTTCCGCCAAGAAAATAGCCATCTGAAGATTGTTCGTTGGTTTTTCTTGTAGCAAAATAGGCTACTACGGCTACCAAAAGGGTAAACCCAACAAAAGATAAAATTCCTAACATACGTGATAATTTGGTTGTTGATTATTTTTGTCTAAGATACTTTATTTTAAGGTTTTTAACTTCTCTACTAAGAATTTACCTACGGCATCTCCTTGCTTTACACCCTCTTCTATTGCTCTTCTGTAATGTATTCCTCCATAAAGCCTAGACACAGCAGCTTCTTCTGAGGCCTCAATAAATGAGCTATAAGACCTTGCGCCTAATCCATACACCTCTTCTGTGGTGTCTGTAAATGAAAAGTTGTCCCCATAAATGTCAGTGAGTGCTACGGCAGAAGCCCTTGAGATTACAGAATGCCCCGAGGTGTATTCTGGAAAAGGAGGTGTTTGAAGTAAAGGCAACCAAGTTTCATCTATAAACTCGTTAATAATGGTCTCGGGTCTAACGATTAAGGTATTCCATTTGGTATTCCAACATGAAATAAACCCGTCGAATAAGGCAATAGATACCCTAGCATAGGCATTGATACTTTCATCCATATTGCTTTGAGCCTGTTTGGCAGCAATTTTGGTAATCCCAATCCAGTGCCCTCCTGGAGTAATTTTTTTAGTGGCAAACATGGCGTGTCCTCTATGGTGAGACACATAAGGGTTACAGTCCCAAAAACTAGCAATTTCTGTTGCCTCTGTGCTGCCATCTATTTTTTCACCCAATTCATACACTTCCATTAATTCTTGGTAAAATGGACTGTCTTTGCTCATGTCTACAGGATAAGGCGGGGCTGGTTCAAACTGATCCGCCGTAGTTAAGACTAGGGTTCTTATTTTATTCCAGTGCGGCTCTATACCTTCCATATAATCTGGTGGTGTAGGCTTCCAAAAAGCAGTACCCTCCTGGATGGTATATTTAGGATAGGTTCTGGTTTGTTTGTAAAAATCAGTGTCTGCCCAAGCCAAAATATGCGCAGCGACTACCTCTCCATAAGCCAGCGAAGCTTCTTTTACATTAGCGGGAAGTCCGTCTTCTTCTAGGCTTGCGTAAAGGGAATCTCTGTATTCTATTATTTTATCTTCAGAAAAAATTAAGGCAGTACCCACTTTTAAAAAGGCGTGAATGGCAGCCAATTCAGGATGAATATCTTTGTCGTTTATTTCCGGTATGGTTTTAAAGTCGCTGATTTGTCCCGCCATATCCTCGTATTTATTAGGATACTGTTTTTGCATGATAGCATAGGCCGCGATTGAAGGATACATATATACCCTAGAAGCTACAGTTGGAGAAAAAATATCGTAAACGATCACGTCAGATAGTTGCTGCATGCTATTGTGAAATAGCTGAGGATCTTTTAAGCGATCTTTGTAGGTGTTGTTTTCTTCACAGCTTAATAGGCATATAAAAACAGTGCTACACAAAAGGAGTGATTTAATTACTTTCATTTTATTTATGATTTAATTCAATAGTTTTGGCGGTGTCATTGTTGAAAAGCACCAATAATTTGTTGTCATTCAAAGGCCCAATTGCTCTTGCTTCCATAAAAGGAGGGAGAGGTAAAGTGTTGTTTTTAGTGAACGTATTTCCGTTAAATCCGGACAGTATTCCTCCAGTATTGGCAGGAGAATTTCCTAGTTCTGTCACAAATCCTTTGTAATTCCCAACATAATACAATTTTAAATCTCCGGATTGATTGTCTAAATAAAAATCTTCAATGCTGCTCATTTGTGCCTCAATAGGCAGTGGCACTCCCTGGAAAATGTCGTTGTTGACGTACACCATAGAGCGAAGCTCTTTAAGGTATTTGGTTTCTATTTCATCTGTTGGATTGTCGTAAAGTTGACCTATTTCCCTCACCTTAGAAAAGGAGGTGTAGGAAGTGAACTTCTTTTTGAGCATAGGCATTTGTTTGCTGAGCATATCTTTAGAGGCAAATGGGATGTGCTCCCCTTCGAAAGTATGAAATATCGTAGGGTCTAGTTGTTCATTTTTGTCAAAATCTTCAAGATATATTTCCACTGGATGATCTACAGAAGCTTTAATCTTCATGTTTAAACCCGCATTTCCTGCAATAATTTCTGGTTTATTATCACCATTTAGGTCCTGAATTAATACAGTATTCCATAAGCCTTGAGTATTAGCCAAGCCCAATGCTTCAGTCTGGTTTTCAAAATTCCTTCCGTCCTTGTTAATTAATACTGTGATGGGCATCCAGTCTCCTACAAGCACTAAATCTAGTAGTCCATCTTGATTCATATCTCCCCACGCACTGTCAGTAATCATGCCGTAGTCTTCACGTGCCAAAAGTTCAAAATTTCCTTTTTGGGTATTTCTTAAAATGACACTAGAGGGTGAAATACCATAGGCTCCAGGTACAGACCTAAACCCTAAAAACAAATCTGAGAATCCGTCATTGTCAAAATCTGCTACTGAAATACTCCCTCCATTGGCCATAGGTAAATTGGCCTTAGACCTGGTAAAATTTCCTTTGCCGTCGTTAATATAAAGCCTGTCTACCAATTGTATGTCTCCTTCAGGACTGTCATTACCCCCACTCATAACATAGAGGTCTAAATCTCCGTCATTGTCAAAGTCTATGGCTGCAGCGTCTACGTCTTCATAGAGGGCGTCTTCACTAATGACTGTTTTAATTTCGGCAGTAAAAGTGCCTGCTTCATTTTGGGTATAAAAAGCACTTTCTTGGTATTTAGCACCCCCAATAAATAAGTCTTTTAAACCATCTCCATTAAAGTCTTCATACACATAACAAGGTCCTTCAGTAGACAGTTTTTCCAGCATTAAAGGCTCTCTTTCGTAGTCGTAATATTTGTTTTCTTGGTGGGTATATGGAAAGTCTACAACGGCACCCGTATTGTTTTTGTCTGTTTTGGTTGGTGCTATTCTTGAGTCTATAAGCGCACTTATTTCCTGATAGGAATTAATAGAAACATTTTTAATAGTTTGTTTCCCACCAATAGGAAACATTATAGTTAATGAATCAATAGTGGTATTTTTCCCAATTCCAAAGTGAATATTTTGGCTGGAAGCCGATGCGTAGCCTCTGGTAGCACTCAGCTCTTTATACCAAATTTGTTGCCCCGAAAATAGGGTTAGCTTGGCACCACTCGTGTTTTTAATTTCCGCTGAAGGCACCAACTTTATCCCCACAAAATTGTGCATACTGGGATCTTGGGTGTTTTCTAAGATCTCTAAGGGGCTATTAATATTATTAACCACTAGGTCCATATCTCCATCTAAATCCAAATCTGCATAGGCAGCTCCATTGGAATAGTTGTTTTTTAGGCCTGCTGCTTCTGAGTATTTTTTAAATTTATAATCTCCTTGATTGTGCAGCAACACATTGGCAATTTCCAATTGGGGCATTTCTTCAATGAGCTTTTTTTCTAAAAGGTCTTGTTGGTCTTGGTTGTATTGGCTAAAGTTTACGTTACTGAGGTAATTTATATAATCTAAATCATTAGGTCTTCTATAAATACCGTTGCTAATAAAAATATCGGAAAACCCGTCGTTGTCAAAGTCTTCTATAAGCGCAGACCAACTCCAGTCTGTCGCGTAAGTTTCTGTGAGAAGGGCTATTTCTTGAAAAGCCCCTTGTCCGTTGTTTAATTGAAAATTATTTCTGGAATACTGTGTCTGAAACCCAAAACCTTCTTTGATTTGAGCTACTTTATCCGAATCTTCTCCACCAGATTTAAGGCGTATGGTGGCTTGGTCTGGCATCATATCTAATGAAAACACATCTATTAGGGCGTCGTTATTAAGGTCTGCAGCGTCTAATCCCATGGTAAATCTACTGCTATGGCTAGTCATTTTCGCACTAGCTTCCCTAAAGGTCTTGTCTCCATTATTGAGGTAGATATAATCGTTTTCATGAAAATCATTACCAACATAAATGTCAATAAACCCATCTTTGTTTAAATCTGCGGTAGCCAAGCCTAACCCATAACCTAAGGGGCTGTTGTAAATACCAGCAGCCTGAGTAACGTCTATAAAATTTAAAACACCTGTTTCTAAAGTGTTTTCAAATAACAAATCACCTGAAAGCGCATCTTTTTCTGTTCTTTTTTCTGCTTTCCCATAACTTCTTGGCGTGTGAACGGTATGGTTGAGTAAATATAAATCTAAGTCCCCATCGTTGTCATAATCAAAGAAGCTCGCTTGTGTGCCAAAACCTGAAAAGGCAATATTAACCTCTTTTGCAATTTCTTTGAATTTAAAATTACCTTGATTTAGAAACAGTTTGTTGTGTCCTTTCAGCGTTTTATAATTTCCTACAACAGAGACATATACATCTAGTAAGCCGTCGTTATTTACGTCTGCTAGGGTAACCCCATTAGACCAACTGTTTTGAGTATTTATATCTGCAGCAGCTGTTTGGTCTTTAAATTTAAGCCCTCCCAAGTTTTCATAGACCCTGTCTTGAACCTGATTTCCAATGATAAATAGGTCTTCCAATCCATCGTTGTTTAAATCTCCTATGGCCACTCCCGCACCGTTGTAGAAATAGAGGTATTCTATAATATTTAAATCTGCATTGGGCGTTAAAGTATTTTCAAAATCTACCCCACTTTGTTCTGCTGTAATGGAATTAAAATGAACAGGTGAGACCTCTTTTGGAGACTCGCAACTTTGAAGCACAGCAAATAGGGCTGTGAGCAAAAAGGTGTTTTTAACTAAATGTAGTAAGTTGTGTTTTTTCATTTTAGAATGTATATCTCAAAATAGCATCACTATTTCTAACAAATAATAGGCTGTTATTAGTCTTAAGAATTGACCTTACTTCTCCGGTTACTTTTAACCCTTTATTTCCTGGGGTAGTTTTAAATACAGGAGATCCAAGTACATCACTCCCTGTATTCTCTAAAAATGTTCCAAAGCTGGCGTCGTACCTACCCACTTCTGGTTTTACCCTAAATAAGTTCCCGCCAAGGACTATGTCTGTGTCGCCATCTAAATCAAAATCTCCAGTTTCAATGGCAAATACAGGTGACATTTGAACCTGCTTTGGAAGTGGGATAGAGGTATACCCGCCATTTCCATCATTGATAAAAATAGAGGTTTTTAATTCAATGGCTGTTGCTTTTGTACTTTGGTTTAAAGCTTCTTCTGAAAAAATAGCCTTTAAATCTGCATTTTTAAAGCTGTTATAATCTGGAAATTTCTTTTTAAGTCCTTTCATCTGATCGATTAGGTTATGCCTTAAGTTGTAAGGGTACACTTTACCATCTGCTGCGGTAAAACCCATTACAGGATCTAAGGCCCCATTTTGGTCAAAATCCTGAACAAAAAGACAAATGGGCTGCTCTTTACTTGCTTTAAATCTTGAGTTTTCTCCGTGATTTCCCACAATTAAATCAGGAAAACCATCTTGATTTATATCTGCGATTTTCAAGGTACTCCACCAACCTTTGAGCTGCTGCAATTCGCTCGATTTTTTTGTAAATGATCCTTGTTCATTTAAGAATATCTCTATACCCATAAATTCTCCTACTACCACTAAATCTATGTCACCATCTGCATCTATGTCACTAAAATTAGCATCTGTAATCATACCAATTTCACTCAATTCTGGTGCCAGGCTATCTGTTTCATCTACAAACTTACCTGAACCGTCATTAAGTAATAAATGACCATTTACCGGAACTCCATAAGCTGCAGTAATAGATCTTTCACCCACAAATATATCGGTATCACCATCTTGGTCAAAATCTCCTGAACTTACTACAGATGTATTGAAATAAGTACTTGCAGTGGGTAACATATGTGGCGAAGGACTAAATATTCCAGCACCATTATTGAGGTATAATTGATCTGCTAATTCAGAAGCAAATTTCGAAAATTCTATACCTCCATTCCCTAAATAGATATCTAAGTCTCCGTCGCCGTCTGCATCTAATAGCGCAACAGCGGTTACTTCAGCAGCCAAATCCTCTAAAAAGTTAAATTCCTTTGAAGGCTTGAACTGTCCATGATTGTCACCAAAGAATATCACTGTTTTAAATCCTTTGCTACCCCCAATCACTATATCTTGAATTCCATCGTTATTCAGGTCTCCTATAGCAGATTTAGGCCCTGGGGTACTCATCATATGATGCAATAGTCGGTCTCTATTAAAATCAATAAAGTTGTTTTCTTCGTGCACATAATCGGCAACTGTCTTTATTTCAGAGAAAATAATTGCATCTGTAGTTTTAGCTGAATTAGTGTGAGCCAGGCCTTCACTCATTTCCAACTGAAGCAGTTGATTGGTTTGTACCCCATCTTTAATGGTTACCATACCGTTTGGCCAAGTGACTTTTACTTGAACTGCATTATCAGAGGGCAAACCAATATGTGGTCTTTGGTCCATACTAGATTGAAAGCCTCGAATGGGCTGTTGTGCTACGCTATAGGTTTTGCCATCTTGAGATACCTCAATTAATGTTCCTACAGCAAATGTGTTCTTGCCAGTTCCTTTTAAATTAAACTGAATAAAGTGATTGTTTTTGTTGTTTTCACTGGTGTTTTTGTAGACAAATAGTGGCATATTCACATTGTTCACGACCAAATCTAAATCGCCATCATTATCTAAATCTCCATAAGCGGCACCGTTAGAAAAGCCCTTGGTCTCCAAACCAAGAGAGGCGTCTCTATTAAATTTCAAGTCGCCTAAATTTTTATAGGCCTGATTTTCTATGGGATTAGATGGTATAATATCTATGAGCCTAGCGTAATCTACTTTGTTGTTAGTCACAATAGAATTAATGACTTCATCACTGGAGACATATTGAAGGTAGTCTTGGTCTGTAAGGTCTCTATAAATTCCGTTGGCAATAAAAAGGTCTTTTAGCCCGTCGTTGTCCATGTCAAAAAACAATGCACCCCAACTCCAGTCGGATGCTTCTACACCCGCCAATCTACCAATCTCACTAAATGTATTGTCTCCGTTATTTAGTTGGAGTGTGTTTCTAGTGTATTGGTGATAATAGCCATTTTTTACGTTGTAGGTATATTTGTCCCAATTTTCAAAAGTAGTTACGGATTTAAGTCTTTCGTAATTGGAAGGAAGCATTTCAGTGACAAAAATATCTACCTTTTGATCGTTGTTAATGTCTGCCATGTCTGCTCCCATAGATGCTCCTGAAATGGAGTTTATGGAAGCGGTAAGGGTTTCTTTAAAGCTACCATCCCTATTATTGATATATAAATAATCTCTTTCAAAAAAATCATTAGACACGTAAATATCTTCCCACCCATCGTTATTTACATCCCCTACAGTAACCCCTAATCCAAAACCAATTACCGATCCGTAAATACCTGCTTTTTCACTCACGTCAACAAAAATTCCATCTTGATTTTCGAGCAGTTTGTCGCCGCCCAGCACATCTCTTTTGGGTCTTTCATTTCTTCTGAGGTCAAAACTTCCAATGGCTTGGTAAGAGTTGTTTAATAAATACACATCTAGATCTCCATCTTTATCGTAGTCAAAAAAGGAGGCATGTGTAGAAAAACCTTTGTCTGCTAAACCATAAGCGGCTGCTTCTTCTTTGAAAGTATTGTCTTTTTGATTGATGAATAATTCATTTTGTTTGCTGTCTCCAGATACATCGCCTGAATTACACACATAAATATCCAAAAAGCCGTCTGCGTTAATGTCTACCATAGTCACTCCTGTAGACCATGCTCTATTCCCGCCTATTCCTGCAGATTCCGAAATGTTTTCAAATTTAAAGTCCCCTTTGTTTAAAAACAATTGATTGGGTTTTTGATTTGCGGTTAGGTAAACGTCTGCCCAACCGTCATTATTAATATCTCCTATGGCTACGCCCCCTCCGTTATAAAAGTTTCGGTAGGTGTACACATTAAATTCATTTGAGAATTCTAAGCTGTTTTCAAAGGACATTCCAATGGAGCTATTGTCCTGAATTTCAAATAAGGTATTGGCCCTCTCTTCACAACTGCTCACCAACATCATGACCATGCAGCACAAAGCTAACGTTAAGGGGAATTTACTAAAATGGGCTTTATTCATAGTTTTATTTTATATCAGGAAACTTATATCTGAGGTCTTCTAAAGTGGCTTTGACATCTTTATCTCCTTGCGCATGTATGATTATCTGTCTGTTTCCGTCAATTTTAACGTAGGTTGGGGTTTTTAATTTCGCATTTTCTAACAGGAAAAAATCGTTCCCAGGATACCATTTTTTAAGGGTGTCCATTGCAACAAATAACAATTTATCCGATTGTAGCTTTTCTGTCCATGGAGACCATCCGTCATAGGTAAACTCCATATCTAGACCAACCATTTGCTTTTCTTCATTAAATATTCCGTAAAAAAGGTGGGTCATGGAAGTTTCAGAAGTCCCTTTTAGCTCATAGGCTACATACTGATTTTTAGGGCCTTGTTTAATAAGCCCTTTCTTGTTTAGTTCCCAGCACTTGGCAAAGAAGTCTTTTTTACTATCTCCGAAATACAAATTAAATTGCAAGCTATCTATTCTCTTGCCAGAGGCCATTTCCTTTTTTACGGTGCGATCGTATTTAGACTGACATGAGCCAAGGCTTGATAAAACTATTCCTAAGAGGGTAAAATATAAAAAGCTAATGAATGTTTTTGATTTTGATACTGTCATTGTTTATACCTAAAATTATTGAATATTGGTCTTTATTTTTAAAGCTTATAATGGATCTAATCTCTCCTTTTACACCCAAAGATGCTGGCTTATCAAAGATACCGTTCTTTTGTTGTTTTAAGATCCAACCATTGGAAGATTCTAATGGTCCAAATTGGGGTTTTATTTTGGACTGGTTTCCTCCCAGAACAATATCTATTGTTCCATTGTTGTCTGTATCTTCCAAAAGAATACTACTCACGTTAGCGTATTGTATTTCAGGAGCTAGGATGTTTTTTGTAAAACCATTTTCACTGCCCCAATAAATGGCACTGCTCAATTCTCGAAGCTCTTTTATTAAGGCTGTTTGGTAAACGTCTGATCCAAATAGATCAGTCATATTTGCGCTGGCGTAGTCTTTGTAATAAAGGTATTTTTTCTTTAAAGAGGGAATTTGCTTAAAGAGTTCGTCTCGGTCTAAGATGGGGTAATCTTCTCCGTTTTCGTGATAAGTCATGATTTGCTCTTCAGTACCATTTCCATCAAAATCTTTCACAAACATTTTCATACCCTTTTTGTAAAAGCTATTCTCCCCTATATTTCCCAATACAAGATCTTGGTGCCCGTCTGCGTTTAAATCTGCCATTTCTAGCGTTGCCCATAACCCTTGATCATTGGACAATCCAAAGCTTTCATTGGCTTCAATAAATGTCCCTTGAGTATTTATAAACACCTTTGGAGACATCCATTCTCCAACGACAATAAGATCTTCAAAACCATCCTTGTTCACATCCAGGTGCTTTGCATCTGTAAGCATACCTATTTGTGAAAATACTTTAGGCGCTTCTTCGGTAAAGTTTCCTGCGCCATCATTTCTTAAAATAAACCCCTGACCATCTTTGCCATAGGTTTCCACTTGATATCTTTCTCCGACAAAAACATCTATGTCTCCATCATTATCAAAGTCTGCAGCCGTTAGAGCCCCAGTAGCGAAAGACCTTGAAAACAGGGTGTTGTTTTGTTTCTCAAACTTGCCGTTTCCATGATTGATGTATATTCTATCATGCAGGTTAAATGAAAACTTAGAATACGCTTTTCCGCTACTTCCCACATAAAGGTCTAGATCTCCGTCATTATCAATGTCAATAAAAAGCGCCTTTGTGTCTTCGCTCATGGCGTCTTTCTCAAATTCAATTTTTGAACTTGACTGATATTTTTCTCCATCGCTTAGCCATAATTCGGCAGCCTGGTCTTTAGCCCCTCCGAAAAAGAAGTCTGGCAGTTGGTCTCCATTGAGATCTGCTTTTATAATGACAGGTCCTTCATTGCTGAACATTTGCGGCAATAAACGCTCTTGGTTAAAATCTACAAAGGCATTTTCTTTATGGGTAAAACTCAAAATACCCGGATCAACTGACTGCGCATTATTATTCTCTTTTAGAGCAACTTTCCCTGTTTTTACTGCTGTAGCATAACCAACATGGATGTGTTGGTTTGCAGTCACTTCTTTTAAAACTGATCGTTTTTGATCTGGCCAAAGTATTTCAATACTGTCTATACGACTGTTTTTTCCTAAACCAAAGTGAAGCCTATTGCTAATGGCGCTTTGAAAGCCTCTTGAAGGAAATTGTTCCAGCATACTCTTCTGCCCTTCTTGGTGAACTATTACTTTACTTCCTATAGCAAAAGTGTTTTTTTCAAACCCCTTTAAGCTAATTTGAACATAATTGTTTTCAGCACTGTTGTTTTTATAAACAAAGGCAGGCGCGTTAATGTTGTTTACCACAAGGTCTAGATCTCCGTCATTGTCTAAATCCCCATAGGCACTTCCATTGCTAAAGCTTGGCGTTTCAAAGCCCCAAAGGTCTCTTACGTTTTCAAATTGAAAATTGCCTTTATTTTTGTAGGCTCCGTTTGGGACTGCAGCAGAAGGCATTACATCTATAAGTTTACTCAATACGTCATTGTCTTCTTCTATAAGCTGGCGCACTTTTTCATCATTGGCCATAAAAGTAAGATAGTCTCTGTCTAAGAGGTCTTTGTGAATTCCATTGCTAATATAAAGGTCTTTTAAACCGTCATTGTCCATGTCAAAGAATAGGGCCGCCCAACTCCATTCGGATCCTTCTACCCCGGCTATTCTTGAAATTTCAGCAAAAGTTTCCGCACCCATATTTCTTTGGAGTACATTCCTTGGAAATTGATTGCCGTAGCCTTTGCTTTTTGCCAATTGGTGTTTGTCCCAACTTTCATAGGAAGCTTTTAGCTTTTTTCTAGACAGTGTTTCCGGCAGCATTTCTGTGACCATTAAGTCTGTGTTGAGGTCATTGTCTATGTCTGCGGCATCGGCTCCCATGGAGCCCATAGAGGTAGCGTTAAAATAAGTGTCTCCCATCTCATCAAAGCCTCCTTTTTGATTGTTGATGTAGAGATAGTCTTTTTCAAAAAAGTCATTTGAGATAAAAAGGTCTGGCCATAAATCGTTGTTGAAATCTGACAGGGTAATGCCTAGGCCAAAGCCAATTTTACTAGAATATATACCTGCTTCTTCAGAGACGTTCACAAAATACCCATTCCTGTTTTCTAAAAGTCTGTTCCCTTCTGCGTCAGGAATGTTTCTTTGATCTTCGATAAGGTCGTATGCGCCAACAGATCGCATAGAATTGTTAAGTAGGTAACAGTCAAGATCCCCATCTAAGTCATAGTCAAAAAAAGCAGCCTGTACAGATAGTCCAGTAATATCCAAGCCGTATTCTGCTGAAGATTCTTTAAATGTATTGTCTTTTTGATTGATAAATAGTTCATTGTGCCTGTTTTCTCCGCCTGGCATGCCTGATTTACACACATAGAGGTCTAACCAACCATCTTGATTAATATCTACAAAGGTGGCTCCAGAAGACCAGATATTCTCACAAGCCACTCCTGCTGTTTCTGTAATGTCTTCAAATTTGAAATCTCCACGGTTTAAATACAATGCATTGTTCACCAAGTTTCCGGTGAAATATATATCTATAAGACCGTCATTATTTATGTCGCCAAGGGCTACCCCTGCACCATTGTAAAAATTTCTATAGGTGTATGGATTGAATGCCTCTGTATAGCTTAACTCATTGCTAAACACCACCCCTGTTATATTGGGTTTCATAAGCTCAAATCGTTTGCTTTTGTCTTCACAACTCCAAAGAAGGAGCAAGGTCAATCCCAGCAAAACAACCTTAGGCAAGTGGTGTGTTTTTGGCATAAATAGTTTTATTTATAAGGTAGTTAAGGGAGGTTGGTATGCGGAGCAATATACCTAAAATTCTTCTTTTTTTCAAGATGCGAAACTTCTAATTTTACATTTATCGCAAAAAAAAAGGCGGCCCATTGGGCCGCCTTTTATGAGATATAAACGAAGGATTAGTACCCTTGGTTTTGTGTTAATGCTCCGTTAGAGTTCTGAATAGCATCTGCAGGGATAGGCATTACAATTCTGTATGCATCAGAATTTGTTTTTTCCCACCAAGCGTCATTCCATTTTCCAAAACGAATTAAGTCAGATCTTCTTGAACTTTCCATAAACATTTCACGGCCTCTTTCTGCTAAGAAAGAATCTGCGGTAATAGAACCAAGTGCAGAAACACCTGCTCTTGCTCTTACTGTGTTTACGTCTGCTGCAGCCATAGACCAGTCTCCTACTACTCTGGCTTTTGCTTCTGCTCTCATTAAGTAAACATCACCTAATCTCACGATAGGATAGTCATTATCTAAGTCAGGTCTAGCAAAGTTTTTAAAAGAGAATTTACCTAATCTAGCACCATCAGTTCTTCCAGCATTTGGCTCTAATTCATTGATTGAAGAAGAGTAGTTAATAGCCGGATCACTACTATCAGAGGCTAAATCTACCACCACACTTCCACCGAAGTCTGTTTGTGGGCCAATAATAAAGTTAGCTTCTTTACGTGCATCTCCGTCTTCATAAGAGTTGTAAAACTCCTCTAAAGCAGAGTAACCATTCCAAGGTTGGTCTTGGAATAAGTAAGTAAACTGAGACGCATAGTGTAAAGACATTTGGTGGAAGTTCATTCCTCCTGCTGTTGCCTCGTCATATTCTATAGACCAGATAATTTCTGGATTGTCATAGTTTGAAGGTGAGAATACTGCTGCATATCCTGTTAAACTCTCAGCATCTGTAGAAACCGCAGGTCTCTTAGACGGGTTTGGTACAGATACAGAACTGTCAGACAATCTATAAGAGCCATTAGAGATTATATAATCAGCTGCATCATGTGCTTCTTGCCATCTGGCAGTACCTGTGTAAATCTCAGCGTTTAAGTATAATTTAGCCAAGATACCTAGAGCACCAAATTGGTTAATTCTATACTTAACGTCTGCTGTAGTTAGTGCAGAACCACTTAAGTCCATTCCTGCAGACACTGAAGAAATACCTAAAGCAGAAAGTATTTCTCCTTCAATACGCTCAAAACCAGCAGTTCTAGTTAATTGAGCAGAAGTACCATTCTCATCTACATAACGGATACGGCCATAAAGATCTAATAACCTCCAGTGTAAATAAGCACGTAATACTTTGGCTTGTGCCATTAAGTTTGCATCTAATCCTCCATTTTCAATAGCATTGTTTACTTGAGCTATAGCGTTATAACCACCATTCCAAGTATCTTTGATTGGTCCGTTAGCAGCTGTTTGTGTATGTCTGTGAATGTCTAACCAGATTCCACCGTCATACCAGTCACCCCCTTTTTGGGTTACGGCCATTTCATCAGAGGAAACAGATTGCACAGAGAAGTACCCTCCGTGTCCTGCACTTCCAGTTCCTCTAAGTGCTCCGAAGGCAGAAGTAAGTCCATCAGATACGGTAAAAGCACTACCACTGAAAGACTGGTTTGTTACCCCGTCTACAGTAAAGTCAGTAGTCAAATCCCCTACCAAATCTTCCTCTAAATCAGTACAAGAGTAAGTTAAACTTACAAGTCCTATACCTAAAAGTATTTTGTTAAAAGTTTTCATATGTAATTTTTTTTAAAAGTTAATGTTAAGTCCTACAGTGAATGTACGAGCAGAGTAGAAGTTGTTTCTTCTGTCCATACCTGGAGCCAACACATTTCCATTGTCCGATAAAGATGGCTCTGGATCGGATCCAGTGTACTTTGTTAAAACAAAAGCATTTTGAACGTTTAAAGATAAAGTAGCTCTGTCAATAAGACTGCTATTTAAGTTTAAGTTTCTAGCTACTGTTAAGTTGTCTAATTTAAAGAAATCTGCTTTCTCTACATATAAAGAAGAGAATTGCGCATTAGTGATTTCTGGGTTAGCTAACTCAGTATTGATGTAGTTATAAGATTTTTGTGAACCAACTCTTGGCTCATAAAATACACGGAATGTGTTCACTAAGCTATGTCCGAAGGCTCCTCTAAAGAAAGCATTTACAGACCACTCGCCAAATGTAATTTGGTTTGTCCATCCCAATTCAAAATCAGGAGTACCTCTTCCTACTACAGCGAAATCTGCGTCGTCGTTTAACATGTTAGCTTGGTTGGTGTTAATGACACCATCTCCGTTAACATCTACGAAATTTTGAGATCCATTAGTCACAGTTCCATCCCATACTGGCGCATAGATCTGTCCAATTTCTTCTCCTACTTTAACACGGATGGCATAAGTATCATTTTGACCAGGCGCACCTAAGTTAGCAAAACGTTCTTGTTCAGAAACATATTCATCCAAGATAGTCTGGTTTGTAGACCACACAATTCCAGTGTTATAGTTAACACCATCACCTTTTACTAAGTCGTAGTTCACGGCCAATTCAACTCCTTTAGAAGTAACTTGTCCAGCGTTTTCAAATCTTCTGTCAAAACCAAAAACAGTAGCATCTACTTGTCTGTCTAAGATAAAATCACTAGAAGTTTGCTCGTATAAGTCAAAAGAAGCAGAGAATCTGTCTGTACTAAAATCTATACCAAAGTTAATCTCAGATTTTTCTTCCCATTTAAGGTCAGGATTAGCAGCCCTTACTAAAAAAGTACTTCCTCCAGAGGTGCCACCACCGGCCCATCCAAATCCTCTCACTTCCTGAGACAATCCATTTCCTGCAGGTACGTTACCCGTTACCCCATAAGAAACTCTAGCTTTTAACTGATTAACACCTTCAAGATTTAAGTATTTGTTTAAGTCAGTTCCTAGTCCAATTGCAGGGAAAGTACCGTATTTGTTGCCTTCACCAAATTTAGTAGAACCTTCTCTTCTCACAGAAGCGTTAACAAATAAATTGTCTCCAATAGTTAAGTTAGCTCTTAAAAAGTAAGCTTCAATTTCATTGTCTGGAGCCATGTCAGAATTAGCACCTACAAAACCTTGGTTTAGTAAATCCTGTCCTAACTCAATAGCATTAATGTAGTCAAAATCTCCAGTTGGGAAATCTCCAACAGTCACTGAGTGAGAGTTAAAGTTTTGTTTTTGGTAAGAATAACCTCCAGTTAATACTAAGTTAGAGTTACCGAAAGATTTATTCCAAGTAGCGTAAGCTTCGTATAATCTAAAATTGTACTCATCGTTGTACAATGTAGCAGAACCTTTTCTAGAAGGAGATGCAGCACCACCATTCCAAAGTGAGGTTCCTCTGTAGTACAATCTGTTTCCGTATTTAGACAACTGATTCGCTGCATTAAAATGAACATCTAGATCATCAGTTAAGCTGTAAGTAAAGTTTGCAGAGTAGTTGTACTCCACTTTTTTACCATCATTAATATTTTGATTGGCAATAGAAACAGGGTTGAATGAGTCAAATAAACCTAAAGTTTCAAAATAACCGCCAAATTGGTCACCGTTAAATGCATAAGGAGCATCTACTGCTAAAACTGGCGCAGTTGGGTTGTATAAAGTAGCATAACGCAACGCTTCACTGAATCCATTCTGTTGGTTTCTATCTGTAAAAGAAGACGAGAACTCAATTTTTAATTTGTCATTCAAAGTTCTTGTAGAGAAGTTTAAACGTGCATTCATTTGAGTAAACCCATTATTTACTAAGATACCCTCTACATCTCTGTAGTTGGCAGAAACACGGTAGCTGGTAGAACCATTACCACCTGACATAGATACGTTGTGGATCGTAGAAGCAGCAGTTCTTGTTACTTCATCCAACCAGTTGGTTGTTGCACCCAAGTCACGACCTCCAGCCGCTCTAAATTCATCTGCGGACATTACGTCTATTGTATTTAATCTGTCAGCAGAAGAATACTGTACATTGTAAGAAATCTTAGTTTCTCCAGCAACACCAGCTTTTGTTGTTACAAGAATAACCCCTGAGGAACCACGAGATCCGTAGATCGCAGCTGCAGAAGCATCCTTTAAAACACTAATATTAGCAATATCACTTGGATCTACGTTGGCTAAAGAAGCCCCAATAACTCCATCAATAACTACTAGTGGAGAAGAGTTCGCTCCAACGGTAGAAAGACCTCTCAAACGAATCTGAGCGCCAGCGTTAGGGTTTCCTCCTTTGTTGTAGATCTGAAGACCAGCAACTTTACCTTGTAGTAATTGAGCAGGGTCGTTTACCTGTCCTTGGTTAAACTCTTCTTCTCCTACAGATACCACTGCTGAAGTAATCTCCTTTTCTTTTTGACCTCCATAACCAGTAACGATTACTTCATCCAATTCATTGTTGGCTACCAATACTACGTTAATAATAGTTTGGTTACCTACAGCAACTTCTTGCGCTGTGTACCCTACATAAGAGAACACCAAGATGTCACCGCTTCCAGCTTGAATGGTAAAGTTACCATCAAAATCTGCTGTTGTTCCATTGGCAGTACCTTTAACGACTACAGATGCACCTAATAAAGGGCCATTGTTGTCAGAAACATTACCAGATACTGTCTGTGCTTTTGCCAAGCCAAAGCACATAATGGCTCCAACTAACAAAAAGCTTTTGAGTAGCATAATTTTCATAAATAGTTAATTTTAAGTTTAGTTAATTTTAGTTTAAGCGTTAAACATATGTAAATTTTCTGTTAAATAGGAAACAATATGTTTTCAAAAATGTTACGAAACCGTTTTCGTGTTAATAACTACTGCATATTGTCAATGTGACAATACACTTGGCTATACATTATTAAGCTCGTAAAAAATTGGCCTGCAATTGTTGTTTTAACATAAAATCCTCTCAAATATAGGAAATTAATAATAATAGATCCTATTTTTTTGGTTTAGCAGCCTGTTTTTTTTAACCTTTTCTTAACCTATGCCACAAAATTGCCTTTGAATTGTTTAACCTTATATATAAGAATATTAACTTGCACTTAAATCTGAGAACTTTTGAAACCAAAAA
This sequence comes from Flavobacteriaceae bacterium, assembly GCA_018401115.1. Taxonomy (GTDB): domain Bacteria; phylum Bacteroidota; class Bacteroidia; order Flavobacteriales; family Flavobacteriaceae; genus MAG-120531. Next base: position 117,090 of record JAGYKX010000007.1, on the reverse strand, counting down.
TCACCCTCAAGGACATTGCGAGAGAATTAGAAGTGTCTATATCTACCGTGTCTAAGGCACTTAAAAATAGTGAAGAAATTAGTAGGGATACTAAAGACAAGATTCAAGCCTTTGCCAAGTTGTATAATTACAAACCCAACAATATTGCGGTGAGCTTAAAAAATAGGCGCACCAAAAACATTGGGGTGATTATTCCAGATATTGTACACCATTTTTTCACAACAGTGATTCGAGGCATAGAAAAGTATGCCAATGCAAAGGGCTATAATGTGTTGGTTTGTGTCTCTAACGAGGGCTATGAGCGCGAAGTAATTAATATGGAGCTCCTAGCTAATGGTTCTATAGACGGATTTATCATGTCGCTTTCTACAGAGACACAACAGAAAAATGACTACAGTCATATTAAAGAGGTCACAGATCAAGGTATTCCTATGGTCATGTTTGACCGAGTAACAGATCATATTAATTGCGACAAAGTGGTTATAGATGACGCTCAGGGGGCTTTTTTAGCCGTGAAAAAGTTTGTGGAGAGTGGTAAGAAAAAGATTGCATTAATCACTACAGATGACTATTTAAGTGTGGGAATGGCCAGGACCAAAGGTTATAAAAAGGCCTTGTCCCATTACAATATTCCCCTAGAGGAGTCTTTGATCTTAAAGCTGCCCTCTATGGAGGTAGAAGCGTCTGCTTTTGACACTTTTTTTAAGGACCAAGAGGTCGATGCCGTTCTTTGTGTCAACGAAATATTCGCCATTCACGCCATGAGGTTAGCACATGGAATGAACAAACGAATTCCTGAAGATATTTCTTTTATTGGTTTTACAGACGGACTGCTCTCTAAATTTGCCATGCCCTCTTTAACTACTATAGCCCAACACGGTGAATTAATGGGTGAAGAAGCGGCTAGAATGCTCATAGAAAAAGTAGAGTCAGAAAATGAGGAGGAAACTTTTAATACCACCGTATTAGAACCTACTTTAATAGAAAGGGCCTCTACCTTATAGTATATTAAGAACCTTTATAGGGAATTTCAAAATATTAAAAAAGCAGCTTATTTTATGCCCACAGGATTTATATTCGATTTAGATGGCGTGATAGTAGACACCGCCAGATACCATTTTAAGGCATGGCAGTCATTGGCCAAGAGCCTCCATTACAATTTCACAGAACAAGATAACGAGCAATTTAAAGGGGTTTCTAGAGTGCGCTCTCTTGAACTGCTATTAGAAATGGCCCAATATAAAGCGACAGAAATGGAAAAGGAACAGTGGCTCATAGATAAAAATACCCACTATTTAGCCCTCATTTCCCACATGAATAACAGTGAGATTCTTCCGGGGATTACTGAAATATTAAAAACGTTAAAAGCACAACAAATTCCAGTTGCACTAGGATCAGCGAGTAAAAACGCTAAGCCAATTTTGGAAAAGGTAGGGCTTTTGTCTTACTTTGACGTGCTGGTAGACGGCAATGAAGTAACTATGGCTAAGCCAAATCCGGAGGTGTTTCTAACAGCTGCCAAAGGCTTAGGGGTGGCGCCTGAGGATTGCGTAGTTTTTGAAGACGCCCAGGCTGGGGTAGCAGCTGCAAAAGCAGCTAAAATGACTTGCGTGGGAATTGGAGACCCTGCAATACTATTCAATGCAGACCATTGTTTTGCTTCTACTGCTGAAATAACCCCATCATTTGTTCAATCATTAATTGCAAAAAAAACCCCATGAATCAATCTTATATCCTACCAAATGCTTGGTCCCTAATTGAAGAGGGTTTTGATCCGAGCCGAGTAAAATCTTCAGAAAGTCTGTTTAGCATTGGTAATGGCGCTATGGGCCAGAGGGCTAATTTTGAAGAGTATTATTCAGGACCTACTTTTCAAGGCAGTTATATAGGTGGAGTGTACTACCCAGATAAGACTAGGGTAGGCTGGTGGAAAAATGGCTATCCGGAGTATTTTGCCAAGGTGCTGAATGCGCCTAGTTGGATTGGGATTTACATTAAAGTCAACGGTCAGGATTTAGACCTTTACACCGCCAAAGAAGTTCATGCCTTCAAAAGGGAACTTCAGATGCAAACTGGGCTTTTGTTACGATCTTTTGAACTAACCCTTACAGATGGAACTCGCTTGCGGGTAGAAAGCACTCGTTTTTTAAGTTTGGCTCAAGACAGTATTGGTGCTATTGAATATAAAATCACCCTTTTAGAAGGTGCCGCAGATATTGAGATTAAAAGTTTTTTGGATAGTAGCGTGAAAAATGAGGATTCCAATTGGGACGACGCTTTTTGGCAGACTACTTCGGTAAACGCAAAAGAGAACATTGCTTTTATAGAAGCCCAAACCAATAAAACAAACTTTAAAACTGCCACTTATCAAGCCACAGAAGTTTATTTAAATGCTACTGAAAAGATATCCTCCAGCCAGACCATGGAGGGTGAATTGGCTGTGGGACATCTCTTTAAAACAGCCCTGGAATGTGGAGAAACACTCACTACCTATAAATATGGGGGATATATTTTAGATCGTAAAGTGACAGGCACTTTAGAAGCAGCTGTTTTTGAGGTTGCAGGCAGAGCGACATGGGCCGGTTATGAGGCCTTAAAAGCAGCCCAAGCAGATGCTTGGAAAGCCATTTGGGATAGAGCAGATATTGTCATAGACGGAGATGTTAAAGCCCAGCAAGGGATCCGTTTTAACATATTTCAACTCAATCAAACCTACACTGGAAAAGATGCTACTTTAAATATTGGTCCGAAAGGATTTACAGGGGAGAAATACGGAGGGAGTACCTATTGGGATACCGAAGCCTATTGCATTCCTTTTTACATGGCTACAAAAGACCAAAAAGTGGCTAGAAACTTACTTCAATACAGGTATAATCAATTGGATAAAGCCATTGAAAATGCGGCTAAATTAGGATTTTCAAATGGTGCCGCACTGTATCCTATGGTGACAATGAATGGAGAGGAGTGCCACAATGAATGGGAAATAACATTTGAGGAAATTCATAGAAATGGCGCTATAGCTTTTGCTATTTTTAACTATTACAGGTACACAGGAGACTATAGTTATATTCCAGAAATGGGATTGGAAGTGCTCATTGGAATTGCCAGATTTTGGCACCAGAGGGCTACCTTTTCAACCGCTAAAAATGCCTATGTAATTCTCGGGGTTACAGGGCCTAATGAATATGAGAATAATGTCAATAACAACTGGTACACTAACTACTTGGCGAGCTGGTGTATTGCATATGCGACTACTCAAATTCAAAAGGTAAAAGAGGGGTATCCTGAAGATTACAACAGGATTATGGGGGTCACAAAATTAAAGGGTGCTGAGATAGATCAGTGGCAGAAAGTTTCTAAAAACATGTATTATCCAAAGGACCAAGCTTTGGACATATTCTTGCAACAAGATGGTTTTTTAGACAAAGAGCTACTTCCTGTAACTGAATTGAGCAAATTAGACCGCCCCATTAATCAAAAGTGGAGCTGGGATAGGATTTTAAGGTCTCCCTATATAAAACAAGCAGACGTACTTCAAGGGTTTTACTTTTTTGAAGACCAATTTAGTTTGGACGCTCTAGAACGACATTTTGATTTTTATGAACCTTTTACGGTACATGAATCTTCACTTTCCCCTTGTGTACACTCTATTCAGGCTGCTAAGTTAGGTCGCATGGAACAGGCCTATAATTTCTATCTCAGAACCTCTAGATTGGATTTAGACGATTATAATAAGGAGGTAGAGGAAGGACTTCACATTACTTCAATGGCTGGAACTTGGATGAGTATAGTAGAGGGATTTGCAGGAATGAGGATTGTAGAAGACAAGCTTTCTTTTACCCCTAGAATTCCAAAACAATGGAAAAGTTATTCTTTCAAACTCAATTTTAGAAATAGAATTATCCAGGTGACTGTAGGACCTGATAAAACTATTTTTAAACTTAATGGAGATACAGAAATGTCTATTAGGGTTTCTGGAATCAGACAGGTTCTTTATCCAGGAACGCCTTGTGAAGTAGTTCGGTTATGATAAAGCAATTTTCATATCATACACTGATCAATAGGTTTTTTTGGGTTTTTTTAGTGATAATGTTATATTCATGTACTATGGGGAAAACTAAAAATCCGATGATTATAGGGCACAGAGGTGCAATGGGTTATGAAACTGAAAATACTATAGCTTCTATTGATAAAGCGGTAACGTTAGGAGCACCTATGATAGAAATAGATGTTTTTCAGATAGCCAGCGGTGAATTGGTTGTATTTCATGACAATGAATTGGATCGCTTGTCTAATGCCTCTGGTTCTATTACTTCCTTTACATGGGAAGCGCTGCAAGAAGTCATTCTAAAAGGAGACCATAGCATACCCCTTTTACAGACTGTTTTGGATCAATTGGCTGGAAGGGCCGCATTAAATATTGAACTTAAAGGCCCTAATACCGCCGCTCCAGTGGCTAGATTACTAAAAGTGTATCTTTCGAACGGCACTTGGAAAGAAAAAGATCTTTTGATTTCTAGTTTTGATTGGAACTTACTTCTGGAAACAAGGGACTTACTTCCTGAGATTTCCATTGGAGTTCTTACAGAAGCACATCCATTAGAGGCTATTCCAATGGCCAAAGAACTTAGTGCGGTGTCAATTAATCCGTATTTCAAGGATTTAGACGCAGCTATTGTGACGCAAATACACGCAGCTGGTTTTAAAGTATATACCTGGACGGTCAATGCTCCAAAAGATTTAAAAAATGTAAAGAAACTGGGTGTAGACGCTATTTTTACAAACTTTCCTGACCGTTCTTTTTAATGATAGACGTGGCCATTATAGGAGGCGGTGCAGCGGGATATTATGCGGCCATTCAAACCGCTATGCTCAACCCTAGCTTGAGAATTGCCCTATTTGAAAAAGGTGCTTTAGGCTTAGAGAAAGTGAAAATATCGGGTGGGGGTAGGTGTAACGTCACCCACGACGCAATGGAACCAGATTACTTAGTGACCAATTACCCCAGAGGGGAAAAAGCCTTGTTGGGACCTTTCCATCATTACGGCCCAAAGGAAGTGATTGATTTTTTTGAATCACAGGGGGTCCCTTTAAAAATTGAATCAGATGGAAGATTGTTCCCTGTGGCCAATACTTCTCAAGCCATCATGGATTGTTTTACTTCTTTGAGGGAGAAGCTAGGGATTACATTGTACTCAAAAACCGTAGTTAAATCCATTGAACCACTCAATGCGTCTGGCTGGAATATTATTACAGCAACAGAAACTTACTGTGCCAAAAAGGTTCTGATGGCAACGGGGAGCAGTCCCAAAATGATTCGAATGCTCCAAGAATTAGGACATGGGGTAGAACCTGCAGTACCCTCTTTGTTTACATTTAATATAAAAGATCCAAGAATTGAAGGTTTGGCTGGTTTAAGTACTCCTGCAGTGGTACATTTAAAATTGCCCGGTATAAAGCAGAAAAAAGCCCTTCATGCTCAGGGTCCCTTGCTTATTACACATTGGGGACTTAGTGGACCTGCTATTTTAAAGCTCTCAGCTTGGGGTGCGCGGTTGTTATATGGATTGGACTACAACTTTACTATAAGTGTCAATTTTTTACCTGAGTATAAACATGCGCAAGAGGTCCTTGAAGCGCTGCATACTTTGAAGAAAAAAGATTCTAAAAAAACACTGATGAAGTGGGTTCCTTTTGGACTTCCTAAACGTTTGTGGCAAAGTTTGTTAATGCATATAGAAATTCCTTCGGATTTAATTTGGGCTAATATAACAAAAAGCCAACTTCAATCACTGTCAGAAATTCTAAGTGCTTCAGATTTCGAAGTTAAAGGTAAAAGCACTTTTAAAGAGGAGTTTGTGACTGCTGGTGGAATAAAATTAAAAGAAGTGTCTTTTATAGACGTTCAAAGCAAAAAATTTCCTGGTTTATATTTTGCTGGAGAACTTTTAAATATAGATGCTATAACAGGGGGGTTTAATTTTCAGAATGCATGGACCACCGCTTATTTAGCAGCCAAAGGAATGGTGCAAAGCCTTAAGTAATCTAATTAAGCCACCAAATAGCAGTGTTTAAAGCAGTGGCAAAAGCCACCCAGGTCATGTAAGGAATTAGTAGATAGGCTGCTTTTGGAAGGACTATTTTAAACCATTTAAAAGTAAACAGCAGCAAAACATTCAGGCCTAAGATTACAACCAAAGCTAATAAAGGATTTTTTAAGCCAAAAAATGTAATGGACCAAAGTGCGTTGAGTAAGAGTTGGAATAAAAAGTGGTAGAGGGCAGTTTTAACCCAAATATGATAGTATCCTTTTGCCCAAACCAATCCCGCAGCCACACCCATCATAATATACAAGAGGCTCCATACGGGTGCAAATACCCAGTTGGGTGGGTTAAAAAAAGGCTTTTCAAGGCCCACATACCAATCATTCACAGAACTTTGAGTAGCAAAACTAGATAAAAAACCCACCAAAAGACAGATGGTTACAGAGATAAGGATGTAGTAAATGGTTTTTTTCAAGGGGTTATTATTTATAAAGTTACTAAAATACCAAAAATAAGCATGCTTTGTTTATTTATATTGTTTTAAAGCTTCCACATAATAGATTCATATGCTGTATATTTGTGGTAAAATTTTTCTATGGAAGCTGTTGGCTTTATACCCACATCTCAACAAGAAGTAATCACAGACAAAACAGTCACTTGGTCTGCTCCAAGTAATATTGCTTTAGTTAAATACTGGGGGAAATACGTTCCTCAAATCCCAGCAAATCCTTCCCTTAGTTTCACCTTAAACAATTGTAAAACAAAGACTTCAGTTGCCTTGGCTCACAAAAATATAGGAAGTGATAAAAGCGCTCAGGAATTTTCTTTTGAATTTTCTTTTGGAGGTGCGCCCAAGCCAGATTTTCATCCAAAAATAGCGTCTTTTTTCACTAGGGTGATAGACTATTTACCCTTTTTAAAAGCATATCATATAATCATTCACAGTGAAAATACCTTTCCACATTCTAGTGGAATAGCATCTTCTGCAAGCGCTATGGCAGCACTTTCCCTTTGTTTGTTAGAATTATCGAATGAATTTTCCTCCAATGGACCAAATGCTTTTTCAGAGGATTTTTATGCAAAAGCTTCTTTTTTAGCTCGGCTCGGTTCGGGTAGTGCTGCTAGAAGTATCAGAGGTCCTTTAATGCAATGGGGGAAAACAGCTGTTTTTGAATCGAGTCAAGACTTAATAGCAGTGCCATTCAACCAAGAATTAGCCCCCATTTTTAAAAATTTCCAGGACACTATTTTACTAGTAGACAAAGGAGAGAAAGTAGTGAGTAGTACAGTTGGTCACGGTTTAATGAAAAATCATCCTTTTGCTGAAGCAAGGTTTCAACGAGCCCATGATCAATTGGCTGTATTGACTGAGGCCTTAGTCTCTGGAAATATGGAAAAATTTATAGAAGTAGTGGAGTCAGAGGCATTAACGCTTCATGCAATGATGCTTACAAGTGATCCCTATTTTATTTTGATGAAGCCTGGAACCTTATCCATCATTGAAAAAATTTGGGCTTTTAGAAAATTGACCCATATTCCGGTTTGTTTTACCTTAGATGCAGGTGCAAATGTTCATTTGTTATATCCAGAAATGCACAAAGATAAGTTGCTTCAATTTATTGAAAACGAATTAGTTGCCTATTGTCAAAATGGACAGTATATTTGTGATCAGGTAGGAAGTGGAAGCATATCTCACACAGAAGCACCTTAAAAAATTATACCCTATGAAAGGCCCACTTTTTTACGCAAAGATTTTACTTTTTGGAGAGTACGGGATTATTAAAGATTCTAAAGGCCTTTCCATCCCTTATAACGCCGCAAAAGGCGCTTTAATTATTCCTAAAAATGCAGCAGACAGTCATTCGAGTTCTAACCAAAGTTTGGCCAGATTTGCCAATCATTTGACTGCTTTACAAGAAAAAGATCCTGCGGTGTTTTCTTTTGATTTAGACCGCTTACAACAAGACATTTCCAATGGATTGTATTTTGACTCCACCATTCCTCAAGGATATGGAATTGGAAGTAGCGGAGCTTTAGTCGCAGCTATTTATGACAATTATGCACAACGCAAAATCACTGTTTTAGAGAATTTAACCCGAGAAAAGTTACTTGAACTAAAAGAACTTTTTGGGACAATGGAATCTTTTTTTCATGGAAAATCCTCAGGTTTAGACCCATTGAATTCCTATTTGAGCTTGCCTATTTTAATACACGCTCAAGATCATATAGCTTCTACGGCCATTCCATCTCAGCACACTGCAGGTAAGGGTGCCGTTTTTCTTCTAGATTCAGGTCAAGTTGGAGAAACCGCCCCAATGGTTCAAATGTTCATGGACCAAATGAAACAAGAGGGTTTTAGAAACATGCTTAAAGATCAGTTTATTAAGCATACAGACGCTTGTGTAGAAGACTTTGTCAATGGCAATGTGACTTCTCTATTTTCAAATATTCGCCAATTGTCTAAGGTAGTCCTAGACCACTTTAAACCGATGATTCCTACAGAGTTTCACGCGCTTTGGCAAGAGGGATTAAAAACAAATGATTACTACTTAAAGTTATGTGGCTCTGGAGGTGGAGGCTATATTTTAGGGTTTACGCCAGATCTCGAAAAAGCCCAAAAAGCCTTAAAAAATTACCATTTAGAAGTCGTTTATAATTTTTAATTTTAAATTATGTCCCAAAGTCCTCTATCGCGGTTCGCTTTAAAAGGACTCGCATTTTTTTCTGTACTTAGAGGCTACAACATAGCCCTAATAGTGTTGGCTCAATACCTGTGTTCCATTTTTATCTTAGCCCCTGATAAACCTTTAAAAGAACTTCTTTTAGACCCTGATCTAGCATTATTGGTGTTGTCTACGGCTATAGTCATTGGTAGCGGATATATCATCAATAGTTTTTACGATGCAGAAAAAGACTTGATCAACAGGCCTAGGAAAACACTTTTAGACCGCCTTATATCCCAACGTGCTAAGATTACCGCTTATTTCACAGGTAATTTTTTAGCTGTTTTTATGGCCAGTGCAGTGTCCTTTAGAGCGGTAGTTTTTTTTTCAGCTTACATTTTTGGTATTTGGCTGTACTCACATAAGTTAAAGAGAATCGCTTTTGTGGGAAACCTTGTCTCTGCACTTCTGGCGATTACCCCATTTTTTACGGTGTTTGTGTATTATAAAAACTTAGCTCCGGTGATTTTTGTTCAGGCAATCTTTTTATTCTTACTGGTACTCGCTAGAGATATGGTCAAAGATTTAGAAAACCTTACTGGAGACCTCACCCAAGATTATAATACCGTGGCGGTTAGGTATGGGACCACATTTTCTAAGTATTGCGTTAGTATATTGCTTATAGCCACCGTATTGCCTACCTATTTATTAATCTCTACATTCAATGTAGGTTATATGAACTGGTATTTTAAAGGGGTATTTATTTTGTTGATTTTCGCAATTGTTGGCTTGTGGTTGGCCAAAGAAAAAAAACATTATTTAAGTATACACAACCTTCTGAAATTTATCATTGTTGGGGGTGTATTTGGAATTTTACTCATAGATCCAGAGCTGTTGCTGGGCAGGTTTATTTAATCGCTGCAATCTAAAACAATACACTACCTTTGCACAAAATAAGAACTAATGGGGCGTAATAATTTTGACGGTGATAAAAAAGCCTCTGGACGTGGGTCTGGAACGTTTAGAAAAACGAGTAGTGCTAGGGGAAACTCCCCTATAAAGAAAGGGAACAATGGTCCTTTTAGCAAAAGTGGTTCAGAGGAACCTTCTACTAATGCACGTTTAAAGCCTGCTGGGTCAAATAAAAAAGGCTACAGAAAAACAGTCAATAAAGACACATTTGCTAGTGGTACACAAGCAAAAGGACCAAAATTAGTAGCTAATACACCGGCTAAACCAGCTAAAAAGGCAGACAATAATTCGATCCGTTTAAATAGGTATATTTCAAATTCTGGGGTGTGTTCTAGAAGAGAGGCAGATATTTTTATTGCTGCCGGAAGTGTGAAAGTCAATGGAAAAGCAGTCACTGAAATGGGTTATAGGGTAGCCCTTTCAGATGTGGTTAGCTTTGACGGTATTACTTTAAACCCTGAGAAAAGAGCTTATATTTTATTGAACAAGCCCAAAGATTTTGACAGTGCTTCCACAGATGCATCGCACCCTAAATCTGCCTTAGGCTTGGTTGCAAATGCCACTAAATCTAAGATAAAACCCGTGGGTCGCCTAGACAAAATAGCCTCTGGATTGTTACTCTTCACCAACGATGGCGAATTACAAACCAAACTCACCAAGCCAAAGAATGGTTTTAGAAAAATATACCACGCTACTTTGGGTAGGTCCTTAAAAGCAGACGATCTTGAGAAAATTAGAAAAGGGGTAGTTTTAGAGGACGGTCCTGTTCGTGTGCATGAAATCTCTCCTATTGAAGGAGCTCCTGCCTCTGAAGTAGGTATAGAGATTCTAAGTGCTAAAAACAACATTATTAAACGATTGTTTGAGCATTTGGGATATGAACTCATTAAATTAGACCGGGTGGTGTATGCAGGTCTTACGAAGAAAGACCTGCCAAGAGGTCAATGGCGCGCCCTTACGGAGCAAGAAATTATTAACTTAAAAATGATTCAGTAAGTCTCTTTTTCATAGATTAAAAATCACAAGCACGGTCCATTTTTGCTTTGATCTCCTCCAAACACAAATTACCCATACTTCCTTCGTGGGTGTGGTGGAGGTCCTTTTTGGGTTGATATGCCCCTGCTGCAATTTTGGCACCCATTGCCTTGTAGGCCTCTCTAAAGGGCATTCCCTGGAGCACCATTTCATTGAGGGTGTCTACAGAGTACATGGCGTCGTATTTAGGGTTTTGACCTAAACCAGTATTAGGAACCACTTCCTTTAAGGCAAAATGCATGAGGTCTAAACAACTTTGTAATTCGGTAATAGCAGGGAGCAAAACTTCCTTTAAAAGCTGTAAATCCCGATGGTACCCACTTGGTAAATTTGCCGTTAACTGGCTCAATTGTGTGGGTAGGGTTTGAATTTTATTGCATTTTGCCCTAATCAATTCAAACACGTCAGGATTTTTTTTGTGAGGCATAATACTAGATCCGGTAGTCAGTTGGTCTGGGAAGCTTATAAAATTAAGATCTTGACTCATATACAGACAAATATCCATAGCTAATTTTCCCAGGGTAGCGGCCACCGCACTCATTCCAAATGCTACCGCCTTTTCTGTTTTTCCCCTACCCATTTGAGCAGCTACTACATTGTATTTTAGAGTACTAAAACCCAGTTTTTCTGTGGTCATTTTTCGGTTTATTGGAAAAGAACTTCCATAGCCGGCAGCACTTCCAAGGGGGTTTTGATCACATACCTTATAGGCTGCTTCTAGAAAATAAACGTCGTCTATAAGACTCTCCGCATAGGAGGAAAACCAAAGGCCAAAAGAAGAAGGCATGGCTACTTGTAAGTGGGTATATCCCGGCAAAATAAGCCCAGCATGTTTTTCTGCTAACGAAATTAATAGGTGAAACAAATCTTGACTCCCTGTTTTGATCTCTTGAATTTGATCCATTAAAAACAATTGCATGGCTACCAGTACTTGATCGTTTCTGGACCTGGCTGCATGAATTTTTTTTCCCACGTCTCCCAATCGCTCCGTGAGTAGAAATTCTATTTTAGAGTGAACGTCTTCAAAATCTGCTTCAATCTCAAAAGTACCCGCTGTAATTTCTTTGCCAATTTTTGCTAAAGCAGTAATTAAATTTGTGGCTTCTTCTGCCTTGAGTAAACCCACAGCAGCCAACATTTCTGCGTGCGCCATGGAGGCTTTTACATCATAAGGTGCTAAAAATAAGTCTAGCGCCCTATCATTTCCAACCGTAAAAAAATCAATTTTTTCGTGGGTGTTACCCCCTTTATCCCAAAGTTTCATAGGTGTTATTGTGTTAAATAAGTGTCTAAAAGTGCGCAGTATATTTCAATACCCTGGGCAATTTCATGCCTGTAAATAAATTCATCTGCTGAATGCGATCTGGTACTATCTCCAGGCCCTAATTTCATGGAAGGCCCTGAGATAGCCGCCTGGTCAGAAAGTGTGGGTGAGCCATAGGTTTTCCTACCCAAATTTTTTCCGGCGATCACTAAAGGGTGGTCTGGCCTAACGGCCGACGATCCAAGCCTCAAACTCCTCGCCTTTAATTCTAGAGGGGCTTCTTTTTGTAAGAGTGCATTTATTTCTGCATTTGAATAACAATCATTGACCCTAACATCTACCACCAGTCTTACCTCTGCTGGGATTACATTGTGTTGGCTTCCCGCTTGAATCTGTGTTACGGTCATTTTAACTGGTCCTAAAAAATCAGATACTTTTTCAAAGGCGTAGGTTTCGAACCAATTCAACACCTCAGCAGTTTTATAAATCGCTTGATCCGAATTGGGGTGTGCTGCATGAGAGGGCGTTCCCTTTATGACTCCGTCAAAAACAACAAGGCCTTTTTCTGCAATGGCCAAATGCATTTGGGTGGGTTCTCCCACAATGGCCATATCTATTTTTGGCAGTAGGGGTAATACGGAGTTTAAGCCATTAGGTCCAGAGCTTTCCTCTTCTGCAGAAGCGACTATAATAAGGTTGTGTTTTAAATCTTTACGCTCGTAGAAATGCGCAAAAGTACTCAGTAAACATACCAAACAGCCCCCTGCGTCGTTGCTGCCAAGACCGTAAATTTTTCCGTCCTTTTCAATGGCCTTAAAAGGGTCAAGAGTGTAAGCACTATTAGGTTTTACCGTGTCATGGTGAGAGTTTAATAGCAGACTTGGTTTTTTAGGATCAAAATACTTGTTAAAGGCATATCTATTGTGCCCACTCTTTTGGTAGGAGATTCCTTTTTGTTCAAACCATTCTTCAATGTGCTTGGCTGTATGGGCTTCTTCTGAAGAAAAAGAGGGGGTTTCAATCAGGGATTTTAATAATTGAACGGCTTCTTTTTCATAGGTGCTTAGATACTCCATTTAATTCTTTTTTAATATGGTAAAAGGGCCTTTGTTGGCCAACATATATTCATTTCCAATCCCTACTTTATGGACTCCTTTTTCTAAGGCTTGAAATCCATTAGTGAGTTTAGGAATCATTCCTGAGTGAATAATCTCTTGGTCTATGAGTAGCTTCATTTCACTAGCGCTTAGCTTAGGAAGAACTTTTAGGGGTGTTTCACTCACCAATACGCCTGGTTTCTCAAAGCAATACCACAAATGTGTTCTATAGTTAGCCGTCATAGCTATGGCTATTTCAGCTGCGATGGTATCTGCATTGGTATTGAGTAATTGTCCCTTACCGTCATGGGTAATGGCGCAAAAAACAGGGCAAATCCCATGTGACAAAAGCGTTTCAATAAAGGAGGTGTTCACCTTTAGTTGGTCTCCTACAAATCCGTAATCTATAGGTTTTGGGTTTCTTTTTACGGCGCTAATACTGTTGCCGTCTGCCCCACTAAGACCCAAGGCATTACAATGGTCTGCCTGTAATTGAGAGACAATTGTTTTGTTGGCGCTTCCAGCATAGGTCATGGTAATGACTTCTAAAGTTTCCTTTGGAGTACACCTTCTACCCTCGATCATTTTGGTGGGAACCTCTAATTTTTCTGCCAAGGTAGTGGCAGATTTACCCCCTCCATGAACGAGTATTTTAGGACCAGATATTTGACTGAAAGCCTTGCAAAAGTACTTTAGTGATTCCGGATCTTCTATGATGCCTCCGCCAATTTTAACCACTGATAGGGTGTTTCTTTGATCTTCCATGGGCGTGTAATTAAGGAGTTGTTTTTAGTAATTCTCTAAGTACCCACTGGGCTGCATAGGTCCTATTGTTGGCCTGTGCTAACACCAAACTTTTGTCTGAGTCTAAAACGGAGTCTGCGATTACTACATTTCTTCTCACTGGCAAACAGTGCATACAATGTGCCTTTCCAATTTTTTCAGAAGTGATGGTCCATGAGGAGTCTTCACACATCACTTTTCCGTAGTCCTTAAAACTACTCCAGTTTTTCACATACACTATCTCTGCTCCCGCTAAGGCTTTGTCCTGATCGTGTTCAATGGGCGTGTCTTCCGTAATCAAAGGATCTAGCTCGTAGCCTTTTGGATGGGTAATACTGAAGTCTATATGGAGCCGCTTCATGGCAGCTATAAAACTATTGGCTACTGCATGAGGTAGTGCCCTTGGGTGTGGCGCCCAACTCAATACCACTTTGGGTGCAGTGCCCTCTTTTTTAAGGCTAGGCAAAACCTGCTCTCCCAATTGTTCTGTGATGGTAATGGCGTCTGCAAACCCTTGTAAGGGATGATCAAGTGCACTTTCTAAGTTAATAACAGGAACGCTCGCATGTTTGGCAAAGCCTAAAAGCACTTTCTCTTTTTGGTCTTCTTCACAACTTTGTAATTCAGCAAATGCCCTAACGCCAATAAGGTCGCAATAGCCAGATAATACTCCAGCGGCTTCTCTAATATGTTCTGCCTTCCCACTATTCATGACCGCTCCGTCTTCGTATTCTAACTGCCAACCCTCTTGTGAAAAATTCATTATAATGACTTCTAAGCCCAAGTTTTTAGCTGCTTTTTGAGTGCTTATTCTCGTTCTTAAACTGGCGTTAAAAAACAAGAGCCCCAAGGTTTTATCTCTGCCCAGTTTTTTGTCAGATAAAGGATCTTTTTTTAGGGCAATGGCCTCTAAGATGGCTTTTTCAATATCTGGTATGTCTCGAAGGGATAGATAATGCTTCATAAGGGATTGTTTAAAGTAAGTTTGATTTTGTTTAATACTTGTTTAGTGGTTACTTAAAGTGAGATTGGAATTCGGGGGTGTTTAATATTTCTTTTAAGGCAGAAAAAAATTGTGCTAATTGTGCTTTTTTAATATTGAGTGCAGGAAGAATTCTCAATACACTTTTGTCTTTAGCCGCTCCAGTGAATATATGATGTGTAAATAGCAGTTGTTTTCTCAGTACTCCAACCTCAAAAGGGAAGGCCAATCCCAACATGAGTCCCCTTCCTTTTAAGTTAATTTCAGCAGGTAAAGAGGCCATTTGTGTTTTCACATAAGCTTCCATGTCCTGAGTTTTTTTCACAAGTCCTTCTTCCTCTATGACTTCTAATACCGCCAAAGCAGCACTACATGCCAAGTGATTTCCGCCAAAAGTAGTGCCAAGCTGCCCATGAACCCCCTTGTATTTTGGATGAATTAATACCCCACCAATGGGGAAGCCATTACCCATTCCCTTGGCAATAGGCACTAAATCAGGGATTATTCCATGGTGTTGAAATCCAAAAAATGCGCCAGTCCTCCCAAAGCCAGATTGTACTTCATCTGCAATGAGTAGTGCCCCATGCGCTTGGCAAAGTGTTTCAATAGTTTTAAAAAAGCGAGTCGTGGGTTGGTCTAAACCACCCACCCCTTGGATAGATTCAATAATTACGGCACAGACATCTCCTGAAGAGAGTGCTTCTTTTAGGGCGTCTTCATCATTTAGGGCCACAAAAATAACCTCGTGTCCCTGGTTAATGGGGGCTTGAATAGCTGGATTGTCTGTGACAGCAACTGCCGCTGAGGTGCGTCCATGAAAGCTGTTCTTAAAGGCCACCACTTTAGATTTACCACTGATAAAGGAAGCCATTTTAAGAGCGTTTTCATTGGCTTCTGCACCGGAATTGCATAAAAATAATTGATAGTCTTCCAGTCCAGACAATGCCCCTAGTTTTTGCGCATATGCTTCTTGGATCGGGTTTTGAACCGCATTGCTATAAAAGGCTATTTTATCTAACTGCGCTTTTATGGCTTGGGTATAATGGGGGTGGCTATGCCCAATTGAAATTACGGCATGTCCGCCATACAGATCTATATATGCTGTTCCATTTTTATCTGTTAAAACGGAGCCTTTGGCACTCACAGGAGTGACGTCATATAAAGGGTACACATCAAAGAGTTTCATATTTGATCTTGTGTTATTTTGCTAATGGCAGCAAATGATTTTTGTATTCCTTGAATAAACGCAGCACTTAAGCCACAGTTTTCCATCTCGTTTAATCCAGAAATGGTGCAGCCTTGAGGGGTGGTGACCAGATCTATTTCTGCTTCCGGATGGCTTTGATTTTCCTGTAAAAGAGTGGCAGCACCTAAGGCGGTTTGAACGACCATTTCCAAGGCGTCGTGTGCTTCAAAGCCCAGCTGAACACCTCCCTGAGAATTGGCCCTGATAAGCCGCATCCAAAAGGCAATACCACTAGCGCCTATCACGGTGGCCGCCTGCATTTTTGTCTCTGGAATAGTCATGGTTTTTCCCATCCTGTCAAAAATAGCTTTGGCAATGGCAATTCTCTTTGCTCCTGCTTCGTTTGCACACAGACAGGTCATAGACGCGCCTACTGAAATGGCCGTATTAGGCATGGCCCTCACAATGAAGTGATGGTGGCCAATAAGCGCCTCCATCTTTTGGATAGAAAAGCCTGTAATGGTAGATATAAGCACATGCTTTTCTGAGAGAAATTCTTTTATTTCCGTTAAAATATCTTGTAATTGACCCGGTTGTACCGCGAAAATTAGAATGTCTGAATGTTTCACCAGTGTCACATTTTGAGTAGTGAGTGTGACCTGATTAAATTTTTTAAACCCTTCTAGAGAAGCTGTATTTCTCTTAGATAGATACATGCTGGTGGCCCCGTCTGAATGCAAAATACCTTTGGCAATGGATTGGCCTAAATTTCCAGCTCCTATAATTCCTATTTTCATAACTTTTTAATTTCGCTTTTTCTCCATTCACTCGCAATTTGTGTTTGGAAGAATAACAGCTATTTGTTTTAATTTAAATCTCTTTAAAATGGATTTGTTTCAAATCCATAGAGTGACCATACCTTATTTGCTTATAGTCTCTCAGCTTCATTGTTAAAACCGATTGGCTTTTAGCTGTAACCCTAGTGTCTCTTCCCATCCAAAGATGAGGTTCATATTTTGCACGGCTTGCCCACTAGCCCCTTTTAATAAATTATCAATGGCCACTGTAATCAGTAACTGTTCTTCGTGTTTGTGAAGGTGCAAGTGACACTGATTGGTATTGGTGACTTGTTTGAGGTCTATAGGGAATTCAGATAGATGGGTGTAAGGCGCCCCTAGATAATAGGACTTGTAAAGGGCTTTAGCTGTTTCAATGCCTCCCTCATACTTTGTATAAATCGTGGCGAAAATACCTCTAGAAAAAGCTCCTCTATTGGGGATGAAATAAAAGGGAGGTAATTCCGCCTTTGTTGCCAAAGTACTGTCAGCTCCTTCAAATGACAATTGTTCTCTCACCTCTCCCAAATGTTGATGATTGAAGGCTTTGTACCAAGACAGGTTGTTATTCCTCCAGCTATTGTGGGTGCTGTCTCCTGGAATTATCCCAGCGCCAGTACTTCCTGTGGTGCCGTTAATGTGCACCGGATGCCTCAATTTTTGGGCCTTTGCCAGAGGCAAAAGGGCCAACTGTAAAGCAGTGGCAAAACATCCAGGGTTGGCTATATAGGCTGCGTTTTCAATGGTAGATTTGTTTTTTTCTGGCAGTCCATAAACAAATGTTTTGCCCAAAAATGAGGCATTGGCTTGGGCCCTAAAATCGGTGCTCAGGTCAATTATTTTGGTGGTCTCTGCAAAGGGATTTTTTTCTAAAAAATTTCTAGAATGTCCGTGACCTAGGCATAAAAACACCAGATCTACCTCCGGATTCACAAGGTCTGTAAAACACAGCTCCGTAGTGCCCAACAAATCTTCATGGGCGCTGTAAAGGGGTGCACCCGCTTTGGTGCGGCTGTGTACAAAGTTTATGACCACTGCTGGGTGGTGTATGAGCAATCTAATGAGTTCACCGCCTGTATATCCTGAACCGCCAATAATACCAATTTGAATCATATCTTTTCTAATTTTTGACTCCCTTAGAAAGTCAATTTCATTTCACATTTTATTCCTTTTGTAAGGATAAAGGGGGATCTTACCCTTAAAGTGAGTGTTATTTAAAATCGTTTACATGTTTGTAAATACGTCCTGCATTAGACAAAACCTTAATAAAGCCTTTTGCGTCTTGTGCAGACCAAGCATTATTTTCTTCTCCATAGGTGCCAAAACCAGCCCCCATTAAGTCGTTTTCAGAAGTAATTCCATCTAGGGTAAATCTATAGGGGTAAAGGCTTACAAATACAGTCCCATTGACGGCCTTTTGACTGTCTGTTAAAAACGCTTCTGTATTTCTGAGCACAGGATCTAAGTACTGTCCCTCGTGAAGCAGCATTCCATAAAGACTAGATAGACTGTCTTTTTGGTGTAATTGCCATTTGCTCAAGCAGTGTTTTTCAAGCAGTTCATGGGCTTTAATAGTTATAAGCGCAGCAGCAGCTTCAAATCCTACCCGCCCTTTTATACCAATAATAGTATCTCCCACATGTATGTCTCTACCAATAGCATATGCAGATGCTATTTTTTCTAGTTTTTGAATTTGAGACACAGGCTCCCCTAACACACCATCTATGCCTATGATTTCTCCTTTCTCAAATAGCAGCGCTAAAGTTTTTGGTGCTGTTTCTACTAATGGAGAAGGGTACGCAGCTTCTGGCAAGGGATCTTTAGACCCCAAAGTTTCTACTCCCCCAACTGAAGTTCCCCAAAGTCCCTTATTTATGGAGTACTTTGCTTTTTCCCAGGAATAAGAGATGCCTTTGCTGTTTAAGTAGTTTATTTCTTGTTCTCTACTGAGTTGTAAATCTCTAATGGGTGTAATAATGGTTATTTCTGGTGCTAAGACAGAGAAAATAAGGTCAAAACGAACTTGGTCGTTTCCTGCTCCTGTACTTCCATGTGCTATGTGACTAGCACCAACTTTTTTTGCGTAAGCAATGAGTTCTAAGGCTTGGACAATCCTTTCTGCACTTACAGATAGCGGATACGTATTGTTTTTCAACACATTACCAAAGATGAGGTATTTCACTACTTTCTGATAGAAAATCTCCACACCGTCTATGGCCTTAAAGGTATGAGCACCCAATGCATGGGCTTTCTCCTTCATCTCTTGGAGGTCTGTAGCATTAAAACCTCCTGTATTTACAGTCACTGCGTGCACTTCAAAACCCATGTCTGAACTTAAATATTGGGCGCAGTAAGAGGTATCTAAACCACCACTGTATGCTAAAACTAATTTTTTCATTTCCTTAATTTTTGTCAGTAGGTGCACTACTGGTATTATTTTTCTTTAAAAACAACTGCTCTTTAATACTTTTCAGACGTTGAAAGGCCTTGGTGTTGAGGGGCTTCTTTTTTATTTTATGCTCATAAAGCATACCTGTGCACAAACACATTTTTTGGTCTGTCCTTGTGAGTACATCAAAATTCTTACAAGTTTGGCAGCCTTTCCAAAATTCAGGGTCAGTGGTGAGTTCAGAGAAAGTTACTGGCTTATAGCCCAATTCATAATTGATTTTCATCACTGCAAGACCTGTTGTAATTCCAAAAATTTTGGCTTGAGGGAATTTTTCTAAGGATAGCGCTAATACCGCCTTTTTGATTTTTTTTGCCAAGCCTTGGTTTCTATAGTCAGGGTGAACAATAAGGCCTGAATTGGCTACAAATTTCTCATGCCCCCAGACCTCTATATAGCAAAAACCGGCAAAGATTTCTCCGTCTAACGCAATAATGGCGTTGCCGTTCTGGAGTTTTCTCTGAATATATTCGGGACTGCGCTTGGCAATTCCAGTGCCTCTAACCAATGCAGAAGCTGCAATAGTCTCGCAAATAATTGGCGCGTACTTAAAATGAGACGCGTTGGCCATTATAATTTTCATGGACAATTAATAAAATAATTAAAAGGATAAATGATTACGCTAGGGGGAATTGGACACACCTAATTCCAAAAAGAAATGCACCCTTACGGGCGGCGGCGCCTAGGGGCGGGGACTACCATATTCGAAGCTGCTTCGTTGAAAGACGCGGTATAACCAACACTTAAATAGGTCGTTGGATTCGAATTTGGATATGTAGTACTGTTAATCACTGTCCCAAATATAGGTAAAAAAGAATAGCGTTTGCTTTTGAGTGCCCTTTTTGGTTTAAAAACTAAACATTTCTAACAGATTCGCTTTTCAAGCGTTTTAATTTAACAATTTCATAGAAAAGGAATCCAAATACTACAAGGTATTCTATGGCAATGACCCATAAATTTTCTTTAAATCTTGGATCTGAGTAGGTTATATAACTTAAAAAGACCGTTCCACTCCAGAGATAGACATACTTTAATCTGGTGAAAATGGCGAGAGCGACTCCAAAGGAAAGGTACCAAGGATGTATCGTGGTTGCGACCAATAAATGCCCTGTAAACATGAATAGCATACTGTTTATGGAAATTTCCACTACCCTTGCATATCCCTTGAAATAGGGATGTATGAGATTTTTTAATCTTTCACTAATCGTGCGGTGGGGGGTATTTTGTAAATGGACCATCTGTCTCCATTGCCAGAAGAACACAAGCAAGACTGCCCCAATAATTAAAAAGGGCAAGATTTTTCCATAGGTTAAAATGGTTCTGTAGGCCGAGTATCCGTTTTCCATGGCAATGGATTTGACTAAATTGTAAATGGAGGCATTAAATTCAAAGTTATTAAACCACAAGCCAATGGTTTCCAAATAAGAATTCCAAAATCCCTCTTCTAAAAGAGGCTCCCAGAAAATCCCTGCACATAACCCTATCCAGCCACCTAAAATAAGCGTTTTTCTAATTCCCAAAGGCAATAAAAGAAAGGGAAGGAATAAGATGGGAATTAATTTGGTCATGATAGAGAGCGCTATGAGACATCCGCCTAGAAAAAGCCAAATTTTTTGGCAATGAGTCTGCTTGGTCTCATACGGACCTGCAGCAGCTGCTCCCTGAATTTGCTCCGACTGATATTTAGTGTGATTTTGTAGCTTTGTCAGAGCCCATATGCCTCCTAGAAAAAAGGCAATCATCACCCCTTCCAGGTGAAGATTGCCGCTGAGTTCTATAATCACTAAAGGATTTAAAAAGTAGTAAAAAACCTTCCATTGTGGTTGTCCTAAAGAGGTTAATAGGCGGCTACCCAACCAGACAATACAGAGGTCTGCCAATAGAACAATTACTTTGAAAACCAAAATGGATTTTGGAATGGAATCTCCGCCCACATAGGCGGCTAATCCATAGATATATTGACTAATAGGTGGGTAATTGGAATAGTGCTTTTGGCTCAATTCTCCCATTTTTTCAAAGAGATAGGCGGCATTGGGTACCAAATGGTCTACGGTTACAATAATGTCTTTTGGGAGGTGAATGTAGGGGTTTATTTGATGGATGAGTAAATGCCCATCCCATATATATCTATAATAATCTTGAGATAGTTCAGGTGTTCCAGCAAACAGTAGTATACGGTATATAACCCCAGCCACTAGAAGCATGCGAAAAATAAGCGTGTTTCCTTTAGAAGTAAAATGTGCTGTTGTGCTGCTTAATACTTGGTAAGATAAGGCAAACAGTGCAGTGGCTAAACCAATGAGTTTTACCGAGTCTGTCCGTTCTAAATCATAGCCAAAACTCCAGTAAAACAATCCTATGATTAACAGGAGCGAAAGGGGGTATAGATAAAGCTTTAAAAAAGAGTACATGCCTATATTTTAGCGCTTAAGGACTTGAAAAATACAAATCCGAAGCCTAAAAACAGCATAAAATGAAAAGGAAATAATCCAAAATCGTTAAGGGGAACAGCTATGTACATCCCGTAAAAGAAATAGCACATAAGCAGTCCTTCCAAAATTACATTGGGAGAAATCTTCTTGGATAAGTATTGGTTGCCCTTCCAAGAGTCTTTAATGGAATTAATATTGAATTTTGGTGTTCTCACAAATTCAGAGCGCTTCCCTCTATGACCCTCCAAAACTGCTAATGAGTTGTGTAGTGAAAATCCTAATGCCACTGAAAAGAAGGTGAAGAATAAGCCAATGTATTGTAAAAAGTGCTCTATTCCTTTGCCTTGAATATTTTTATAGGTAAACCAATAGCAAATAAAAAGGATAATGGTACTGACAATGAAAAAACTAGTGACTTCAAATACCCAAGCCAATTCAGGAAAGATACTTTTTAAGTACATCATAGGGATGCTTAAAACTGCTACAGTGAAAACACATAAGAACATAGAAGAGTTCAAGAGGTGCATAACCCCATGGAATTTGGTTTTCCAATTTAAATGAGGTGCACGCAATAACTTGCCCACCGATTTTCTGAAATTTTCTGCCCCACCTTTATTCCATCTAAATTGTTGGGAACGAGCAGCGCTTATGACTACAGGCAATTCAGCAGGAGTCTCTACTTCTTCTAAGTATTTAAATCGCCAATTTTTTAATTGGGCCCTATAAGAAAGATCTAAGTCCTCGGTTAAAGTGTCTCCTTCCCAATTTCCAGCGTCCACAATACATTCTTTTCTCCAAATCCCAGCGGTACCATTGAAATTAATAAAATGTCCTTGGGCATTTCTTCCCACCTGTTCTAGGGTGAAATGGGCGTCTAAGGCAAAGGCTTGAATTCTGGTCAATATAGAGTAATCTCTATTAATGTGCCCCCATCTGGTTTGTACTACCCCAATATCTTCACTTCCAAAGTGAGGGACCGTTTGCAGTAACCAGTCTTTTTGAGGCAAGAAATCTGCGTCGAATATAGCAATGAGACTTCCTTTAGCCATGGAAAGTCCTTCTTTAAGTGCGCCTGCTTTATACCCTTCTCTATTGGTTCTTCTCACATGAACAATGTCCAAGCCCTTTTTTCTTAAAGCTTTAATGAGAAGGGCTGTTTTTTCTACAGATGCATCGGTAGAGTCATCTAGGACTTGAATTTCCAGACGGTCCTTAGGGTATTCCATTAAGGCTATGTTTTCGAGCAAACGCTCTACCACATAGGCTTCATTATAAATAGGCAGTTGAATAGTCACATACGGCACTAATTCTTTTTTGCTCAAATCTATCAAGGGGCCATGGGTGCCACTTTTTTTGTGTTTTAAGTAGTTAAATAGCAAATTGAGTTGTGCTAAACTGTAAAAGAACACCAACAGTAAAGCGAGTGTATATAGGGATATAATAAGATAGGCCAGCGGGTATTCCATATTACTTGAAACTGTATTTAAAAATCCAACCCAGGATCTTTACGCCGGCAAATATAGTGCCTTTTACAGTTCCTGACACCTTAGAGACCCCAATTCTTTTTTTATATCTCACCCCTATTTCTCTGTATTTTAAGCGGTTGCGAATTGCTTTTAGTTGCATTTCTACGGTCCAACCGTAGGTGGTGTCGGACATATTCATGTCTAATAATTGCTTGTATTTTATGGCTCTAAAAGGCCCTAAGTCTGAAAATGTAGCCCCAAAAATTAGCTTCATGAGTGTGCAAGCTAAGGCGTTTCCAAATACTTGTTGCGGTGTCATACTCCCTGCTTCTCTAAGTGCCTTTTTGCGGGCACCGACTACAAAGTCAAGGTCTTCTTCTATAATAGGCGTTACAAGATCCAATAGCTCTTCTGGGTAGTCTGAATAATCGCCATCTAAAAAAACGACAATATCTGGGGGTACTTCCAAGCCAGCCACATAGCCCATTCCTTTAAGGCAGGCGTGGCCATAACCCATTTGGTTTTCTGTGAGTACGGTAGCACCTGCTTTTTTGGCTACCGCTACCGTCTCATCTGTAGAGCGATTATTTACCACAATGACTTCACTTACTGTAGTAGGAATTTCAGCAAGGACCAAACCTATGGATTTGGCCTCGTTATAGGCAGGAATAATCACAACAATTTTAGGAGAAGTCATGGTTTAAATGTATTTAATAGCGATAATTAAAATAAAATTTTATGTGTGGTTTTTGGATCCAAAACTATAGTGAGCGAACCCTAGCATTTTTGCATAAGCAGTGATAAAACATAAGCCCCTTTAAAATTAGGTTGTTTAAACATAAGCCACTTTATTTTTTATGTAGCAAATCGATCAGTGAAACGTCATTCCCCAGAAGTATCTCTGTTGGATTAATTCTTCCATCCTCAGGTCCCTGCTCTAATTTTAAAACGCCTCTAGGGCACACTGCCGAGCAGACCCCACAACCCACACAACTGGAGCGCACAATATTTTCTCCTTTTTGAGCGTAGGCCCGAACATCTATACCCATTTCACAATAGGTGCTGCAGTTCCCACATGAAATACATTGCCCTCCATTAGTGGTGATTCTAAACCTAGATTTAAATCGTTGCACAAAGCCTAAATAAGCCGCAAGCGGACAGCCAAAACGACACCACACCCTGTTACCGAAAATAGGGTAGAATCCAGTGCCAATAACACCGGCGAAAATAGCGCCTATTAAAAAACTGTATGTATTTTGAATGGACTGTGTTCGAATACCCATTAGGGTGGAATGACCCGTAAAAAAACTGTAGAGTGTAGCGGCTGTCATGAGCACCGCAAAGACCAATACCCCGTGTACCAACCAACGCTCTACTTTCCATGAAAAAAGAGACTTACTGGAATGTTGTCTATAAGGATCCCCCAAGGTTTCTGCTAAACCACCGCAGCCGCAAACCCAAGAGCAGTACCATCTTTTTCCAAAAAAGTACACCATTACCGGAACCACTACAAGGGTTAGTACAATTCCCCAAACCAGAATGAATAATCCAATCCCGCCGGAATTTATAAGTTTGTTGAGGTTCCAACTAAAAAAGAAATCATAATCTAGGGGGAAGGCATTCTTAAAATCGGTCGCAGGGAGTTGTAAGCGGGTCATGATTTCTGGAATGAGAAAGGCAAAAACAATCTGAAAAAACAGTACAGAGGTCGTTCTCAAAAGCTGATAATTTACATGTCTATACTTAATATACATTCGAATAGCCATAACCACCATGACCAAACAATACATAAACCCATACACAAACCAATGGCTTGCAGCTCCCCCATTAAGTGCATAGGAAATGGGATCCAATAATAGCGTCCAGTGAATGGCGTAATGAGGCGCAAAATAAAGCAGTAAATAAAAACTGACTAAATAAGCAAACACTCCCCAGGCAATAAGCCCTCTGCTGGTGCTACTCTGCTTATAAATACCATTGTTTTTGATCCCTTTAGTGCCCTCGGTAATAACTTGAGGTAATATAAATAAAAGGGCACCTAAAACACCTAGTCCAAAACTAAGCCAGAAAAATAGCAGGCTGTTTTCTGCTACTAGGCCTTTGGCCGATGACTTTCCCAAAACAAATGCCAAGTCCTTTGGGTTGCTGTATATTATATAACCATAGGCTTCCTTTTTTTCAGCTTTAGTGGACCCTTTCTTTTTTGAAGCCGCCCTGTGTGCGTCGTTAGTGCTTTCAACAACCACTGACAAAGCAGTTTTAAGCTCGCTTATGTTTTTAAATGATCTGTTTGTGAGGGCCTCAATAGCACTGGACTCAAACACCTTAGATGTAATCCCCTTTTCTGCCATTAAGGCAGTGAGCTGTGCTTTGTTCGGTCTAAAATGACCTACAAAAACAGTGCTGCTGAAGGTAAAAAGCCCCACTAAAAACAATACAATACCTAATTGTTGAACACGTCTCATAGACTTTTTTTAAAAGGGTTTAAAATTCTAGACCAATTTTTTTTCATGGGCTGGAGTGTTTTGCCGAACTTTTTTTGGTAGGTGGCCAAGAGCTCAGGGAGTTGATTTTTAGTGAATTCTGGGTCAAAAAGCGCATCGGCCCAATGGGCCAAAACATATTCAAGCGTCCTTTGCTCTGTGAGCCAGCCATCCAACACGACATGTCTGAGTCGCATGCCAAAACTGTTTACCCCTAATAAGACCTGGCTGTCTTTGTGGTATGCCAGGCTGAGTGCTATATTTTCTGAGGGATGTTGCCAATGAAAATGCGCCTCGTTCACCGGTTTTCTGTGGTCTGAATTGACCCAGCCATAGGTTTGGTATTCTACTTCAAAAAATTTAGCAGAATTAAACCAATGGCCTGGTTTATAGGCGGTTTTATTTCCACATATGGTTTGGGCAAGGGTTTCGCCCATCATTCTTCCGGTGTACCACACGGCTTCAATGGGCTTTCTTTGCCCGCTTACCTCCGTTTGTTGCGCGCAGTCTCCAATAGCATAAATACCTGGTATATTAGTTTCTAAATACTTGTTTACAAGGACCCCCCTGTCTGTATGGATAAGACTATTTATTAGAAAATCTATATTGGGTTGTACACCTGTTGCTATGCCAACAAGATCACAATCAATGTGTTCATTATGGTTTGTTAGTATTGATTTTACCCTGCCGTTGCTTTCTCCAAAAACTTCTTTTAGTTCGGTATTAAGCCTCAGGTCTATACCTTGAGATAGGATGTGTTGGTTGAGTAATTTGGCGTTTTGTGTAGGTAGTACTTCTTCCCAGAAATTTTGTTCCCGTACTAAAAAAGTCACTGGAATATGCCTGCTGTGCAACATTTCTGCCAATTCAATTCCTATAAGTCCACCGCCTACTACCACCGCTCTTTTACAGACTTTCGCATTTGGGGCATTGGTTTCTAAAAGTTCCAAGTCTCTTTTGTGATAGAGGCCTTGTACCCCTTTTAACTCTTGACCGGGCCATTGGTGGAATGTGGGTTTAGACCCTGTAGCAATAATTAGTTTGTCATAGGGAATAGAGTCCAAGGATTTTAACTGTAGTAAGCTGTTCTTAGTATCTATTTGAGTTACATGGTCTTGGATGAGACTTATTCGATTCTTTTTCCAAAACCAATCTTCATAGGGTTTGGTGTGTTCAAAAGTCATATGACCCATGTACACATACATGAGCGCAGTTCTGGAGAAGAAATGAGGTGTCTCGGAAGAAATAACCGTAACGGCAGCATTGGAATTTTTTCTAATATGCCTGGCGGCTGTAATTCCAGCGATTCCATTTCCTATAATGACTACTTGCTCCATATGCGTGGTTTCCCTTAAATTAAATTTTAAGGGTTGAATCTGTTATTGTATCCCAATTGTTCTTGTAAATATCCTACTTTTAAAATAAAAAAACTATGAATCGTTCCCTAATCCTACTTTTTGCATTCGCTATTTCTGGGGTTGGGTTTTTACATGCCCAGTCAAAAATAAATGGTCTCAGTTTTGTGTCTTCTGGAGAAAAAGCAGCGGCCGTTCATGTGACCCAATTTCAAGAGGTGCGGGCTAATTGGGCAGCACTTATGCCTTTTGCCATGATGCGCTCTACAGTATATCCTGAGCTCAATTATGATCCTGAACGGCAGTGGTACGGAGAGACAGAATCAGGCATTCAACAGTATTATGAAACACTCAGCCAAGGGGGTGTTCAAATCATGTTAAAGCCCCAGATATGGGTCAGAGGTGGCGCATTTACAGGTCATATTAAAATGAGCACTACAGAAGATTGGGTGTTTTTCGAAAATCAATACCGTTCCTTTATGTTGCGTTTTGCGCGTTTGGCACAGCAGTTAAATATTCCGCTTTTTTGCATAGGTACAGAACTCAAGGCTTTTGTTCGCGCTAGACCAGCCTTTTGGAAAGCGCTCATTGAAGAGATAAGAGAGGTGTATAAAGGAAAGCTCACCTATGCAGCCAATTGGGACGAGTATGAGGAGACTTTTTTTTGGGATGCTTTAGACTTTGTAGGTATAGACGCATATTTTCCTTTATCAGCAGAAAGAGACCCTTCTTATAAAACTTTAGTTCAGGCTTGGCAGCCTCATTATAGCAAAATACGGGGATTGGCTTTGAGCTGCGATAAGAAGGTGTTATTTACTGAGTTTGGCTACAGAAGTGTAGATTACCTAGGGGCCAAACCTTGGCTAGTAGACAAAAATAAAGAAGCGGTTAATTTAGCAGCTCAGTCCAGGGCTATTCAGGCGATTATAGATACCTTTTGGTCACAGCATTGGTTCCAAGGCGGGTTTATTTGGAAATGGTTCATGTATTTAGAAGGGGTTGGTGGCCCTGAAAACAATCGATTTACTCCACAAAATAAGCCAGCAGAAAAGACCCTAAGATCCCTGTATGGTCATTATTCGAATTAATTTTTAAAATTACAATCGTTCTATAAGCTTGGTGAATAGGGTGATCATTTTGGGTTCTGTAGTTCCAGCTATGGCAATAATCTCCGCAATATCCACTGGTTTTAAATGATCAGGATCGCATTCATCGGTAAGTACTGAAATAGCTGCTACAGGAAGTTTTAAATGATTAGCAACAATCACCTCTGGCACCGTGGACATTCCTACAGCGTCTGCTCCCAGTGTTTTTAGCATTCTATACTCTGCCCTTGTTTCTAGCTGAGGGCCAACTACAGCGGCGTAGACCCCTTCTTGAAGTGGTATGTTTTCTTCTATTGCTATCTCTTTTATTATTTTACTCAAACTGGGATCATAGGGTGTGCTCATGTCTGCAAATCGCTCTCCAAAATCACCGACATTTTTAAAGGCCAATGGGGAGCCTCCTTGCAGGTTTAAGTGGTCCTCTATAAGCATCATCTCACCTTTTTTGTAGTTGAGGTTAATGGCGCCTGAGGCGTTCGAAATCAGTAAATGTTTAATACCCAATCCGTGCATGACCCTAACGGGGTAAGTGACGTCTTGTAAGTCATAGCCTTCATAGATGTGAAACCTGCCTTGCATGACCGCTACTTTTTTTCCTCCTAAACTGCCGTAAAGTAATTTGCCTGAATGAAACTCTACCGTGGCAAGCGGAAAAAAAGGAATTTGATTGTAGTGGGCTTCTACGGGCTCTTCCAAATGATTGACCAATTGCCCTAAGCCTGTTCCTAGTACAATGCCTACTTCTGGACGGTCAAATCCTTTTTCTTTTAAATAGGCTATAGATTCTTCTAAGTGCTTTGGTATCATACTAAAGGAATAAAAGGTAAAAATACAGGAATTTCCGCTAGGTCTTCTACTGTATCTATGTCATTTTTTATTTGAAGCAATTGGTAAGTGTGGTCTATTTTTTCAAGACTCCTAGTAAGTACCGCTGCGGTGCTCCAGGGAATGTTTTCAAATAACTCAGGTTTCATTTGGGTGAGCCCAATGAGGTAGTATCCGCCGTCTTGGGCGGGACCAAAAACCACAGTATTGTTGTCAAGGGCCTCAAAAGCCTTTTGAATATCACTGGCCTCTAAAGTGATTAAATCCGTTCCAATAAGCACTATTTTTTGATAACCTTTTTTAAATCCCGCTTCAAATGCAGTTTGCATTTTTTGGCCCAGATCTCCAGAGCATTGAAGCTCTTTTTTAAAAATAGTGGAATCCCAATTGTCTTCATGGTCTATAAAATCCGAGTAAAACACTTCCTTATCTACTTTTAAATTATGAGTAATTTTGGCGGTATGTTGCAGTAATATGCGGTAGACAGCAAGGGCATTTTCTGGGCCAATACCTTTGGCTAACCTTTTTTTACAACGGCCAAGCACCGGATTTTTAGCGAATATAATTAAGAGGTTCTCAGGCATGTTTTTTAAAAGTATTGAAGTACTAAGGTCGTAAATCTGTAATTTAATAGGAGGGTGTTTGAGAAAAAATCTATTTTAGCAAAAACAATTCATTACCATGCGAAATTCAGCAATTTTCTTATTTCTTTTTTTAGTTTTGGGTAGCTGTAAAAATAGCAGTACACCTTCAGAATTTATGGCAACTTACGAAACTCCTTTGTATCAAGAGCCACACAGGCCTCAATACCACTTTACCCCAAGAGAAAAATGGATGAATGACCCTAACGGATTGGTATTTTACAAGGGTGTATATCATTTGTTCTATCAGTACTATCCTGAAGACATTGTTTGGGGACCCATGCATTGGGGGCATGCAACCTCTACAGACCTAGTGCACTGGGAACACAAGCCCATAGCCCTTTTTCCTGACCAACACGGGTATATATTTTCTGGATCTGCCGTGGTAGATTTTGAGAATACTTCAGGTCTTGGTACCAAAGAAAATCCAGCCATGATTGCTATTTTCACCTACCACCTCATGGAGGGAGAAAAAGCAGGAAAAACAGATTACCAAACCCAGGGAATTGCCTTTAGTTTAGATGGAGGTGACAGCTGGGAAATGTATGCTGGAAATCCAATCATAGGAAATCCAGGAATAAAAGATTTTAGAGATCCCAAAGTATTTTGGAATGAAAAAACCAATGCTTGGACCATGCTTTTGGTAGCTGGAAACCATTTGCAAATATGGGGATCTAACAACCTAATTGATTGGGAAAAGCAAAGTGAATTTGGAAAAAACCAAGGGGCTCACGGCGGGGTTTGGGAGTGCCCAGATTTGTTTTCTTTTACAGATCAAACCAGTGGGGTAGAGCAATGGGTACTCTTCATTAGCATTAACCCAGGCGCCCCCAATAGTGGTAGCGGCACACAGTATTTTGTAGGAAATTTTGACGGTAAAACATTTACCTCTAACCAAAAAGAAGACCAATGGGTAGACTGGGGCACGGATAATTATGCCGGTGTGACATACAACCACACCCCAGACGGTTCCAGATTATTTATTGGCTGGATGAGCAATTGGCTTTACGCTCAAAACACTCCCACAGAAAGATGGCGTAGCGCTATGACTTTACCTAGAACCCTATCCCTAAGGGACGTTCAAGGGGTTCCTACGTTGTTTAGCACACCCGCCCCAGTATGGAATGCTTTAGGAAATGACAACAACGGAAAAAATGTTTCCATAGCCGCTGGCCAAAGTATAGTCACTTATTCAGAAGACCTCAATCAATCTAAAATAGATTTCATTTGGGATGGATCTGCCATGAGTCTCTCATTTGTCAATCAAAAGCAGGAGCGCTTAAGTATTCACTTAGATCCAGAAAACCAGCAGATGTCCATAGACAGAAGCGCCAGTGGATTGGTAGACTTTCAAGAAGATTTTAAAACCATTCAGACAGGTCCCATTGGAGATTTGCCCCATACAGATATTCCAGTAGCAATATTTTTAGACCAGTCCTCTGTAGAGATTTTCCTAAACAACGGCCAAAAAGTCATGACGGCGCAATTTTTTAACAACCTTGCTTTTAACCAATTAAAAATTGAAAATA
Organism: Flavobacteriaceae bacterium; assembly: GCA_018401115.1. Taxonomy (GTDB): domain Bacteria; phylum Bacteroidota; class Bacteroidia; order Flavobacteriales; family Flavobacteriaceae; genus MAG-120531. The sequence continues at coordinate 85,942 of JAGYKX010000007.1, read as the reverse complement.
AAGGATCAGAAAAAAGTACTTATAGTGGATTGAAAATCACACCAATTCAAAGTATTTGGGACGCAGAGTAAGCCTTTGAGAGGCGTGTTTATTTTAGGTTTAAAATACTTTAGAGAACATATATAAACACAAAACAGCGTTTAGATATATAAAAACCAAAGCACTAAAGCTACTTTTTTAAGGATACCAAAGACCAGTAATCGTTTAGTATTTTTAGTTAATATAGGCTTTTTCATAAAACAAAATAGCTGTTTTTATCTAACTTCACTCAAATATAAACAAAATATAGACCAATGAATTACCGAACGAAAAATCATATATACATTATCTTCTTTGTTTTGTTCTCAGGACTATTACATGGGCAAACCTTGGTGAACCCTATTATTTCGGATTTTGGAACCATTGGTGCCGCACCCATGGCCACTGAAAAGCCAGACCCCGACATGGTATATAATATTGTGGTAGACGTTGCTACAGGAGACGAAGATAAAAGCCAAGTTTTTTTCGCTTTAAATAATCTAGCGCGACTCATGAACCTTCATGTAATGGGAGGAGTTCCCCAAGAACATCTCAATGTGGTTGTAGCCATTCACGGTTCCGCCATATGGTCTGTAATGAACGACCAGGCGTATACCAAACGATATGGAATAGCCAACCCGCACAGTCTATTATTTGAACAACTGTTGGCTCAGGGTGTAAAAATTGTCGTTTGTTCACAGTCAATGTTTAAAAGAAAAATTGCCCCAGAGGAGTTAGCGCCAGGACTAGAGATGGCCACTTCTGCGCTCACAGTACTCACCACCTATCAACTCAAAGGCTATGCGCTCTTGCGCTTTTAATAGGCTTTTGTTGGCCTCGGCCGATGCTTTTTTAGTTTTCGTGAGCCAATTTTGTGAACAAAGCACCATCATTTAGACCAATAATCCAGCACCAAAACATCTTCCACATGCCCATCCAACAAGGCTACAAAAGCCAAATGGTCAGGGTGAGTAAGGTAAGTAGCCCTGTCCGCTTCACTTTCAAAAGTCACAAAAAAGCAATGGGTAAAGCCTTTGTCTAATCCTTCGGGACTATTGTTTAGACCCCATTCAAAATCCTTTATTTCTTTTATTTTAGTGGGTAAAGCGATAAAGGCGTCCTCTATTTTCTGAATATCAACCACCCCAGAAGACGCTTTAAATTTAAACAGTACAATATGGCGCAAGGTTTCATTCATATTATTAGTAGAAGAGGTGTTATTTTTAGCTTGCGTTGTCTTGTTCACACAACCAAAAAGTAGGAGGAAACCTAACAACAGAAAAAAAGTATTTTTCATTTGTTAAAGTTATTGTTTTTTAACTCAGATTAAATTGAATAAGGATGTTTTGTTACATATACACTTAAAAATAGCTTAACTGTCCCTTTGGTTCCTTTGTTGAAAATACAAAAACCCACTCCTTGGAGTGGGTTTTTGTGCTTTAAGTAGAGCCGTAGGGAGGGAATTTAAATAATTTTTGGGGTGATTTAGAGTGTTTAAAACTTTTGGTTGAAAATTTTCAACTCTAAAAATGAGGAATAAAAGATGGTTTTTCTGATTTTTTAATTAATGGGTGCTATTTAGAGCCACTTCCTTGGTGTATAACACCAAAGAAAAAAATAGGGCCTCCTGGGGTTTTAGCTATTTATCAGATAAAGTCTATGTAGAAAACCAAGGAATGGCCTCTGTAGACTATGGCTATAAACTCCAATTAAACACTAATACCAATTTACATCTAGGAATTAAAGTAGGAGCTAACTTCAATAATATTGACATAGACAAGCTTAATAGCACTATTTCCATAGCGCCTTCATTTTTATATCGTATAGTAAGTGACGCTCCCAACCAAATCACTGTCATAAGGAAGATTAACTTCAAGGACCAATTACAAGTGGGAATGTGCGTGAGTAATAATGACTACATCAGCGCTATGCTAGTCTTTAGCGGTATGCAAAAACTAGACTTTGGCTATGGTTATGAGATGGGTCAAAGAACCAGCAGCACAGCTCTTAGAGCCAATACCCATGAATTGTTTATGAGGTTTAAGTTTGGTAAGCAAGCTAAGTCTAATGTAAAACTATCAAATACTTTTTAAATCTAGTGATGTACTGAACCTTTTTAGGTTTTTTATATTAGCATTTAACAAAGAATTTCTAATTGTTTTATTTAGGATGTTGTTGTGTCTGGTTGCGGGGAAGTGTGTTGTTTTTCAGAGTATATATAAACGATGAAAAGTGATATTTAATTCATCTTTAAAAAAAGCAGCTATGAAAGTTTTATTATTTTATTATGCTGCCACTATTAGTTAAATCTGTCGCCCAAGTAAATCTCTTTTTCAAGATAGAATCGTGCAAAAAGCTCCTCGCTATACCAATTATTTTTTCGTGCTAATTGAATCACCTTTTTATGGGCTTCGTGTTGATAAGCATATCGAGTTACACTCTCAATATTAGACCAAACACTTATAGTGGCTTGATAAATTAAGGGTAATTCACCAATGCCTACAGCATATTCGAGCTCGTCAAATTGATATAATCCTTTAGATGTTTTTCCAACTTGATGCCAAAATTGCCACACCTTTCTAGTGCGAATTCGAGCCCTAGTCAATACGGCAATTTTAGCGTTTTCAATAGTATTTTCTGAAACAACAAATGGGTTTATCCCAGACCATTGGCCATGTGATACTATATTTTTTAAATAAAGAACACGCGAGCTTAAACATCTATTGACATATTCACTCAGGTATATATTATCTCTAAAAAAAGATTCCGCATGGGAAGAACTTTCCCAAACCATTAACCAGGTGTATTGGCCAAAATCTGGCCAGGAACCAAAACCGGCACCACTTCCGGATCCCATAGATTTGAAAAATTGAAGCCCAGGGGTATTTTTAAGGTAAGTAGATGCGAATGGTACTTGTCTAAATCCCCAAAATTTATTGAAATTACCCTGTAAGCGAAATAATACAACAGTCGTTACTTGCATCTGGCTATTTTTTTTCAACAATTACAGTTTGTATACCCAAAGGAATATATTTTTCCAATACAAATAATGGCCAAGTAAGGCACTTAAGCAATGCTAGGGTAAAAAAATGTTGATCAAAATCTGTATTCCATATTATGTTATTTTTTTCAGCCCTGCCCAGCCACCATAAAATGAATGGATCAAGTGTACCGTATTTTTGGTGATCAACAATCTTCCACTTTGATTTTGGAAAAAGAAAATCCCATGATTTAAAACTGAATAAATTAATATGTCTTGGGGTATGCCAACCTTGCCAATACTTTTTTTGAATTTTGGCTAAAAGACCCTGATACATGGGCACCTCAATGATTACGAGTCCTCCAGGTTTAAGGTGTTCATAACACTTATGTATAGTTAAAACAGGGTCATAGTCGTGTTCCAGATAATGCCATGCGGTAATTACGTCAAAACGTTCTGTAGAGTTAAATTGACCCGCACTTTCTTCTGATAAGTGAATTCCTGCATACTTAGGATTATCCCATTGGGCAGACTTAAAATCAATACCGAAACACTCAGCATTGGTTTGTTGTTTAAACTCATATAGAAAATCTGGCTTACCGCAACCAATATCTAAAATTTTAACCTGAGGTTGATTTTTTAAAGAAAGGTGTTTAGCAACTAAATTGAACTTTTTTAAATTTAATAAGTGATCTTGCCGCCGAACTATACCAGCGTATTTGCCCCAGGCTTTTTCACCTCGATATGGAAGGTAATAATCCGAATAAAACGCACTTAAATCTTGTTCTTCTATTGGATTTTCCAAAAACACAGATTCACAATGTTTGCAATGAAGAAAACGATAGCTTCTATCTTTATTGACATCAACCATCATAGGGCCAGTTTCAATATGAAAGCTGTGATTTTCTGAATGACAAATGCAACACCTCATAAACTTTGTGTATTTCTTAAATAGAAATATCTAATGTAGTTAAAAGGATTCAAATGAGGCTTAATTTCTCTATAAGGTTAAATTTTACAGAAAATTCCTGAACAAATAATAGTCTATTTGTTTGAGGTGTATGTATCTTTTTATCGGGTTATATATAGATATTTCGACCAAACTCAAAAAAGTAAACGGTTTCTAAAAAACCCACCCCCTTTGTTAAAATCTAGTGATGCACTGAAACTTTTTAGGTTTTTAACTCAAATTAAATATCTTTAATTAAATCCAAAGGTGTTCAATATGAAAAATACACTTGCACTTATTTTTTTTATTAGTTGCTTTTTAATTTCCGCTAAATCATTATCACAAGTAGACGAAAAGGGCTCAATATATACCTACAAAACAGGTGATTTTAATGGTATAGGGAAATGGTATATGGGTAGAGAAATTGCCCATGTAATGGGATTTCAGGGGATTGATTGGTTAGAGAGATCAGAAAGAGAAAAAGAAGAGGATGTTTCTACATTGATAAAAAACATGAAGATTAAATCTATTGATCATATTGCAGATATAGGCGCAGGCTCTGGATATCATGCCTTTAAGTTGGCTTCATTGGCTGAAAATGGTTTGATTTATGCTGTAGATATTCAATCTGAAATGTTGAATGAAATTGAATTAAAAAAGAAGTCAAACAGGATTTTGAATATTGAGACAATTCTTGGATCTGAGAAAGGCATCGATTTGCCTAAGCACTCGCTAGATAAAGTTTTATTAGTAGATGTATATCATGAGTTTAGTTATCCTATTGAAATGATTAAATCTATAAAAGATGCTTTAAAGCCTAACGGATTACTTTTTTTAATAGAGTACCGAGGTGAAGATTCAAATGTCCCCATTAAAAAAATTCATAAAATGACAGAAAAACAATCTGTTCTAGAAATGAAGGCAGCTGGATTTAAATTAAGAGAAAACATTAATAATCTTCCCTGGCAGCACTGTATGATTTTTGAAAAGAGTTAATAGGAATAAGATTAGATCAAATTTCAATTCCTCTTTTAAGCAAAGGAACTATTTTGTTAAATCTATCTACAACAGTTTGGTTTAAAAATGTTTTTCAAGTTTTAATTTAAAATATATAACACCGTACAAATATCGTACAATATAAAATAAAAAAACCTCTAAACTATTGATGCTAAATAGAATAGAGGTTAATTAAGTGGTGCCTCCAGGAATCGAACCAATATTTTAAAACACTATATATCAATTAATTATAGTTAATAAAATTTATTATTGGAACCTTTAGTTCCAAATAGAACCTTTTAGGTTCCAATTTTTCCCTCAGATAATTTACGTTTTCTCCACTTCCTTATACTTATAGTTGTATTCAAATAATAAATTAGACTGAAGGTTCTAGTTTTTTTTGAATATGAGTGTACTCTTAGTATTTAGTTGAGGTTTTGAACCCACACCCTACTCACTAGAAAAAAGTTTATTAAAATCCTTCGGTTCTATTCCACCAGTGTTTGAGATAACACAAACGGAAGGGGTGGTTACCAATCCGGTAGAACTGAGGTATGATTGGTATAGAGAGAAATAGTTAGAATACTCTCTGGTGTTTAACCGAGAACAAACACCACACTCCCACTCACTTGATTCATCATCAGGTAGGGTGGGGTGTATCCCTCAAACAATACTAACACACTATAACACTATGAAAAGTAAAGAAATAGAAGATTATATATATCAATCAGACATAGAACTATACAGTAAAGTATATAAGACTATTGAAGATGAATATTCTAAGATGGATATTAAGACTTTTATGGATTTAGTAGAAATACTAGATAGTTTAAAAGTATCTATTAGATCTCAAATTCTAATAGAGAAGAAAAGAGAAATGTTTGATTCAAAAAAAAGAAAGTTTGAATAATGATAAAAGAAAGATTAAGTAAACAAGATTTAATGAAGATGTATAATGTAGATAGAACTACTATAGAGGAGTGGAGAAGAAGGTTTGGTCTTCCAATGATAGAAATCTCCTCTCACTCAAAATATATCCGTAGAGAGGACTTACTAAAGTGGGAAGATAAAATGAAAAGAGATTAAGATTAGTTTAATCTTATGTGGGGGTTAACTGAAGAGAAGGGTGTTAAAATGAATATTTGACACCCTTTCTTGTATAATTGAGATTTCAATAGTGTATCAATAATAGTATATATAGTGTTTGTGATGATTGACTTTAATTATTTAATTTTAGTCATAATGAAAAAGAAATATTCCCAACCTCGATATAGTGGACAAGAATCTAAACGAAAGTTTAAAGGGTTTGGTTTCTATATTATGAGTAATGATAAATTATCAAAGAAGAATAGAGAAAGATTACTCAAAGAATCAGAAATACATTTAGGAGATGTTACCCATTCTTTTCAAGGGTCACATCAAGATTTAATAAATCAAGGTTTTATATCTGAATTAGATAATTCTTTATCAGATATTGAATTATTAGACCAATGGAATTTCATGTATGAAACCTATGGTTATTTAATGAGTGAATTCAAAGATAAATGGGAAAAGGAACAACTTAAAGGATTACATCAAAATACATTCAAACAATCAGAAGAGTTTGAAGATTTGAAACAAAGAGTATCTCAATTAGAATCAGAGGTTATGAAGTTGAAAATGGAATTAGTTAAATCTAAAAGAAAAGGTGGAGTCGGTTTTTAGTTTCTTGTAACTGAGAGAAATCGATTATTGTAAAATGTGTAATAGGGTGGTTTTTTTATCGAGGTCAAAATTTTATTACCCAGAAATTAATATAGTATTTTTCACTTTGTCAATAGTAGAGAAACTACATCTACATCTGAAAGATATTTCTTGAGTAGTATATCCGTTCTCTATATCCTTAATAATCATTTTTGTTTTTGGTTTAGAAAGGAACTTCTCAATACTTTCAGAAGTACCTACTTGTCTACCTCTGTATTTACCCTCTAGTTTACTTCTCTCAATTCCCTCTCTCTGTCTCTCTCTAATCATCTTTCTTTCGAAATCGGACATAGTAGATAGAATGGATATCATGAGTTCGGAGAACATATCTGTTTTACCCTCATCATTGAGATTCTGAAAGTTAGGGTTTCTACAAACTAGACGAATTCCTTTTTGAGTGAGATCTTTCCATAGTTGAAGGACCGAAATAGTATCTCTTCCTAATCTGTCAATAGAATGTACCTCAACATGACTTAGATTACCGTTGTCTATTAGTTTTTTAATCTGAGATCCTTTCGGTCTTTCAAATAGAGGTATTGAACCAGAACATTTATCAGTAAAAACGTAATCAAATTCTTTAAGATTTAGAAGTTGACGAGAATCGTTTTGTTCCTCAGTTGAAACACGAGAATAGAATACCTTCATTTTATTTACTATTTATGAGTATAAAGATTACTGTCTAATATAGTAAATTATAAAGGGACTTTCAAACTATTTATAAAGTTTGAATTTTACTCTTTAGGGTGTACCTTAAAGTAGTAAGAAGAATTGTCTATATTCACATAAATGAAACAAAAAAAGAAATTAGAAAAGAAGTATTTAAATGTTTGGGTTGAAAATCAATTTAATCAAAATGAGATAACAGTAACTTGTTCTGAAAAACCTGATTTTATTATTAAGTCAGATGAAATTAGTTATGGTGTTGAAGTTACTGAGTTTTACAATGATTATTCAAAAAAAGGAGGAAGTTTATCTAAAAGAGAACAGAAACATTTAGATGGAGTATGGTTGGAAATTAAAAATTATCTAAAGGAAAATCATCCTTATCATAGTGTTGTAATAAATTATAAACACACCAAAGACAATAAAAGTGGATTTAACGGAAAAGATTTAATAGGAATTCTAGATTCGAATATTAATTATGTTTCACCAACTACATTAGTTAGACCAGATAAAAAAATATAGTTCAAATAAGTATTGAAATCAAATGTCATCCATCAGGATTGAGTTGTTATTCTATTACTGATTATAATGGATTCATGGAATCGACACTTATCAAAATAATCGAAGAAAAGACTGAGTTAAAGAATTTATGGAAAGAAGTTTACCATCAACGTGTGTTGATAGTTTATACATCTTTAGATTTTTCAAATAACATAAATCCACCGAAAGGATTTATTGAAGATTACTCAAAGTATTATTCAGAATGGGATGATATTATCTTGATTTTTCATATCAATGTAAATGATTTTAAATTGATAAGATTATTAGATGGTGTAAGTACAGGTGGGACCACCAAATCCAACTAATTGAAAATCAATTAGTTAGATTTTAATTATTTTCTTATTTTTCTGTTATTTCTGATGTACTCGAACCATCCCATTTTATATATACACACTCTTATGTCAAACCAAAAATTATTAAATATATTTGTGATGACTTGAGAATGTTTTGTTAAAGAGTTAAGGAAAGAAATACATTTTTTAAATGAGTAAGAAAAACTAATAAAACGGTTGGGATGGTATTACCCAACAGAAAAGTTTAACACCTATGTATTTTTTCCTTTGATTATACTTTTTTAATCTATTACTATGGGTTTAAAAACACTATATTTATCAATTCAGGGTTAATTTTGTGTATTTACTTATTGTATCAAGGACAACTCTATTTAGGAATAAAATACCGAAAACTAATTGGTGAAGAAATAGATGAAGTGAATTTTTTCAATAAATTCAAAAAATGGAGAAAAAGTAATCTATATCTGTTATTTACAATTTTCATTTCACTTCCTCTTCATCTACACCTTAACGATTATAAATTAAATTCATTTCTATATTGGGGTGTATTTACTCACTTATTTTATGTTTTAGAACATATAAATTATTACATAACTCAACTTATGTATGATAACAAGAATGACTTTAAATACCTATACATAAATAAGAAACTTAAAAAGTCATCATTATTAAAGGATATCGATGAAGGAAAGTTTTAATACACATAAAAGAAATAATTAAGAAAGGAAAGTTTATTAAATAAACTTGAATGTGGAACCCTTCAGAAAAATGGAAACCTTAGGGTTCCATAAAATTATGTAAAGTATTGATATAAACAGTTACACCTATAGTTATAGTACTTTTAGTACCACTTTTTTACCCCAAAAACATTTTTATCTTAGTAAAATTATTACCCAACAGGATAATTTTACCCAAAAGTAACAATTTTATTACCCTTGGGGTAATAAGTGATTTTATAAATAATTGATAAAGAGTAAGTTAAGGGGTTGGTTATAGTACAGGTGGAACTATATTAACTTAGAAACCCTCTCTAAATAGATAGATTCTGGTATTAATCCCTTTTCAAATAGTACTTTTAGTTTTTTGAGTTCAGATTCTAAATTTGAAGTTTCAAACTTTTCATTAGTTTGAATTTCAGTTTCATTTAAGTCCATTGAGAACATTTTCTGACCTTCTTTATCTAACTCCTTAGTTGTGGTGGAAAAGTATTTTCTAAATACCTTTTCTGTGGTATGACCAGACATGGACATGAGTACATGGGTGGGTATATTATTTTCAACACCCTCTCTAATGAAAGTTCTTCTCATGATATGAGTAGTAAGGAGTTCATAAAGAGGAACCCTCGTGGAACTTTTTTCAATGACTCTTCCTTCTAAGGTGAATTTAGGATTAGAAACCAATCTTGTTAGTTCTACAATTCTACCAATTTCTTTAATGTGTTTATTAACCTTTTGATTAGAAATAGGATTTCCTTTGTTAGTTCTTGGAAACAAATAGTCAGTTCTCCTCTTGTTTTTAGAGTACTTTTTCCATAATTGAAATGTGAGATTGTTGACTGGAATTTTCACTTGTTTACTTAACCTACTTTTTTCCATTCTGAAGACAAAGAAACCCTTAGTTCTGTCTTCTGAGAACTCATAATTATCAATTTTAAGATTTACTAAATCTCCGAATCTACATCCTAATCCAGAACCAAATACAATCATATCTCTATACACTTCAAGGTTTGTATAGTTGATTATTTGATCATTCTTTAATTGGTCAGTAATGAGTTCATTTGTGTATTTAGAATGGTTAGGACTTGTAAAGTTAAAATCCTTGAAAGTGTATAATTGTAGAACCTCAACTCTAGATAAATACAATACTTCTTTTTCAAATTCGTGGTTAAATGGAATTATACTGATAGAGTGATTTGTATATCCTTTTTTTTTACACCAATTAATCATAGAGATTAATGTCTTTAATCTTTTCCTAATTGTGGAGGGTTGTTCCTCTCTCTGAGTGGAATAGTCCAAATACCCCTTTTGATATTCATCATCAATATCAGTAATTAGAAATGAGTATTTAAATTCTCTTGTATAGATTTTTGTAAATTCTTCAATCCTCAGTAAAGAGGTTTTAACACTTTTCTTATACCCTTGTCTTAGGGTAATATCCTCATTTATAGATTTTTGATATTCTTTTAAAAGAAATAAGAAGTCAAGGTTTTCATATGTTTTAACCTTTCTTCTTTTTTATTTTTACTTACATAAGATTTTACTAGTTCAACTATTGGGATTTGATTGTTGAGTTTGATCCTATTAATTACATTCTCTACTTCGGAAACCTTTTGTTTTAGTATGATATTTTTAGACAGGTATTCTCGGTCTGTTTTTAAAATAGGATTTTTAGATCTGGACTCTTTCCACTTTTCATTCCAATCACTTAGTTTTACTTTAATACCAGAGTTAAGTTTTAATTTTCTACCCTGAAAGTAGTAATATACTGATATTGAGACCTCTTCATCTTTGTGATAGTCACCTTTACTTTTCTGATAGTTTATGGAAAAATAGACACTCATAATTAAATAAAGTTAATTAAAAAGTGTGAATATTGGAACTTTTAGTGGAACCTTTTGAGATATTAAAAGTAAAAACCCTTGAAAATCAAAGGATTAACAAGGGTTTTGGTGGTGCCTCCAGGAATCGAACCAGGGACACATGGATTTTCAGTCCATTGCTCTACCAACTGAGCTAAGGCACCATGCTGTTAAGCGGATGCAAATATAATTTCTAATTTAGGATATACAAACAAAAAGAGAAAAAAAGGCAATTGTTTTTTTAGATTTCACATCTTTGTAACATGAAACTAGTGCTAGACATAGGAAATACTTTTGGTAAGTTGGTGGTCTATGGGCAAGAAGATGAGGTGTTTAAGACTCAATTTGAGCTTGATGAGTTGCATGATACATTGATTGATTTGTTTTTAAATTTTCCAGAGATAAAGCAGGCTATTTTATGCTCTGTTGTTAGTATAGAACCACAAATACAGCTTTTTCTGAAAGAAAAAACAATTCTTTTGGAAGTGAATAGTGAAATGAGGCTCCCATTTGAAAACAGGTATGAGACCCCTGAAACTCTTGGAGCAGATAGGATTGGTTTGGTAGCTGCAGCAGTTTTTATGCACCCGGGGAAGAATTGTTTGGTAGTAGATGCGGGTAGTTGTTTGACTTACGATTTTATTTCATCGAATGGAATCTACTGGGGTGGCGCTATTTCACCTGGCTTACAAATGCGTTTTAAAGCCATGCATGAATATACCAATAAATTACCCTTTGTTACTTTAAAAGAGGAATTTATTGCGCTTGGCTCCAATACACAAAACAGTATTCTCGCTGGAGCTGTAAACGGATTAGTCTTTGAAATTGAAGGTTGGCAAAGTAGTTTAGAGCGTACATATGAAGATTTAACACTTATTTTAACAGGCGGAGATGCTCAATTCTTGTCTAAACGACTAAAAAATACCATATTTGCCCATTCTAATTTTCTGGTACAAGGCTTGCGCCAATTGCTTGATTATAACACGCTTTAGATGTTTAAAAAGTTACTCTTTACCCTTGTTGTTTGCTTATTCATAAAAACCAATGCCCAGGATGGTACGGTTTCTCCTTATTCATACTTTGGATTAGGTACTTTTAATCCCGCCAATACAGTGGAAAATAATGCTATGGGAGGGTTGAGTATCTATGGAGATTCAATTCATGTAAATCTTCAGAACCCTGCCTCTTATGGCCTTTTAAAACTTACCACATACACTGTGGGTCTTTCTCATCGAAGAATGGACTTGACTTCAGTTACCCAAGAAAAAAAAACTGCTTTAACAGCCATTGATTATTTGTCTGTAGCTATGCCTATTGCTGAAAATATTGGGATTGGCTTTGGAATTACACCTGTTAGTTCCATGGGGTATATCTTAAATTCTAGTACAGAAAATGCAGATGGGGAAACAATCACCAATGTTTTTTCTGGAGACGGAGGACTGAGTAAAATATATTTCTCATTGGGTGCAGCACCCATTAAAAATCTTACGGTAGGGGTTTCTGCCTTTTCTAATTTTGGGACGGTGAACAAAGAAAGGGTTCAGTCTTTAAGTTCTGTATTGTTTGGAACCATAGATAGGAGAACATCAAGAATGAATGGCTTTAATTTCCAATTAGCGGCCAATTTCACCCCAAATATTACAGATAATCTGACTTTGTACACTTCTTTCGTACACACTACAGCATTGAACTTAAATTCTAGTAATACGCAGAAAGTGGGATCACTCTCATTAGTGAATGGGTCAGAATTGGAAGTCTCTGAATTAGACTTGGAGGCATCTAATTTAAAAAACAACACTATTGAAATCCCGTCTATGACAACTTTAGGTCTTGGAATTGGAGAAAATAAAAAATGGCTTGTGGGAGTCTCTTATTCTCTTCAAGAGATGAGTAGTTTTAGCAGTGCTTTTCTAAATCAGTCAAATGTGGCTTACTCTGACGCGTCTACCCTTAGGGTGGGTGGGTATTATGTGCCTGATTTTGCTCCATTCGCATCTTTTTTTAAGAGAGCCACTTATCGCTTTGGAATTAGATTAGTCAATACTGGAATGGAAGTAAATAATCAGGCTATTAAAGATTTTGGCACAAATATTGGTGTAGGTCTTCCTATGGGAGGCACTTTTTCTAATTTGAACATCGGGATTGAAATGGGTGCTTTAGGTACCGCAAAGGCTGGTTTAATTAAAGAAAACTACCTAAGTCTTTGTGTTGGACTCTCATTAAATGACAGATGGTTCTTAAAAAGAAAAATAAATTAATTATTTTTAGCCCTTATTTTTATAATTAAACACAATATATACTAGCATCATGAAAAAGAAACTGCACATATTGACCATAGCCCTAATTGGTTTCGTTGGCGTTTTTAAATTACAAGCACAAGATTGTGCGACCAATTTATCTATCTACTCGGAATTTGTAAAAGTAAAAAACTACGATTCAGCCTACGAGCCATGGAAGTTAGTTTATGAAGCTTGCCCTGAATTAAATCCAGCGAATTTTGTGTATGGAGAAAGAATTTTAAAGCATAAAATTGAAAACAGTACAGGAGAAGAAAAGAAATCTTTTATAGATCAGTTGCTTGCTCTATATCCAAAATATAGAGAGATTTTCCCAAAAAGAGAGGCATTGGCAGATATGCTTATTGATCAAGCAATGTTGAAAAATGATGAGAAAATTGCCTCTACAGAAGAGATTTTTTCGATTTTAGACCAAGCATTTAACCAAGATCGTGTTCACTTCACTAATGCAAAAGCGCTTTATGTGTATTTTTCTTACTTAGTAGATTTGAATGCTGCTGGAATAAAAGATTTAGACGCGGTATTTGACACCTACGACCAAGTGGGTTCCAAAATTGATGAAGAAGTAGAGACTTTGAACCAAATGGTAAACAAATTGCAAGCCAAGGAAGATGCCGGAACCATGTCTTCTAGAGAAAAAAGACAGTTGTCTATTGCAGAGCGTAAATCTGAGACTTTGGTTAAAATTAGTGAGAGTATAGATTCTAAGCTAGGAAATCTAGCCAACTGTGAAAACTTAATTCCACTATACGAGAAGAATTTTGAAGAAAAGAAGACAGATATAAAATGGGTTAAATCTGCTGTAGGTAGAATGTATAGTAAAGAGTGTACTGAGGATCCATTATTTGTTAAATTGGTAGAAGCTCAAAACGCTTTAGACCCAACTTCAGATACTTATTTCTATTTGGGACTGTTGAAAATGAATGCTAGAAACAGCCAAGGTGCTGTAGCAGACTTCAATAAAGCAGTTAGTTTAGAGTCTGACAATAAAAAGAAGGCTAATATTCTCTATAAGATTGCTACAATTTACAAGAAGGGCAATAAGAGTTTAGCTAGGAATTATGCTCAGAAATCTATTGAGAACAATCCTTCAATGGGTAAAGCTTATTTACTTATAGCTGGCTTGTACGCAGATTCTGCTAACGAATGTGGTAGTACTACTTTTGAGAAAAGAGCCATTTATTGGAAGGCTGCAGAGGTGGCTAAAAAAGCTGCTCGTGTAGACTTATCTCTTAGAAGTAGAGCGAATCAAACAATTGAGCGTTATATGGCATTAGCTCCATCCAAAACAGATATTTTCTCTTCAGGATTGGCGGGAAAATCAGTTACTTTTAACTGCTGGGTAGGTGGTAGCGTATCGGTGCCAAACCTATAAATGAAACGTATAGAAAACTTGAAATATTTAAAAAGTATTGCCATTACTTTAGTAACGGCAATACTTTTTTTTAGTTGTAATCCAAATCAATCAGCAGTTGTTTTTGAAGATCCTAAAGTGTCTCCTCAGGGAATAGCAGAAAATTTTGTTTTGTACTATACAGAAACCCCGGAAATTTCAGAAATACCACTGGAGGTGGCCATGGGGGGAGCGTTAAAAAAAGACGCCAGACTTATAGCCATTTTGAGGAGCACTATGAGCTTGGATTATCAACATTTAGCATTTCCGTATAGAATGTTTCCAGAGGGGCTTGTTTTGGAAGTGTTTGATTTAGACGGTAAGAAAAGTGTGGTTAAATCTGATTATGGGATTATTTATTCTGCTACAAATGTAATAGATTTGAGAGGTAATGTTGTTATAACAACACATGACGGGAAGCAATTAGAAACCCCTCAATTGTATTATGATCAATTAGGAGAATGGATTTTCACAGAAGAAAAATTCACCTATACCAATCCTGAAAACCAAACCATTATGGATGGGAAAGGGATGGACTTTAATAGAGATTTTAGTTTTTTAAATGCCCATAAAACATTTGGGTATATGACCATTAAAGATACAGAAAGCGATGATTAGAATTTTAAAATATACCGAATACCTATACTTAATAGTGGCTATTTTCTCTTTAGTTAAAGTGATAAAGCTATGGGGTAGTTCCCTTGAGGAAATGGGCATTTTCTTGCTTTTTGGAGTGGTTTCAATTGGAATGTTCTTCTTTAGAAGGAGTTATAGGTTGAAATTTGAAAAAAGGCAAAACGAAAATAAAAAATAGTGGACCCAGACCTCATAATTATTGTACTATCGCTCTTTTTTTCCGCCTTTTTTTCTGGGATGGAGATTGCTTTTATTTCTGCGAATAAAATTCATATTGAGATAGAAAAAAAACAAGAAGGTTTTCTGTCTAAAATCCTGACTAGACTCACCAAAAGGCCCTCCAAATTCATTGCTACCATGCTTATTGGTAATAATGTGGCCTTGGTTATTTATGGATTGTTTATGGGTGATTTACTCATGGGGCTATTTGAAAAATGGACTCCTGTAAAAAGCCCCGTATTAAGCTTGTTGTTTACAGACTTTAGTTTGCTTACACAAACAGTTATATCTACTTTGATTATTTTACTCACAGCAGAATTCCTACCTAAAGTGCTGTTTCAAATCTATGCTAATACGCTCATTAAAGCCCTAGCGTTACCAGCCTATGTTTTTTATTTGATTTTTTCACAAGTGTCTAATTTTGTGATTTTTATTTCAGATTTGATTCTTAAATTACTTTTTAAAACATCGGGAGATTCCGTTCCATTAGCCTTTAGCAAATTGGAAATTGGTGATTATATTACAGAGCAAATGGAAGCTGTAGCGACAGAAGATGAGGTAGACTCTGAGATTCAAATATTCCAAAATGCTTTAGAGTTTTCTGGGGTAAAAGCCAGAGATGTAATGGTGCCTAGAACTGATTTATGTGCAGTAGAAATACATGAGAGTCCTAAAAATTTAGTAAAGATTTTTACAGAAACTGGATACTCTAAATTGCTGGTTTACAAAGACACTATAGACAATATAATTGGTTATGTGCATTCCTATGAGCTTTTTAAAAAGCCAGAAACTATTAAAAGCATGCTTTTGCCTATTGAGTATGTGCCAGAGACTATGTTGATCAATAATATATTGAATGTGCTTACTAAAAAAAGAAAAAGTATTGCCATTGTGTTAGATGAATACGGTGGAACTTCGGGAATGGTCACGGTTGAAGATATTGTAGAAGAATTGTTTGGAGAAATAGAAGACGAGCACGACAGCACAGATTTGATTGAGGAACAATTGTCCGGCAACACCTATAAATTTTCAGCTAGATTAGAAGTAGATTACCTGAATGAAACCTATTATTTAAATCTTGAAGAGCGCGATGAATACGGTACTCTAGGCGGTTTAATTGTCCACGAGACAGGGGAGATTCCAGCATTAAATAAGAGTATTACTATAGGCCTTTATTGTTTTACTATTTTAGAGGTTTCGGGCAATAAAATAGATTTGGTCTCATTAGAGGTGCTAGAAAAGGAATAAAGCGCTTTTTAAAAGTTTAAAAATTAGAGGAAGCGAATAAAATTTAAAAAGAAAATGGTATTTTCGCCAACTGATTAAAAGATATTTAGAAAATGGCAGTATTAGAAAAAATAAGACAGAGAACCACGGTGTTGATCCTTATCATTGGATTAGCTTTATTTGCTTTTGTAATTTCAGGAGTATTTACCAACAGCGGAAGCGGATCTCCCATGGGAGGCTCGGCTATTGGTAGTGTGAATGGGGAAGAAATTTCTATAGATGACTTTCGTCAAAAGTTAGAGGTTGCCGCTCAAAGGGCAGGTAGTCAGGCAACAACTGTTCAATTAGTGAATCAAGTTTGGAATACTGTTTTGAGGTCAAACTTGTTAAATCAAGAAATTGAAAATTTGGGCATTTCAGTAGAAGGGGATCAGATCATGAACTTCATCAAAAACACCCCATCTTATTCAAACCAACCTGAGTTTCAAGATGAGAATGGTATTTTTAGTGAATCCTTATTTATTGCCGCAGTTGCAGATTGGAAAGCCAATAATCCTTACAGATATTCTCTTTGGTTGCAAGACGAATTAGCCATTATCCAGTCTGCTAAAGAGCAAATGTATTTTAACTTAGTTAAAGCGGGTGTTGGAACTACTTTAGAAGATGGCAAATTTGACTATAAATTAGCCAATGACAAAGTAGATATTTCATATGTAAGAATGCCTTTCTCTGCTGTTCCAGATACGACTATTACAGTAACTGCAGGGGAGATTGAATCTTATATTAGCAAAAATCCAGCCTTATTTAAGCAAGAACCAGCCAGAGATATTCGTTTGGTTTATTTTGAGGAGAAAGCGTCCAAAGAAGACGAGCAGGCTGTAATAGATGCTGTAGTAGGTTTGTTGTCAGATACAGAGGAGTATGATGAAAATTCAGCTACTACTGAGAAAGTAGCAGGTTTTATAAATACAACAGATTTAGCGGCATTTTTAGAGCGCAATTCAGACAGTACGTACGATACCATTTATAGAACTAAGAATGAAATAGTAACCACTTTTAGAGATTCTATTATCACTTTAAGTCCTGGCGAAATTTTTGGACCTTACAAAGAGAATAATGCCTACAAAGTATCTAAATTGGTTGCCAAGAAAAATAATGGCGCAGTAAAAGCATCACATATTTTAATTTCGTATGTTGGCGCTGAACGTGTAAGCCCCTCAGTAACAAGAACAAAAGAAGCAGCTAGAACAGAAGCCAATAGATTGCTTGTTGAGGCTAAAAAGTTAAATACTGTTTTTGCTGAATTGGCTAGAGATAACTCAGATGGTCCTACAGCTTCTAAAGGTGGAGATTTAGGCTTTTTCCAAGAAGGAGAAATGACACCTAAATTTAATGATTTTGTTTTTTCAAATAGAGTAGATGCTATTGGATT
This sequence comes from Flavobacteriaceae bacterium, assembly GCA_018401115.1. GTDB lineage: Bacteria > Bacteroidota > Bacteroidia > Flavobacteriales > Flavobacteriaceae > MAG-120531. The sequence goes on along the minus strand of JAGYKX010000007.1, from coordinate 67,957 downwards.
GGTAGAGACAGAATTTGGTTTTCATATTGTGAGGGTAGACGACAAACAAGATATTTTCCAGATTGCTACTTTGAGTAGGGATATTGAGCCTTCTGAAGAAACCATTAACACGATTTTCACTCAAGCGACTAAGTTTGAAATGGATGTTACTGAAAATCCAAAAGAATATGTGGCTATTGCTAAAGAAGGAAACTATGACGTTAGAAGTGTCAACAAGTTATTGGCCATGGATGAAAATCTTCCAGGTCTTGCCGCACAAAGATCTGTAGTTCAGTGGGCATTTAACGAAGACACAGATTTAGGCGCGATTAAAAGATTTAATGTAAATAATGGCTATGCTATTGTTCAACTGACCGCTAGATACCGTTCAGGAACCATGACTGTAGCAGATGCATCTGCTACAGCGCTTCCAATCTTGAGAAAAGAGAAGAAAGCAGCGTGGATTTTAAAAAATAAATCAGGAAACACTTTAGAATCTTTTGCTGCTGCCACTGGTCAGTCTGTAGAAACAGCTTCTGCATTAAGTGTAAAAAGCCCTATTATTCCAGGAGCTGGTAGAGAAGCTTTTGTAGTAGGAAAAGCTTTTAACTTATCAGAAGGCGCCACTTCTTCACTTTTAGTTGGAGAAACAGGTGTTTTCTTAGTGCAGCTTAACAAAAAGCAAGAAGCAACGACATTGGATAGCTATACTACCTACGCAGAAGCGCTTAAGGCAGAAACGCAAAACAGTATCTTTTTTAGGAGCTATAACGCTTTAAAAGAGACTGCGGAGATTGAAGACAACAGAGCCGTATTTTATTAATATTACTCTTTAACAGTCAAAAAAAAAGGCGGCCTTAAGGCCGCCTTTTTTTTAATGTGTACTTTAGTAAAATCACAAGACCATTTCAGTATAGTAAAAGCTGGTCGTATATCCTTTATTAAAAAAGTATTCCTTTGTTTCAAGAGGGCTCAACTGTTTAGAGACTGCCATGATAAAATCTCCTCCCCAAGCCCCTAAACTTTTTATAGCACCAGGATAGTCTTTAAAAAGGCGTTCTTTAACAGGAGTTGTTTGGATGATGTTTCCTACAAAAGCTTCGTGAGCCTCCATACGAGCCATGAGAGTTTTTACATCTTTGGCGTTAAGAAGTGACCTACTGAGTATATTGATCTGCTCAATGGCCTCTATTATTGAAAACGCATGAGCAGCCTTTTGTTTTGAATAGGTATTTATACCCGCCCTACTGTCTTGTTTTTGATTTAAGTGTATAAATACTGCTTCTCTTACAAGGACTGCCTCTAGAGTTATTTCCTGAACGTGTAGCGGCTGTTTAGCAGTCTCTCTCCTGTAGCTAATAGGATTTTTAGCGGCTGCACAAGCAATATCATAACCAGAACCACCCATACTTAGCGCAAGTAGTTTATAGGGTTCTACTGTCGCCCAAAGGGCTACATTGTGAATAAGGGTAGAAGAACTGCCAAGTCCCCAGTCTCTAGGGAATTCTAAATGGGTACTAACAGAGCATCCATTACTATTTTCTAAAAATGAGGGATTTAATTTTTTAGCTATTTGTAACAACTTTATTAGAAAGTCCTTTTCGTTTTTTGGCTGGGCATACACGGGATTGTTTAGCGCCGCTACAGGAAAGCTAAAATCTCCCCAGAGGGTCTTTTCATGGGTATAAGCTTTCCAATTTATGGTGTTATTTTCGAGGTCTTCTATACATAAATCCTGTCCAAAGCGACAAGGAATTGCCAAAGCCTCTGCACCATCTAGCACCAAATACTCACTAGTAAGTAGTAGTTTGCCATGGCTATAAAAACGTTTGGCTTTACTTGGCAGGGCTTTGGTAGTAGCTAATGTTTTCATAAGTGACCATTTTTTCTCAAGGCCTCAAAACTACTGACAACAAGACTATGTGTAGCGGTTTGCTCTTTAAAATACGCTACTAATTGTTCTTTTTCTTGAGCAGTAGCCCCTAGTTGGTTTAATATATTAAGCAGGTGCATTTTCATATGCCCTTTTTGAATCCCACTGGTCACTAAAGAATGCAAAGCTGCGAAATTTTGGGCGAGCCCAGCTACAGCTACAATCTCCATAAGCCTTTCTGCAGAGGGTTTTTGTAAGACAGCCAAAGACCACTTCACCAATGGGTGTAAATTAGTTAGACCCCCTACGGTTCCTAAGGCCAAAGGTAGTTCTATCCAAAAGCTGAAAACACCATTTTCTATACTTGCATGGGTGAGGCTAGAATAGCTGCCATTTTTAGCGGCATATGCGTGAACACCAGCTTCAATGGCCCTAAAATCATTCCCCGTTGCTAAAACCACTGCATCTACGCCATTCATAATGCCTTTGTTATGGGTGACCGCCCTATGTGGCTCTGCCTTTGCAATAGCAACCGCTTGTACCATTTTCTCAGCAAAAATAGCTCCGGATGCCCCATCTATACCTTCTAAATCTGCTACGGGGCAAGATACAGTAGCCTTCACAGTACAATTGGGTACATAATTAGAAAGAATGCTCATGACCACTTCTACAGACTGTTCTTCTTTTGAAAATCCGTCGTACTGCTGTGATTCTCTTTTTAGGGTAGCGGCAAATTGCTCCAAACATGAATTGATGAAGTTGGCACCCATAGCGTCTGCTGTTTGAAATACAGCATGTATTTGAAAATAATGGGCCAAATCTGAGGTTTTGTCTCTCAACGATAGATTACTAATTCCCCCTCCTCGCTTTTCCATATTCGCTGTGAGTGAGGCGCAGTCTGCCAACAAAATGGGCTTTATATGGGCAAAAAAAGTGTTTAATTTTTTGGGATCACCTTGAAAGAAAAAATGTACTTGGCCTATTTTTTCAGTACCTAGTACTTCGGTTTTAAACCCGCCTCGGGTTCCCCAGAACTTAGCAGCTTTACTTGCTGCTGCTACCACGGAACTCTCTTCAATAGCCATTGGTATAGCATAAAGATGATCGTTAATTAAAAAGTTTGGTGCAATTCCAAGAGGCACATAAAAATTACTAAGGGTGTTTTCTATAAATTCATCATGTAATTTTTGCAAGTCCTTGTCTTCATGCCAGTATTGGGTGAGTAGGGATTTTGTTTCAGGATCCCCTTGGGTGAAAGTTTGAGATACCCAGTCTATTTTTTCTGCTTTAGATAGTTTTGAAAATCCTTGAATGGGTGTAGACATAGATTATTTTTTTGTCCCGCTAAGATAGTTAAATCCCATTTTATGACCTATTTGTAGATTCTTTAAAGATTCTCGTATTAAAATCTTATTTTTAGGAGCTTTATTATAAAAATACAGGCCATAGGACCTGGTTTGAATTGAATTAGATGAAAAAATTATTTTTCCTTTTAGGCATCGGCTTTTTGGCCATAAATGCTGTTTTAGCCCAAGATAAAGAAGTGAGTGTAGCGGCTATTTACGATGGAACTTTTAGAACGGAGGGAATGGAGGTCCTTAGGTCTAGAAGCAATGGCACTCAGTATACCTTGTTGAATTATGACCGCGTAAATAAGGTTCAAACCATTGATTTATACGAATATGAAACGCTGGAGAAAACGGCTACTTTATTGTCTACAGAAGACTTGAATGGTATTTCATATATGAGTTCCTACACCTTTAGCGCAGACGAATCAAAAGTGCTCTTGGCTACGGATTTAAAACCCATCTACAGAAGGTCTTCCCTAGGGTCTTATTTTGTGTACGACTTTAATGACAAGTCTTTAATTAAAATAGCTGATGTTGCCGTTCAAGAGCCCAGTTTATCTCCTGACGGCTCTAAAGTAGCCTACGGATACGAAAACAATATATATCTGTTTGATTTAGAGACCAAGCAAACCGAGCAACTTACTTTTGACGGTGAAAAGAATCGTATTATTAACGGAATTACAGACTGGGTTTACGAGGAGGAGTTTGGTTTTGTTCGTGCTTTTGAATGGAGCCCAGAGGGCACCCATATTGCTTTCTTGAGATTCGATGAAACGGAGGTGCCTGAGTATTCTATGCCTATTTATGGAGAAGGACTATACCCTACATTACAGACTTTTAAGTACCCTAAGGCTGGAGAGAATAATGCAGTAGTGAGCTTACATCTCTACCAATTGGAGGGAGCAAAAACGGAGAAAATCCCTGTAGAGGCTTACTATATTCCCCGAATTATGTGGAAAAATAACCCAGACGAGTTGGTGTTTCAAACCTTTAATAGACACCAAAATGAACTTGTTTTATACCAGTATAATAAAGTGAGTGAGGCATTGTCTGTCTTACACACTGAACGAGATAAAGCCTATGTAGACGTAAATGACAACCTAACTTTTTTAGTAGACGATAGTTTTATTTGGAGCTCTGAAAAAGATGGCTATAACCACCTTTATTTACACGATAGAAGTGGGAAAGAAAAGAGGCAGCTTACCTCAGGAGATTGGGAGGTAACTTCTTTTTACGGCTATGATGAAAAACGCAAAAAAATATTTTTTCAGTCTACCGCAATGGGTTCTATCAATAGAGATGTGTACTCGGTAGGAATTAACGGTAAAAATGTCACTCGTTTAACCGCTCAGGATGGTGTGAACAGAGCCAGTTTTTCCGCAGATTTTACTTATTTCATTAATGCACATTCTAATGCTGCAACGCCTCCTTCCTACACATTAAATACCACAGTGCCTAAAAAAAGGGTCCGTGACACCAATGCTGGACAGTCTTTAATGTTAAAAACCATTGTAGATAATACTGCCCTTTTAGATAAATTAAAAGCTTATAATATAAGCCCAAAAGAGTTTTCTACCATTTCCGTAAACGGAAACGATCTCAATATGTGGATGATTAAGCCGGCAGATTTTGATCCTTCCAAAAAGTATCCACTTTTGATGTTTCAATACAGCGGTCCTGGATCACAATCTGTGACCAATACTTGGATGAGTGGTAATGATTACTGGTACCAATTATTGCAGTCTAGGGGCTATGTGATTGCTTGTGTAGACGGAAGGGGTACAGGATTTAAGGGAAGAGATTTTAAAAAATCTACTTACTTGCAATTGGTGCGTTACGAGAGCGATGACCAGATTGCTGCAGCAGAACAATTGTCTGCCCTTTCATATATAGATGAAAACCGTACTGGAATTTGGGGTTGGAGCTTCGGAGGAGATATGGCCATGCATTCTATTTTAAAGGGTAATGAGGTGTTTGAAACGGCTATTTCTGTAGCACCTGTAACCTCATGGAGGTTTTATGACACTATTTATACGGAGCGTTTTATGAGAACTCCACAGGAAAACCCGGAAGGATATGACTTAAATTCTCCGCTCAACTACGCGGAGCGATTAAAAGGGAAGTTGTTATTAGTACACGGTTCTGCAGACGACAATGTGCATTTTCAAAATACCATGAGAATGGTAGAGGCCCTGGTGCAGGCCAATAAACAATTTGATTGGGCGGTATATCCTGACAAAAACCACGGTATTTACGGTGGGAAAACTAGGGAGCAACTCTACACTAAAATGACCCAATTTATTTTAAACAATCTTTAATACATAAACACTGATATGACTACACCTACCCATACACCAAAAGACATTCTGGGTCACCCTCAGGGACTTTTTTACTTATTCTTCGCTGAACTCTGGGAGCGTTTTAGTTTCTACGGAATGCGTGCCTTATTGACCCTTTATATGGTGAATAAAATATTTGAAGCCTTAAGCACTAGAGATGTGGCCGCTGCAGCAGTCTATGCCTCTTACGGTTCTTTGGTATATGCTTCTACCGTGATTGGCGGTAAGATTTCAGACACCACATTGGGCCTTAGAAGGTCTATTTTTCTGGGAGGTATTCTCATGTCTCTCGGGCACTTTGTCTTGGCAGTTGATAATACGTATGCCTTTTATTTGGCCTTGGGACTCATTGTCGTGGGGAACGGTTTTTTTAAGCCCAATATTTCCACTTTTGTGGGCTCCCTTTACAAGGAAGGCGATGTGAGAAAAGACTCCGGTTTTACCATTTTTTATATGGGGATTAATATTGGTGGTTGGGTAGCCCCTTTATTATGTGGCTGGTTGGCCGCAACTTACGGATGGCATTACGGCTTTGGCTTGGCAGGATTTGGGATGTTATTAGGCCTTGCTTTCTTTTGGAATGGGATTAAAAGACAGGTTTTTGGGGCAGAAGGCTTGCCACCATCTCAAGCGGCTATAGACAAACCATTCCTGGGCGTTTCTCAAGGGAAAATGATTCCTGTATTGGCTTTTTTAGCGGCTCCAGTGATTGCCTTTTTATTGTCTTCCTACGGTCCTTTTATGAATGGGGAAACCATTTTGGGAGACCAAAATTTAGTGAATATTATTTTTAAAGGTATAGGGGTCGTGATTCTTTTTTACTTAGCTAAAGTCTTAATAGATGCAAGTATTGAAGAGCGTAAAAAATTAATAGTAGCTATTTTAATCACCTTTTTTATGACTATTTTCTGGGGTTTCCACGAACTGTCAGGAAGTGTGATTACCTTATTTGCTGCTAGAAATGTGAATTTAAACCTCATGGACGCGGCCCAGACCAATTCCTTAAACTCTATGTTTATTATTATCCTAGCCATTCCAATTTCACTCATGTGGGCGTATTTGGCCAAGACAAAAAGAAATCCAAGAACCCCTTATAAATTTGGTTTAGGCCTTTTATTTGCGGGATTGAGTTTTTATATTCTCTCAATTAGTGGCTTACAAGCAGATGAGAACGGGATGGTTCCTTTTAGCTATTTACTCATCATGTATTTTATGTTGTCTATTGGAGAATTGTTTATGTCTCCGGTAGGGCTTTCAAAAATTACGGACCTTTCTCCCAAAAGAATTGTGGCATTTATGATGGGAATTTGGTTCTTGTCTTCTGCCTATGCCTTCCAAGTGGTTGGTTTTATTAGTAAAGAACTGGCGGTGGAGAGTGACAATGCCAATGTGGGCGGCCTGGAAACATTGACGGTCTATACCGACGGATTTAAATTAATCGCCATGTATTCTATTGGAGCAGGGTTATTGGTTTTAATCGCTTCTCCGTTTATTAAGAAACTAATGGGTAATGTGCACTAAAATGCGACTAGGCTCCTGTAGCTGGGCTTCGCTTATTTAAGGGCTTATATCTCTTTTAAAGTCGTAAAAACCTTGGGTGTCTATCTTCCAGATTAGGCGCCCATTTTCTTGTGCCCATTTCTCCCAAGTATTCATCTCTTTGGTAGGATAAAACCCGCTGTAAATGACCTTGGTATTCAAAAGTTGTTCGGGATTAAAATGCGATGGGTATACCCGAGTACTCGAATCTATAAGGACATGACTTATTGGGCCTTTGATGTTGTTTTTTATTTTTGGAAATACAATTTTAAATGTCCCCAATTGATAGTTGTTAGACCATTTTTTATGAATTGTTTTACGAATGTCATAATTGTTTTTAAAGCTGTTTATGGTGTTTTTGTTTAAGGGCTTCCCACTAAAGTAATGCATGGTTTTATAATCAATAGACAGCAGCGTGATTTGCCCATAGGATTTTATAATATAATGCTCATTGGTCTTATGGTCGTATATTTTTTGGCCCAGTACAATACTCTGAAAAATCATTATGGCCCATAAGAAGTAGCGCCAGCTTTTTGGCTTGAGGTATTTTTCGAACTGCCATAACAAAAATCCGAGTGTCAAAAGCAATAAAGCCCAAAGGTAACTACTCGGAAAGTAAATGTTTTTGAGTATCCACTGATCCTGGGCGCCAATCCATTCCACCGTATTGTTTAAGATTAGAAAGCCCTTGTTTAAGACGTATAACAATAGGTTGGGTGGGCTAGAAAATGCCCACCAGATTCCGGTAAAAATCCCGAGGCCAAGCAATATGCCTATCCAAGGAATAATTAAAAGATTGGTGGCTAAAAACAACAAGGGAAATTGATGAAATGAAAACAAGGAGGGCCCTAATACCCCCAATTGCGCCAAAAGGCTGATGCTCGCTAGTTGCCATACCTTTTTGACGTATTTGTTTTTAGGAACGCCCAATGATTCTATGAGGGGCATTCCCAAAAGAATACTAGTGACTGCTGCGTAACTCATTACAAAGCCCAAAGAGAAAAGCACCAATGGATTCCACAACAGCATGAAGAAAAATGAAATGGCGAGGTAATGCAGAGAAAACATAGGCCTATTAAAAATCCAGGCAATAGACAAGAAGCTAAACATAGAAACAGCCCTTACGACAGAGGGGGCGCTTCCTGAAAATATTGCATAGGTCCATAGGCCAAATAAAAGTAGTGTAATAGAGAGTACTTTCCCTCCAGCTAATCTTTGTAATGGAGCTAAAAAAAACAAAAGCATAGCTGCAATCATTCCTATGTGTAGGCCAGATATAGCTAAAATATGAGCAGCCCCTGCATTTTGGTATGCCATTCGTAAATCTGGATCTAGCATTGTTTTTTCACCAAAAACCAATGCGCTATACACTTGAATTACAGCGGAATCTAAATTAGTTGTTTGTAATTTCTCTAGAATTTTACTTTTTCTATCTGCAATCAGAGAGCGGTACTTAAAAGTGTATTTAGTGGTTGCGGTTTCTATTTTTTTCCAATGGCTCATGTAAAAGGTGAAATGAATATCTTGGGTTCTGAGGTAGTTGTTATAACTAAACCCTCTCGGTAATTGCGTCGCACTTGGAATGTTTAAATACCCCTTAGCAATACCGACCTGACCTTCTTTCAAAGCTTTTTTCAAGGAGTCTTTGGCATGAGAGAGCAATACTTTTACCTTTTTTATGGACTTGGTTTTAGGATGATTGTTAGTTAAAGAGGTGCAATCCTTAATTTTTATAGGATGAATCTCGGCCACATACCTGTAATGCTTTCCATTGCTTTTTAGTTGTGATTCAATAATGAATTGATAATATTGGGGTTTATTCTCATTAAGCTCAATCGAGAATGGGTTAATGGTCTCTCGGGTGTTTTTTTGTTTTCCTTCATGATTGAGCATTTTGAAAAGCCTTTGGCTCGGATGTATTTCCATGCGCAGGCTTCCCATTAAAAATGATGCTAAAAAGCAGAAAACCCAAAATAGGTGGGTCCTTGTTTTGGTGAAATAGGCCAATAAAATGGTACAGACAGCAAGGCTTATTATTAAGGTGTTACCAGTGAATAAAGGAATAAAATCTTTGTAAATAGTAAGGATTCCTAGGCTATATCCTAGGAGGAGTAATAACAGATGAGACGATTGTTTAAAAAACATAGTTCCTAATGGTCACTAGGTTTTTTGGTAAAATAGTGGGGAATTGCCTTTAATAAAGAGAAGTTTATGGCATTGGTTAAAGCGTTTGTAAAGTGGCTTTAATTTCTAAGATACAATTTATTTATGGGAATTGAGTGAATGGATTATAGCGGTGGCTGTTCTTTTTGCTGCGCCTCCTGCGCCTAGTTTTTGCTTTAATATTTGATAGTTTTTCAATTGATTTTCCCGTTCTCTGCCTACTAAAATTCTATGTAAGTGTGTTTCTAAGTTTTTCACGCTTAAATTATTTTGGATCAGCTCTGGTACCGCTTCTTTATTTAAAATAAGATTGACCAATGAGATGTAGGGAAGGGTGATGATTTTTTTTGCAATCCAATAAGTAAGCCATTGGGTTTTATAACACACAATTTGTGGGACTCCAATCAATGCGGTTTCTAGGGTGGCTGTTCCACTAGTCACTAGTGCAGCTTTTGCGTGTTGCAGTAAGGCATAAGTTTGGCCTTGAACAATTTTTACTGGAACGTTTCCAATAATGTCTGTGTAAATTTTAAGCGGAATATTTGGTGCTGCAGCCAAAACAAATTGTTGGTCTTTAAAAATTTCAGAGGTTTTGATCAATAACGGTAAAACAGCCTTGATCTCTCCTTTTCTAGAACCCGGTAACAGGGCAATAATGTTTTTTTCTGAAGTTAAGTTTTGTGTAGTGGTCCAATTTTTTTCTGGCGCTTTTAAGTCCGAAATGGGATCTAATAGCGGGTGGCCCACAAAAGTTGGATTGTAGCGGTGTTTTTTGTAAAAATCAGATTCAAACGGTAAAGTGACATATAAGTGGTCAATACTGGATTTGATTTTTGCCACTCGCTTAGGTCTGGAAGCCCAAACTTGTGGGGCTATATAGTAATGTGTAGTAAAGCCGTTGTTTTTGGCCCAAGGAGCAATTCTTAAATTAAAGCCCGAGAAATCAATAAAAATAACAGCATCTGGTTTAAATTCAAGAAGGTCTTTTTTACAGAAAGAAATATTTTTAATTATTTGAGGGAGCTTTTTTAAAACATCTATAAAGCCCATTACAGCAATGTCTTTATAGTGCTTGGCTAATACTGCGCCTTGTGCTTTCATAAGATCTCCTCCCCAAGCCCTAATATGTGCATTGGCATCTATTTCCATTAAATGTTTAACCAAATAGCTTCCATGAAGATCTCCCGAAGCCTCTCCTGCAATGATATAATATTTCATAGCCCCAAAGCTTTTAAAATTAAAATACTGAGTGCTGCGGTAAATGTTGCAACTAAAACCCCTTTAGCTTCAAGGTCCTTTTTTAATTTAATGAACGCAAAAAAAGCCAATAAATTTAAAATGGCACCCAATCCGATAATAGCTCCAAGGTATCCATTTGAGTATGCTGCTTGGAGAGTAGTCGTTATTTTAAGCGGTGAAAAAACTAGGATGTATAGCATTATCCCCAAGCTATTTGCAAGGAATCCTATTACTATTCCTTTAGCTATTTTATTTCGGTGTTTTCCACTATTTTGCATGTAGATCCCAATTGTTAATATTTTGAATAGCATGGTGTGCTGTAAGGTCAAATTGGGTAGGTACAAGGGAGATATATCCATGATCTAAAGCCCATTGATCCGTGTCTTCTCCTTTGTCTTGAAGGTCAAAAACACCTGTTAGCCAATAGTAATCCCTTCCCATTGGACTAGTTCTTTTGTCAAATTTCTCTTTCCAATTTCCTTTGGCCTGCCTACACACTTTAATTCCTTTGATGGGTGTTTGCTCTGTTGTTTTAGGAATATTTACATTGAGCACTACTCCAGACGGAATTCCATTACTTAAGGATTCCTTAATAATTTGTTGGATATAGGGTTTGGCACTTGCGAAATTGGCTTCCCAACTAAAGTCGCAAAGGGAGAATCCTATGGCAGGTATTCCTTCTATTCCTGCCTCAATAGCAGCACTCATTGTACCTGAATAAATGACATTTATAGAAGCATTTGAACCGTGGTTTATTCCACTGATACAGAGGTCTGGTTTGCGGTGTAAAATTTCTTGAAGTGCTATTTTCACACAGTCGGCAGGCGTACCGCTACAACTAAATTCTTTTTGTTCAAGATTGTTTTTATCTATGACTATTTGCTCCGCATATAAGGTGCTATTTGTGGTAATTGCGTGTCCCATTCCAGATTGAGGACTGTCCGGAGCCACAATGATCACTTCACCAATTTCTTTGGCAAATTCAATGAGATGTCTTATTCCTGGAGCAGTAATTCCGTCGTCGTTGGTGATGAGGATAAGTGGTTTTTGCATAGTGGGCTATTTGTGAACAAAAATACAATAATTATAGGCATTACTACCGGGACTATTTTAACAAAAAATTATTTGTGAACGCCTAATAATTGCTAGCACTTTTACTTATCTTAGGACTTTAAAAGCCCTTCAAAGGCTGGTTGCAAAAAAAAATAAGATGAAAAAGAATTTTATATTAGTCTGTTCCGTTGTTTTATTTGCTTTTGTCTCTTGTAGTTTCACGAAAAGTATTATTGAGACTTCAGATAAAGACAAACTTTTACTAGAACTGATTAGTTATGTATTGGAAAAGCTACACTTTGAACCTACAACAGTAAATGATGCATTTTCAGAACGAGTTTATGATAATTTTATAGGAGGATTAGACCCTATGAAGCGTTATTTTTTGGCTTCCGACTTAGAAATATTCGAGGCATACAAAACCCAAATAGACGATCAAATCAAAGGGATAGACATTAGTTTTTTTAATCTTGTTCATGAGCGTTTAATTTACAGAATAGATGAGTCTAAAGACCTTTACAAGAAAGTACTCAATACCCCTTATGATTTTTCAGAGACAGATTCGTTGGTAGTAGATTACGATCTTCTCCCTTATACACAATCAAAAAAAGAATTAGAGGCCCGTTGGAGGGCACAACTAAAATATGTGTCTTTAGTAACCTATTTCGCGTCTAAAGAGAACGAGGCCTTAAAAGTTGCGGAAGATTCAAATTACATGCCTAAAGGTATGGAAGTCTTGGAATCTGAAGCAAGGGCTAAAACAAAAGAAAGTCTGGAAGAGTATTTTGATTTTGTGGCAGATTTAGAAAGAAAAGATTGGTTTGTGCAGTATCTAAACAGTATTGTAGAGACCTATGATCCCCACACTTTCTATTTTGCTCCTGAAGAGAAAGATAGGTTTGATATGGACATGTCAGGTAAATTCGAAGGGATTGGCGCTAGACTTCAAAAGCGTAAAGACCAAACCAAGATTGTGGAAATAATCTCTGGAGGACCTGTTTGGAGAGACCAAAGAATTGAGGTTGGAGATGAGATTATAAAAGTAGGGCAATCAGGAGAAGATCCGGTAGATATTGTGGGAATGCGATTAGACGACGCTATAAAACTTATCAAAGGTCCAAAAGGTTCGTTGGTAGATTTGACCGTTAAAAAAGTAGATGGTACCCTAGAAGTAATTTCAATTACCAGAGATGTCGTTAAACTAGAAGAAACTTTTGCTAAAACAGCTACAGTAAATCAAGGAAAATATAAGTATGGACTGATTAACTTGCCAAAGTTTTATGTAGACTTCGAGGATTATAACGAGAGAAATGCGGCAACTGATATTGCCGCTGAGTTAGAAAAACTAAAAGCAGAAGGGGCTCAAGGACTCATTTTAGACCTCAGGGATAATGGAGGAGGATCCTTAAAAACTGTAGTAGACATTGCAGGCTTATTTATTAAAAATGGCCCGGTTGTTCAAGTCAAAACTGGACAAGATAAAATTGAATTATACGAAGACACTGACAATCGATTGGTTTGGGATGGTCCCTTGGTGATACTAGTAAATGAATTGTCTGCTTCTGCATCTGAAATTTTAGCAGCTGCCATGCAGGATTATAAAAGAGCAGTTGTGATTGGGAGTAAGCAGACTTTTGGAAAAGGTACCGTTCAGAATGTGGTGCCTTTAAATAATATTGTGAGGAGTAGTGAATTTGGAGACCTAGGTGCTTTAAAGTTAACGACCCAGAAATTTTATAGAATTAATGGAGGGTCTACCCAATTAAAAGGAGTAATGAGTGATGTTGTTGTGCCAGACAAATACAGTTATATGGATATTGGTGAAAGAGATATGGACCACCCCATGGCTTGGGATAAAATTCCCGCAGCAGAATACGCACCCTGGGAGGGATATATTGATTTTGAAAGTACCATTGCTACTTCAAAAAAGAGAATGGCTGCCAATCCTCAGTTAAAGCTCATTGAGGAGAACGCTAAGTGGTTGAAATCTCAGCGAGACAACAACAAAGTGTCATTGCTTTATGATGATTATGTAGCTGAGGTAAAATTAGATAAAGAGAAAGCGGCTTATTTTAAGCAAATAGCTAAGTACGATTCTAAAATGACTTTTCAATCTTTAGATGTAGAGAAAACAATGCTAGCCCAAGATGCAGAACTCAGAGAGAAAAGAGACCGTTGGCACAGGGATTTAGCTAAAGATGTTTATGTAGAAGAGGCTGTCAATGTACTCCAAGATTTAAAATTAAGGTTTACCAATCCATTAAAATTAGCCTCAGTAAAAGGCTAATGTCTAACGGTTTAGTCTGATTTATGGTAATTTTCACCTAATCTTTGATTGGATACTAATCATTCTGCATTAAGAACTACAAGATAATTGACTACAGCCTAACTTATTTCTGGCCCATTCAGGCCTTTTGGCGTACCATTTGTCCAGTTTATGTTGTTCTTCATAGGGTTTTTGAAGTAGTTGGAATAGTTCATTTATTATAGAGTAGTCTTTCTTTTCTGCAGCCTCAATAGCCATTTGAGCCATATAATTTCTCAAAACATATTTTGGATTTACCGCATTCATTTTTTCTGTAACTACTTTATCAGGTGATTTTTGAGCCAATCTAATTTTTGCATAACTACGGAGCCATAAAACCCATTTGTTTTTTACAACTCCATTTAGTGCTGTAGGGTCATAAAAAGCTTTTATTAAAGAGCCAAATAACCATTGGTTGTCTTTGTCTAGGTCGGTTTGGATGGTATTGGCTTGAGTAGTGCTGCTGGAGTCCGAGTGTAGGGCAGCCGTTTTGATTTTATCTAGAAATTGATCTGATTTGAATAAGGCCAATTCCCTATAAAACAGGGTCATATCTGTTTCTATAAGCGACAACAAAGGGTCAAGGTCTTCTATGAGTGTGTCTAAAGCACTATCATTGCTTAAATGCAGCCCTAACTTCTCTTTTCTTATCTGAGCGTAAGTTATTTCATAAGTCTCTTTAAAATGGTCTAATGCGGCTTCTAAAGGTCCAGCATCTTCCACAATAGGATAGAGTGCGTTAGCCAATTGATATAAATTCCAAAGGCCCACATGATGTTGGTTTCCAAATCTATAGCGACTTTCCTTGGCATCTGTTGTATTAGGAGTCCAATCTAAATCATAAGGTTCCACCCAACCATATGGACCGTAATCAATTGTAAGTCCCAGCACAGACATATTGTCCGTATTGAGTACCCCATGGACAAAGCCTACGCGCTGCCAATCTGCTATTAATTTTGCGGTGTCTTCACAAACTTTTTTAAAAAAAGCTACTGTCGCCTCTTTTAGTGGGCTTTGAATGCTAGGGTAATAGTATTTGATCGTTTGTTTTACTAAGGTTGTCAACGTAGCTATTTCCCCTCTAGAGGAAGGTAATTCAAAAGAACCAAATCGGATAAAATTTGGGGCAACTCTCGCAACAATTGCCCCTTGCTCAAAACCGGGATTGCCATTGTAAAGCATGTCTCTATTGACCAAATCACCACTTAGACACAAGGACAAAGCCCTTGTAGTGGGGACCCCTAAGTGATACATAGCTTCTGAACATAAATATTCTCGAATACTAGATCTCAATACGGCCAATCCATCTGCAGACCTAGAATACGGAGTAGGACCAGCACCTTTTAATTGAATTTGAGCCCAGTCAGATGGTGTGTTCCAGTTTAATCCTTTAGTATTACCATTTATTGTTATTCCTCCTAAGTGAATAGCACGACCGTCTCCTAATTGCCCAGCCCAATGACCAAATTGGTGCCCACCATAATTCATAGCAAAAGGGATGTGATGTTCACTAATTGTATTTCCAGTGAGTTGTTGGATGAGGTCTGGATCATATTCATCAATTCCCAAAGACTTCAGCAAATTGCTGTTGAGGTGGATTTTTAAAGCTGAACTTGTTTTTTTTGGCCTTACAATTGAGTATAAGGCCTCCGGTACAGCCCGGGGATACTCATCCAAAGAAGGATCCTTTGGTAATGATTGTATAAAATGGTCCGACTGGAAAGGTATCATAAATTATTTTTAAGCCATGTTGAATGCTGTGTTTTTAGCTTTGTTATTTTAGGAGAAATGACTACCTGACAATATCCTTGAAAAGGATTACTGCTGTAGTAATTATGGTGTTCTTTTTCTGCTTCGTAAAACACTGCATTAGGTTCTAAAGTAGTGACAATTGGCTGGTCAAAATATCCCTTTAAATTTTGGAAGATTTTTTCTGCGCAAGTGTATTCTTCTTCAGAACTATAAAAAATTACCGACCTGTACTGAGTTCCTACATCTGCCCCTTGTCTGTTAAGGGTAGTAGGGTCATGTGTGGTTAAAAATATTTTTAAGAGCACTGACAGGGGAATAATGGTAGGATTGTAAACTACCTTAACGACTTCTGCATGGCCTGTACGTCCTGAACAAATTTCTCTGTAGGTAGGTGTTCCAGGTACTGTTCCTCCCATATAACCAGGCACCACACTTTCTACCCCATTGAGGAGTTTCATAACAGCCTCTACACACCAGAAGCATCCGCCTCCAAGAATAATTTCCTTATTTTCTAATCCCATTCTTTTAACCTATTTCCGTCTAGTTTTAAAAATATAAATAGCAGCAATGTAAATCCTAGCATACCAGAGCCTCCATAACTTAAATAGGGCAATGGAATTCCTATGGTTGGAAGTAATCCCAGTACCATTCCAATATTAATAATATAGTGAATACCCAATATAGAGACCACTCCATACCCAAAAATACGGTTAAACGAATTACTTTGTCTTTCGCTTAAAAATAATAGCCTCAACAAAAGTGTTGTGAATAACAGTACCACTCCTGTGGTTCCTAAAAAACCCCACTCTTCACCTAATGTACTAAAAATATAATCGGAGTGTTGTTCAGGCACAAAATCTCCTTTGGTCCTAGTGCCCTCTAAAAACCCTTTTCCAAAAAAACCACCAGCTCTAATGGCCTCTGTAGATTGGTAGGTGTTGTATCCAATTGATCTATTGATTTTTTCTAAAATTTCGGGATCTGTCTCAAGATCTAACCAAAGGCTAAAACGATCCCGATGTCTTTGCTCGAAAACTTCGTTGAAAACATAATTTACACTAGTGGCAAAAAGTATTCCTGCCAAAAGTCCAAAACTTAATTTAGTCCAAGACCATTTTATTCTTTTAGGTTTTAAAATAAATCCTAAACCACCGGCCAAAACCAGACCTCCAATACTCCAAATAACCCCCCATTTTAATACGGCCATAAATAATAGAATAGTGCCAAAAACACCCCAAAATAATTTCAATGAAAATCCCTCTCGAAATAACACAAAAGACAAAGCAAAAAACACTAATGCAGAACCAGGATCCGGTTGGGGAATAACGAGTAAGGCAGGAATCAATAGAATACCAAATGCTATAGCAGCGTGTAGGTTATTTTTAATATCGGTTTGTATGTCGCTTAAATATTTAGCAAGAGCTAAAGCCGTTGCTATTTTTGCCAGTTCAGAAGGTTGAAAATTAAAAAAACCAAGGTTGTACCAGGAAGTAGCTCCAGCAATTGTTTTTCCTAAGACAAATAGGCCTGAAAGTAATAAAAGCGCAGTAAAGTAATAAATAGCAGCAAATCGCTCAAAGGCTTTTGTGTTTAAAATAAAAATTAATCCTGCGGCACATAGACTTATGATAATAAAGAAAAATTGCTTGCCATAAATAGTGCTAAAGTCAAAAATGCTATTGTGATTTTCCGTAACTGTGCTAGAGTAAATATTCACCCAGCCTACAAATACCAAAATAAGGTATAAAACAATTGAAACCCAATCTACCCTTATTTTTCTTATGCTACCACGCATATTCGTTTATTTTAAAGGGTTTACTACTTAAAGGTTTTGCATATTCTTTTTCTAAACTGCTTTCAAGTATTTTATATTCTAGGGATTTATTGCTGATATTACCTTTAAGGTATTTTTCCATCATGAGTGTGGCTATATAGCCAGCATATCTAGAGCCGTAGTACCCGTGTTCTACATAAACAGAAATAGCAATTTCTGGTTTTTCTACTGGAGAAAAGCCCACAAAAATAGAGTGGTCAGTCAGCTGCTTTCGTTCCCCGTTAATTCGGGTGTAGTTCTCGCCAGTACCTGTTTTTCCCGCCATAGTAAGTCCTTTTATTTTTAAGTGCTTTGCTGTTCCAGACTCATAAACCTTTTGCATAGCATCAATAATTGGCTCAAAATGTTCTTTGTGGATACTAGTGAATACTGGTGTGTTGTATACACTATCTTTGAAAGGTTCATTGTCAATTTTTCTAAGGATATGAGGTTTAAAATAAAAGCCCCTATTGGCTATTGCAGCAATCATATTTGCTAATTGAATTGGAGTTGTTGCTACCTCTCCTTGTCCAATTGCGTTAGAAATAAAGTAAGTAGGCCCCCATCTATTGTCTCCGTAATAAGCGTCATAAAACGTAACTCCAGGTATTCTTCCGGGTGCACCTGTAGGCAAGTCGGTGCCTAAATAATCACCTAGACCAAAACTTTTCATATGTGAGACCCAGGCTTCTAGGCCAGCGTCTGAGTTGGGATATTTTTGGAAGATTTTTTTAAAAACCGCCACAAAGTATGCGTTGCAAGACTCAGATATGGCAGTGTATAAGTTTCTTGAACCACCCCCACAATGGCATCCTTTTTTGTCTTTCCCTACGAAGTATCCATTGTTGCAATAAACAGTTTCTAAGGGGTTTAAAACCCCTTCCTGTAATGCGACAAGCCCATTGATAAGTTTAAATGGTGAGCCTGGGGAAGGTTGCGCTAGAAGACTCCTATCCCAGGTGGGTTTGGCTATAGAGTCGTAATATAAGTTGGTATAATTTCTAGATCTATTTCTTCCAACCAGTAAGGAAGGGTCATAGCTTGGGCCAGTAATTAGGGCTAGAATTTCACCAGAATTCGGTTGAATAGCAACAATAGCACCGCGTTTATTCTCAAGCAACTTCTCTCCGTATTCTTGAAGTTCTTTATCTAATGTGATTTGTATGTTGGTTCCAGCTTTAGGAGTTTTGTCATGAACCCCATTTTTATAAGGTCCTATAATTCTATTGAATCGATCTTTTTGTAGGTATTGGACCCCTTTTTCACCCCGAATAATAGACTCATATTGCTTTTCCACGCCTGTTTTTCCAATGAGTTCTCCAGCGTTGTAGTCTGGGTTGTTCTTTACCTCCCAAGGATTTACCTCGCTAATGTAGCCCAGTACATTGGCTGCAGCAGCTGTCTTATAATCTCTTAAATTTTGTTTTTGAATATAAAACCCATCATACTTTCTCATTTTTTCTTGGAAAGCAGCGTAAGTCTCTTTGGAGAGTTTGGACACCATAACAGAAGGCAGCCTAGGGGAATATCTTTTGGCTCTTTCAATTTGATTTATAAAAGTCTCTCGATTGATGTTCAGTAATTGACAAAAAGCCAATGTGTCCTTTAGGTGCACTTCTCTGGGTACTACCATAAGATCATAGGCCGCCTGATTGGCTACCAATAATGCATTATTTCTGTCATAGATGTATCCGCGACTAGGATAGATTGTCTGTGCGTTTATTGCAGGATCATATTTAAAAGCTTCAGGATTAGTGCCACTTATTTGCAAGGTACCAAGTTTTATAATAAAGCTAATAGCAGCTATAATAACAACTGAGAAAAGTAATAGTTTTCTCATTTTTTTCTTGTAGTTAATAAGGTGATTAAGAGCAGGCTAAAAATAAAGCTCACTATCCCAGTGGAAAAGGTTTTTTCAATTACCAGTAACCATTTGGACCAGCTAAATGCTTCCAAGCTAAAATAAACCAAATGGTGTAAAAGAATTATTACTGCTATAAATGTATAGCGTTGCGCAACAGGTGCTTGTTGAATTCTAAAACTTTTTTGTTCAAAATTTAATCCAAACATAACCCGCATTATTTTAGGTCTTATATATGCCATAAAAAGCAAAACAATAGCATGGAGGGCCAAAGTATCTAATAAAATGTCTAAGCTAAGACCAAATAAAAAAGCCCATGTAATCCAAAGACTTCTATTTTTATGGCTAGGATATATATATAAGAGTATGGAGTAGATCATGGGGCTAATAAAACCAAACAAAGCCATTTCACTAAATATAAAAGCCTGAATAAGGATCAAAAGCACTGCTTTTATAGGCAGGTATATAGGGAGTTCTCTATTCATCTTTATTGTTTTCTACCGCTTTAATCTCTTGTTTTAGGTGGTTTTTTATAACATAAACAGGCCCAATATTTTGCATGTCGTTGAACAGTCGAATCTCAATAATATAATAATTTTTAGCGGCAGTAAGTTTAAAGTCTTCAATAGTACCTACAGGAATATTCTCAGGAAAAATGCTAGACATTCCTCCGCTAATTATAGTGTCCCCTTTTTTTATAGGTGCCAAATCGGGAATATCAATCAGTTGAACCTTGTTGGGTTTTTTTCCATCCCAAACTAAGGACCCAAAATAATCAGTTCCTTTTACCTTTACATTTATTTTAGATTTGCTGTGTAAAATACTTTGAACGGTGGAAAATGAGTTTCCGCTGAACTCTACAATCCCTAGAAGTCCTTTTTCATTCAAAACACCCATATCTGTGAACACGCTGTCTTGTTCGCCTAAGGAAAGGGTGAGATAATTGTCAATTCCGGTGAAACTATTTTTTATAATTCTTCCTTTAATGAATTCAAAACTTTTTTTAGTCAGGGTGGAGTCATGGTTTAATTCATACTTTTCCAAAGCGATCAATCGCTCCATTAAAACCTTATTTTGAGTTGTGAGAAATTTATTTTCGGAAGCCAATGAAAAATAGTCTCCAATGCCACTAAAGAACAAGTGAAGACCACCACTTAAGCGGCTACTGGTGTTTAAATAACTTGATTTTAAGTAAATATTCTCACTTGTAGTAAGTGCAATCCCAATGAGTAAGTAACACCAAAACAACAAACGCAGCTTATTGCCAAGAAAAAAATCTATAATGCGTTGCATGGGTTGGGGTTTTCTTTAGCCAGGGGCTATTTCATTAAAATACTTTTGAATTTTTCTAAATTCTTTAAAGAAATCCCCGTTCCTCTAACAACAGCTCTAAGGGGGTCCTCTGCAATATAAACTGGTAAATCAGTTTTTAGAGACAAGCGTTTGTCCAGTCCTCTTAACATAGATCCACCTCCGGCTAGAAATATACCTGTATTGTAAATATCTGCTGCCAATTCAGGTGGTGTATTTGAGAGGGTTTCCATCACAGCGTCTTCTATGCGCAATATGGACTTGTCTAAAGCCTTTGCAATTTCTCTGTAAGACACTTGCACTTGTTTGGGTTTTCCCGTGAGCAAATCCCTTCCTTGTACAGACATATCTTCTGGAGGGCTCTGTAAGTCTTCAGTAGCTGCACCAATGGTGATTTTAATGTTTTCAGCGGTACTTTCCCCTACAAAAAGATTGTGTTGTGTACGCATATAATACACAATATCATTAGTGAAAACGTCTCCTGCAATCTTAACAGACTTGTCGCACACAATTCCACCTAGGGCAATTACAGCAATTTCTGTAGTTCCTCCACCTATGTCTACAATCATGTTTCCCTTAGGTTCCATAATATCTATACCAATACCAATAGCCGCTGCCATTGGTTCATGAATTAAGTACACTTCTTTTCCGTTTACACGCTCTGCAGATTCTTTTACCGCACGCATTTCTACTTCTGTAATCCCAGAAGGGATACAGATAACCATTCGCAGTGCTGGTGGGAACCATTTTTTCTTTAGAGAAGGAATGTTCTTAATGAACATACTAATCATCTTTTCAGAAGCGTCAAAATCAGCGATTACTCCATCTTTTAAAGGTCTAATGGTTTTGATGTTTTCATGGGTTTTACCCTGCATGAGGTTGGCCTCTTTACCTACGGCAATAATTTTTCCAGTAGTTCTATCCCTTGCAACTATAGAAGGACTGTCTACCACAACTTTATCATTGTGAATGATCAGTGTATTGGCAGTTCCTAAATCTATTGCAATGTCTTCAGTTAAAAAATCAAAAAAGCCCATGGGAAAGATGTTAAATTGATTGGTTTAAGTTAGTGAAAACGAAGGTAATAAATTTAATGTTTAAAATGGCGGGTCCCAGTAAGTACCATGGAAATTTTATTTTCATTGCAATAATTTATACTCAATTGATCTTTAATAGAACCTCCAGGTTGAATCACACTAGTAATTCCAGCATTTCCTGCAATTTCTACACAGTCAGGGAAAGGGAAAAAAGCATCGCTTGCCATTGCAGCTCCATTTAAGTCAAATGAAAAACTATTGGCTTTGTGAATGGCCTGATTTAAAGCGTCTACTCTTGATGTTTGACCAGTACCACTAGCGCATAGTTGTTTATTTTTGGCTAAAACAATGGTATTAGATTTGGTATGCTTACACAATTTTGAAGCAAATATCAAGTCTTCTAAAGCGGCTGTATCTGGTTGTGTATCTGTTACATATTGCAAGTCTTTTAGTGCGTCGGTAATGCCGTCTTTTTCTTGCAATAAAAAGCCATTTAAACAAGTGCGTAATTGCGTTTGAGGCAAGTCTACCTCATTTTGTACTAGTAAGATTCTATTCTTTTTTTCTTGAAGTAATTCTTGTGCTTCATCAGAAAATCCGGGTGCAATAACTACTTCACAGAACAAACTATGAATTTCTTTAGCAGTTTCTATGTCTATAAGTCTGTTGGCGATTAACACCCCTCCAAAAGCAGACACTGGATCTCCGGCTAGTGCGTCTTTGTAGGCGGTTACTAAGCTGTCTCTAGTAGCTAGACCGCAGGCGTTGTTGTGCTTTAAAATAGCAAAGGTAGGATCGTCCTCTTTGAATTCACCCATTAATTGTACCGCTGCATCTACGTCTAAGAGATTATTGTAAGAGAGTTCCTTGCCGTGAAGTTTGGTAAACATCGCTTCAAAATCTCCGAAAAACACCCCTTTTTGGTGTGGATTCTCTCCATAGCGAAGTACCTGACCTTTTGTTTCAGATATTTTTAATTTATCTATGTGGGAACCGCCATTGAAATAATTGAATATTGCGGTGTCATAATGGGAAGAGGTGTTAAAAGATCGCGTAGCAAAATCTTTTCGCTGCGCTAAAGTTGTCGCTCCATCTTGTGTTTTTAAAATGGCTAAAAAATCTGCGTAATCTGCCCTATCAGAGACACAAATAACATCTTTATAATTTTTTGCAGCCGCTCTAATGAGCGAAATACCACCAATATCTATTTTTTCTATAATATCTTGTTCACTAGCACCACTGGCAACAGTTTTTTCAAAAGGGTATAAATCTACAATGACAATGTCTAATTGAGGAATTTCAAATTCTTTTAATTGAGCTACATCCCCTTCATTATCCTGTCTGTTCAGAATGCCGCCAAATACTTTTGGGTGAAGTGTTTTTACACGACCTCCTAAAATAGAGGGGTAGCTTGTTAGGTCTTCTACAGCAACTACTGGAATGCCCATTTCTTTTATGAAGGTTTCGGTACCTCCTGTAGAATACAACGTTACACCTTGAGCGTGTAAGGTTTCCACAATAGGACCAAGTCCGTCTTTATGAAATACTGAAATTAGGGCTGCGGAGGCTTTTTTTGAACTACTCATGCGTTTGGAATTAAAAGGATATAGAAGAATTAATAAATAATATTTTTAAATAAATGAAGCAATACCTTTACAGATATATTCAAGAAAGGTTACATCTTCTTTTGTAAATGGGTCTATGGTTTCAGAGTCAATGTCTATTTGGCCAATGTTCTCTCCATTGACAAATATAGGTATAACAATTTCAGACTTTACTGAAATACTGCAGGCAATATAATTATCTTGTGCTGCAACATCTGGCACTACAAAATTTTCATTACTTAGGGCTACTTGACCACAGATACCCTTGCCAAAAGGAATTACAGTATGGTCTGTTGGCGCTCCAACATAGGGTCCAAGTAAAAGCTCTTCTTTTTCGCCATTTCTAAAATAAAATCCCACCCAATTATAATGGGGAATATTTTTTTCTAATAAAGTACATATGGTTTTTAGCTTGGTTTCACTATCGTGAGAACTAACAAAAATGGTGTCTAATTTAGGATAGAGTTCAGTAAACATAGTCTTATTTTCTTAAATACGCGTTCAAATACAGGCTTTTTAAGCGTTAGAATTAAAGTACAAAAATACGTTCTTTTTCTCGGTTTTTTTGTAGTTTTGTAGCGTGAAAAATAGACTTTCTATATTCATTTCTAGCCTTTTGGCACTCTTTGTTTTAGGAGCGTCAACTTCATGGACTTTTGACACCCATTATTGTGGTTCTATAAAAATAGATTCAGCGCTGTTTGGCACCCCAGAAACTTGTGGCATGGAGATGGGAGAAGGGATCGAATGGTCAAAACCTTCTTGTTGTAATGAAATTGCTGAGGTGGTTGAGCCTACAACTTTATTTAAACAGGCTGTTGAAGCAATTTTTTTTCCTGTTTTGGCAAACTATGTACTTCAAACTGAATTTAAGGTTGAAGTAGTTTCTTGGATTAGCCCCACTGTAAAACAACTTTCATTTGAGCCGCCTCCACCCAATCAGGGCCATTTACTCTTTATTCTGCACGAAGCGTTTTTAATCTAGATCAGGTAGACTTTTTTAAGACTTTCTCGTTCAAATGACTTTGAATGAAGTGTTATTAATTTAAAAAAATCTACGATGAAATATTCTATAAAATACCTCCTCACCCTAGGTATAATTGGGTGCTTTTCAGCTGGTCTTTTCGCTCAGGGACCCCCAATTACAGCAGACAAACCCATTATGTTAGGTGGTGGAAGTTTTACCGTCAAAACCTTAATTGAACACCGGAAAACGGCTATTGGGACCTTTAGGTATACCCCTTTAATGCTGCATTATTTGATCAGCTCAGATGCACTAGTGGCTGTTCATATTCCTAGAGTTTCCTATGAGTTGGCAGATGGAACTTCTGGCCAGTCCCTGGCCGATGTCAAGCTCTTAGCCAAGTACCAATTCCTCAGAATAGATGGCACCGGAAAAACTTTTCGTATGGTAGCCAAGACACTTCAGACACTTCCAACTGGAGAAGCACTTGGCGTCATGGAACTCAGTAGTGGTCTGTATCAGGGTTATTACGGCTTTGTAGCCGGTTATGAAAGTCTCAAATACGGGATTTCTTTTGAGCTGGGCCTCAATAACATTCCTCAGGGAGATCTTGACTTTTTACAGCACAAACTGGGATTTGGTTTGCCGCTTCTAAAGCCCCAGTATCCCAACAAGCAGATTAACCTATTTTTTGAGTACACACAGCAGTGGTTGTGGGAACAAAAGGGGTATCAGCTTTTGTATGCCCAAGGCATACAATACGCTCGAAAAAACATCACCTTTGACTTGGCGTATCAACTTCCATTGGTGAATGACATGCCTCAAAATATGACTTTTAATAGAAGCTTGTTTTTAGGAACTCGCTTTACTTTTTAACGTAAAAAAACAACATTATGAAAACAATAGTATTATTTTTTAGCTTTCTGATGCTCGGTAGCTCAGTAGTTTTTGCGCAGAAAAACATGGATGTATTTGAAGTACAAGTAGATGGTTTAGGCTGTCCATTTTGCGCTTATGGATTAGAGAAAAAATTCAAAGAATTCAAAGGAATTAAAGAGGTGAAAATAGATATTGAAACAGGAGATTTTAGTTTTCAATACCCGGCAGAAAAATCACTTTCTTTAGCAGCAGTGGTACAGCAGGTAGAAAAAGCAGGCTACACCCCAATGAAAACCGTTATTAGTAGGGCTAATGGACTCGTAGAAACAGACGCGCCTTTAGCCACCGTAGATCAAGGAGTTGCAGGAGTAGTTTCTGAAAAAATGTTTGTGGCGGGTAATTGCGAAATGTGTGAAGCTAGGATATTGAAAGCTACATCTAGATTACAAGGGGTTGCAAGTGCTGCTTGGGATACTAAAACAAAAATGCTAAACATTTCTTTTGATACAGCAGCTTTAGATTTAGCCTCTATTTCAAAAGCCATTGCAGCAGCAGGGCACGACACCAAAGACCACAAGACCAGCGGAGACACCTACGACGGATTGCCGATGTGTTGTAAGTATGAACGTATAAAAAATAAGTAATATGAGACAGTTAAAATATTTGTTTTCGATTGTATTAGTGGCACTCGTCTCTTTAGTGAGTTGCGAGCGCAAGGCACCCCCTACACAGCAGTGGGTGTTAGAAAAGGCCATTGAACTCCCAGGGGTTAATCCCATTGGCATAGGTGTTTTTGAGGAGCAGTTTTGGCTCTCAGACGGAGACCATAATAGATTGGTTTCGGTAGATATTACAGGTTTACTTACAGACAGTATCACTGGATTGGACAGGCCTATGCATATAGATGCAACTGCAGCAGGGCTTTGGGTGCCTCAGTATGGCTCAGATACCATTGTACAGTTTAAACTGCCTTCAAAATCTCCTTTGCCTTTAATTTTAAAGGATTCCTTAGACGCGCCTGCATCCATTTCAGTTTTTGGAGCGGAGCGTGCTATTGCAGATTTTTACAACCACAGGATTTTGTACTTTAATGGATTAGACTGGATTTCTATGGGTACTGAGGGAAAAGAAGCTGGACAGTTTTACTACCCTACAGATGTGCAGATTACAGCAGATCATATCTGGGTGGCAGACGCCTATAACAATAGGATTCAGGTATTTGACAAGCAAGGTGATTTAGTGAGAATTATTGGAGCCGATCAGAAAATGAACGCAGCCACCGGTTTATTTGTAAGTGAAAACCAGGTTTTTGTGACAGATTTTGAGAACCACAGACTGTTGGTGTTTTTTAAAGATGGTCAATTGGCTCAGGTCATTGAAGCTGGTCTGGAGAAGCCTATAGATGCTTTAATTCATGAGGAGAAATTGTATGTAATTGATTATAAAAAACAGCAAATGAACCGTTATTATTTTGACCATTAATGAATACGACAACAATTTATAGCATAGAGGGAATGACTTGCATGGGCTGTGTAGCGCATGTTAAAAAGACCATTGAAGCCATTGAAGGTGTAGCGCATGTGATAGTAGATTTGCCTTTAAATCGCGCTTTTATTCAAGCTAATGTACCCCCAAAAGCAGCAGATATTCAAAAATTATTGGGGGAGAAGTATGGGGTAGCGGTGTTGGTGCAGGACCCTATTTTCGCTGCTGTTTCTGAGGGAGATTCTGGCAGTGCCAGCGACCATTTAAATATTGCTGATGCTCCTTGGAAGCAGCTTAAGCCACTCTATTTAATTTTTGGATTCTTGATTGGCGGCGTTTTTCTATCTTATTTTTCAGCGCTGAGATCAGTGGGATTTGATCCCGTTTGGCCAGAGATGATGTTAGATTTTATGGCCTTGTTTTATCTGGTATTTGCCTTTTTTAAATTACTAGATCTAAAGGGTTTTCCCCAAAGTTTTGCCATGTATGACCCCATTGCCAAACGCCTTTCTTTTTATGGTAAAATCTATCCTTTTATTGAGTTGGGATTGGGGATAATGCTTTTAATGCGTATTGGTGTTACTCAGGTCTTGTTAATGACCCTAATTATTTTAGGGACCACGACTATAGGTGTGGTGCAGTCTCTTTTAAATAAGCGTCAAATTCAATGCGCTTGTTTGGGTACGGCTTTAAAACTCCCTATGACGCAGGCCACTTTTATTGAAAATGCGATTATGATTGCAATGGCCTTGGTAATGCTTTTTTAGCGCAATCGTTCATGCGATATTTCTGTTAAATAAAAAACCCCTTTGGATACGTCCAAAGGGTTTTTTTTTTGTTGTAAAATATTACATCATGCCTGGCATTCCACCGCCGCCCATTGCTGGTCCAGCATGAGAGTGGCCGCTTTCTTCCTTAATATCCGTTAAGGCACATTCGGTAGTTAAGATCATTCCAGCAACTGAAGCAGCATTTTCTAAGGCTACTCTGGTTACTTTCTTAGGATCTATAATTCCTGCTTTAAGCATATTAGTATAGGTTTCTGTTTTAGCGTCATATCCAAAATCTGCTTTGCCTTCTATAACTTTAGACACTACAACAGAGCCTTCTCCACCAGCGTTTTCTACGATGGTTCTCAAGGGTGCTTCAATAGCTCTGGCTACAATTTGAATTCCGGTTTCCTCGTCTGGATTAAGTGCTTTAATTTTAGATAATGCAGATTTTGCTCTAACCAAAGCTACCCCACCACCTGCGACAATACCTTCTTCTACTGCTGCTCTTGTAGCGTGAAGGGCGTCGTCTACGCGGTCTTTTTTCTCCTTCATTTCTACTTCAGACGCAGCACCTACATAAAGTACGGCTACTCCACCAGCTAATTTAGCGAGACGTTCTTGAAGCTTCTCACGGTCGTAATCGGAAGTAGTAGATTCAATTTGTGCTTTAATTTGGTTGACCCTGGTTTTAATGTTGTTTTTGTCACCAGAACCATTAACAACTGTTGTGTTGTCTTTGTCTATGGTTACTTTTTCAGAAGTTCCCAACATGTCCATAGTAACGTTTTCTAAAGAAAAGCCACGTTCTTCTGAAATAACAGTCCCTCCAGTTAAAATGGCAATGTCTTCTAGCATCGCTTTTCTTCTGTCTCCAAAACCAGGTGCTTTTACTGCAGCAATTTTAAGAGACCCTCTAAGTTTATTTACCACTAGAGTAGCCAATGCTTCTCCATCTACATCTTCTGCAATGATCAATAATGGTTTTCCTGATTGAGCTACTGGCTCTAACACAGGAAGTAAATCTTTCATTGCTGAGATTTTTTTGTCGAACAACAAAATGTAAGGACTTTCTAGCTCTGCAACCATTTTCTCTGAGTCAGTTACAAAGTAAGGAGATAAGTAACCTCTGTCGAATTGCATTCCTTCTACAACATCTACATAAGTATCCGTTCCTTTAGCTTCCTCTACAGTGATCACACCTTCTTTTCCAACCTTACCAAATGCCTGAGCGATAAGTGCACCAATAGTTTCTTCATTGTTGGCAGAAATTGAAGCAACTTGCTTAATCATTTCTGACGAATCGCCTACTTTTTTTGATTGCTTGGCAAGATCTGCGACAATAGCTTCTACCGCTTTGTCAATTCCTCTTTTCAAATCCATTGGATTCGCACCAGCAGCAACATTTTTTAAGCCTTCCTTAACAATAGATTGTGCTAATACTGTGGCAGTTGTAGTTCCATCTCCAGCAAGATCATTGGTTTTAGAAGCCACTTCTTTAACCATTTGAGCGCCCATATTTTCTAAAGGATCTGCCAGTTCAATTTCTTTTGCAACCGTTACCCCATCTTTGGTCACGTGAGGTGCGCCAAAAGATTTGCTGATAATTACATTTCTTCCTTTTGGTCCTAAGGTTACTTTTACTGCATTTGCAAGTGCGTCTACGCCTCTTTTTAGGCCGTCTCTTGCTTCAATATCAAATTTAATGTCTTTTGCCATGATTTTTTTTGGTTTCTAATTAAACAATTGCTAAAATGTCGCTTTCTCGCATCATTATATAATCCGTTCCTTCTAGCTTAAGTTCTGTGCCTGCATATTTTCCGTATAGTACAGTGTCACCAACTTTTACGGTCATCTTTTCATCTTTGGTTCCAGGACCAACAGCGATTACTTTACCGTTTTGAGGTTTTTCTTTAGCAGTATCTGGTATGTATATCCCAGAAGCTGTTTGTGTTTCTGCGGCCATAGGAGCAATCAGTACCCTGTCTGCCAATGGTTTAATGTTAATTTTAGCCATAATATAATTATTTAGATAATTTAATTTACAAACAAATACTGTCACAAATTGTGCCAATCCATTTTTATGACAAAATCGTAAAAAAAAATGCCAGCTTGTCATAAGCTGGCATTTTAGCATTTAATAAGACCTTAGGTCTTTATGTTTTTTATTCTTGAGTTTCTTCAGATGCCGCAGGTGCCTCTAAAGTTTCTACAGGAACTTCAACAGCTTCTTCAAGGAGTACCTCTGGTGCTGCAGTATTAATTTCAGTGTCTAAAAGTTTTGAATCTGCACCAGCGTAATTGCCTTTTAAGGCAACATTAGAAAGTAATATTAAAACAATTAAAAGCGTGGCAAGTGTCCAAGTACTCTTGTCTAAAAAGTCGCCTGTTTTTTTAACACCTCCAACAACCTGGCTAGAACCTCCTCCTAATGAAGAAGACAATCCTCCACCTTTAGGGTTTTGTACCATAATAACAAGCATTAATAAAACACTAACAATAAGGATCAGGATTAGAAATATGGTAAATGTACTCATGACTATATATTCTCTTTAATTAATTTTTGTATCACTTTAATTTGGGTTGCAAAGAAACTATTTTTTTCTGGATATTTCAAACTTAATATTTTATAGGCCTGAAGGGCTTTTTTGTATTTTTTTTGTTCTAAGTAAACCCTGGCTAATGTCTCTGTCATTAATGCTTCTTTGTTTATTTTTTCAGCATCTTTAATCGTTATTTTTTTTGTGCTTGGCAAAGGAGGGCTAATCTTAGGATTTGTAGCTATAAATGTATTTATCTGTGCCATTTTAGCTTCTTTTTTGTTTTTTTCAGAGGTGTTTGTCTCCTCTTTTTTAGTTTTTATGTCAAAAGATTTTTTAGTGCTCAACTGAAGCCATTCTTCAAAGGAATATCTGTCGTTTTTGTTGAATTCTAACGGTTTTCCTAGTTCGATAGAAGACAAGCTTGCTTCTTGAGTCTCAGAAACTTTGTGCTCCTCATCAGAAGTTTCGTCCGTGTATTGCGCTTCAACATCTGTTTGCTTACTAGTGGCTATGTCATTAAGTTCTACAGATGAATTAACTGTTTCGTCAATTGGAAAGCCCTCAATGGTTTTGTCCGTCTTTTTTGATTTGTTAAAAGCCTCTTGTGTAATAATCTCGAAAAGCCAAGAGCGATCTGAGGTGTAGGCCGCATGCTTTTTTAAAGCTGCGTTGTATTTAAAACTGTTACTATTTTTTAATCCTATTAGTTCCATTCCCCTAGCTGCCTGAAAATAGGGATATGTTTCGACAATTTGCTTCAATGCAGTAACATCCGCATCTTGAATAATGTCCAAGGGGTTTTCTAAGAGTGCTGTAAAGCGAGATACTTGCATACTACTAATATAAGGAGTTTCCCTTTAAATGCTTGTTAGCGGTTTACCAATCTGCTAAAGAAGCACTAAAAATATCTTGAAGGATTCTCTCAAAAATAGCATCAAAAGCATCATTTTTAACACTGTCTAGCATGGAATCTGCAGGATAGTCATAAAAAAAAGAAAATCTTTTTTCAAAATCTGCGTCTTGCTTAGTTGTGTTGTAGAAACGTACATTTACCCCTATGGTTAACCTGTTTTGAGCCGCAGTTTGTTGTGCCGTAGCAGACATTGGAGACACCCTAAACTCTACAATTTCTCCCTCATAAATAAGATCTCCGTTAGCATTAGTGAGGTCTAGACTGGTCTGATTTTGTATAAAATCCTGCAGGGCAAGTGTAAAGGTATTGTCTAAGCCAGGTTCTATGGTAGAACCAGGATTGTCTGAAGCATAATTTTGAAAAAAGTTTACCTGAAATGTTTTTGCAGTTCCCACATTTCCTCCAGTAAAATTGTAAATTCCACAGCCGTTTATTGATAATGAAATAATTAGGACTTGTACAATTTTAATTTCTAATCTAAGCCTTTTTAATAAATAATATCCCATTAGAGGTTGTATTGTTTGATTTTTCTATAAAGTGTTCTTTCTGAAATACCTAGTTCAGATGCAGCTAATTTCCTTTTTCCTTTATTTCGTTCTAAGGCTTTTATAATGAGCTCAATTTCCTTCTCATGTAAAGATAGGGTTTCTTCTTCTTCAATTTCTTCTGCAAAATGATACTTATCAGATGGAGACAAATCAGTCAGCTGGTCTTTTTCAGAGGCGCTATTTTGAATGGTTAGTATAGGTTTAGAAGGAAGTGACTCATAATTATTTTCTGAAAGTGTTTCTTCTTCTTCTTCATAACTATCTTCATTTTCACGATAAGCAGACAACGCTTCTAATGGGGTAGATTTTTGAGATTCTTTTCCGTATATCTTTCTGATTAAGTTGTCATTTTCTTTCTGAACAGAAGCACCATCTTTTCCTTTTAATAACTCTAAGGTCAGTTTTTTTAAGTCATTCAAATCTCCTTTCATATCAAAGAGCACCTTGTAGAGAATTTCTCTTTCATTGGAAAAATCACTCGATTGTTTTTCAGAGCCAATTACAGCGGGTAATTGACTGCTATTTACATGGGGGAGGTAGGACTGAAGTGTTTGACTATTCACCTCTCTGGAAGATTCCAACACGGATATTTGTTCCGCAATGTTTCTGAGTTGTCTAATATTACCTGGCCATCTATATTTTATGAGCATTTCAATAGCTTCCTCTGAAAGTCTAATAGTAGGCATTTTATATTTCTGTCCAAAGTCCGATGCAAATTTTCTAAATAAAAGATGAATGTCCTCCTTTCTAGTGCGCAATGGAGGCACTCCTATTTCCACAGTGCTTAATCTGTAATAAAGATCTTCTCTAAATTTACCTTCTTGAATGGCTTTTACCATTTCTACATTGGTTGCCGCCACTATTCTCACATTGGTTTTTTGCACTTGTGAGGATCCTACCTTTAAAAATTCACCATTTTCTAGTACCCTGAGAAGTCTTACCTGTGTTGTTAAGGGTAACTCTCCTACTTCATCTAAAAAAATAGTTCCGCCGTCTGCCACCTCAAAATAGCCACTTCTGGTTGCCGTAGCACCTGTAAAGGCACCTTTTTCATGGCCAAAAAGTTCACTGTCAATAGTGCCCTCTGGAATTGCCCCACAGTTAACTGCAATATATTTTGCGTGTTTCCTGTGTGAAAGGCCATGAATAATTTTGGGGATAGATTCTTTTCCTACCCCACTTTCTCCAGTAACCAGTACGGAAATATCTGTAGGTGCTACTTGAATCGCTTTCTCCAGTGACCTATTTAAAGCAGGATCATTTCCAATAATTTCAAATCGTTGTTTAATGGCTTGTACGTTTTCCATTGCTATGAAAGTTTGGTGTGTGAAATGGCTTTTCCTAAAAGGGTTCCAGAAGTGCAGTCCGTAATTTCTACGGCCACTAGATCGCCAATGCTATAGGATTCCCTAGGAAATACCACTACAGCATTATAGTTATTTCTACCCATAAGGTCTTGGTCTGATTTTTTTGAGACTCCCTCAACTAATACGGTTTCAATTTTACCCACCCTATTTTGAGTGTGCATAGCAGCATGTTCACGCTGTAAGGCAATGACTTCTGCAAGCCTTTTACTTTTTAGTGTCTCAGGTATATTGTCTGTTAAATTTTTTCCGGCTGCGGTTCCTGGTCTATCTGAGTAAGAGTACATGTATCCAAAATCATATTTCACATACTCCATAAGGCTCAGGGTGTCCTTGTGGTCTGCTTCAGTTTCATTGGGAAAGCCAATAATCATATCTTGAGAAATAGCGCAGTCTGGTATTATAGATCTAATGCTGTCTACTAGCGCCATATACTCTTCTCTTGTGTGTTGGCGGTTCATGGCTTTTAGAATATTGTTGCTACCACTTTGAACAGGCAGGTGAATATGCTTGCAAATATTAGCATGTGCTGCCATGGTTTTTACCACATCTATGGTCATGTCTTGAGGATTAGAGGTTGAAAAGCGAATTCTCATTTCAGGAAATCCTAGGGCTACTTTTTCTAACAACTGTGAAAAGTTTAGTGCTGTGGCCTGAGCCATTTGCGAGGCTTTATTGAAGTCTTTTTTTAATCCGCCTCCATACCAAAGATAACTGTCTACATTTTGTCCAAGAAGGGTTACCTCTTTATAGCCTTTGGACCAAAGGTCATGTATCTCTTGCATAATGGAGTGTGGGTTTCTAGATCTTTCCCTACCTCTTGTAAAGGGTACCACGCAAAAGGTACACATATTATCACAGCCTCTAGTGATGGAAACAAAAGCGGTAATTTTATTGCTCGCCAATCTCACAGGAGCAATATCTCCGTAGGTTTCTTCTTTGGATAAAATCACATTGACTGCATTTCTTCCAGCTTCAACTTCTTTTAGAAGGTTAGGGATGTCTTTGTAAGCGTCTGGCCCTACCACCATATCTACAATTTTTGCTTCTTCGAGTAGTTTTGTTTTGAGCCGCTCTGCCATACATCCTAATACCCCTACTTTCATTTGAGGATTGCTGCGTTTCACAGCCTGAAATTTCTCTAAACGTTTTCTAACGGTTTGTTCTGCTTTGTCTCTTATAGAGCAAGTATTAATGAGCACCAGGTCTGCTTCTTCCAAGACCTCTGTAGTATTGTATCCCTCAGAGGCTAATATAGAAGCGACTACTTCAGAATCAGAAAAATTCATGGCGCAACCATAACTCTCTATATATAGTAGTTTTTTTTCATTTGAGCCTTGAAGGTCCAATTTCAATGTGGTTCCTTGTATGCTAGGGTCAATAGTTTTTTCCATAAGGGGGTAAGCGCTATTTTTTAATGGGTTACAAAGATAGTACTAAATTCAAATTTGTGACATTTTGTCATGGATTTTTTGGCTCTTAGTAGGTTGTTATTTAAAGCTATTATTCAAAACAGATGTGCCTGAGGCCTTTTAAAATAAAAAAATTGACCTACTTTTGTCACCATAAATACGATCAATGGCAAAGAATTTAGTAATTGTAGAGTCCCCGGCAAAAGCCAAAACCATAGAAAAATTTTTAGGACCTGATTTCAAAGTAGCCTCAAGTTATGGGCATATTGCGGATCTTCCGTCCAAGGAATTGGGGGTAGCAGTGGATGATGATTTTGACGCAAAGTACATAGTTTCCTCTGACAAGAAAGCACTGGTGAAACAATTACAAGTGCTGGCTAATAAAGCTGAGATTATCTGGCTGGCTAGTGATGAGGACCGTGAAGGAGAAGCTATTTCTTGGCATTTGTCAGAAACGCTAAAATTAGATAAAGCCAAAACAAAAAGGATCGTATTTAACTCTATTACAAAATCTGCGGTACAACATGCAATTCAAAATCCGAGAGAGATAGATTACAACCTTGTAAACGCACAACAGGCCAGGCGTGTCTTAGATCGTTTGGTGGGTTATGAACTGTCTCCTGTATTGTGGAAAAAAATTAAACCAGGCCTTTCTGCTGGTAGAGTTCAGTCAGTAGCTGTTAGGCTTATTGTTGAAAGGGAAAGAGAAATTGATTCATTTAATCCAGAAGCTTCCTTTAAAATCACTGCCCAATTCAAAACCCAAGCTGGTGTTTTGTTTTCGGCAAAAATATACAAGACTTTTTCTAGTGAAGGGTCTGCAACGGAATTTTTAAACCAAAATATTGGGGCAGATTTTTCGGTAGCTCAATTAGAGAAGAAACCTGCAAAAAAATCACCTGCCGCACCATTTACCACATCAACACTGCAGCAAGAGGCGTCTAGAAAAATATATTTTTCAGTGTCTAAAACAATGCAAGTTGCTCAAAGGCTTTACGAAGCAGGTCACATTACCTATATGAGAACAGATAGTGTGAATCTTTCTAAAGAAGCAAAAGAGGCTGCTGCTGTTGCGATTATAGAGAATTATGGAAAATCTTTCTCTCATCCGAGAGATTTTAGGGGTAAGACCAAAGGGGCTCAAGAGGCTCACGAGGCAATTAGACCTACAAATATGATGATTCAAAACCCAGTAAGCGATAGGGATCAAGCTAAATTATATGACCTTATTTGGAAGCGTACCTTGGCGTCTCAAATGTCAGATGCTGAATTAGAGAGAACCAATGTTAAAATTGCGGCCAACACCCATGAAGAACAATTCACCGCCAGTGGAGAGGTCATTACTTTTGAAGGTTTTTTGAAGGTTTATTTGGAAGGCGTAGACGACGAGGATCAGGAAGAGCAAGAGGGTATGTTGCCAGCAATGAGCCTATCTGAAAGCTTGGATTATCAAAATATTACGGCTACCGAACGTTTCTCTAGACCTCCTTACAGGTATTCAGAAGCCTCTTTAGTAAAGAAGCTGGAGGAGTTGGGTATTGGAAGACCTTCCACCTATGCACCAACCATATCTACCATTCAAAATAGGGGATATGTAGAAAAAGGGTCTATTGAAGGAACGGCAAGGGCTTACCAGCAGTTGGTACTCTCCCAAGATACCTTAAAAGTGAGCACGCTTTCTGAAAATGTAGGTTCTGACAAAGGTAAAATGGTCCCCACTGATATAGGTATGATTGTGAACGACTTTTTAGTGGATCATTTCTCTTCTATTATGGATTATCATTTTACAGCTAAAGTAGAAGAGGACTTCGATGACATAGCGCAAGGCACTGAAGATTGGAAAAAAGTGATGAAAAGCTTCTACAATGACTTTCATCCCAAAGTACTTAGCGTAGAAGAAAATGCAGATAGGGCTTCTGGAGAAAGGCTTTTAGGAGAGGATCCCAAATCAGGAAGACCACTAATTGTACGTTTGGGTAGGTTTGGTGCTATGGCACAAATAGGCCACGCAGACGACGATGAAAAACCAATATTTGCTAGCCTTTTGCCAGACCAATCATTGGGTACAATTACTTTTCAAGAGGCATTGGATTTATTCAAATTACCTCGTGAATTAGGTACTTATGAAGGAAAAGAAGTTTTAGCTAACGTGGGTAGATTTGGACCATATATTAAGTATGGTGAGGCTTTTGTTTCAATGGATAAAGGCGAGAGTGCCATGGATGTTACTTTTGAAAGGGCCGTAGAACTTATTGTTGAGAAGCAAAAAGCAGACGCCCCAATTGCATACTATGAAAATCATGAAGTGACTAAAGGAACGGGACGTTTTGGTCCTTTTATAAAATGGAATGGGCTATTTATAAACGTGAATAAGAAATATGATTTTGATACTTTATCTACTGCAGATATTACAGAACTCATTGAGTTAAAGAAGCAAAAGGAAATGGAAAAGGTGGTTCACAACTGGTCAGATGCAGGTGTCAAAATTGAAAAAGCCAGGTGGGGGCGTCACAATATTTTAAAAGGTAAAGTGAAAGTTGAATTGTCTAAGGAGGTGGCAGTGGAATCCATGACATTGGAACAGGCGGAGGCAATCTTGGAACAAAAAGCCCCTAAGAAGAAAGCAGCCCCAAAGAAAAAAACAGCGACTAAGAAAACATCGGCTAAGAAAACGACCACCAAAAAGGCATCGGCTGTTAAAGCCAGACCAAAAACATCGGCTAAAAAATAGATTTTATAGACCCTACTAACTACTCCCATGGCCTTAGAATTCCTACTTCCCGTTTCAGATAAAGTATTGGCCCACAATACGCTTTTGCCGGGACAGGCAATAGGAAATAAAATGAGCATCCATACGGAAAAAAATGGACTACCTTCTCTAAAGGGCGTTCAATTGGCTTTTATTGGCGTGCACGAATCTAGAAACGCCTTTGAAAAAAAGTCGCACAGATTAGCGATAGACGCCATTAGAATTCAATGGTATAAGCTTATGTTTGGCAATTGGAATTGTGCTGTGGTAGATTTGGGAGATGTGCCGGAGGGCGCTGAGGTTTCGGACACTTACTTTGTGCTGAATCAAGTAGTTTCTGAATTGGTTGGTCAGGAAATAGTGCCCATTATTGTTGGAGCGACACAAGATATTACCTATCCCATTTACAGGTCATTTGATGCGAGTGGAAAAATGGTTAATATAGTTTCTATAGACAGCCGTTTTGATTTTGGCAGCCATGACGAACTCATTTCTTCTCACTCCTATATGAGTAAGATTATTACCGAAAAGCCCACCAATTTATTTAATTTTTCTAACCTAGGCTACCAGAGCTATTTTAACGCTCAAGAAGCCTTGGATTTAATGGATAAACTCTATTTTGACGCCTATAGACTGGGTAGTTTAACTAATGATTTAAGTGTGGCAGAGCCTGTTTTGAGGGGAGCGCATATTGTGGGAATTGACACAAGGGCCATTAGAGCCTCTGAGATGGGAGGAGGGAGTGAGTTTTCTCCTAATGGTTTTGATGGTAGAGAAATTTGTACGCTTTCCAGGTATGCTGGTTTGAGTGATACTGTAGCGGTCTTTGGTGTTTTTGAAAGTGATAATCATCCTCAAAGCACCCAAATGGTTGCTCAGATTATATGGTATTTTATGGAAGGATATGGATTTAGGCATCCTGAATCTCCTTTGGAATCCCCCGATGATTTTATTAAATACACTCTTCCCTTTGAAGATAGGGACTTGGTGTTTTATAAAAGTCAGTTTTCACAACGTTGGTGGGTGGGAGTATCTTTTTTAGAATATACAGATAATAAAGCCCATACTAATGCGTTATTACCCTGCACAGAACAGGATTATTTAGGCGCTTGTAACCACATAATTCCAGAAAGGTGGTATAAAGCGCAAAAAAAAGGTTTTATTTAAGTGGCATTATGCTATTTGTTAATTGTTAATTGTATTTGATAAGTTTTATTAATAAGTTTGCAAGATTATAAATTACCCAATAGAATGAGGCAATTACATATTGTAGCTATATTTGCATTTTTAATTTTAAGCTGCAAGTCAAATAATACTAAAGGTGAGCTTACTGGAGCTCCAGGCCAAAAATGGTTCGCAGGAAAGCCTTACGGAATGGAACTCATCCCAAGTGGCTCTTATGTAACGGGTAAAGCTAACGAGGACATTGCGTCAAATTTAAATGCGCCCACCAAAACAGTTACTGTGAAGTCCTTTTACATGGACAATACTGAAATAACCAATGCAGAATATAGACAATATGTGAATTGGGTAAAAGACTCTATTGTACGCGTTGAGTTGGCAATATTTGCAGACGATTTGGGTTTAACTCCAGAAGATGAGGGAATAGGATTGTATGCTTTTAAGCAAGCGGACACTACAGACATGACCCCTTATCAGAAATACAAATTCTATAACACCCCCATTGACGATTCCAATCCATACGCTGCTTACACGCTAAACAAGGAGGAAGATATTATATGGAATACTGCAGATTATCCTGATGAGAATTATGCTGAGGTAATGGATAAACTGTTTCTTTCCAAGGAAGAAAATTATAACGGAAGAAGAAGTTTTGATGTTAAGAAGTTGAAATTTGCCTACAATTGGTTGGATACAGATGCGGCAATAAAAGAAAAGTCAGAAGATAGGAAAAAGTATATCAGAAGAGAAGTGACAAAGGTGTATCCAGATACCACGGTTTGGATTAAAGATTTTTCTTATGCGTATAACGAACCCATGCACAATGATTATTTCTGGCATGATGCATATTCAGATTACCCAGTAGTTGGAGTTACTTGGCAACAAGCTATGGCTTTTTGCTATTGGAGGACTAAAGTTAAAAATGATGACCAAAGTGCTCGTGGTGAACAGACTGTGAGTCCATTTAGGCTTCCCACAGAATCTGAATGGGAGTATGCTGCAAGAGGCGGTATAGAAGGGGGTACTTATCCTTGGGGAGGTCCTTATTTAGTTGGAGACAATGGTTGTTTTATGGCTAATTTTAAGCCTCAAAGAGGAAATTATGCTTCGGATACAGCACTTTACACTGTAGAAGCAAAGTCTTACACAGCCAATGACTATAATCTATACAATATGGCTGGAAACGTATCAGAATGGACGGCTTCTTCATACGATCCAGGATCATATGATTACATTTCTACTATGAACCCTTTTGCTGGAGATAGAAATAATCCTAAAAAAGTGATTAGAGGTGGTTCTTGGAAAGATGTGGCTTACTTTTTACAAGTGAGTACAAGAGATTTTGAATATCAAGATAGCGCTAGAAGCTATATAGGCTTTAGAACAGTTCAAGATTACCTGGGGGAAACAGGTGAAAAAGATAGAAGATAATTTTATTTAGACCTAAATTTAATTCAATCATAACTTAACCAAAATTTAATTTAAAATGGCAACATCACAGAAAAAAAAGCAAATTCAAAACATGGTTTATGGCCTTGGAGGGGCTGTAGTTATCCTTGGTGCTTTATTTAAAATCTTACACTGGGAACTTGGTCCCTTAAACGGGAGTGTTCTTTTAGCAATTGGTCTTATCACTGAAGCGGGAATTTTTACATTCTCTGCATTTGAAGCGCCTGAAGAAGACCTGGATTGGTCTTTGGCTTATCCCGAGCTAAAAGGAGGTTCTGCTAGTGCTAAACCCTCTAAAGGTGCAGACTTACAGGCAGTTTTAACTGAATCTACTGAAAGTTACGCAAATGAGCTTAATTCAGCTGCAGATCAGATGAAAGCTCTAAACGCAATGTTTAAAGAGCAATTAAACAGCTCTAAAAATCAATCAGCTGTTCAAGAAGGCATTGCCCAGAATGGAGAGGCCCTTAAAGCACGAATGGAAGAATTTAATAAGAACTTAGAAGCGTTAAACCAAGTTTATGGTGGCATGCTTACTGCAATGAATAGGAAGTAGTCATGGCTGGAGGAAAAGAGACACCACGCCAGAAAATGATTAACCTCATGTATCTGGTGTTCATTTCTATGTTAGCGATGAACATGAGTAAAGAGGTATTAACTGCTTTTGGTAACATAAAAGA
This sequence comes from Flavobacteriaceae bacterium, assembly GCA_018401115.1. Classification (GTDB taxonomy): domain Bacteria; phylum Bacteroidota; class Bacteroidia; order Flavobacteriales; family Flavobacteriaceae; genus MAG-120531. Next base: position 27,802 of record JAGYKX010000007.1, on the reverse strand, counting down.
AAACCTTGAAACTTCTATAGAAGAAATTACTACGGACAACAACCAGTTTTTATCTGGTTTAGAAGTGAAAGCAAGTGAGAACCCAGACAAATTTGGTCCATTATTAGAAAGGGCTAAAAAAGTAAAGTCTGTATCTGCAACCTACGCTAACTATTTGGAGGAGTTAAAAGCAGACATGACTAAAGATGTAGAAGATCCTACTGATTACCAGGTAATGGATGCTACGGATTACCTAGATGGACTTTTTTTTAATGGTAATAATGTTTCTCCACAAGGTAAAGAGTTTATTGCTCAATTAGAAAACTATAAGAGTGCTATTGTTGGTGAATTACCAACTGAACTTAGCGGAATTAAATCTTCCATTGAGAAAAGATTTTCTCAAGGAGACGAAAACGGAATGGTTCAAAATAGGGATGGACAAGATGTATTCTGGTTAAATTATTACTACGAGGGATATCCTTTGATTAGTTCATTGACAAACCTTACTCAAATTGTTACTAATATTCGTAGGACTGAACAGGATATTCTAAAAGGAATGCTTCAAGGTCAATTGACTTCAGAGGTTTCTATGACCAATTATACTACCTTATTAGAACAAGAGAAGTCTGCTTTTTACCAAGGGGAAGCTTTTTCAGGAAGTATTGTACTAGGAAGAAAAGATGCTTCTACTAAACCAAATAAAGTTAACCTTACCTTAGATGGAAGGCCATTAACGGAAGGGAAAGACTTTGTGATTGAAGAAGGTAAGGTTCGATTAACGGTTAATGCGGGAAGCCCTGGAGACCATGAGATTAAAGGGAATTTAATTTTTCTTCAAGACGGTCAGGAAACTAAGGTTCCAGTACAATCTACTTTTGCAACTATAACAAAACCCAATGCGGCTGTAATATCTGCGGATAAAATGAATGTGGTTTATAGAGGCTTACCCAATCCAATGACTATTTCAATACCTGGTGTAGCAGATAATAATGTGAAGGCTTCTGCTAATGGATTGTCAAAGGTTTCTGGCAGTAAATATATGTTAAGCCCTACATCCGGTAGAGAAGTAGCTATAACTGCTACTGGTAAATTGCCTGATGGGAAGTCTATAGAAACAACTACGAGTTTTAGAATTAAAGAAATTCCAAAGCCTCAAGGAACAGTGAGGGGAGAATCGGGTACTTTAAAAATGCCTAGAAACAACTTAGAAATTTCTACCATTGGAGCTGTTTTGGAAGATTTTGATTTTGATTTAGACATAGCGGTTAGTGAGTTTAAAGTAAAGATTCCTGGACAACCGAGTGTAGTTGTTCGTGGTAATAAGTTTGACGCCAGTGCCAAAGCAGCGCTTAAGAGAGCTTCAAGAGGAGATTTAATTCAAATATTTGATATAAAAGCTTATATTACAAATAACAGGTCTTACAATTTAAAAACCGTAGCATCTGTGATAGTAGAGCTTGTAAATTAATTCAAAAATGAAGTTAGAAAAGTTCGTACAAATATTTCTCATAATTTTTTCATTAAGTGCGCCTATGCATGCACAGCAAGGCGTTTTAAATGCTAAAACACCTGAAGAAATGAGGAAAGTAGAAATGTCACCAAGCGTTTTAGCAGATAAGCCAATGGCTTATGCTTATGTGGACCAGAGAGATATTCTATGGTCCAAAACAGTTTGGGAAGTGATTGACTTAGACGAACGAATTAATTTTCCATTGTATTATCCTGTAGATACGGTTTCTTTAGATGTTTCTAGAAGATCTTTGTATGACGTTTTAGTCAAGAGTATTAAGAGTGGAGAATTGTCTGAAGTTTATGTAGACTCTTATTTTACTGAAAAAAGAGCTTTTGAAGATTTAAAAGCGACCCTTCAGAAAATTGACACTACTGATCTAGGATTTCAAGCACTAAATGCAGGGGAAGTTATTCCTGCGGAGTATATTACTAAGCGTGAAATTACTGCAGCAGATATTGAACAGTATTTGATCAAAGGAATGTGGTATTTTGACAAGCGGCTTGGAGAACTTAAGTATAGGCTAATTGGAATTGCGCCAGTGGCTCCCGATGTAAACTTTATAGATGATGACTCTATAGATCCAGAAGAAAACAAGGTTCCTTTATTTTGGGTATGGTATCCATCTGCTAGAGAAATTCTTCATAAAGCAAGGGTGTTTAATCAAAAAAACCCCTCAAGTCCGGTATCTTTTGATATGCTTCTTAATGCTAGAAGATTTAATTCAATGATCTATAGAGAAGACAACGAATTCGGAGACAGAGATATTAAAGATTATATAGTAGACAACGCTTTGTTTCAGTTACTTGAAGCTAACAGAATAAAAGAGGCTATCCGTGACAAAGAACAGGATATGTGGAGTTATTAATCCCAATATAAACCAATAATTTAAACGCCTCATTTATGAGGCGTTTTTGATAAAAGAACAGACAGAAACCTATTTGCAATATTAATGAATACAGCCCTTATATTTAAAATAGCACGCATTAAATGAACAAAAGAATAGACACTATTATTGTTGGTTTAGGATTGGCTGGTTTGGCTTATGCAGAACATTTGCTGGCTAGGGGAAAGTCTTTTGTGGTTATTTCTGACCATTCTCAGCAAGCCTCTATTGTAGCAGGTGGTCTCTATAATCCAGTGATTCTTAAACGTTTTACAGGTGCTTGGAATGGAGAGTCACAGTTAGAATTTGCACTTCCTTTTTATAAAAGGCTAGAAGTGAAGCTATCTTTAAAGGTAGATTTTCAGTCATCTATATTGAGAAGGTTCGCCAGTATTGAAGAGCAAAACTTATGGTTTCAGGCCTCTGACAAACCAGGACTACACCCGTTTTTATCTTTAAAGCTCGTTGAAAATAGTAATAAGGGACTTTCTGTTCCTTACAAATTTGGCGTAGTAGAAGGTACAGGAAGAGTGGCTACCAAAACATTGATTACTGCTTATGAGACCTATTTAGAACTGCAGGGTCTTTGGCAAAAGGAATCATTTAATTACGCACTTTTAACCCAACATTCCCAAGGTGTTTCTTATAAAGATTGGCAGGCGAGTAAGGTTGTTTTTGCAGAAGGTTATGGACTAAAGAGCAATCCATTTTTTAACTATTTGCCTTTAGAGGGTACAAAAGGAGAGGTCATTACGATGAAGATTCCGGGTTTAAACGAAGAAGCTATCATAAAATCAGGTGTTTTTATTATTCCATTGGGAGAAGATCTTTACAGGGTAGGCTCTACTTATTTTTGGAGGGATAAGACTAAGGGACCCACAGAGGCAGCCAAAACCTTTCTTTTGGAGCGTTTAGAGCGCTTTATGACCTTGCCCTATGAAATTGTATCACATGTATCTGGAGTAAGGCCTACAGTCTCAGATAGGAGGCCGTTGGTAGGGCAGCACCCAGAGTACAACAACCTATTTGTGTTAAATGGAATGGGCTCGAGAGGTGTTATGACAGCACCTACAGCTGCGAATGCATTGTCTAGCTATATTTATGACGGAATTGCCATAGATCCAGAGATGGATGTGGCTAGATTTTTGTCTTAAAATCATTCACAGCATTGGGGTCATAATGCATAAACATATTGATCCAAATATTTCTTGAAATTCTAATTATAATAGGATAAAATACAATCATGGTTCCTACAATTGCCATAAAGGCAGTTTTTAGGGAACTTCCTAAGAATAAATAAGAGATTATAAATGCCGCTACAGCAAATGCTATTCCAACACCATAACTTACATACATGGCACCGTAAAAAAAGGAAGGTTCCATCATATATTTTGCATTACAATGGCCACAACGCTCCTGCATTTTAAATAATTTGCTCAAATGATAGGGGTTTTTGTCCAAATACATGTTTTCTTCTTGGCATCTGGGACAACTTCCTGTTAAAATGCTATTTAGTTTGTTTCCTTTTTTTAACATTTGCAAAATATTTTTGTAAAAATACCTCAATCTGAGGGTTTTTAATGTAACATCAGTCACAAAAAGATGCTCAATATACATAAGTTGTCTGTAGGTTTTGGAGGAGAATACCTCTTTGAAGAAATCTCATTTAGATTAAATGCAGGAGACCGTGTAGGTCTTATTGGAAAAAATGGTGCTGGAAAATCTACCCTACTCAAGCTACTCTCGAAAGATATGGAACCAGACACTGGTGTAATAGCCAGTGAAAAAGACCTTCAATTGGGATTCCTAAGGCAGGATATTGATTTTGTTCAAGGGAGAACCGTTTTGGAAGAGGCTCAGCAAGCCTTTGAAGAAATTAAGTCTCTAGAATTGCAATTGGATGAGGTAAACCACCAGTTGGCTACTAGAACAGATTATGAAAGCGATGCTTATTCTGCGATCATAGAGGATCTCAGCGATTTAACCCATAGATACGAGCTGATAGGGGGGTACAACTATCAGGGAGAGACCGAGAAAATCCTTCAGGGATTGGGTTTTAAAAGAGCAGATTTTGACAAGAAAACAGAGACCTTTTCTGGAGGGTGGAGAATGCGAATTGAATTGGCCAAGCTGCTGCTTCAAACCAATGACGTGCTTTTATTAGATGAGCCTACCAACCACCTAGACATAGAATCTATTATTTGGTTAGAGCAATTCCTAAACCAGTACTCAGGTGCCGTGGTGATTGTTTCTCACGATAAGATGTTCTTAGACAATGTGACCAATAGAAGTATAGAAATCTCCCTAGGAAGGATTTACGACTACAACAAGCCGTATTCTCAGTATTTGGTGCTGCGATCTGAACTTAAAGAATTACAACTTAACGCACAAAAAAATCAGGAAAAGCAAATCCAACAAACCGAACGATTAATCGAAAAGTTTAGAGCCAAAGCTTCTAAAGCCACTATGGCTCAATCACTTATTAAGAAGTTGGATAAAATTGACAGGATTGAGGTAGATGAAGACGACAACAGTGTCATGAAACTTCGTTTCCCCATTTCTGTCACTCCAGGAAAAGTAGTGCTTGAGATAAACGGGGTGTCTAAATCTTATGGAGATAATCAAGTACTCTCTGAGATTGATCTTTTGATTGAACGTGATTCAAAAACAGCCTTTGTAGGTCAAAATGGACAGGGAAAATCTACCTTAGCTAAAATTATTGTATCTGAATTAGAAGCCTCTGGTGGCTTGGTGAAATTGGGACATAATGTACAAATTGGTTATTTTGCCCAAAACCAAGCAGAGTATTTGAATGGGAGTAAAACAGTCTTAGACACCATGATAGACGCTGCTAATGAATCCAATAGGGCAAAGGTTAGAGATATTCTTGGATCTTTCTTGTTTAGGGGCGAAGAGGTAGATAAGTATGTGAGGGTACTCTCAGGAGGAGAACGCAATAGACTGGCCTTGGCAAAGTTACTCTTACAGCCACTCAATGTTTTGGTCATGGATGAGCCTACCAACCACCTAGACATTAAATCTAAAAATGTACTAAAACAGGCATTGCAAAGTTTTGAAGGCACTTTATTGTTGGTATCTCACGATAGGGATTTCTTGCAAGGGCTAACCAATAAAGTGTACGAATTTAAAGACCAGAAAATAAATGAGTATCTGGGCGATATTGACTTCTATTTAGAGCAGCGAAAGGTGCAAGATTTCAGGGCTATAGAAAAAAAACAACAGGTAAAAACGGAGAAGAAGGCCCAAAGCAATCAAAAACCAGCCCTAGATTACCAACAGCAAAAAGCTCAAAAATCACTTCAGAATAAACTTAGTAATCTCGAGACAAAGATTTCAGACCTAGAAAAATTAATTGCCACTAAAGACAAGTCTTTAGAAGATGATTATGAAAAAACTGCTGCTGATCCAGCTTTTTTTGATCGCTATCAAAAAGATAAAAAGGATTTACAGCAGGCCATGAAAGATTGGGAAAAGGTAAGCTTAGATCTAGAATTGTTTTAAACTGCAAGTATTACTTTTAATTTAAGGTTTTTTTAACATTTCTTCTCTTTACTTATAGATAGTTTTGGGGTCTCAATACTTTATTTAATTAGAGACTTCATGGAATTAAAAAAATTAAGGGGTGTTATCCTTGCTGGCTTAGCCTTAATAGGTGTTGTTGCATCTATTTTTTTGGCTAAAAATTTGATTGACAATAAAGCAGCAGCTGTTGCCCCAGCAAGAAAAATTGTCAAAGAGGTAGTGGTGCAAAAGGCGGTTAATGGCCCCGTGACTATTAGTGTTCCAGCACAAGGTTTAGTGACCGCTAAAAAGCGTATTGAAATATTTTCTGAAGTTCAAGGTGTTTTTAGAATGGGTGCTCAATTGTTTAGAGCCGGTCAGTCTTACCAATCAAATGAAATCTTACTACAAATAGATGCTGCTGAATACTTGGCAAATGTAAAATCTTCAAGGACTAATTTATACAATCAAATTGCAGGAATACTTCCAGATATTAGGTTGGATTTCTCCAAAGAATACCCTACTTGGTTGGCTTTTTTGAATGCTATAAATCTGGACAAGAATCTTCCAGACATGCCTGAGATGTCAGATGAAAACCTGAAATTATTTGTTTCGGGTAGGGGCGTATTGGGGGCGTATTACAGTGTTAAGAATTTAGAGCAAAGACTCTCTAAATACCAAGTAAGGGCACCATTCAATGGGGTACTTACAGAGGCTTTAGTCACAGAAGGTACTTTAGTGAGATCTGGACAAAAACTGGGGGAGTTTATTCAGCCTGGTTTGTATGAACTCATGGTATCTATTCCAAAATCTTATGCCTTGAAATTAAATCAAGGTGCTACAGTTTCTTTATCTAATATGGAAGGAACCCAATCTTTTACGGGCAAAGTGGTCCGTTTGAATGCAAAAGTAGATCCCAGCACACAGACTACAGCGGTCACTATAGAGATTAATGATTCTAATTTATACGAAGGCGTATACCTCAAAGCAATTTTAGTGGGGAATACCCTTCAAAATGCCATCTCTCTTCCAAGGGCATTGATCAGTGAAGCCAATACAGTCTTTGCTATAGAGAACAATACTTTAAAGGCAATTCAAGTGACACCCTTACATTATTCAGAGGGCCAAGTGGTAGTTGCTGGAATTCCTGAAGGCCTTGAAATTTTAGCTAAGCCACTTTTAGGAGCTTATGAAGGTATGACTGTAAATCCCATTAGATGAGAAAATTAGTAGCCTATTTTATCAAATACCAAGTAGCGGTCAATATTTTTGTACTGGCGTTTTTCCTTTTTGGAATTTTTGGGGCAAAGGCTTTGAAATCTTCCTTCTTCCCTTTGACAGAATCTAAGATTATACAAATTAGCATTACCTACCCTGGAGCTTCTCCTTTAGAAATAGAAGAAGGTGTTGTGCTAAAAATCGAAGACAACTTAAAAGGCTTACAAGGGGTAGACAGGGTTACTGCAGTAGCTAATGAAAACAGCGGTAGAATTACCGTAGAAATAGAAAAAGGGCTGGACATAGATTTTATGCTCTTGGAAGTAAAGAATGCTGTAGACAGGGTGCCCTCATATCCTACAGGTATGGAACCCTTAGTAGTGGCCAAACAAGAAGTAGTTAGACCAACTATCTCTTTGGCATTAAGCGGTAAAAATGTTCCACTACAGACCTTGAAACAATTGGGAAGAGAAATTGAAAACGATATTAGAGGGATGGAGGGAATTTCTCAGATAATCGTATCTGGTTACCCTCAAGAGGAAATTGAAATTGCCGTAAATGAAAGCCAGCTTTTGGCCTACAATTTAAGTTTTACAGAGGTAGCACAAGCAGTGGCTAACGCCAACCTATTAATCACTGGTGGTACAGTTAAAACAGCAGAAGAAGACTTTCTGATCAGGGCAAACAATAAATACTATTTTGGGAAAGAGCTCTCAAATCTTATAGTGACCACTCAGTCTAATGGAACATTGGTTCGACTAAGTGAAGTAGCTGAAATTAGAGATCGTTTTGCGGAATCTCCCAATGCCACTTTTTACGATGGAGAAGAAGCTGTTAATATTACCATTAATAGTACCAATACGGAAGATTTAATCTCCACTGCAACAAAAATAAAAGAATATGCCCTTCAATACAACCAAACTCATGATGGGGTGCATTTAAGCGTGTTGAGTGACCAATCCATTACATTGACCCAACGAACAGAATTGTTGGTTAAAAATGCCTGGCAGGGGATGTTATTGGTGTTGTTCTTCTTGTCCCTGTTTTTGAATACAAGATTGGCTTTTTGGGTGGCTTTTGGTTTACCTGTGGCTTTTTTGGGAATGTTTGCTTTTGCGGGATTCTTTAATGTGACTATTAACGTATTGTCGCTATTTGGGATGATTATTGTCATTGGAATTCTTGTAGACGACGGAATTGTTATTGCAGAAAACATATACCAACACTACGAACGTGGAAAAAAACCAGTTGAAGCAGCTATAGATGGTATTTTAGAGGTAATACCTCCAATTATATCTGCGATTATAACCACTGTTTTAGCCTTCTCTATTTTCTTGTTTTTAGACAGTAGGATTGGAGAATTCTTTGGAGAGGTCTCTGTGGTTGTGATACTGACACTTGTGGTTTCTTTGGTAGAAGCACTAATTATACTACCTGCCCACTTGGCGCACTCTAAAGCATTACAGCCTTTAGATGAAACGCCAAAAGATGGCATAGCCAGTGTATTTGCTAAACTCAGGGGCTTTAATGCTATGGGTGAAAAGATCATGAATTGGATGAGAGATACTTTGTACGCTCCTACCCTTGATTTTTCCCTAAAGCATAAATTCTTCACATTTGCTTTGTTTATTATGGCCTTAATTCTCACAGTAGGCTCTGTAGGAGGTGGAATAATTAAAACCGCTTTTTTTCCCAGAATAGCCAGTGATAGGGTTCAAATTACCTTGGTCATGCCCAATGGCACCAATGAAAAGATCACCGATTCCATTATCAGTGTTATTGAAGAAAAATCTGCTTTAGTAAACCGAGAGCTCACAGAAAAATACTTGTCATCAGGAGGAAAACTACTCTTTGAAAATACCATTAAGACCATTGGGCCTGGTGCTTCTAGGGCCAGTCTAGAGATTAACTTATTACCGGGAGAAGAGCGTCCAGACAATATAAGGGCAGACATGATCACTACTCGATTGGCGGAGCTCGTTGGTCCAGTGATTGGGGTAGAACAACTGATTTATGGTTCAGGAGGTAATTTCGGAGGAAGTCCTGTATCTGTTTCGCTCTTAGGAAACAATATAGAAGAACTCAAAGCAGCCAAGCGAGAGCTCAAAACAGCTCTGGTAGAGAATGATCTTCTCAAAGATGTGGTAGACAATGATCCTGCAGGAATAAAGGAAATTAGGCTAGAACTCAAAGACAACGCCTATGTGTTAGGCTTAGATGTTAGAAACGTTATGGCGCAGGTGCGTTCAGGTTTTTTTGGAGCACAGGCACAGCGTTTTCAAAGGGGTCAGGATGAAATTAGGGTGTGGGTTCGCTACAACAAAGAGGACAGATCTTCTATTTCGAATTTAGAAGACATGAGGATCCAAACGCCAAGTGGCGCAAAAGTACCGCTAAGAGAAATTGCTTCTTATAGAATTGAAAGAGGAGATGTGTCTATTAACCACTTAGACGGGAGAAGAGAAATTCAGGTTTCTGCAGATTTAAAAAATCCAAATACCACTAGTGGTAGTGATATTATGGAAGAAATAAAGCTTCATATCATGCCAGATATTCAAGCCAAATACCCTTCTGTCAGTCCTTCTTATGAAGGGCAGAATAGGGAAGCAAATAAACTGACTAAGTCTTTAAACAAGGCAGGAATTCCTATTTTATTTCTCATATACCTCACTATTGCATTTACTTTTAGAAGTTATACACAGCCCTTATTGTTAATGATAATGGTCCCTATCAGTCTAACAGCAGTAGCTTGGGGGCATTGGATTCACAATTTCCCCATAAACATTATTTCCCTTTTAGGAATTATTGCCTTGATTGGAATTATGGTGAATGATGGTTTGGTGCTCATTGGTCGTTTTAACACCAACCTTAAAGAGGGAATGCCCTTTGACACCGCACTATTAGAGGCTGGAAAATCTCGATTCAGGGCTATTTTCTTAACCTCTGTGACCACCATAGCAGGATTGGCACCTTTGCTTTTAGAAAAGAGCAGGCAGGCACAATTTTTAAAGCCTATGGCCATTTCAATTGCCTACGGAATAGGATTTGCTACGCTTCTGACCCTTGTATTGCTCCCGGTGTTTTTGTCCTTTAATAACAATTTAAAAACAACTGTTAAATGGTTATGGTCTGGAAATATGCCTACTAAAGAATCTGTAGAAAGAGCCGTGTTGGAGGTACAAGAAGCAAAAGATTTAGAGGAAGGCACTCAATTAACTGAGAAATAAGTACTATGAAAAGGAGTTTACTATATTTAGTTTGTTCTCTTGGCGCATGGAGCGTTCAAGCACAAACTACACGTTTAGATAAAGAAGCTGCATTTTCTGCGGCCTTAGATAAAAACTTTGGGATTCAGGTGTCTAGGAACCAGCTCAATATTGCGAAGAATAATGCCGCTATTTTAAACAGTGGTTTTTTGCCTACGGTTTCTGCTACATCAGCAGCAAATTATAACCAGGACAATAGTACCATAGAATTTCCTGGACAAGTATTAGCAGACGGAACGCCAAGACCTAATGTAGTTTTAGATCAGGCAGAAGCACAGCGCTACAATGCAGGGGTACAGGTAAACTACACCTTGTTTGACGGCATGGGAAGGCGTTATAATTACAAGGCACTAAAAAGCAGGTACGCCCTAAGTGAATTACAACTGAGAGAGACCATTGAGAATACCGTAATGCAACTTTTTTCTGTGTATTTCCGGGTAGCTCAGTTGTCAGAGAACAAGACGGTGTTGGAAAACATTTTAGCGCTCTCTAAGCGAAGGCTCACTAGGGCGCAATACGCTTTTGAATTGGGTCAGACCAATAAATTAGCCGTGTTAAATGCCGCTGTAGATGTGGCTAATGACAGTATTTCACTATTAAACGCCCAACAAAATTTAGGAACTGCCAAACGAGACCTAGGGGTATTGATCAACAGGGATCTTCAAGAGGATTATAGGGTAGACACCAGCGTGGTTTTCTTGCCTATGCAAAGGGTAGAGGCACTCCTAGCTGGAGCTAAGCAGAACAATGTTCAGTTATTGCTCGCCCAAACCAATACAAGGATAAACGAATACGATCTAAAGGTGAGTCAGTCGGGATTTCTACCTAGGGTGGGACTTACGGGAAGCTATGGTTGGAACTTAAACCAAAGTGCTGCATCGGCTTTTTTTCCTGGTACCAATATCACCAATTACAATATCGCTTTAGGGGCTAATCTCACCTGGAATTTATTTAGTGGAGGCCAAACCCTTACCAGGATAAAAAATGCCAAATTAGCCCTAGACAACCAAGAGATTTTAAAGGCACAACAAGATTTGAGTTTTGAAAGAGACCTCATGAATGCTTGGCAGGTATATGAAAACAGCTTGTCTATTTTTGCCCTACAAGAGGAACTGGTGAAAACATCTGCGGTCAATTTTAGTCGCAGCGAGGAGCAATACGCATTAGGTACCATTACCGCCATTGAATTCAGACAGGCACAGTTGAATTTGTTAAATGCAGAGACCAGCAGCAATACGGCCAAATACAATGCTAAATTAGCAGAGTATGCCCTGTTACAACTCTCAGGACAATTGTTAAATACCGAATTTTAAAAGACCAGGCTTACAAACTCCATTTTTGGGCAATAGCGTCTACACAGTTAATACCGTCTATAGCGGCAGAAATAATACCACCAGCTAAGCCCGCTCCTTCTCCACAGGGATACAGTCCTTTAATGTCTAGGTGTTCCATTGTTTCTGGGTCTCTAGGGATTGATACTGGGGAGGAGGTCCTGCTTTCAGGCGCGTGTAAGACCGCGTCATTAGTGTAATAGCCTTTCATTTTACGGCCAAATTTTATAAATGCCTTTTGCAGTCTTTTTGCAATCAGTGGTGGCAATACTTCTGCTAGATTCACACTCACAATCCCGGGCTGATAAGAGGTTTTTGGAAAGTCTGTAGAGGTTTTACCCTGTACAAAATCTACCATTCTCTGGGCGGGTACTCGCTGTGTTTTACCCCCAGCAACCCAGCAGTCATACTCCACTTTTTTCTGAAAATCGAGGCACACAAAAGGATCATTCTCCTTGTAATTGGGTAAGTCTTCTGGAGTAACACTCACCACAATACCGGAGTTGGCATAGGGATTATTTCTCTTGCTTGGACTCCAACCATTGGTCACCACTTCTTCCTTTTCCGTAGCACAGGGGGCAATAATGCCTCCCGGACACATGCAAAAAGAATAAACCCCCATGCCGTCTACCTGTTCTACCAACGCGTAAGATGCCGGCGGTAGGTAGGGATTTTGGTGGTCTCCATGGTATTGAATGTCATTGATTAATTCTTGGGTGTGTTCTACACGAACCCCTAGTGCAAAAGGTTTGGCGACAATAGTAACCCCTCTTTTATGAAGTAAGTAAAAAATATCTCGTGCGGAGTGTCCGGTAGCTAAGACTACTTCTGAAAAGTCATGCCAGGTATCTCCGTTTATTTCGAGTCCTTTAATGTTTTTATTTTCTATTTTAATATCGGTGAGTTTGGCATTGAAATGCACCGCACCTCCATGGGCTATTACTGCCTCTCTCATGGCCGTAATAATGGCGGGTAATTTATTGGTGCCAATATGAGGGTGGGACTCCACTAGAATATCTTCAGAGGCACCAAAGTGAACCAACCACTCTAAGGCTTTAAGTACATTACCCCTCTTTTTAGATCGGGTGTATAATTTACCGTCAGAATAGGTTCCAGCACCCCCTTCTCCAAAACAATAATTGGATTCTGGATTAACGGTTTGTTCTTTGTTAATGGCAGCCAAATCCCGTCTCCTCGCGCGTACGTCTTTTCCTCTTTCGAACACCACAGGGGTAATGCCAGCTTCTATGGCCCTTAGAGCAGCGTATAATCCTGCGGGGCCTGCCCCAATAATAGCGATTTTTTTCTCTGAATCTACTGTTTTTGCTGTCCAGACTTGCGTTGGCTCCCTCACTTCACCCACTTTCCAAAACTCCAGCTGTACATTCATTTTAATGGTCGCTTTACGAGCGTCTAAGGAACGTTTTCTAATGCGCCAATCTACCACCTCATTTGGGTTTAGTTTGGCCTTCTGAAGTCCTAAGCGGTAGATGAATTCTAGATCTTCCTGCTGCTGCGGTTTTATGACAATTTGAACGAGTGCACTCATGGTGCAAAGGTAGTTTATAAGCTGTAAATAAACCTAAAAGTTACAAACCTTGGTTGAATGAATGTTTCCGAGGTAAAGACAGAAATATTATTGGCGTTGTTTCTAATTTGCGCGTCTATGTTGAGTAGGTTGGTGCCGCTTAATTGGTATTCCCATTTGGCATCTTTGTCTTTTCTGTATGAAATATTTCCATTCCAGTTTTGAAAAGATTGCGATTGACCATTTCCAATGTCTTGAGAGGTATAGGTGTAATCTGTTCTAAAAGTAATTTTTTTAAGTATGTAGGCGTCAAAATTCACGGATGGAGCACGGTTGGTAAAAGTAGTTTTACGGCTTCCTTGGTTGTTGGTAGTTACACCATACCTATAGTTAAAACTCACATTGGGTGCTACCTTAAAATTGGTGCGTATTCCAGGGGTGTAGGTTTGTGTAACTCCCTCATTTACGGACACCTGATTTTGAATAAACTGGTTTATTTTTGAGTAATTTAAACTCGCATTAAAACTGGCTCTAATTTTCCCAAAAGTCCTTTGAATTCTCCCGAAAATATTGGCGTTTTCATCTGCAAAACTAGAGTTAAAAAAAGTACTAGTTCTAATCACATTTTCAAAGTTTGTAAGGCTCCTGATTTGGTCTATATTATTTGAGTAGGCAGCCCTGACAAATACATTGGTGTAATTGAACAAGTTAAAGCTGCTGTAGAGCAAGCTCAAGTTGTTGGACAGGGCATTTTGCAAGTCTGGATTTCCAAATTGAATGCTGTTGTAATTGTTTAAAACCAATCCCTGGGCCAAACGGGTAACGTCTGTAAATTGGTTTCTCATATTGTAATTAAAGGTGAGGCTTTCTCCTTTTTTTAACTGAATTCTAGTCTCAAAATCTGGCAGAAGTTTTACGAAGTTATCTGTGAAAGTTTCTTGAAATTGGGTGTTGTTGTTCCCGTAAGCATGTACAGAAAAACCAGGTGTAAAGGTGAATTTGCCGGTCCTAAACCTATAATGTGCTCCTATATAAAAATCCTTAAAAGCATAACTAACATCATTACTTGCTTTTCCTTCATTGAAGTTTGGGCTTGGAATCAGTAGGCTATTGTCTTCTAAAAACTGAAATATAGTAGAGTTGAATTGCTGGTAGCTCAGAATGGTTCCAAGGGTAATATTAATATTGCTCTTTGAATTTATTATGTGATAATAATCCAATTTAGCGTCTAATTGATTGCTCTTGATTCTTCTGTTTTGCCCTATATTATAATCAGAAAAGCCACTGTTGAATCCAATAGCGTTTGCTGTAACCATATAAGGATTAGCACCATCGCTGTTGTCTAGAATGGCATTGTAAATTGGATCTTCATCTTTGATGAGGTGTTGTGATTCAAAAGCGAATATATTGTTCTGGTCTAGGGTGAAATAATACTTGAGACTTTGGTTAATATTAAAGGGCTTTACTTCTTCTGTTTGAACGGTACTACCAATAACAGAAGAGAAAATGGATTGGTTTTGGGTGTCGTTAGAAGTCCTTCCCAAAATATCGTAATCTATTTGATTGCTAAAGTTTGGTTTGTAAGAAAGGCTGAGTTTTGCTAAGGCTTGATTGGATCTTTCGTTTCCTTCTTGGTCCGTAGCTTCATCTGGTATACCCAACTCTGGGTTAGTATATTGGATGAGACTAACTTCTTTAGAAAGAATTTTACTGCTGTTAAGGATTAAAAAACCACTAATATCTAAGGCTTTATTTGGGGAGTAACTAAAATTAGCTGTAGCCAGTTTGTTTTCTATTCTAAGGGCGTTGTTTTGGTTTGTCAGGAAATTTAGGCTGTTGTCTCCTAAGTTAATACTGGTTCCACTAGTGCTACTCGGTGGATTAAAACCACCACCAAAGCCCCTAATATCTCTTCTAGATAGGCCTATTTCACCAATATTATTCAAATCCCCAATAAAATTAATACTGTATTTAGGGCTGTAGTAAAACAACTTTGGTTGTGCTAAATAGAGGGTTTCCTCAGGAGCCACACCACTTCCTGTGGTGACATTACCAAACCAGAAATTTTCTTTTCCCTCTTTGAGTTTAATATTTATAGCCACATTGTCCTGGTTGTTTCTCACCGAACTCAATTGACCTACTTCAGAATAATTTTTAAGGATTTGGATTTTATCTACCGCATTGGAAGGAATGTTTTTTGTGGCCACCTTAGTGTCTCCGTCAAAAAAATCCTTGCCGTTCACCATGAGTTTATTCACTACTTTTCCTTCTACCTCTATTTGTCCGCTTTCATTGATCTCTACCCCCGGAAGCTTATCTATAATGTCTTCCAGTTTTCGCTCAGACCCATTGGTATAAGAATCTGCGTTGTACACTAAGGTGTCTCCTTTAACCACCACCGGCATTTTATACACCAGCTCAACCTCATCTAAGGCAAACTCAGGGATAAGGTTGTAATCTTTGTTGAGGTCTATATCCGTTGTGTTAATGGAATCGTTTTGGGTCTTAAGCCCAATATAACTCACCTGAACCCTGTAGGCGGTATTTTTTTTTAGTTCCAGGCTGTAAGCACCGTCTTTATTGGTGATGGTATAGGACTCAAACCCATTGGTTTTTTTGTTAATGGCTACCACACTGGCAAGTTCTAATGGATTGTTTAGGCTGTCCATGACAACCCCTTGCAATTTTATTTGACCCAATAGTACGACAGGAAGCAATATGGCTAACCATAAAAGGCACTTTTTCATACAAAAAGAAATTATTAGATTAGTTGGATCTTCTGCCCCTGTTGTTTCTCATCTCGAGCATTTTACCCACAAGGGTTTGTTGGTACTCTTTTTTAGTGACTTCTTTCCCTTTTTCAGGAATTTTAATGTCTACACCATCTTTAGGGTTTAGCACTATTTGTGAACACAAGATGGTGGTGTTACCCGCACTCACTTCAAGGATAAGACCAGGAAGGCCCCAGTATTCAGCGGGTCCATGTCTCAGTGGAATCTGCAAAGTGTACCAAGCTTCTACTTGAGTGTATTCTACCGCTTTTTCTTCTGTACTTTCATTGAGTTTGCTCCAAGAAAAATCGTACCAACTTAAGTCATCTGTAGGGATGGAAGCAGTAGCTTTAAAGCACATATACTGCCCTATTAATTTAGACTCAGCGCCCATAGTCCAATTAATTTCTTGAAGTTTGTCTTTCACTAAAAACTTTTTCCCGTAGAATTCTTGCTCTTGAACCAAGCTGTTGTCTTGAATATTTTTGTATTGTGGCCCCCTCGAGAAGTTACTTCCCCATGAATCCGTAGCTCCTGAATAGGCGTCTACTTTTTCTTCCTCCTTAAAGAAAGATGCCTCTTTATTGAAACTGAGTACAAAGGTCTTTTCTAACCTATTTTTGAGCCTTTCTTTCATTTGTTTTTTCTGAGCTTCACTCATTCGAGCACCCCAATTCCCTAACTCCATTTTAGACTGAGAAAAATAGTACGCTTTGCCCTGAAAATATTGACTTTCAGCCGACGCTGTAAAGGGGCTGCTGTTAATTAAAAAAGCAGAGAAAAGTATAAAGAAGGTTGTTTTCATGGTTGTTGGATTATTTTGTTTAACTAATGTACTAATAATTTAAACAGAATGAATCAAAAGGAGGGTTTATTATCACTTAGAGACCTGTGATTATACTTTGGGCGAGTAAAAATGAGTGCTTTAAAGCAACAAAGCCCTTCAGTAAGCTGAAAGGCTTTGATCCATTAACTAAATATATCTTAAAAGGAACATAGGGGAACTTTAAGATCAATCAAATTTAGGGTAACTTTAGAGGCCCACCAATAGTATTAATATGATGAGAGTTTAATTTTTGGTATACGTCCATTAGAAAAAAGCCTTCAAAATATCTATTTTTGAAAACAATGTATGAACTACTAAGAACCATTCATTTAATTGCAGTAAGTCCATGCCTAGTTATAGGTGCATATTTAATTTATTTTTCAACTAAGGGTTCTGCAAATCATAAAATCCTTGGCTGGACCTATATGATCTTAATGTTTATTCAGTCTGGCATATCTCTTTTCATGGAGGCCAGAGTGGGCCCGCAATTTATTGATCATTTTGGTTGGATACATTTACTCAGTCTTCTGACTATATACACTGTTCCAAAGAGTATTTACCATATTAGGAAAGGGGATATTAAAGCCCACTCAAGAGGAATGGTCATACTATTCTGGGCAGGTTTAATTATAGCAGGTGGGTTTACACTGGTTCCTGGAAGGTATCTTTACGATGTTTTTTTTAATTAAAAAACAGCTATATTCTAAAAAAGAAAAGC
Organism: Flavobacteriaceae bacterium; assembly: GCA_018401115.1. GTDB lineage: Bacteria > Bacteroidota > Bacteroidia > Flavobacteriales > Flavobacteriaceae > MAG-120531. Next base: position 10,247 of record JAGYKX010000007.1, on the reverse strand, counting down.
ACCCTAATGGGTGCTTTCTTGTTTTGCTTTGTAGCGGGAACAGGACTCGAACCTGTGACCTTCGGGTTATGAGCCCGACGAGCTACCTACTGCTCTATCCCGCGATATGGATGGCAAAGATACAACAAATATTGGGATTATACCAAATGCGGGGTGATTTTTCTTGGATTTTATCAGAGACACAAAACGGGTAATTGGTGGTAATTGATGGGATTATCTAGCACAAAATTCTAGCACAGACTCGATATCTATTTTGTGGATTTCAATCAAACTTTTGATCTTCGAAAACCTAATTTTCTTGCTTCATTTTCATTAGCAAAAAAATACTCCCCTTTATTTAAATCAATTTTCACACTATTGTAATACTTCTGATTAGGAAGATGATTCTTGCAGTTTAAATCAAGACTATCAATCCGATCATCATAGTTATTTTCAATCGTATCAAAACAGGAATTTACTGAAGCTGTCGATTCTGCAGATGGTCTATCGTGTTGAGGTTCATTTCTTTATACAAGCATTTCTTGCTGCATTCATGTTAATCAATTACTTTTAAATAAACTTGATACGAATAAGTATTGATAGTGTTATTTAATCTTTAAAATATAATCATGAATCAATTTACAATGAATCTAGAGTTTTCTTGCGCATAAATAGTCGATTGAAAAAGTAATAATGTAATTAGGAGTATTTTTTTCATAATGTTGGGTAACGGCCTCGGCTACACGCAGTACGACCATTAGGGAGTATTGCCGTTGTAGCCATTGTTGGCTTTTTTTTATTTTAAAATACGATAACCATTCCTTAACAAACATTCGTCAAATTCTTCTAATCCAACCAATCAGTATTTTTCACGCTTTAAATCTAAATCATGAAAATCAAAACTAAAATCTATGTTCGGTGATATACCTTTCATCCTGATACTTTCAGCATTTCCTTTATCATCTAAGGTAAATATCACAAAAGCATCTGCATTCATATCTTGATATTCCCATTTAATAGCAAAAGTTTCATCCTCATAAAAAGACAATGGTCCGTTCAATTTTGGGGAGCGATAGAACTTAAGCCAAAGTTGATTTCCTTTCATAAATACTTCACAATTCCCGAACCAACTATCTTTATATAAACCGATATACTTTTTGACATCAATTGATTTAACTTTTAAACTATCAACCTTTTCCCAAACCTTATCTGTTACAGCATCTCTTTCACTTTCTATTGATTTTAGATAATCTGAATATTTATCAATCCATTTAAAATCATCTAATTCAAAATACATATCCAAGATGGTTTGGGACACAGAAGAAAACAAATCTCCTCCATCATTACTTGTATTTGTTAGAATTACAATTCCCAAATTCATATCTGGAATTAAAATAGTTTGAGACAGCATACCTGGTAAACCTCCATTATGTTCAACTTTCATATTGCCCATCACATCAGATAAAATCCAACCTAATCCGTAACCAGAAAAATGTGAATTATATCGCGGATCCCTATTTACTCCCATGACAGTATGAATTTTCCACATTTCATTTTGATTAGCAGAATTAAACAATTCTTTATCCATATTCACACCATACTTTCCAGCATTCAAATGAAGTAACATCCATTGGCACAAGTCATCCACATTGGAGAAAATACCTCCAGCGGCACCATTTATTATATGTTGAAATGTTGGAATTATACGTATCGTTCCTGTTTCAGCAGAATGGGATGCTGCTAAATTAGAGGTGTCTTTTATATCAGCTAACGATGCAAATGAATTATCCATTCCTAAAGGCTCAAGAATTCGAGTTTTTGTAAAAGCTTCCCATGTCATTCCACTTTTCCTAGCAATCAATTCGCCCGCAACTAAATATAGCAAATTATCATAATCCCATTTAGTTCTAAAATCTGATGATGGTTTAAAATGTTGGAAGCTAGAGAGCAAATCATCCATAGTGAAATCTGTACCGTCAGGAAAATTCATTAAATCTCCCATTCCTAATGGTAACCCACTACGATGGGTAATCAAATCGAGTATATTAAAATTATCTTCAACATAGTCATTATACATAGTAAATTCAGGAATATGCTCTTTCACTTTATCATTCCAATCTATTTTACCTTCTTCAACTAAAATTGCCAATCCAGCTGTAACAAAAGCTTTACTATTCGAGGCAATTGCAAATAGTGTATGTTGGTTAACAGGTTGTTTAGTCTTTATTGATTTCACACCATAACCTTTATTATGGATTATCTTCCCATCCTTGACTACAGCAATGGCAGAACCTGCAACATTGAATTTTGTCATGGCATAACTAACTATAGAATCAATTTGATGTGAGGTAACTTGTGCATTTAAACTAGTTCCGAATAAAAATAGCACAAGCATTATACTTGCAATAAAAAACTTAAATGATTTCATTTTGGTTTAGATTAATTGATTTATAATACTTTTTTAGGAAAGAACGATTTTTATTTTCTGCTGGTAGCTAAAGGTCTTGTATATGAAAAGTAGCGGGTTTACGTGCGAGGATTTTCCGCAGGTAAATCAGACGTAGTAAACCCGCAACGACCGTTAGTTAAGCCCAAAATTGAGCGATTATTTTTATACATTGTTAGAAGCCGTTATTGAGTTTTTTGAGATACTTCATTAGCCTTAAATTCTTTGAGACCTTGTATAGTTCCTTTAATACATTCACAAGGTGTTGTTCCTCCTTTCCTGGCATCTTCACAAGGCTTTTCAATTAATTCTGGCCGATTCTTTTTTATCCAATCCTCTGCTTCATAGTATACGTCAGGATCATTTGAGGATGTTTGAACAGATCGGATTTTTCTATCTTTTATGATAATATGAAAAGTGTCCGTAACATTTAAATCTAATTGAAGTGCTCTCATTAGATCATCTTTTACTGTAACAGGACATATAACTAGAGAATCATTTTTTTCTACACAGTCAGCACGATTTAATACTTCGTAATTTCCACATTCTGCCCATTTCTGATAATACAAAATAGAAGGATGTGATTTTTCAGCATAGGATAGCGATAATTTCAAAGAATCTTCATTAAATGAATAGAATGCATCAATAAACTTATTTGCTATTTCAACATTATCGTTTTGGTGAATATTAATTTCAGAGTTAGTTCGATTTTTACATCCAATAAATATTAGAATAGATAAGTAAAATATTTTCTTCATTGTTTAATGTTTTTTTGGTTAATTAATAAGGTTGGTTTACGGCAATGTTTGTTATTTTTTTTCTGTTTTAGATTTGGCAAGCCATTCTACATATTTTTGCTCAAGAAATTGATTGCCATCTTTCTCATAGTCAGGGGTGTATACGGTAAAGTGATCTCCTGGATAATAAGCAAACTGAAAGTTGGAATGCAACTCTTTCATCTGTTTTTCAAGCAAATTAACGGAATAGTGTAAATTAAAATTATCTTGCTTTCCTATTGATATTCGGACTTTATCATCCAATTCAGATTTTAAAGACGCCCAGTTGTTTCTTAGGATTAAAGCAATATCATAGTTTTTCCAATGCGCAGATACAGCGGTATCTATCAAACCTGTACTATTATTGCAAATACGTTTAGGCATTCCATCGCTTCCTTTTTTACTGAATACGGCATCAAAAGAATGCACTTGTTCTCCACGATACACGACATTTTCCATTTGAAAGCCGGTCTTTACATACCTCCAAGGTATGAAACCTGCCACTGTAGCCCCAAAACGGAGGGAGCCCTCTTTATCGTAAAACATGTTTTTGTCTTCGTATAAATTTACTTTTTGGAAACTTCTGAAATCGACATAATCGGGCGAACTTGCCCAACAACCGTCAAATACTTTTGGATATTGTGTTTGAAGCCATAAGGCGGACCATCCTCCGCTGCTATGGCCCGTTAATAATCTAGCACCATTGGCTCTGAATTTTTTTTCAAGTACCGGTATAAACTCTGTGATTAAAGCATCGCTCCATGGACCATTATTATCACTGTTTGCATATACAGAATGTCCTAAAGCACAATTGCCGTCAAGAATCACCTCTATAACAGCTGTGCTAGCAACCTGTTTACTTGGTTCAATATTCCCTGAAAGTTCATGATAATTTCCAATATACCCCCAAATCTTAAACAGCACAGGAAATTTCCTAGTAGGTTCAGTATAATATTCTTTTGGCAGAATAACAGCTGCATTAACAGCCATTTCTTTTCCATGAAACGCAGTAAGTAAAGCAGAAGGCGCTTCTACTACTTTTACATATTGCGTTTCTTTAAAATCAGGATATTCAGCAACCATTTCTTTGGCAACAATCTTAAAAACCTTCTTAAAGTCTTTTGTAATCGTAATCTTCTCAGTAGTATTAAATAAGTTGCCTGGACTTGCTGCTATAGAGTGTCCGCCAAGGTTTCTGTCCCACACAATTTGAACATAATACTCACCACGTTCAATATCAGATAGGGCGGTGGGAAATGAAATCGCTCTGTCATCTATAGTGATGGCTTGCCCGGGTTGAATGTTTTTTACAGAAACGGAAAAGCATGGGAAGCCCTCTCCTACATCACCGTCTTTTGGTTCTTTGTTTGCCTTTGACATATAAAGCAACACATGCCCTGTAAATGACTTATCAAAAACGGATGCTGAATAACTAACTTCAAATTGTTGGCCAAAGCCATCTGCGAAAAAGAGTGAAATAAGTAAAAGGCTGAAATAAATTTTCTTCATTGTTTAATGTTTTTTTTGTTTGTCTTCTAATGTCTTTTACAACAGCCTCGGCTGTTCTTTTTCTTGGTCTTCCTACTTTTTTTTGTTTACTTTTTAAGATTTGATAAAGCCATGAAAGAGGTCTTGAAGTAAGTGAGTTGGATTAGGGGGATGTATATGGTTTAAAAGTAAAAGCCTATCATAATTGATAGGCTTTTAATAGGTATAGTTTATAAAATTTTATTCCTGTACACTTGCCCTATCATATACCATTAACTCTTTAACTTTTCCATCAACAAATTCAACATCTATTATATGGTGGCTTGTTACATTGTTCCCATCTATTGATTGAACGACAACTACACTAGTTGTTAGATAAAATTGATTTTGTCCATTATTATCTTGGAGATTATTTGCCACCATAAATCTTACCTTCCAAGAGGGGTTATTTTCATTAAACCAAGTTTCTAATTGATTTGTATGAGAATCACTCCCATTTATTAAAGTACCATTTGCAGCTCTAACGACTATGTTATCCATATCCATTTCTGATATTTTACTTAAATCTTTGTCATTGTGAGCTTGGATATATTCTAAAAAAATATCAGTTATTGCAACATCTCCAGCTATTACATTTAGCTTTTCTCCGTCATCATTAAATTCATATCCAATAACAGTTGGCTCACTGGATTGTTCTGATTGTTTTTCTTTAGGTGCTTGACAAGAAATTAAACTAACAGCAATTAAAGAGAATAATAATTTTTTCATCTTGAGTTTATTTTAATTAGTTATTGAATAAATCTATTAAATATGTAATTGTAAAAGTGACCCCTTTTAAGTTACTAAGCTAATTTTGTTAAACTTATAAATTATAATATAAGAATATTGTTAAACAAAGCTCTAAGAGGCTCTTATTTTACGATAAAATGAAAGAAGCTAAAAAGAAGAAAGTAGAGATTCCTGATGAATTTATAAATAAGAATCTTTTGAGGTATGAAATGGTCCTTAACAAAGGGGTGAATAAACATTTAAATGCGGATATTAGGGTGGTAATTTATATAGTGAGGATGTAGGCTTCCCTAAAAATAGGACATTATAAAATTCGAATTTATTAATTTTAATTTTTTAATAGTCTATAGTATGATCATACAGCAAAACATTATTCCAGGCATCCAATAGAGGCTTTTTAAGGCTTTCTAAGCCCTTTTCTATCTCTTTCAAAGAGATAACTCCAATTTATTAATTTATCTCATATCTCCCTATGCGCCTCAACTACTATATCAATCATAGATTAGAATCTAGTATTGATTTAGAGTAAATAAAGCATTATTAAGGCATAGCTCCAGTAAAACAACTGAATTTAGACTCATTTAGCTAATATTACTTTTAAAACAAAAAAAATCTCTTAGATTAGTAGGTAATAACAAAGTAGATATATGCGTACTAGTACGTTTAGCGCTACGTTAGAGCCAATATAGACCAAAATATGAAATCAAAAGCTACAATATTAATCTCAATACTCATTTTAATATGGTCTTGTAAGCTTTCAATTGACGAAACCGTTGATTTGAATCTTCAAAATTGGATTCATGGCTCTGAAAACTGTGAAGAAAATATTGATGCTCCAATTCAGGTAGTTCAATACAATAGTAATACTTGGATTTTACGACAAAGCAAATGCACCAATTATGAAGCGCCTTTCATGTTTCTGTTTTTTGGAAATGACAAAGCATTATTGATGGATACAGGAGCTACCGAACAAGATGCTATCTTCCCACTTTATAAAACAGTAAAACAAATTATTAACGACTGGTCTGAAAAAAACGGAGAAGTTGAATTAATTGTGGCTCATACTCATAAACATGGGGACCACTATGCAGCAGATAATCAGTTTGAAGGCAAACCAAATACAACTGTTATTGGTCTGGAAGTTGAAGACTTAAAGGACTTTTATAATATCTCAAATTGGCCTGAAGAAATTGTAGATTTTGAATTAGGCAATCGATCAATGAAAATAATACCCATTCCTGGACATCAGGCTTCTTCAATTGCTGTGTATGACACATCAACGAAAATTCTATTTACAGGAGACACCTTTTATCCAGGCAGATTATATGTAAAAGATTGGAATATCTTTAAAATAAGTATTGAACGTCTTGTGAAATTCACCAACAATTTTGAGATTTCAACCATACTTGGAAACCACATTGAAATGACCCAAACACCTGGAGTTGACTACCCAATGGGAACTATTTACCAGCCGAAAGAACATCAACTTCCTCTAAGTGTGCTAACTTTAAAAGAACTTTCAAGCGCTCTTACAAAATTGGGAGACAAACCAACAAAAGAAGTTCATGATAGCTTTATAATATATCCAGTCGATTAAAAAATACTGGCTCTAACAACGTATATAAGCCATTGAAACGGCCCATATACATGCCGTTATGATGCAGATGGTTTATATACTATAGATAAAGTTTATTCCACAATGGTCACATCCAGAACTGAAATTTACCAACCTTATTTATTACGATTTTTACTTACCTGGGCATAACATGGAATTTGAATTTAATGGCATACAATACTACAGCTATATTGAATTATTTAATTCTAAAAAAGCCCAATTCCATACTATGGGGAGCGTGTTATGGGGGTTGACTCCCATCATAAACTACCCTGTGTTCCCCTTTAATTTTGTTAAACTAACTTAATAATTCGTTGGTATTAATCGCAGTATTTAAATTTACCGGCTCTAAATTATCAAAATCCTCTATGAAATTTGGAAAAGCTGTAACGCCTACCCCTAATGCAATTGAAGTGACAAACTTTCTTCTTGATGAATTCATTTTTAAATTAGATTAGTGGTTATTTAACAAATGTATAGTAGTGGAAATAATAAATTGTGTATCAAAAGTCACACACATTAAAATTAATTAGATTTTAATCCCATTTAGTATACATTTAATTTAGAATAAAGTTTTGAATTAATGTAAGGCAAAAGCATTGATGCTTTGATCCAAATACAACTGCATTCGGGGGGGGGGTAGCTAAAAGTAAATTACTTAGAAAGCTTAACACCAACCATTCATAAATAAACACCACTAATAGGATCATCTAAAACTTTCTATAAAAAAAGGTTCCAAGACATTTAGTCTTGGAACCTGAACAAATAGTTCTTAAATATTCAACTACAATAGACTTTTTAAAGTGAAATTTACTAATTAAAACTAACTAAACAATTTAAAACTAAACAGCTAATAATGAAAACACTTTTATTTTATCTGTCGATCCGTTTTATTTAAAATATATAATTACATATTTGTTACTTCAATCTAAACTCAAAAAATTATAATAATACATACCATAGTATTTTTAGGTCTATAGAATATCTCTAAAATTAAAAATTAGGCTACTTTGATTTTAGCTAAGTTTTTCACCACTTATCATTATTTTTTGGATCAATGGCCGATTGTGACCAATTATTAAAAAAATTTAATGTTTTTTGTGTTGAATGCCCTTTCCCTATTTCAAGATTCGTACTATTTTGAGTATGAAGTCTATTTCCTTGACCATCTAAAATTACGAATACAGGAAATCCAAAACGCTGTGGAAAACCTAATGAAGCTAGAATATCTAAATTCTTGTTTTCTTTGCTAAAATTCACATGATAAACAACGAAATTCTTTTCCAGCGCTTTACGCAAAGTATCATTTGATTTTACTTTTTTATCAAACGCTAGGCACCATCCACACCAGTTTCCTCCAATTTGTAAAAACACGTGCTTGCCTTCTTTTTTTGCTTTTTTTACTGCATTTGCAATTTCAACTTTGGCATCGCTTGTTGGATCATATAATTTTTTATTAATTGGTATTAGCATGTCTTGTGCCAAAAGACTATTGATACTTAATATTATAATAAAAAAAGAAAGCTTTAAACTTCTCATAATAATTTTAATTTATAATTCGCTCAGAGGAAAACAACTTAATTTATCAGTAAAAATAACTCATAGGAAGAATACCCCTAAGCTGCGGTATTAATAATTAAAGGTTATCTCGGACCATTTGAGTTATTGATACCGTCTTGCCCATCTGGTCCACCAAATGTGTAAAATGGTTTTGATTCTCCAAAAGTCTCTAATATTTTAGCTGGTAATGGGAAATGTAGCGGCGTGCCTTTTTGTAAAAGATTCCTCTTTCTCATTTCAAAAAATTGCAACCCACATCCAGTAAGAATCATTTCAATAATGCGTTCATGGTGAATTGCTTCTTTAATATCTTCAAGATTTGCAGCCACCGATGGTAATTGACCTCTTGTGGTGCGTGTACCTGCATTAATTATGGCTGCTGCTCCTAATAAATCGCCTGTATAGGCCGCCACTTCTGCTTTATACATATCGTTTTCAGCAAGCGTTAATTCAGGTAATGGTCCAGTTGGAGGCCAAGCTGAAAGGAAGTCTCTTCTTTTAAAACGGTAGTTTGACCAATGATAATATCCACGTTCAGCAGCAAAATTATTATCTGCTTTATATTCACAATCTGTTTCTAAACGTTTATCTAAAGGATTTGTTGACGCAGGTGGATGAGGAAAGTTAGCATCAACACCCCATTTTGATGGCATGGTTGGGTCTAATTTATTAACAACATACATATCCAATCGAGCACTGTTTGACAAGGTAAGATAGTACCCAGCATAATGGGGAAATCTTTTAAATCCATCATTTACCACATTAAAATCGGATGTTACTCCTGCATCGGCATATTTTTTAACATCCTGCCAATTTACAGCAGCTAATTGATTTGAGTTTCTAGGTAGGTTTGAAAGTATTCTAGCAGCCCAAGAATTAGCATATTGCTTTAGCTCACTACTAGATATGTCTCCTGCAGTTCCCATCCAATCAGCAGGTATACTAAAAGAATCTCCAGACAAGCTGATAGCTTCATCAAGGTATAAAATTGCTTGTGCTGCGACTTCCGAATATGTTTTGGCGTCAGCAAGAGATGCATCTTCTAAATTAATTTTTTCATCTACAATAAAAGCCTTATCAAAAGTTAATGCCAATTGCCCATAAGCAATACCCATATTAAAACGTGCAAAAGCCCTTACTAAATTATTATCAACACCATCTTTACCTATTTCAACTCCATTGTCCAATGCTTTTATAACAAGAGATGCGGTGTTAATAACTTTATACATTTGATTAAATGGATAACTTGTACTTGATTCATACGTATATCCTGGAGTATTATTCCAAGGTACCCGTGGTTCTTGTCCGGCAAAGTCAAACATGCCAAACCATACAAATGGAAGAGATAAATTGTCTGCAGAAACTGCGAACAAGCTAGCTGTAGTATAGTTATTTGCAAGATAAAAAGTACTAAATAAACCAGCTGCCACATTTTTTACATCGCTTCCAGTCGCATATACTTTTGAGAAATCAGGTTGATTTTCATTGAGAACTTCGAAATCTTGGGTACATGAAGTAAGAAAAACAAATCCTGTCAAAAGAGTTTTTACAATTATATTTTTCATAATGGTATTTTTTTATTAATTAAAATTCA
>JAGYKX010000006.1 GCA_018401115.1 Flavobacteriaceae bacterium | reverse complement strand
ATAAGACGTCAGGTATTCACCATCTAAATATGTGGCCACCGTAATCATGGCAGTAGTGTCTTTTCTACTGACAGTAATCTCATTGAGTGCCACATGTACTTCTTTAAATGCATCAATGGGAGTGTCTGAATACAAACCTACCATAGTTCTTTCCTCTATAGTATATTGTCCTGCGACAAAATCAGTGATTACTTTCTGTACTGCAGCCACATCAATGGTAGATAAAAATCCCAACCTACCTGTATTGACACCTACCAATGGAATTCCAGAATCTTTAATGTAGGTAATGGCTTTTAACATAGTGCCATCTCCTCCAAAACTAACAAATAAAGACGTCTCACTATGAACCTCCTCCTGCTTAGAAAAGGTGTCTAAAGGAGCCAACAAAGCATTCAATGATGTTTCATGAAACAAAACCACAGACTCTTTGAAGCTATTTTCAATAGAAGCTTTCCCCCCAACAGCATCAATAGCTTCTAGTATACACGCTAAAGCTTTAACGGTAATTTCAGAAGGCAAATAGCCAAAAAGTGCCACATTTAATGGTGTCATATTATATGTTTAAATAAGTGTCTAAATAGGCGGCGTTTTCTTTGAGCGCACTGGCAAAAAGATCCTCGCCTTCTATAAAAATAATCTCAAAACCAAAGCGTCTTAAACCAGCCAAAGTTTCATGAATAGGGTTTGGCGCTATTTTTATAAGAACATTCATGTCCATGTCCCATTCCCAGGTCACTAAACCCAAAATATGCTGTTGTGTTTGCTCAAAAATGGTGATCAAACGCGTTAATGAAAAATCCAACTGGGTTATTTTTACTTCTATAACAACTCCTTCTTGTTCAAAGAGCGACAGGGAAGTTGTTGCAGCTTTGAAATCATTTTCAAAAATATAACCCATAAATGCCCTCTCTTTAGTCACCACAGCAGCCATTGTCATTTGTAGTTTTCTAAAGTTCAATCCGTAATTGTACCAGTGGGTTTCTGACAAAACAGCATCCGGGATAAAAGTGTAGGACAGTTCCTCTAAGCCATTAAACTCAAGCGCACTTAAAACTTCTAAAGAAACCATTCCCAAAAATCGCTCTTGATCAACAACTGCCAACCAATCACATTGGGCCTGTTTAAAACGGCCTAAAGCAATTTCCTTTGAATCTTGAAGATTCAAAAAAGGCAAATTATATTTGATTAATGTCTTCATAGTAAGCGATAAAATGAATCCTTGAGATGGTATAAATACTCTTAGCTAACAACAAAAAACGCATTTGAGTTACATTAAAAGCACTTGACCATTTAAAATAAATGAAATTACGATGGCTTTTTTTTGCAAATTACTAATTAAAAAATGGAATAGCCCTCGCTTATTTGTATTTTTGTTCCCGAACAATTGCAATGAATTCATGACAAAATTAAGTGTAAATATTAATAAATTGGCCACCCTTCGAAATGCGCGTGGCGGAAATGTACCAAACCTTCTCTTGGCTGCTTCTGACATAGAACGATTTGGGGCAGAGGGAATTACTATTCACCCTAGGCCAGATGAACGTCATATTCGTTATCAAGATGCGAGAGACCTCAAAAATGTAGTCACTACAGAATACAATATTGAAGGGAACCCCAACGAAAAATTTATAGCCCTAGTTTTAGCGGTAAAACCTACTCAGGTCACTTTGGTTCCAGACGGGGTAGACGCTATAACCTCCAATGCTGGCTGGGATGCCATTACACATGCAGACTTTCTTAAAAAAACCATCGCAACTTTTAAGGCAGCAGGAATCAGAACTTCCATTTTCATTGATCCTGATGCAGCCCAAATAGAAGCCGCAGCCGCCACTGGAACAGACCGAATAGAGCTCTACACAGAAGCCTATGCAGTAGGCTATGCCGCTGGAAAAAAGAAACAGCCATTGCGCCATACAAAGCAGCTGCAACCAAAGCCAAGTCTTTGGGCTTAGGAGTTAATGCGGGCCATGACTTATCCTTAGACAACATCGCCTTTTTTAAGGCAGAAATCCAAGAATTAGACGAGGTTTCTATTGGGCACGCACTCATTTGCGAATCTCTTTATATGGGCTTAGAGAATGTCATTGCCATGTACTTAAAAGCCCTTTTTAATGCCGTTATTACACGCAAACAGTTTTGGAAGTGGAGAAGACCTTGTTATCCTTCACGGTTTTTTAGGGACCAGTGACAATTGGAAGACTTTAGGTAAGGCTTACGCCGATGCTGGTTTTCGCGTACACCTTTTAGACCAGCGAAATCACGGTAGAAGTTTTCACAGCACGGAATTTTCTTACGCCCTCATGGCAAAAGACGTCTTGGACTACTTATCAGAAATGGGAATTGAAAAAGCCATTGTTTTAGGACATTCTATGGGAGGTAAAACAGCCATGTACCTTGCCGGAATAGCTCCAGAAAAAGTACACAAACTACTAGTGGCAGACATAGGCCCAAAGGCATACCCGCCCCACCACAAAATCATATTAGACGCTTTAGGCACCTTGTACAATAGTCAAATAAGCAGTAGGACTCAGGCAGAAGAAATCTTGTCAGTACAAATAAAATCTGCTGGCGTGAGACAATTTTTACTTAAAAACCTCTACAGAAAAACACCAGATACTTTTGGTTTTAGGGCCAATATTCCTGTGCTCTCAGTTGCTATGAATGCCATTGGAGAGGCACTTCCAAAGGAATTCAAATTCGAAAAACCCAGTATATTTTTATCTGGCGCTCAATCCGATTATATTCTGCCGGAAGACCATCTGAGTATTTTAGTGCAGTTCCCAGAGGCACAATTCAAGTCCATTTCAAAAGCAGGTCACTGGCTTCATGCAGAAAATCCAACAGAATTTTTAGCTTACACATTAGACTTTCTGAGGCGTTAATTAGCTCAAGTTTAAAAAATAATTAAGCCCCTTCTAAAAAGGGAAGGCAAAAATTGTTGAACTTATTAAAAAGCACTACTTTTGCCCCCCATTAAAAGCCTTTAAAAAAAGCAGTAAGCGCATGAAGATTACTAACAAACAAATAGATACGTTAAACGCAGAGATTAACATTACACTTGACCAAGCAGATTTTCAATCTAAGGTAGACACAATCTTGTTGGACTACAAAAAGAAAGCCAATATCCCAGGTTTTAGAAAAGGTCAGGTACCAATGGGCATGATCAAAAAACAGTACGGCAAAGCAGTTTTAGTTGAAGAAGTAAACAAACTTTTACAAGAAAACTTAAACAGCTACCTCACAGAGGAGAAATTATCTATTCTTGGAAATCCATTGCCAAAGGTTCTATCTGAAACTTTTGATTGGAATGCAGCCACACTTTCTTTTGACTTTGAAATTGGACTTTCTCCTGAATTTGATGTCTCATTAAAAACTAAAAAGGCCATTACTAGTTATAAGGTTGAGGCAGATAAAAAAATGGTTGCAGACCAGATATTATCTATTCGCAAACAATACGGAAAAATCACTCCAGAAAAAACAGTTTCTGCCAATAGTGAAATAACAGGTACATTCGTTTCTGAAGCAGCCTGGTATAGACAAAAAAACAACCATTACTTTAGATCAATTAAAAGCAAAAAAGCAATTAGTTCTCTTCAAGGAGCTGAGGTAGGTGCTTCTATAAGCCTAGACACCAAAGGACTATTCAAAGAAGAGGCGGCAGTAGCTGGTGCTTTTGGACTAGAAGCTGCTGAGGCAAAAGATCTAAAAACTACCGTTGTTTTTACTATTGAAGAAATTAACGAAAGAACTCCTGCTGCGCTAGACCAAGAGTTATTTGACAAACTTTTTGGCAAAGATGTAGTAAGCTCTGAAAAAGAATTGGGGCAAAAAATTAAAGAAGACGCTGAGAAGCAATTCGTACAACAAGCAGATCAAAAGCTTTTAAACGATGTTACTGAAGCCCTAATCGCTCAAACAAAATTTGACTTACCAGGTGAATTCTTAACCAAATGGATCCAAACTAGTGGAGAAAAGCCACTGACAGAAGAAGAAGCCAAAGCAGAGTATGAAAGATCTGAACAAGGCCTTAGATACCAACTTATCGAAGCAAAAATCATTGAGGCAAATGCGCTTCAAGTGAGTTTTGAAGATTTGAAAAGTTTCGCCAAAAATTTGATCAAAGAACAAATGGCACAATACGGTCAGTTAGATCCTAAAGATGAGGAACTAGACGGTATAGCTGCAAGGGTATTATCTAATCAAGAAGAAGTAAAACGTCTTTCAGAACAGATGATGAGCCAAAAATTAATCACATTATACAAAGAGAAAGCCAACCTTAAAGAAAAAGCACTTTCATACGAAGATTTTGTAAAAGAAGTGTACGGTGCATAAATAGCCCAGCACTCTATTTGCAATCGTATAAATTACCTATCTTTACGGTGCTAAAAGCGTACGCTTTTAGCACCGTATTTATTTACCAATTAAGCAGTTCATATGAATTACGCACAAGAATTTAAGGATTTTGCAATCAAGGATCAGGGAATAAATGGCAACTATTACGACGCCATTATGACCAGCATGTATCCTGTAGGAATGACCCCTAACATTATTGAAGAAAGACAACTAAACGCAATTGCAATGGATGTTTTTTCTAGATTAATGATGGATCGCATTATTTTTTTAGGAACAGGAATTAATGACCAAGTAGCCAATATAGTTCAGGCGCAATTGTTATTCTTAGAAAGTGCAGACGCGGCTAAGGATATTCAGATATACATTAACTCCCCAGGAGGAAGTGTATATGCTGGTTTGGGAATTTACGACACCATGCAGTTTATTAAACCAGATGTAGCGACTATATGTACCGGTATAGCAGCCTCTATGGCCGCTGTGTTACTGTGTGCTGGAGAGAAAGGAAAAAGATCTGGACTCACTCACTCAAGGGTTATGATCCACCAACCATTATCAGGTGCTCAGGGACAGGCAAGTGACATTGAAATTGCCGCTAAAGAAGTGTTGAAAATAAAAGACGAATTATACACTATTATTTCCAATCACTCAGGACAAACCTTTGATAAGGTGTATCAGGATTCAGACCGTGACTACTGGATGAAGGCGGAACAAGCTAAATCTTATGGAATGATAGATGAAATATTATCGAGAGATAAAAAATAAACAACATGGCTAAAGACAATCTTGAATGTTCTTTTTGTGGTAGAAAAAAACCAGAAACCAACCTACTCATCGCAGGGATAGACGCCCACATATGTGACAGGTGTATAGCCCAAGCGAATGGTATTGTTGCTGAAGAGACAAAACAAGACCATGTAAATGAGTTATCAGAGGAACTTACCTTAAAAAAGCCCATAGAAATTAAAGACTTTTTAGACCAATTTATCATTGGTCAAGACCGCACCAAAAAAGTGCTGTCTGTAGCGGTGTACAACCACTACAAAAGACTCTTACAACTGGATACTAAAGACGATGTGGAAATTCAAAAATCCAATATCATCATGGTAGGTCAAACGGGGACCGGAAAAACGCTTATGGCAAAAACTATTGCCAAGATGCTAAATGTACCCCTAGCGATTGTAGACGCAACAGTGCTTACAGAGGCGGGATATGTAGGAGAAGACGTAGAGAGTATTTTAACAAGACTTCTTCAGGCGGCAGATTACGATCTAGAAAAAGCAGAAAGAGGTATTGTATTTATTGATGAAATAGATAAAATTGCTAGAAAAAGTGACAACCCATCCATTACCAGAGACGTTTCTGGAGAAGGCGTACAACAAGGGTTGCTTAAACTACTAGAAGGAACTACAGTTAATGTACCGCCTAAAGGAGGCAGGAAGCACCCAGATCAAAAATTTATAGAAGTAAATACAGAAAACATTCTCTTCATTGCTGGAGGTGCTTTTGACGGTATAGAGAAAAAGATCAGCAAGAGACTTAACTTACAAGCAGTAGGATACAGTGCCTCTAAAGCAGACGAAGGTTTAGACAATGAAAATATACTCCAATACATTACCCCAAAAGACCTTAAAGATTTTGGCTTAATTCCAGAGATTATTGGAAGACTCCCTGTGCTTACTCACATGAATCCTTTAGACAAGAAAACGCTAAGAGCCATCTTAACCCAACCAAAGAACGCTATTATTAAACAATATGAGAAGCTTTTTGAAATGGACCATATTGCCTTAGAAGTAACAGATGAGGCCTTGGACTTCTTGGTTGAAAAAGCATTGGAATACAAACTAGGAGCTAGAGGGCTTAGGTCCTTATGTGAATCCGTCTTTACAGACGCTATGTTTAGCTTGCCAAGTTCAGAGGAAAAGGAATTCACAGTAGACAGAGCTTATGCAGAAAAAAAATTAAGCTTTGAAACAGCCAAATCTTTAAAAGCGGTTTCTTAAAGCAGCACACCCCCTTTGAAGTAATTTACTGCATATCTGCATATAATAACTGGCAAAGAAAAAGACCTATGGGGCCATTAACTCCTCCAGGTATTGCCTAGAGTTGGAAAGTCTGGGTATTTTGTGTTGTCCGCCTAATTTGCCTTTTGCAGCCAACCAATCATGAAATTGTCCTGCCCTAGCCTTGTGCACTATAGGCTCATTTAGAGTCATATTATTATACCGCTTTGCTTCGTAATCAGAATTGAGCGATTTTAACGCATTGTCTAGCAGGGCCGTAAAATGACCTAAATTTTCTGGAGGAGTTCTAAATTCTATGAGCCATTCATGCCCCCCTTTTTCCTTACCTTTCATGAAAATGGGCGCAGCCGTATACTCTATAATTTCCGCATTCGTTTTTTTACAAACAATCTTCAAAGCTTCCTCTGCATTTTCAATGATAAGCTCTTCTCCAAACACATTAATATGGTGCCGGGTTCTTCCAGTAATTTTAATTCTATAAGGACTCAATGAGGTAAAACGAACCGTATCTCCAACTTTATAGCGCCACAATCCAGCATTGGTAGTGATCACTATAGCGTAATTTGTGTGAAGGGTAACTTCTGACAATGGAATGGCATATTCCTCCTCTTTACCATAGGCATTCATTGGGATGAACTCATAAAAAATGCCATAGTCCAACATAAGCATTAGATCAGAGGCTTTATTACGGTCTTGGATGGCAAAAAAACCTTCAGAAGCATTGTATATTTCGTAATAATTGAAAGATTTTCTGGGAAGTAGCTTTTTAAATTGCTCTTTATAAGGACTAAAACTTACCCCTCCGTGAAAATACACCTCCAGTTGGTCCCAAACCTGAAATAAATGATCGTTCCCAGTAGTGTCTAAAAGCTCATTTAAAAGCACCAACATCCAAGACGGCACCCCAGCCATACTGGTGACATTTTCTTTAGAGGTCTCTGCAATTACCGCAGCCAGTTTGGTATTCCAATCAGGCATTAAGGAAACTTTATTAGAGGGTGTAGAGCTAAATTCAGCCCAAAAAGGCATATTATCTATTAGTATGGCAGAAAGATCTCCAAAAACACTGCCATGAGATTCATACAATTCCTTTGAGCCACCCAAGCGCAAACTTTTCCCCGTAAACAATTGAGAATTCTCATTATTATTGAGATAAATAGACAAAAGGTCTTTACTAGACTTATAATGACAATCTTCCAAAGACTCTTGACTTACTGGAATAAACTTACTTTTGGCATTGGTTGTTCCGCTACTCTTAGCAAACCATTTGATTGGGGTAGGCCAAAATAAATTGGCGGAACCACGCCTGGCTTGATCTATTAAATGCTCCATGCATTCATAGTTGGTTATAGGCACACGAGAGGCAAAGTCTGCATAGTTTTGAATAGAACTAAAGTCATAATTCTTACCCATTTCAGTGTCTTTGGCAAATACCACCAATCCCATGAGCAATTCATCTTGCACCTCAATAGGGTACTTTAAAAAAAACTCAATCTGGTGTAGCCTCTTTTTAAGCAGCCAAGAGGCTACTGTATTAATGATTGGTATGGACATGTAGACTATATTTTGTAGCTTGCTTAAAAATAGGTTTTAATTTGGTTTTCACCAACCGCAAAGCAGTTTTAAACAAAGATGACATACCAGGGTGTTTTAAAAAAAATGCAAACAGAATTGGGCACTCCAATTCAGTATTATTTAGTTTTTAAAGAAGATTTTGTGCACCTCAATACCCTTCTAGGAAGGGAGATAAACATAGACTTTCAAGGCTATGAATGTTTAAACTGCCATGAAGACAAAGTTATTTTTAGACAAGGATTCTGTAAAAATTGTTTTTTTGACACCCCCCAAGCCGGAGATTGGATCATGCGACCAGAATTGAGTAAGGCACATTTGGGCATAGAAGACCGAGATTTGGCCTATGAGCAGAAGGTTCAATTACAACCCCATATTGTATATTTGGCCAACTCCAGCCACTTAAAAGTTGGGGTAACTAGAGGATCACAAATACCCACTCGATGGATTGACCAAGGCGCGCACGAAGCTATAGAAATTTTGGAAGCACCTAACAGGTACCTCGCAGGAATTACGGAAGTAGCCTTAAAGGATCATGTAGCAGACAAAACAAACTGGAGGAAAATGCTTACTGGTCAAACCCAAGATGAAGATCTCACCGCCGTAAGAGACCAACTAAAACAATACATTCCTCAGGAAGCACTGCCTTATTTTTTAGATCAAAGCAAAGAACAACATATGAACTTTCCTGTGAGCCAATACCCTAAAAAAGTACAGTCTACAAACCTAGCTAAAACCCCCTCATTTAGTGGTAAGCTCAGCGGCATAAAGGGCCAGTATTTAATTTTTGAAGACCAGCGGGTTTTTAATGTGCGAAGCCATGAAGGGTTTATAGTGAAGCTTTCATTTTAACCAAAATTGGTGTTTTAATTTAAAGAACCTTAAAATTACGCCAAAGAACTTTTTACCAAGTGATCTCACCGCCCTGGGGCAAATTAAATTTTTTTCTAAAAATACCGACAAAAAGATATAAAAAAGGAGTGTCTAAAGCCGCTACAATCACTTTAAAAATAAAGCCACTAGCGACCAATCCCAAAAATAAATCCCAGGGCAAAATATCAAATACACACAACAGTAACACTACTAAAAATGTGTCTGCAAATTGGGATAAAAAAGTGGAAAAATTATTGCGTAACCACAAATGTTTTCCTGCCGTCAATTTTTTCCAAAAATGATAAAGACTTATATCAATGTATTGTGCCGCTAAATAAGCCAACATTGAAGCCAAAACAGCTACTGGAGAAAGGGCAAAAACTTTGCCAAAAACAACATTATCTACAGGAGATGTTTCCATGGCAGGTACCTGATTGGCTAGCAATATTATACCCATAGAAAATACTGAGGCAAATATTCCAGCACCCACTATAGCATTAGCCTTTTTGGCTCCGTAGATTTCAGAGATCAAGTCTGTGATCAAAAAAGTAATGGGATAGGGTAAAATACCCACGGAAACCTGAAACAAAGGCACGCCAAAAAGGTTAATGTCTCCAAAAGGTTGCCAAGAGAAAAATTTCTGAAAAATTAAATTAGACACCACCAAAGATGTAATAAATAGCGCCCCTAACAAAAGGTATATTTTTTGCGCATGCGCTTTTTGTTTCCCTTCTAATACAAATACCCCTTCTTGTTTCATTTATAAAAAATGCCTTATAGGTCCAGTTGTAATAAATATCCCCCTTGGAAATAAATACAATAGCTAATTAATACTATTTAATCTCTAAAGCAAAGGGCATTCTTGCCTGTATGCCTTCTTGTTTTAATCGCTGACGTACTGATTTCAAAAAACCAGCAGCATCTAATTGATTGTCAGACAAGGAGGAAAATGCTTTGATAGTTGTCCTCACGCCCGACAGGTCTTCTATTAACTGTTCAAACGGAGACTTATATTTTGGGTAATTTCTAATACCATAATCAGATGCTCCCCCTAGTAAAGCCGCTTGCTCTATAGCCATATCCAAGTCTCCTATACCATCTATAAGCCCTCCAGCTAAGGCCGCCTGTGCAGTCCAAACCCTTCCTTGGGCAAGGGCGTCTACCTCATCCAGAGTCATACCCCTACCGGAGCTCACCCTACTTAAAAAAGTCTGGTAGGTGTCTTCTATACTTTGAACTGTGAGTGCTCTGAACTTATTAGACATAGGGCTAAATACGGAATATGTAGCACCGTTGTCGTGGGTGGCCACTTCTTGGGCGTTCACCCCCCACTCTTTTGCCAATTGAGACATATTGGGCAATACCCCAAAAACACCAATAGAGCCTGTGATTGTAGCAGGAGAAGCAAATATTTTGTTTGCGCCAGCAGCAATGTAGTATCCGCCAGAGGCGGCCACATCTCCCATAGAAACCACTACTGGTTTCACTGCTTTTGCTTTTTCAATAGCATGCCAAATAAGGTCTGAAACCAACGCACTCCCTCCTGGAGAATTCACCCTGAGAACTATGGCCTTAACCGTGCTGTTTTCAACGGCCGCCTCAATGCCTTCTATAGTGAGCTCTTGCCCAATATAATCTGCATTCCCTTGACCATATATAATCTCTCCCTGGGCGTAAACCACCGCGATATTTTCTTTTGAGCTATAGGGACGTTTGGTAGCTGAATGTCGAATATAATCTCTTAATGCAACTGTTTTAGGCTTATTTGGAAGGGGTAAATCAAAAGCTTTTTTAAGCGCCAAATCGTACTCATCCTCATATAATAAACCATCTATAAACCCGTTCTCTAGTGCTTTTGACGGACTTGCTGCACCCATAATTTCCACATACCGATTGAGTTGTTCTAAAGTCATGTTTCTGTCATGAGCTATGTCTTGAGCCATTACTTGCCAAAGTCCATCTAACAATTCCGTAAGTTGTGTTTTTTGAGCCACGCTCATCTCATTTTCCAAATAAGGCTCTACAGCGCTTTTGTATTTACCATGCCTAATGACTTCCATTTTTATTCCAGATTTTTCTTGAAAATCTTTGAGGTAGAGCACTTCTGAACTCAAGCCATTTAGCCCTACAATTCCAGTTGGAGTAAGGAATATTGAATCTGCTACAGAGGCCAAGTAATAATCTTTCTGGTCGTAAAATTCTGCGTAAGAAAAAACCTTTTTTCCGGAAGCTTTAAAATCCGACAAGGCATCTCTAATCGCTTTCACCTGAGACCAACCTGCTATGAAATACGCATTTCTAATGCTTATCCCCTGAACCCTAGAGTCTTCTTTAGCCACTTCAATGGCCAATAAAATCTGATCAAGTCCCATTTGTGGGTTGCCAAATGCACCAAAAGGATCTTGGCTTTGGTCTGCGATCCTATCCTTTACAGATCCTTGAAAATCTAATTCCAATACTACTTTGTTTCCAATCACAGTCTGAGGCTCCATATCTGACAAGGCAGTTATGATAGAGAAGAACATAAAAAAAGCCACTCCAAAGGCCACTAAAGTCCCCAAACACGAGGCAAAGAAATTTCTTAAAAAAGTCATAGCACAATCTTTTATAAAAACAAAGATACCGATTCTTAAATTCTTTTGTTACTTTGTTTTCTCATGAAAAAAAATACCCAAATCGCCCATTTATCATTGGGCAGTAACCTTGGAAATAAAGCATTAATGCTTCAGAAAGCCGTATATCTTTTAGAGGATAGGCTGGGAAGTATTATAGCCATTTCTCCAGTGTATAAAACTGCCGCTTGGGGTTTTGATTCTGAGGACTTTCTAAATTGTTGTTTGTCTATTGAAGTTTCTATAACGCCATTAATAGTGTTAGACACTATTTTAGAGATAGAAAATAGTTTGGGAAGAAAGCGTTATGAACAAGAAGGCTATGCCGCAAGAACCATAGATATTGATCTACTGTTATACGGCACAGAAACCCATTCAGAGGAACGGTTGCAATTGCCACATCCACAAATGGAAAAACGGGCTTTTGTACTTGTGCCTTTGGCTCAAATTGCGGCCAATGCCATACACCCTGTTTTAAATACATCAGTACAGTCAATTCTAGAGGCTTCAGAAGATTTAACTGGTTTAGAGCGCACTGAAATTGCACTCAATAAAACGCTGAATCTATTAGACAGCGGGCTCACCTTTATCGCTATAGAAGGAAATATTGGGGCTGGTAAAACAACCCTTTCTTCAATGATATCTGAAGATTTTAATGCCAAATTAATACTTGAGGGCTTTGCAGATAATCCGTTTTTACCTAAATTTTATGAAGATCAGGCCAGGTATGCCTTTCCTTTAGAAATGTCCTTTCTTGCTGAGAGATATCAGCAGTACACTGAGAGCACCTCTCAACTGGACCTATTCAAAAACTTTATGGTGAGTGATTACGACATTTATAAGTCGCTCATTTTTGCACAAATCACCCTTGGAAAGGAAGAATACGCCTTGTACAGAAAATTATTTGGCTTTATGTATAAAGACGCTAAGGTTCCAGATGCTTATATTTACTTGTATCAAAATACGGAGCGTTTACTAGATAATATTGCTAAAAGAGGCCGTGATTACGAAAAAACAATTGACGCTGAATACTTAGAGAAAATTAATCAAGGATATTTAGATTTTATTAAAACACACCATCAAAACCAACAACTTATCATAGATGTTTCTGATCGGGATTTTGTGTATAATCCAGAAGATTACCAATGGATTATTAAAAAAATAGCCTTATTTGGCTTTTTAAAAAGCCGATAACTTTTTCCAAAAGTCCCATACCACCACGCCAGCACTTACAGAGATATTCAATGAGTGCTTAGTGCCAAATTGAGGAATTTCCACCACACCATCACTCGCATTAACCACTGTTTGCTGTACCCCTTTCACCTCATTACCAAAAATAAGTGCATAGGTTTTTTGTGGTGCCAAAGTCATTTGATCTAGAAAAGTAGCCCCTTCTGCTTGCTCCACAGACCACACTGCTATAAACTGAGACTGCAACTCTTTGACCAATTCCAAGGTGCTTTCCCTGTATTCCCAATCTACCGTATCCGTTGCCCCCAAAGCAGTCTTATTAATGTCTTTGTGAGGTGGCTTAGCTGTTATGCCACAGAGGTAAATTTTAGAGACTAAAAATGCGTCTGCTGTTCTAAAGACAGACCCAATATTATTGAGGCTTCTAATATTATCTAGTACTAATATCAAAGGTGTTTTATGCGCAGCTTTAAATCCAGCGACATCTAATCTTTCTAAAGCTTCATTAGGTGTTTTCTGCATTTTGAGTTTTTTTATCCTATAAACCCCTTTAGATATTAACAAATGTTTTCTAAAGCAAGGGAAAATAGTACATTGCTTGTATATTTAAAGGGTCAAAAATACACTAATTTAATCGCTTTTGAAACCAACAGAAACACCTAAAAAAATTAGTCCATTGATGAAACAATACAATGGAATTAAAACCAAATACCCCGACGCTTTACTGCTTTTTAGGGTAGGTGATTTCTATGAGACTTTTGGAGTAGACGCTATTAAAGCAGCGAGAATTTTAGGGATTGTACTCACCCATAGAAACAATGGGGGAGACAAAACTGAATTGGCTGGTTTCCCCCACCACTCCCTAAACACCTATTTACCAAAACTCGTAAAAGCTGGGGAAAGGGTGGCCATTTGCGACCAACTAGAAGACCCTAAGCAAACCAAAACTATAGTCAAAAGAGGGGTTACCGAACTCATTACACCTGGAGTGGCATTCAATGACGACATTCTCTCTGCCAAGTCCAACAATTTCCTTGCGGCACTTCATAAAACCAATAAGGAATTTGGGTTGGCTTTTTTAGACATTAGTACTGGGGAGTTTTTATGTGCACAAGGTACCGAAGAATATATTGACAAACTGTTACAAAATTTTTCTCCTTCTGAAGTATTGGTATCCAAACCAGAAAGAAAAAACATACAAGCCTCTTTTGGCGGTCATTGGCATTACTTTTTTGTAGAGGATTGGGTCTTTCAAGAGCATTATGCCAAAGAAAGCCTCAACAAACAATTCAATACAAAAACACTGGCTGGTTTTGGCGTAGAAAATTTACCCTTAGGTATTGTAGCTGCGGGAGTCGTACTACATTATTTGTCTGAAACAAGACATGACAAATTGAGTCATATAAGCCGTCTCAACAGAATTGCAGCAGACGCTTATGTATGGATGGATCGTTTTACGATTAAAAATTTAGAGCTTTTTCAATCCAACGCGCCAGACGGCATTAGTCTATTAGAAGTCATAGACAAAACCACAACTCCTATGGGTGGGCGGCTACTAAAAAGATGGCTAGCCCTTCCTTTAAAAGATCAAAATTCTATTGAATCCAGACACCAGATTGTATCTTATTTGCAAGAAAATGCAACATTAGAACAGCGATTTGAGCAATCCTTAAAAAGTATTGGTGACTTAGAAAGGCTTATCTCTAAGGTAGCCACCACCAAGATAAGCCCTAGAGAGATGGTGCAGTTAAAAAATACTCTTTTAGCCCTTGGCCCCATTAAATCACTCGCAGCCTCGTCAGATCAAAAAGCTTTAGCACATTTGGCAGAGGGAATAGACCCCTTGCAACAGTTTACCCAATCCATTATGGCATGCCTTGCAGAAGAAGCACCTGTTGTAATTGGAAAAGGCACCACTATTGCCCCAGGGTATCACGAAGCTTTAGATGAATTACGAGACCTATCTAGCGCAGGGAAAAAACATTTAGACGCCATGCTCGTTAGAGAAACGGAACGTACCGGGATTAGCAGCTTAAAAATTGCTTCTAACAATGTGTTTGGTTATTATATAGAAGTGAGAAATACCCATAAGGACAAGGTGCCTGAAGATTGGATTAGAAAACAAACCTTAGTCAATGCAGAGCGCTATATTACAGAAGAACTCAAAACATACGAAACAAAAATACTAGGCGCTCAAGAAGAAATTTTAAGTATTGAGCAGCAACTTTTTGACCAATTAGTCTCTACAGCACAAGCCTATATTTTAGCCGTTCAAAAAAATGCGCATCAGGTGGCTACTTTAGACTGCCTATGTGGTTTCAGTATTTTGGCTCGAGAACAAAATTATTGCCTTCCACATTTAGACCAAGGATTCACACTAGACCTTAAAGGTGCTAGACACCCTGTTATAGAACAGCAATTAGCGGTCGATGAAAAATATGTGGCTAACGATCTTTTCCTAGACAGAGAAAGCCAACAAATCATTATGATCACTGGACCTAATATGAGTGGTAAGTCTGCCTTATTAAGACAAACCGCTTTGGTCGTGCTTATGGCGCAGATGGGCTCTTTTGTGCCAGCATCTGAAGCCAAAATAGGTGTAATAGATAAAATTTTTACCCGAGTAGGTGCCTCTGACAATATTAGTCAGGGTGCTTCTACCTTTATGGTAGAAATGAACGAAACCGCTAGTATCCTGAATAACTTATCTGAGAGAAGCCTAGTGCTTTTAGATGAAATTGGTAGAGGAACAAGTACCTATGACGGTATCTCTATTGCTTGGGCCATCACGGAATATTTGCACCAACATAGCTCCAAAGCCAAAACCCTTTTTGCCACACATTACCACGAACTCAATGAGATGAGTGCTAGTTTTGATCGAATTAAAAACTTTAATGTGGCCGTAAAGGAATTAAAAGACACGGTACTTTTTATCAGGACATTAAGTCCTGGAGGTAGTGCGCATAGTTTTGGAATTCATGTGGCTAAAATGGCTGGAATGCCTAAGGAAGTGCTTGAAAAAGCCAATAGTATTCTGAAAAAGCTAGAAAAGAGCCATAGCAGTGAGCAACTCACTGGAAAACTTCAAGAGATCCCTGCAGACATGCAACTCAGTATTTTTAAACTAGACGACCCTATTTTAGAGCAAATCAAAGAAGAAATCTTAGACCTAGACATTAATAGTTTAACCCCTGTTGCGGCACTCATAAAATTAGAAGAGATTAAAAAACTGATCAGCGGTAAAAACGCATCTCACTAAGGTTCAGAGCATTTATGACTGACTTAAAAAGAGCGCCCTTTATTTTATTTAATTTTATTCATTTTTACTTTGGATTTTAGATAAAAGTCTTAAATTTGCCCTCGCATTAGCATTAATGCACGATCTTTAAAATATGTAAAACGCGAAAGTAGCTCAGGGGTAGAGCATCACCTTGCCAAGGTGGAGGTCGAGGGTTCGAATCCCTTTTTTCGCTCCATAACCGTCCATATTGCGCGAGCGATTAGGCTCGAGTGGTGGAATTGGTAGACACGTTGGACTTAAAATCCAATGGACATTAGTCCGTGCGGGTTCAAGTCCCGCCTCGAGTACAATAACCCTTGTTAATCATTTGATTTTCAAGGGTTTTTTGTTTATGCAATCTTTTTTTTGCATCATATTGGCATCAAATGTAATAATAAACCCTTTTCAGGCATAAATATTTATAATCCCAAAATGTTTCAGTACATCACTTGATTTAAAGTGAGGGGTGGGTTTTATAGAAACGGTTTTCTTTTTTGAGGCTAATCGTGATATCTAGATATAACCCTAAGCATCTTAACTCGTTTATTTTATTTCAAGGATGAAAATAGCTTGTTCAATATTACTTGTAATTTCCGCTAACTTAATTCCTCTTGATGTTACTTATATTAAGAATGGTTTTATAGAATTATCTCTTATATCTTAGATGTATAATTCTCTATTTCAATGTAATTCAACTTACTTCATCCAATTGTCAAACTAATAATATGATTCTTTTATATTAACACTGTAATTAGGATTCTTTTCATCTTTAATTTCCAAAATTGAATTCTGTTTGACAAAACTCCTATTTAAAAGGTGGGAATTACAGGTCACCTCAAATAGTTTTTCGAATAGTTTCTATCATAGATTTTAAATTACAAATCAATATAATATCGTATTTCCTTTTCCAGACTGACAATTAAATTTAATTTGCTCATAACCTGTAAACATATCAGAAACTGCTCTTTGAAAGTTTTTTCTTGGATCACTATTCTCCCAAGTCATCCCATACACAGTTATATATTCCTCTTCACAATCAGCAGCTGAATATACTATTTTTGGATCTTGATGTCTACCAGACATAATATGATTACCCAAACAAACATGGTCAAGATTTAGGACATCGTGACCTAATTCATGCCACATTAATTTTACAGAATTAGGAATCTCACTTTTATAAGGAATTTTTCCTGTTTCCCATACTGACTGCTTAAAAGTAATTTCAATTTGATTGTTGTCACATATTTTAGATGCATATGCGGCAGCATCACTTGTCCACTCGGTATCTGAAATTATATTAAATACAAAATTATCTAAATTAACATATGATAAATCAACTCCATTCCTTGATGCATCTTTTATAAATGCTTCAACATATGACTTAGGATCATTAAAGTCTATATTAGAGTATATTTCATCTGCATAAAAACCATAACCCTCATAAGAATTTACCAAGTTTATATTTAATTCATTTGGATCTATTTTTTTTAAAAGGTTAAGTTCTTTAATATTAGAAGTCTGATCGCCAATTATTAATGAAATGGGATTATCAAGATTCAATCTGTTTATTGTAAAATCATCTAAAATCTCTTCATTTATTTTAACAATATCTCTACTATTTCCAGTAAAAGGGTCTGTGTAAAAATAATTATCAAATTGCCAAAGCATTTGACCTTTTTCATAATCAGAGGGATAAATCACAACTCTTCCTGTTACAGTACCATTTGAAATTTTAAAATATTCATCCCCTTTTTCATTAAGATGGTTTCTCCAACTTCCTTTATTAAATGAATTTATACATTTAAAATCCTCAATAGATTGGCTATAATTAATCTGCTTTATGAAACCAGTAAATTGATAAATGCCGTCTTTTATTGAGCTAATTTTGATGTCTTTTGTTTGACTAAAAAAGCTAGTACTATTTAAATAATAGGTGAAATCATCTAAAATTTTCTCATCACTCTGATAATCACTTCGATAAAATATTTTTATTCTAGATCTATTTAAGTAAACATCAATATATTTTAAATTGTTATTTTCAAACATAAAATAAAAATAATTACCCGTCACATCGCTTCCAGACCAACCAACAAGGTCTGGTCTAATTGTTCTTATAATTACTCCCCCTTCATTAATATAGGGTTGGGAATTAGATATAAAAAAGTTAAAATCATTGTAATTTGTTGATATGAGACATTCTGAGTTTAGTTTTGATTTAATTTCACTAAAGTTTAAAAGATTCAGCAGATTTACCCCATCGTAAATAGCTTCAAATTTTGCTATTAGATTAATATCACTTTCAATAGTTATGTTTATGGAGGTTTCGTCTGAATCATATCCTTCCCAACCAATAAAACGATATCCATCTTTAGGAATAGCAATTATTATAACAGCCTCTCCATTTTGATAAGTACCACCACTAATGGATGTTTCACCGCCAAAAGTTGAAGAAACTGTTAGGGTAAAATATTCTATTTTATTAAAATTAGCAGTCAAAGTCTTAGACTCTGTTAAAGTTATTTGAATAGGATTCTCTGTTGAATCAATGTCTCCTATATCACCACTCCAACCTGTAAACAACCATTCGTCTGCTGGCTCTGCAGTTAATTTTACTGTAGTTCCAGAGTCGTAATCGGTTGTTCTATCTGCCTCTATTATCTCTTCTATTACTTCACCTTCGCCCTCAATATTAATTAAAAGAGGATACTTCTTCTTTTCAAAGGTTGCTGTAACTTCTTTGGGTTCTCCTATTACTAT
Source organism: Flavobacteriaceae bacterium (assembly GCA_018401115.1). GTDB lineage: Bacteria > Bacteroidota > Bacteroidia > Flavobacteriales > Flavobacteriaceae > MAG-120531. The sequence continues at coordinate 135,123 of JAGYKX010000006.1, read as the reverse complement.
CTGAACAGTTTCTTCTGTAGATTCAATATCACCTGTCCATCCTACAAATACCCATTCAGCTGCTGCTTGGGCAGTCAGCTTTACGGTAGTTCCAGAATCATAGTCTGTAGTTCTTCCAGCGTTTACTATTTCCTCTATTACTTCTCCCTCTCCTTCAAAGTTTATTGTGAGAGGATATTTCCTTTTCTCAAAGTTTGCTGTTAGTGTTGAGTTTGAGCTAATAGTTATTGTTCTTGTGGCATTTGTATTTCCATCAGACCAATTTGTAAATACATACTCTCCTTGCGGTGTAGCAGTAACATTTACAGTCTGTCCTGCTTCGTATTCACCTCCTGTTGTTGATACAGTACCTCCTTCTCCTGCAGATAATGTAATAGTATATTTAATTATTGGAGCAGGTGGGGGAGTAACAGGTGTTGAGGTTTCATCTGAAGAACAGGATGACGCAAGTATTGATATAACTAGTAGATAAAATAGTTTTTTCATTAATTTATTAATTGTAAAAATTAATACTCATAAAGACAAGTTATTTTAATTGTATAAATCAAAACTCAATTCATTTTAATTAAAATCTACTGTAAGCATATCCTTATAGATATGTACATGAAATTGCTTTAAGTTACCAGACGTACTATTTGAACTACAAAAGGACGTAAAACCTTCCCCTGTTCCAAATGAATTACCGTGGTTATTGCATCTAAATCTATTATTAGAATAGGTCCATTGATTTCTAGTTCCTAAGTGAGGGCAACAATTATCAAATGCCATATAGTTTTCTTGATCCCTTCTTAGTATGAGTATGCCATTTTCCATATCATTCACAAAAGCACTGATTTCTTCAAGTGATTTATAATTCTCATTAGAAAGATCTATGTATAGTAGCTTGTTATCATAAAAATATCCATCAGATTCAATAAGTGCTTTAACTTCTTGGTATCTAGACTCTTCCTCTGATAATGGATTTTCATTGTTCTCTCCAACAGTATCATCAACAATAAAATTAGCTGTTATTTCAAGAGGTTCACTAATGGTTACTTGAGTAGTTGATTCAGAAGACTCAATGGCTCCTTTCCAGTCTTGAAATATCCATCCATTTACTGGAATAGCGGTTAGCTTTATAGTTGTTCCAGAATCATAATCTGTTGTGCGTCCAGTATTTATGATCTCCTCTAAAACCTCTCCTTCCCCTTCAATATTTAGTGTTAATGGATACTTCTTTTTTTCAAAGTTAGCAGTCAGTGTAATGTTAGATGAAACATTTATTGTTCTTGTTGCACTCGTATTTCCATCTGACCATTCTTTGAAGATATATTCTCCTTGAGGAACTGCAGTAACGCTAATTTCGGAACCATGATTAAACTCACCACCCACTGTGCTCACTGATCCACCTTCACCAGCTGAGATTAAAACATTGTATTTAATTAGTGGAACTTCAACAGGATCATTATCCTCTCTACTACAACTATAAATAAGCGGTGCACTCATCATTACTACAACAACTGCAGGGCAAACGCTGCCAACAAATTCCTTTCTTTTCATAGATCCAAACTACAAAAAAATATGAAAAATAAATACTCTCATTATATTGATAGTATCAGTAATTATTATAAGTCTTATTAATTTTAAAAAAAGATTAATACCGTGCAACAGGGAAAACCAAATCAAGAACCACCGATAGATTTAGAAAAGTTATTTTATAATCAAAAAATAGATTTAAGTCATTGATTAAAAGCTACTTGAGTATTAGATAAGCCACCGCTATGTTAGGGCATCAAAAGATTAGGACAGGGGTTATCTCATTGCTCTAAGTAAGTAAACTTAAATGGGTCAAAACTTTATTTTTTTATAGTCATATAACTCTAGTTTTTATCCATTTTTCACTTTGTATATCTTATTGCGTTTGTCATAAGTGAGTGTCATGTAATTTTTTAGCACTAACTCGATAGCTTTAAGACTACATTCTCTTATTGGTGATACTTTATTGTATTCCTCTTCTATGTCTTTCTTTGTAAACTCTTTCTTTTCTTTTAAGGTGTTTGTTTTTAAAGATGACAGTGAAAGGGTCTATTCTAAGGCTAAGTAGTCTTGTGTAATATTTATAAATAGTTTCAAAACTACTTAAGTTAGAGGCTATGAAGTCTGCATTTTCCTCATTAAACAATAAAGGACTATTTTTTAAATCCTCTCATGTCTTAAGGTTCTTTGATTCTGTCATTAGAATAGTCAAGACAGTGTCAAAATCTTCTAAACATATAGTAGCTATTAGAGCTTTTTTCTATTTTTTACAGCTGCTTTGTCTTTGAGTAGAGCCTTTGAATTCATCACGTAGTCTGCCAATAATTTATCTATGAGCTCTTCCTTGGTCAGGTGATGAAAAACAGTTCCAATTTGTGCTCTAAAAGAAGAAGATATTTCGTGATTCGGTTTGGTTTTAAATATTTTTTTAGCCCAAAGCAATCCTTTATTTTCCTCCATACTCTTAGCGTCTCCTTTTTTGAGTGCTGTAAACGAGAGGTCCAATTCCTGTTCAAAATGTGGAATATCTACAAGCTCCTCTTCTTGAATTATAGCCCATGAAAATCCTTTGGCTCCAGCCCTAGCTGTACGACCACTTCTATGAACATAGGTATCATAAGTGTCAGGCAAATGATAATGCACTACATAGGAAATTTCTTTAACATCTATTCCCCTCGCAGCCAAATCCACTAGGTCTTCTTTTTGATGAAGCACCACTGGAATGGCTTTCTGTTGAATAAAAGTGGGTTCAGAAATTTCTAAATCCTGAAGACCTTTTTGTAATAGTGAAGAAATTCCTAAATCAGAAAACTTAATGGACATAAAATTGTTTTGAATAAAGATAGTAATACTGTTTCTACAGGCTTCATAAATACGCTGATGGTTACCATTAAAACATATAAAAAACTAATTGACGCTAATTAAGACTCATTCAAGGTGCGTTTAGATTTTCTGTAAAGGCGATTGGGATAAATATTTCGCTTGGCGAATCTATTTAGCTTATCTGATTGAATCATTTTATGATACAAGGCTTTACTCACCCCAAAATATTCGAAAGTGGTACCGTCTAAAAAAGTAATTTCTAATAGCATTCCTTTGTGGTAATAATCAGCAATACCTGAATTTGTGATGGTTTCTGTATAAGCGTCTAAGTTTGCTGCTATGGTTTCTGGAGCAATACTTACTAAAAAATGATAGCCGTCTATAATGAGTCTACTCTGTAATTCTGCTTCCTCCCTTTTAGAATCTCCTTCTTGAAACTTATCAGGATGCCATTCTTTAACCAGATTTCTATAGGCAGTTTTAAGCGCTTTAAGCTCTAAATCTCCCGTGACTCCAAATAATTTCTTGTATTGATTAATGCGTTTCATATAGCCTTTTTAAGAAGCCGCGAAGCTAGTCGTTTATTCCGAACTATTGAAGTAAATGGATCCTTTTCATTCCGGCTATACTTATTATATTTGCTTATTAAGCTGGTTTAAATACATCATAAGTGAAAAAAGAGCCCAATAACAAAGATTACTGGTGTATTTGTGAAAAATGCAAAGGAATGGGGCAGCTAAATAAAAGACTTCGTAAAAAAATCCGTCTCGCTTATAAAAATGCCCTAGACGAATACAAGAAAAATAATGAAACAGGGCGTACCCCTGAAAAACCAACCCCTATTTTTGAAAAATGCCAAGCATGTAATGGATCTGGTTTAATAATAGCACAAACCGCTCCTGTAACAGATACAGAAAAGTACCCTCATATAGCTATTGTTGGTGCGGGTATTGGAGGGGTAGCATTAGGCGTGGCCTGCCTTCACAGAGGTATTCCATTTACACTATTTGAGAAAGATGCTCACTTCAGTTCTCGTTCTCAGGGCTATGGACTCACCCTCCAACAAGCTAGCAAAGCACTTAAGGCATTTGGTATTCTATCTTTGGAGGAAAGTGTGGTTTCTACCAGACATTTGGTACATAATACTAGTGGAGAAATTATTGGAGAGTGGGGCATGAGAAAGTGGCGGGAAGAGCGCGCAAAAAAACCATTGAGACACACCAATATTCACATATCCAGGCAATCCCTGCGCCAATCTCTATTAGAACAGCTTCATGCAGAAAACATGCCACTTTGGGGCCATGAACTTATAGACATAAAGGAAGATGAAGCGCAGAAAATGGTCCTGCATTTTAAGGTTCAAGGGGAATTAAAAAAATACTACACAGACCTCGTGGTGGGTGCAGACGGAATTAGAAGTGCTGTTAGAAATTGGAGTATTGGAGCACAAATATCGCCTTTGAATTATTTAGACTGTATGGTCATTCTAGGAATATGTTCCTCAGATCTTATCCAGGGAGTAACATCAGACTTACTAGACGGCAAAACTGTTTTTCAGACAGCTAATGGAACAGAGCGTATCTATGTTATGCCTTATGACAAAAACGCTGTCATGTGGCAATTGAGCTTTCCTATTAAAGAAGACACTGCAAAAAAACTACGAGTTCTTGGGCCCAAAAAGTTAAAGGAAATGGCTCGTGAACGCACCCAATGGCATAACCCTATTCCTGAAATAATTGCAGCTACTGAGCTTGAAAAAATATCTGGCTATCCCGTATATGACCGAGCATTATTAGATCCTAAAAGTTTACAAAAACACGAAAAAATAACTTTATTAGGAGACGCGGCCCATCCCATGAGTCCCTTCAAAGGACAAGGGGCCAATCAGGCTTTATTAGATGCGCTGTCTCTAGCTAGAAGCATTACCAAAGGCTGTCATACACATTCGGATTGGCAAAAAAACGGCATTCGTGAGGCAGTTTTGAATTCTTATGAATCAGAAATGCTCAAAAGAAGTGCTGTAAAGGTAATAGATTCTGCTACTGCCGCCCAATTTCTTCACAGCGAAGAAGTCCTATACGAATCCAACGCGCCCAGAGGTAATCATTTAAAAAAATAGCAACTCACAGCCACTAAAAAGGGGCCACTACTTTAAATCTTCTATGAGCAATTGCCGCTGATCAGACTCAGAAATTAAGAAGAACCCTAAAGGGTAATTGTCTGGCTCAGTGATATTGACCACATTACCCCTTGAACTAGCTGGAAGGCTTTGAAAAGGCCCTCCATTTCCATTTGTTAAACTTAGGATCAGATTAAAATAGTCATAGTATGCTTCAGATACGCCATGCGCTTTAATGGTAATTAAATCTCCTACTGCTACCTCATCTGAGGTGTAGAAATGAGAAAAAACAAATTCTTCGCCTTGAAAGAATCGATCTTCAATGGGCCTGTATATATTTTGTCCAAAGTCGTATAAGTAATAATCTGCTCGTTCAGGAAAATCTTGAAAAGCTAATATAATTTCTGTTTCGTCGCCACTGAAAAGTGTTTTGCTCCCCTGTTCCGCTTTTAAAATGGATGGTACTGGGATAAATTGAGTAGTGCCTATATAGGTCTGCCCTGAGTGTACCACCTTTATTTCGTAGTCTGATTTAACATCGGTTAAAAAATCGATGGTTTCAGGAAGAAACAAGCCCTCAGAATCACTGTAAAACAAAGGATATTCGCGTCCAGAATTTAAATGAGTAATCACCACGGTGGCATCTTTTACCATAGTTACCTCCTGATCAAAATAATTGGCAGAAAAAGACAGCCTAACGCCGCCTTCTAATCGAGGAGATTCTTCCTTGGTGAACACATTAAACTGGGCATCTATGACCAGTCTAGGAGTGCTGTTTTGAACGACAACATCAATGACATCCTCGCAAGAGAAAAGACTCATGATAAGCGCAAATAAAAGTATGTTGTTGCTTAATTTCATTTGGCTAGAATTTAAAGTTATAGGTGACAGAGGGTACGATCCCAAAAATTGAAGTTCTCAAGGCCTCATTGTTTCCGGTGTCGGAATTTTGACGAAAATTAATGGACGCTGCATTTCTCCTGTTATACAAATTATAGATCCCAAAAGACCATTCAGACTGAAACTTCCTGCCTTTATTCTTCTGTGGTATTAAGGTCGCAGAAATATCTAATCTGTGGTAAGCAGGAAGTCGTTCTTGATTTCGCAAGCCAAAAATAGGCACATTAAGACCCCTGAGTTCATATTGGCCCACTGGATAATTGGTGGGTTGCCCTGTTTGGAACAAAAAATTGGCATTAAACTGCCATTTATCACTGAGTTCATAGCTGGTGTTAATAGATAAATCATGGGTCTTGTCAAAAGGTGTTACATACCAATTCCCTTGATTGATACCTGTCTCCATGGCATTTCTTCCAGGAGTTCGCTGTTCAGATTTGGACCAGGTGTAGGCCAACCAGCCTGTGAAAGCACCACTGTTTTTCTTGAGTAAAAATTCTAAGCCATACGCTCTAGCTTCTCCATTGAGTATCACACGTTCAATAGCGTCATTAGCAATGAGGTTTGCACCGTCTATATAATCTATTCTGTTGGCAATTTCCTTGTAAAAAACCTCTGTCTCAATACTGTACTGATTTATATTCTTAAAATAACCCAAAGCAAATTGATCCAATAATTGGGGCTTTACAAAAGGACCACTGGGCGTCCAAACATCCAAGGGGGTTGGTGAGCTCGTATTTGAAAGTAAATGGAGGTATTGGGCCATACGGTTGTAACTGGCTTTTACACTGGTTTGCTCGTTAATTAAATAAGACACCCCCAATCTGGGTTCCAAATGATTAAATGTTGCTATAGAAGTATTTCTGTCTTGTTGAACCTGGCCTGTGGGGGCGGCTTCTGAATACAAATCAAAAGTGGGGTCATAAGACACTGCTTCATTATTTTCATAACTATAAAACAGTTCTTGACCCAAGCGATCAAACCTGCTCCATCGCAGGCCGTATTGAATAGAAAGCGCCTCTGACACATTTTGTTCCACGTCTATATAAGTCGCAAATTCATTGGCGTATTTATCTGTTAACTTATCCCTGACAATGCCAGAATCTGATCTATTGGGCTTAATTTCTCCTGGATTAAACCGATAGTATATATTATTTAATCCAAAATTCAATCTGGTGTTCGAGGAGAGGTAATAGTTAAAATCGTGTTTGAAATTAAAGTTTTGAATCCCTGAATCCCATTGAAAACCTACTAAATCTAGTTCTAATCCGTAATAATAATCTGAGTAGATCACAGACATATTGGAAAACAATTTATCCGAAAAAAGGTGGTTCCAACGAAAATTCGCCACCGAATTCCCATAGACGTTTATAAAACTGTCTGAAATACCAAAAAGATCTCTACCAAAGTATCCTGACAGGTAAATACTATTTTTATCGTTAATCTTGTAATTCAGTTTGGTATTTAAGTCATAGAAATAAGCTTTGTTTTCATTCCCTGTGAGTGCCAGAAACAAATGCGCATAAGAGGCCCTTCCCCCGATTAAAAAGGCACCCCTATCTTTATCTAAGGGTCCTTCTAACAGAAGCCTGCTAGACACAAGCCCAATGCCTCCGCTTGCTTTAAAGTCTTTACTGTTTCCCTCTTTCTGATAAATGTCCAGCACAGAAGAAACCCTTCCTCCATATTTAGCTGGAATACCCCCTTTGTAGAGTTTAACATCTTTTATAGCATCTGGGTTAAACACAGAGAAAAAACCAAATAAGTGAGAGGAGTTAAACACAATAGCCTCATCTAAAAGAATTAAATTCTGATCTGCAGCACCACCCCTAACGTTAAAACCAGAGGCACCCTCTCCAGCGCTGGTCACTCCAGGAAGTAATAACAGCGATTTTAAAACATCTGCTTCTCCTAAAATTACGGGGATCTTTTTAATGCTGGCAGCCGTAAGACCGTTCACGCTCATCTGAGGTTTTCGAATACTATTGCGTTCTACACTTTCTACTAAAACAACTTCTTCTAATGCACCGGCAATTTCTTTTAACTGAATATCTAAACGCAGGTTTTCTGTCAGTGTTATTTGTTTTGAAAAAGTCTCAAACCCCAGGTAACTCATCTGTAATTCATAGGTGCCTAAGGGGAGTGACAAGGAATAAAAACCATATTCATTGCTAATGACACCCCTAGCCAAAGAAGGCACGACTATGGTCACCCCTATGAGGGTTTCATTACTACTGGCCTCTGAAACTACGCCACTAATGGTCGCTTCTTGGGCCATAATTTCCATTTGAGTTAGGAAAAAAAAGACCATGAAAAAAAGTGAAAAACAAGTCTGCTTTTTTAATAGGGAGTTGTACATAACACAAAATTAGGGAATTGACATAGACATTATTGCAAAATCAAATTTAAAATTGTCTCGCTATGGGTTTGTCTCAAAAATAGTATTTTAGGAGTACTAAAATAGCCCCATTAAATAAAGCAGATGGAATTGTCTCAAACACCTGAAATTCATTGCAAAAATTGCGAATACAGATTTGAAGGTAAATTTTGCCCAAATTGTGGCCAATCAGTATTTGAATATCAACGTCCATTTCGATTTTTATTGGCAGATTTCACTGGAAATCTTTTTGCCTTTGACACCAGATTTTGGAAGTCTTTAAAAGCCTTGACCATAAAACCGGGACGCCTCACAAAAGATTTTATTCAAGGAAAAAGAGCTAGATACATGCCTCCCTTCAGGTTTTATATATTTGTGAGTTTTCTGTTTTTCTATATTTTCTCTAGTTTTTTAGGCAATGAGGTTAAAGTATCAGATGAAAACAAACAAGAGGTGTACCAGGTGCTAGATGAAGCTAAAAATAATACTGTAACCAGAGACTATAGAGAAATAGACTCGGTAACAACCACTGAAAACACTTTTAATTTCGAATTCGGAAACGATTCATCCGAACTCTCTAAGGAAGAAAAGGGTGAGAAATTAGCAAAAGTTAAAGATGGCGTTGTAAAAGTCATGGAAAATCCCAAAGTCTATGTGAATAGTTTTTTGAAGTTTCTATCCTGGGCACTATTCCTACTCATGCCTGTTTACGCCGGTATTCTATGGATATTCAACAGAAAAACAGCGCCTTATTATTTCAGCCACCTAATATTAGCCGTAAACCAACACAGCTTTTGGTTTTTAATACTCTCTTTGTATTTTGGCATACAATACTTTTTTCCAGAAAAAGTGTCAAAACCTGAATTTTTCCTTTTATTATTCCTTCCCATTCACACTTTCTTAGGTTTCAAACAACTTTTTGAAAGAAGCTGGCTAAGAACATTTAGCAAAAGTATTGGCATATTTTTATTGTATGGTTTGGTACTCATCATTTCTATTGGTGTGATCTTTGGTATTTGGATGCAATTTGAATTTTTATAAATGGAATTAAATGAAATTTTAAGCCTTTTAGCGGAGCATTACAAACTCAAAGGAGTCCTAAATTCACTAGCCGGAGAGTTAGACCTCAACTACAAATTAACTATTGACAATAAGACCACCTTTATTGTCAAAATTTCAAGAGATTCAGAAACAATAGCCTCTATAAACTTTCAAGAAGCGCTTTTATTATATTTAAAAGAAAAAGATATTGAAGGAGAAATACCACAACTCATTCCAAACTTAAGCGGAAACTACCAAAAAGAAGTCTTCCTAAATGGAAAAAAAGCAATTCTTAGGGTATTCCAATGGATGGATGGAAGGCTTTTGTCCCAAACCAATCCAATTCTTTCAAATCTAAGATATGGTTTGGGAAATCATTTGGGACAAATTGCTAAAAGTTTACAAGGCTTTACGCACCCCTTTGCTCAAAGAAATTTTAAATGGGATTTGAGCCAGTGTTTGTGGGTAGAGCGACATCTGGGGCTATTTACAGCCAATGAGCTCAAATTAATAAACCCATTTATTAGCACTTTTAAAACCAATCAGAAATCTTACAACAAACTACCCAAATCGATCATTCACAACGACGCCAACGACCATAATATTGTAGTGAGTCATGCGCTTATTCAACCAAAAATAATAGGAATTATAGATTACGGAGACGCTTGCTTTAGCCAAACCATCAATGACCTTGCCATTGCCTGTTGCTACGGAATCATGGGCACTACAGACCCACTCACTTGCTGTTTGCCTATTGTTAAAGGATATCATGAATCTCATCCCCTTTCTGAGCAAGAGCTGGAACATTTATATATTTTAATAGGTATGCGCTTGGTAGTCTCACTGACTAAAGCAGCATTGAATAAAAGCGAAAATCCAGAAAACAAATACTTGTTAATCAGTGAAAAGCCAGCATGGGTACTGCTTGAAAAATGGAAAAAAACATCCTCCAAAGAAGCCCATTATTCTTTTAGAAAAGCCAGTGGATACAAGGCACATCCATATGTGGGAAAATTTGAGCAGTGGGTTAAAACAAAGCAATTCAGTTTGTCCCATTTATTTCCAGACCAAAAAAAACAAGATGCCATACACTTAGATTTGAGCGTTAGCAGCCTTTGGATAGAAAATGAAGCGGCTTTTAATGATCTCACCTATTTTCAATACAAGATAGAGCGACTCCAAGAAGCGCATCCCCATAAAATAATAGCAGGCGGATACCTTGAGCCCAGGCCACTTTACACCTCTGAAGATTACGACATTCCCAGTGATCAAGGGCCTATTAGCAGATGTGTACACCTTGGAGTAGATTTTTGGCTACCTTCCAAAACACCTGTACATACGCTATTAGATGGAACAGTAGTGATGGCGCTTGACCGAAAAGGAGAAAAAGAATATGGAGGTTTTGTTGTTTTGGAACACCAAGTAAACAACTTTAATTTCTTCACTTTATATGGACATTTAGATCCAGAATCTGTCGCTGCCCACAAAGTGGGCGATGCCCTAAAAAAAGGGACACTCGTTGGTCTTTTAGGGTCCAAAGAAAACAATGGCAACTGGGCACCCCACCTACACTTTCAAATTTTATTAGACCTATTGGACTATACGGATGATTTTCCTGGTGTTCAAACCTATCAAAGCCAAGAAATCTGGGCAGACCTATGTCCAGACCCGAACCAAATGTTTCAATTACAGTCATTAAAACCTCAGATTAAAGGCGCCCAAAAAGACCTACTGGACTACCGCAAAAAACATCTGGGAAAAAGCTTGAGCCTACAATACCAAGAACCCCTTCATATAGTGAGAGGTCATGGGGCGTATCTCATAGACCAAAACGGACAAAAATACTTAGATACCGTTAACAATGTAGCTCATGTAGGGCACGAACACCCAAGAGTAGTCAAAGCCGGTCAACAACAAATGGCCGTATTAAATACCAATACCAGGTACTCTACACAGCAACCTCAACAAGGCTGCCAAGGCACTCATAGACACCTTACCCAAAGGTTTAGAGGTGGTTCATTTTGTAAATTCTGGATCAGAAGCCAATGAACTAGCCCTTAGAATGGCCTATACCCTTACTGGAAGCAAGGAGGTAATTGCTAGTGAACACGGCTATCACGGAAACACCAATACTACCATAGGGGTCTCTTCTTATAAATTCAATGGCAAAGGAGGGCAAGGACAACCTGAAAACACCCACTTAATTCCTATGCCAGATGCTTTTAGAGGAAGCTACCGCGGGGAAAACACGGGTAGTCTCTATGCTCAGGAAGTGCAAAAAACCATAGCATCAATTCATAAGCAAGGCAAAACTTTGGGAGGCTTTATTATAGAACCCATTATTAGCTGTGGCGGACAAGTACCCTTACCTAAAGACTTTTTACCACTCGCCTACCAGGCAGTGAGGGCTGCAGGGGGGCTTTGTATTTCGGATGAAGTACAAACAGGCTGTGGAAGAATGGGTACGCATTTTTGGGGATTTGAATTATATGGAGTGGTTCCAGACATAGTCACTATTGGCAAACCTCTTGGAAATGGGCACCCAGTAGCTGCGGTAGTATGTACCCAAGAAGTAGCTCGAAAATTTGCGAATGGAATGGAATTCTTTAACACTTTTGGAGGAAATCCGGTTTCATGCGCGATTGCTTCTGAAACCTTAAGCGTCATAAAAGAAGAAAAACTTCAAGAAAATGCAAAGCAGGTGGGGCTATATTTGATCCAAGCACTTAAAGACCTTCAAAAAGACTTTCCTATCATTAAAGATGTCAGAGGCCACGGACTATTTGTGGGTATAGAGCTTCTCTCCGACCAACAAACCCCTTTAGCAGCAGAGGCAGAATACTTAGCCAACCGAATGAAAGATTTAGGCATATTAATGAGCACAGATGGTCCCGATCATAATGTACTAAAAATAAAACCTCCTATGGTATTTTCATTTGAACAAGCAAAAAGATTGTTGCACAGTCTTAGTAAAGTATTGAAGGAAGATTTTTTAAGCGTACTTAAAACCTCTAACTAGCGTTTAAAAAAAGTAGGGTCAATTTTATATAGGGTTACCCTATGGTCATTTTTATCCTTGACTTCTTTAATCACTGAAGTAGATATTTTTAAAATGGTTTTTAACACCAAGTTTAAATGATTAATAAATTGATTTTTAATCTTCATATTTTGAGAATAAGAAATATTAGGATTTTCTAGCAATAACATAAGGTCTTGGGTTGTTACATAATCCTTAGAGAGCAAAAGTTTGGTTACATTAAATTCATTAGAAGATACTGGGTGTAACACTCCAGCGTATATAAAACCTCCATTTTTTAAATAAATTTTATCCTTTACCAAAAGACTCCTTAGTGGCCTGTAAATAGCCGCAATAAACAAAACTACCATGAGCACATATTCATAAGGAAATGAATTAGATGGTGGGTCAAAAAAAGCGTCAACAGATTCAACACCTTTTAAAAATTCATTTTTAAGGACTTTCTTAATGACAATTCCATTGGAGGTATCCGTAAATACATAAAAAATTCCTTCTGAATACAGGGCGTCTAACTGGTTATTTTTATTAAGATTCTGATGGGTTAAATTCCTGTAATACAAAGTGTTTTTATTGGTAAAAGGAGTCACATGAGATATGCTTTTGTCGTTGTAAAACAACAACTCATCTCCCATAGCAATGCTGTTTGTAAAGTTTTTATAATCTGCCCTTACATGACCAAGCTCTTGCCACTCTTTAAGCTTCCAGCTGTACTGAATAATATGATCGTCTAAATATTCGTCAGAAAGATTTCTCCTATTCACCCTGGCACCTCTAACAAATACGATCTGATCTCCAGCACTCACATAACAATTATTAAAAGTGCCATTAGGGGTATAGTCACTTTTAAACGAAGGATAAGGATCCCAAGACTTTTGCACCTCATTTAAAAAAGACCAATAATCAATATTCATGAGCCCTTTTTCCCTCCATATCTAAAAATAGTGTCATTTTTAACGATGTGTGTGGCTCCAATAGAAGGAACACTTTCAGAGGGAATCCATAAAACAAGAGAGTCTTTTTTAGCCTATAAACAGCATTGTCTTTTGAATCTATAAACACATAATCACTGTCTTTAAACAATAAGGAAAGTGATATAAGGGGTTTGTTTCCAACTGTCTTGGGATAAGATACTGTAAAATCATTAGGATTTTCTAGCGTGCTTTTTAACATATAATCATCTCCTAAAACAATTATAGTGTCATTCGCCAAATACGCTTTGTCTTGAGAATTTGGCTTTTGCGCAAAAACAAAAACTCCAAAAAGGGAACATAAAAAACTAAGGCGTATGGGCATGAATTGGGGTTAAACGAAGTACTAAAATACTAAAAATTAAAACTCAGAAGGTTCATTTAGCTAGATTAGGACAATTTATTTGGATCAAAACGAATATTCACTAAGTTCGTGTTTCGTAATCAATCGTTTATGACTTTACTGAAAATTTTAAAAACCACCCCCACAAACTCAGATTTTAAGTCACTCATCGCACTATTAGACAAAGATCTGGCCATTACCGATGGAGAAGAACACGATTTTTACCATCAATTTAATGGTACAGAGCAAATAAAACATGTACTGCTTGGGTATATCGGAGACACCCCGGTAAGCTGTGGCGCATTTAAAGTACTTCATACAAAAGAAGTAGAAATTAAAAGAATGTACACAGACCTTCATTACAGGGGTAAAGGATACGCGGTACAGCTATTAAGTGCATTAGAAAAGTGGGCAGCAGAAGAAGGCTTTACATCTTGCATTCTAGAAACGGGCACAAGACAAAAGGCCGCGATAGCCTTATATCATAAATGTGGATACCAAATAATCCCCAATTATGGTCCCTATAAGGGTGTAGAAAACAGCCTTTGTTTTAAAAAAGCCCTATAATTTTAATCTTTTCTCTGTACCCAAATTTCGTGTATGGGGTCCCCTTTAGAACTTTTTCCCTTATGGTGCCATGCCCCATTAATGAGCTCATATTCAAAAGGCAATACAGCCCCCACTCTGGAGTTATCTCTCGAGAAAAACTCAATAGACTCTTCGTATACGCCATTCTCTGCAGAATAGCTCCCACCTCCGGTACCCATAAAAGCAAAGGTCTCCGTATGAAAAGCAATCCACTGAAAACGTCCGTTATACAATACCTTTAATGTTTTTCTAGGACCTGAGGTGTCACGATTTGTCATTAGCGTCATTTCGCATTCTCCCACCCATTAACCAAAGGCCATCTAATGGCTGTGGTTGTAATGCTACTTTCTCAAAGACATTTAAAGCAGCTAGAGGAATGGTTTTAAGGGAGTCTTGCTCAAACAAACTGTTGTATTCTAAATGCACGACTGGGCTTGCGTCGCTTGAGATAAAGCCTCCTTTAGTACTGATGAATTTGGGTGGACTTTCCTGATACACCACTTCGGTATAGTAGCCGCTTATGAGTTGAACAATAGTGGTAATATTACCTTCTTTACGCAAAAACTGTTGGGCAAACAAAGAATTAGTGGTTAACCATAAAAATAAAGTAGCACTGAATTTCAAAAAAGGGCTCATGATTTTTTTAATAAACTTACAAAAATATAAGCCTATTTGTATCTTGCACCAAATACCATTTACAAATGAAATATTTTTATCTATGTCTTGTAAGCGCCTTTTTAATAGGTTGCTCTAAAGAAGATGATTCTACCAATAGTTCCTATGCCTCAAACGACGCAGAAATAATAGCCTATTTAGAAGCAAATAGTATTTCCGCCACTAAAACAGGATCTGGTTTGTATTATTTTATATCAAAACAAGGTACAGGAGCCAGTCCAGTAACTAGCAGTGCAGTGAGAGTAGCTTACAAAGGGTACTTTACCAGTGGCAGGGTATTTGACCAAAGTAATAGCACTGGTATTTCATTCTCCTTAAATCAGGTCATTCCTGGTTGGACAGAAGGTCTCACTTATTTTAAAGAAGGCGGAGAGGGCAAACTATTCATACCTTCAAATTTAGGCTATGGAGACTTGGGCTATGGCAGTATTCCTGGAGGGTCTGTTTTAATTTTTGATATTACATTATTAGAAGTTAAAGACTAGTTATGGGTTATTATATCTTATTTTATAAAACATCTGAAACCTATATAAAAGATCGAGAACCTCACAGGGCACTGCATCTTGAGCATGCAAAAAAAGCACAAGAAACTGGCAACTTACTCTTAGCAGGTGCCCTTGAAGAACCTGCGGACGAGGCTATGCTCATCTTTAAAACAGACCAAAGAGCCCTAGTAGAAGACTTTGCGAAAAACGATCCGTATGTACTTCACGGAGTAGTGAAACATTGGGTCATAAGCCCATGGAAGGTGGTGATGGGTAAATTGATTTAAGTATTAAAGCCTTTCGTATAACATTAACGAGCGTTCGTCTAAATAAAGGGTTTTCTCATATTTTTATTTTTAAATTGTCTAAACATCACAATATTTAGGCATATGAAACACCTATATTTTCCTCTTTTTTTTACAGTGCTTTTTTTTATTTCTTGTAACAACAAAACAAATATTGAAGCTGTTTTCAATGAAGCATGGCTTTTAGAAAAAGACTTAGTAAAAATACCTCCCCTTCCTTCAAAAAGACAAATGGAATGGCAACAATTGGAATTCTATGCTTTTATCCATTTTAATATGAACACCTTTACAAACCAAGAGTGGGGCTATGGGGACACACCTGCTTCAGTATTCAACCCTAAAAATTTAGACACGGACCAATGGGTGAAAACCATTAAATCTGCTGGAATGAAGGGAGTGATAATTACTGCCAAGCACCATGATGGGTTTTGTTTGTGGCCAAGTAAATACACTGAGTACTCTGTAAAAAATAGCCCTTGGAAAAATGGAAAAGGAGACCTTATTAAAGATTTAGCAGTCTCCTGTGATAAATACGGCTTAAAACTCGGTATTTATCTTTCTCCTTGGGACAGGAACCATCCAAATTACGGTCAGCAAGAATATATAGAGTACTTTAGGAATCAGCTTGGTGAATTATTGACTAATTATGGTCCTATTTTCGAAGTTTGGTTTGACGGTGCAAACGGTGGAGACGGATATTATGGTGGCGCAAGAGACATTAGAAAAGTAGATAAAAAAACATATTACCAATGGAATGAAACCATTTCAATTGTAAGAAAACTTCAACCTGATGCAGTTATTTTTTCAGATGCGGGACCAGATATTAGATGGGTTGGAAATGAAACAGGACAAGCAAAATTAACTTCCTGGGCTCCCATATTTAAGGATAGCTTATACCCTGGAATGGCAGATTTTAATAAATTTTCTTCAGGCCAAGAAAATGGCACCCATTGGATTCCAACAGAAACCGATGTATCTATAAGGCCAGGATGGTATTATCATGAAGACCAAGATAGCTTGGTGAAATCTCCAATGAAACTAAGGGAAATTTATTTTGAATCAATTGGAAGAAATTCTTCTTTACTACTTAATATTCCAGTAGACAGAAGAGGCAAAATTCACCAAAACGATTCTTTAGCACTTGTTGGACTTTCAAACCTCATTAAAGCGGATTTTAAAGAAAATATTGCAGTCAATGCAACCTTTATAAACCAAGATCCATACACACAAGAAATTTTATTACCTACACCAAAATACTTTAATATTATTTCGCTTCAAGAAGACATTAGCTTAGGACAAAAAGTAAGTTCTTTTGAAATAATGATAAATACGGCTCAGGGATGGAGGATTATTTCTAAGGGAACCACTATAGGAAACAAACGCTTTTTGAGATTTAAAAGTGTGAAAAGTGCCCACATTAAAGTAAAAATTTTAAATGCAAAAAATAATCCTTCACTTCTAAAGTCAAAACTCTTTTATAGTGAAAACGAAGTATAGTCTAATAGTTATTAATGGTCTGATCCATCCACTGAAGCCTATTTTCTAAATAGTTTTTTAAAATGGAAACCTCCCCATCATAATCCACAGCAATCCCAGTCCATTTGTTATAATTGCGATCTACCGCACCGTTATCCTTCAGGTAAGTAGCGGTTTGTTCTACCCTACCCAACACAGATGCGTCGCTAAAAGTACTGGTCCTTAGGGTGGTCCATCGGCTTTTTAAAGCCTGTTTAAAAATAGGATCCTCTAAAAGTCTAGGCCACCAAAATGGGACCATCCAAGCGTCTTGTGATACATGAACATTATAATTAGCAATCCAATCCGTTACCGGCACCCTACCCTGTTTGGCATAGCCAATATTGAGATCCCAAATAGGTCCCATTTTGAGTTTTTCACCCCTTTGTTTGTGCATATAGGTACTGAGCCTGTAGCCGTCTACATTACCTGTAATTTCATTAATAATAAAGAAATCTACAAAACTATCTAAATCAATATAGTCTGTATAGGTTCGCGTATCTGTGGTAAAATCATCATTAATGAGCGCCGTTTCAAAGTCGTGAATATAGCCTTGTATATACTCTTTTTGAGCATTGGTAATCTCGTTTGCCTTGGGATACTCGTACAAGAAATAGGTCTCTAAATATTGATCTGGATGGTAAGGAGCCCTATATGGATTAAAATTAATGGGCTGTTTAAAAATATCGTATTGGGAACGCCACGAGTTTGCAGCAGTATAGAGGGCGTCGTCTCCCCAATTGTTGTCAAAATACTCTAAAGGTTGTCCTATCCCATTTTCACCACCTGCTGTTTTGTCTATTTTAATAATATACCCACCTGTAATAGCTGTTGCGTTGGTGTCTAAAGGCGTTAATTTCTCAATATCTATTCTATTTTTATCCCTTTTGAGCTTTTCCATGAACTGATATACTCCCATATACACCCCGTTAATCTCCAGGTCTATCCACTGGGTCCTACTGGCGTAACGGCCCATAGAACGATACATTTCATATCCTATATGATGGTGCATGAGAGAGGGATCAAAAATGGTGTTTTGAGACGCTCTAAAGACATGCCCCATGAAAATATAATCTTCTTCTTCTGGGTAATTTAAAAAAGCATAAGGAGCATCTAAACCAGCGGCATCCCAAGTTTCTATCCCATAAGATTTTTTGTCAGACATTCTATACGAGGTAGAGCCTCTGTACTCAATTCCTATGGACGTTTCATGCGCTAATGACTTATTCAAAAACACCCTTAAATTTGCAGCAACCTTGGGCTCATTTAAGATAGCTTTAGAGGTTTCTACCATCATATATGGCAACTGACTTCCATTGGTCTGAACGGCAAATACCACTGGTTTTTCAGATTCAGGACTATCCCCGTTGTCTTTAGCACAGCTAATAAATAGTAGAAATGCAATAAAAAAAAAGCGATTCAAAACGCGCATAAGTTTGGTGTTTATTGATAAGTAGCGCTAAATTTAGTAACTCCTTTGGAAAAATTTTCTGTTTTTAAATATAATTCATAGACTGCAATAAGCAAAAAAGTAATTTGCCAATATATTCGGTTTATTAGGCTCAATACTTTTCATACCAATCAAATCTCTTGTGGGTAATAAAGTCTTTGGTTCTTTTTAAATGTTCTAAGAAAGCCAATGATACTGGAGAATGCTTTTTCCCTTTTAACCAGATAAGACTCCAGTTGGTAGTAATGGGCAAACCTCTCATGGGTATGATTTGAAGTTCATTATTAGACAATTCATTTTTAAGGCCAATAAGTGGCATAATGGAATAGCCCAAGCCAGCAAGAACCGCTTGCTTAACCGCTTCATTAGAGGTAAGTTCCATCTTCTTTTGTACGGCAACAGTATTACTCTTTAAAAATCCTTCCATGGTTTGTCTCGTTCCTGAACCTTTCTCCCTGAAGATCAACGGAAGGTCTTGAAAGGCGTCATTAATTTTAAATCCAGAGGTAATATTGGCCTTTGAATTACCCACTAAAAAAAGCTTGTTTTGAAGTAGGTCTAATTTTTCAATATTCATTTGATTCGGAAGTAAAGAGACCAGCGCAAAATCAATTTCATTTTTCTCTAGGCTTTCAAGAACCCTTTTCTTATTGGTGACATCTATGGATAGTTCTACTCCTGCATAGTCTTTCATAAAATCTGACAAAAAATAAGGCATCACGTATTTACCCGTAGACACTGAAGATATTTTAAGCCTGCCGGTAAGCCGCCCTTTATACTCTAAGGTCATATAATTTATGGCCTGTACTTCTTCAATGATCTTTTCTGCTGCAGCGGCTATTTCCCTTCCAAAAGCAGTGATGTAGATTCTTCTTCCTATGACTTCTGTCAAAGCAACATCAAATTGATCTTGAAAATTCTTGAGTTGAATAGAAACTGCTGGTTGGGTGAGATGCAACTCTTCTGCAGCCTTAGTGACACTTTCATATTGAACCACTTTTAAAAAAACCTGCAATTGATTCAGTGTATAATTCATAAGATCTAATTATGATTTATATTTAAAACATAAATATAAATTAATGAATTAAAAATACCAAATTTGTTTTATAAAAAATGTAATGGCACGGATTAAAATTATCAGCTCTCTATCCATTAGTATCTGTAGCATTCTAATTGCTTTTAAAAGTACAGATATTATCCATCAAAAATTATTCTCTTGTGCAGCTATTGCCTTTAGCATTCTAACTATCCATGAAATAAACGCTATTGAAAACAAAAAAAATTAAGCCATGAATGATTATAAATTAATTGAAGGAACTTTTTCTGATCAGGAGGCCAAAGAAATTTTAAAAAATTTCTTTGAGTCTAAAATTCACTTCCATGAAATGAGAAATTTCAGCTCTGAGGAACGTTTTGGTCACAAAGATGCTATGGCAGTAAAAAGAATTCCCGAACTAAAAGAGGCCAGCAAAGACATTCTAGAAATAGTACAACAAGCAAAGTTAGGCAACAAAAGAATGCTTATAAACGCGAGTGTTCAAATTACTATTTTAGAAGATTAATCCAATTACGTTATTTTGATCAGTACTCAAATTGAAGACGCGTGCCAGATATTAGGCAAAAATGATCTAGTGGGAATTCCAACTGAAACAGTATACGGTTTGGCGGCTAATGCTATGAATGAATTAGCTGTTTCGAAAATTTTTGATCTCAAAAAAAGACCTTCCTACAACCCTCTTATTGTCCATATAGGCCATATGGATGATTTAGAAAAATACACTCAAAATATCCCAGAAAAAGCTTACCAATTGGCAAAGAATTTTTGGCCAGGGCCACTCACTTTAGTGTTGGAAAGAAAACCTCTTATCCCTGATATAATTACTGCTGGGAAAAACACGGTAGGTATTAGAATGCCAAACCATCCTGTTACATTATCACTTTTAAAACAGTTGGACTTTCCTTTAGCAGCACCAAGTGCTAATCCTTTTAAATCTATAAGCCCAACCACTGCCCAACATGTAGAAGACTATTTTGGCAACAAACTACCTTTAATACTTGAGGGCGGGCCCTGCGAGAAAGGAATTGAGTCTACTATAATTGGTTTTGAAAATGGTGCACCGGTGCTCTACAGACTTGGATCTATATCAGAGGAAGCTATTGAAGAAATCTGTGGGCCACTTAATTATATTAAAACCATTTCAAAAAAACCACTAGCCCCTGGAATGCTAGCCAAACATTACGCACCTAAAACACCAACAATTCTTACAGAAGAAATAAGTCCAAGTATTTTAGATAACTACAAAGAAAAAAAAATCGGTTTGCTTTTTTTTAAAAAAGCCAACTGTTACGATTCAGCCTATTCAATTGAAATATTATCTAAAAAAGCACATTTAGAAGAAGCGGCAAAAAATCTTTACACTGCTATGCATAGGCTAGACAAATTAAAATTAGACGTCATAATAATTGAAAAATTACCTAACACAGGCTTGGGAAAATCCATTAATGACAGATTAGAAAGAGCCTCAAAAAAATAAAATTTTGAATTACCACTTACTCATAGACAATCTCACCAACCCTGCATTACTTTTTTTCATTTTAGGAATTATAGCTGTTTTAGTCAAGAGTGATTTAGAGATTCCCCCAAATTCATCAAAATTCATTTCTCTTTATTTACTTTTTGCCATAGGGTTTAAGGGTGGACAAGAACTGTCTCACGAGACATTCAATACAGAAATTGCTGCCTCTATGCTCTTTGGAATTGCTATTTCAATGGGCATTCCACTTTACACCTTCTTTTTAATAAAAAAACAACTCAACCCTTACAATGCTGCTGCCATTGCGGCTGCTTATGGTTCGGTAAGTGCGGTAACTTTTGTCACTGCAGTATCTTTTTTGGAAATACAACATTTACAATTACACGGCCATATGGTAGCCATAATGGCGCTCATGGAATCTCCAGCCATTATCGTTGGCCTTTTATTACTCACTTTAAGTAAAGAAGTAGACAACCAAGAACTTGCCATAAAAAAAAGAACAGTATTAAAACATGCGTTTACCAATGGAAGTGTACTGCTTATAATGGGAAGTTTATGCATAGGTTTTATGGCTAATGCGGAGCAAGCTGAAGGGATAAAACCTTTTACAGATGACCTTTTTAAGGGATTTCTAGCTATTTTCCTATTAGATATGGGCATTAGTAGTGGAAGAAAACTCAAGGCATTTTTCTCTTTCGGTTGGTTTCCATTAGTCTTCGCAATAGTAATTCCATTGATTAATGGATGCTTGGTTGCTTTAATGAGTGCTGCAGTAACTTCAGATGTTTCTAACCGATTCATGTTTGCCATTCTAGCGGCAAGTGCTTCCTATATTGCCGTACCAGCTGCTATGAAAATATCCGTACCTAAATCCAATCCAGGACTTTATTTACCCATGGCATTGGCAGTAACTTTTCCTATAAATATTACTATTGGAATGCCTATATACTTTTTAATTGTAGAGAATACTTTTTAATAAAAAAAGCAACTCACTGCGTTCGCTCTTGGCTCAAAGCTCCGCTTTGAAAATAAAAATCCTAAAGATCTGTTTTCGAAAAAGATGTTGGAATTTTTGAGAGATATTTAAGAAGTTGAAAAAAATACTCTTTAAACTTTTTTTAAGCACTATGACTTTCTAAACTTAAAAATTAATTTTTTTCGTTTCATATTTAGTAAATTAATTAAACTTGCTGCCTCAAATTTTGGAGTACATACAAAATATTTTATACCCACTTATTAACTTCCTTATTTGTTTTTATCTGTTCAGGCATACGGAATTTAATTACAAGTGATGATATTATAGTTAGTCCTCCAATTAGAAAGATAGCATATTGAATACCGAATACATCTGCTGTCACCCCTGAAATAAGTGCTCCAAACGCATACCCTAAATCTCTCCAAAGTCTAAAAGTCCCAATACTTTCAGCTCTTTGCTTTGGACTTGTAGTCTGTGCTATAGTAGACAAGAAAGTTGGATACACCAATGCTGTTCCAAAACCTAAAATTGCAGAAATGAAAGATAAAAGATAAAAGTCATCAGTAAATGGTATCAGTAAAATGGAAAAACCTTGTAAGAACATACCCCAAAACAACATTGCTTTTTTTGAATAATGGTCAGACATTTTCCCTGTAAAAAGTTGTCCAATACCCCAAACCGTTGGATAAATAGCAGTAATTATTCCAATATTTTTGTTGTCAAAATGTAACGAAAAAAGAACTATTGGAAGTAATCCCCATATCATTCCATCGTTCAAATTATTAATAAGTCCTGCCTGCGTTACTGAACTTAAGGTTTTGTTTTTAAATGTTGTTTCGATAAACACATTGTTAAGTTGTGTCGTATTGTCGGTTGTACTCTCTTTAGTAACAAAAACTCGAGTATCTTTTACCCAAAAAAAT
Organism: Flavobacteriaceae bacterium; assembly: GCA_018401115.1. Classification (GTDB taxonomy): domain Bacteria; phylum Bacteroidota; class Bacteroidia; order Flavobacteriales; family Flavobacteriaceae; genus MAG-120531. Next base: position 112,052 of record JAGYKX010000006.1, on the reverse strand, counting down.
GTCAATAAAAAACCAACGATAGAAATGAAAATTCCAATATAAAATGGATAAGGAGTAATGCCATAACTGTTGGCAATAGAACCTGTTAGAAATGCTACTACACCCACGGCAAAATAACCTGCAAATTCATTTAAGCCCATTGCAAAACCACGGTCTCTTTCTCCAACAAGGTCTATTTTCATTACTACAGTACTACTCCAAGTAAGACCCTGACTAATTCCTAATAAAACATTAGCAATAATCACCCAAGTCCAACTCGAGGCATACATAAGCATAAAAGGAATTGGTATTGCGAGAATCCAACCAAATAGAAGTAAGTTTCTTCGTCCAAATTTGTTGGAAAGTCTTCCTGTGTAAAAATTAGCTATTGCTTTTGAAGTTCCAAATGCGATAATGAAAGATAGTATAGCCGTTTTCGAAGCCACACCAAATTGTAATTCTGCAAATTGAGGTAAAATAGTGCGCTCCATTCCTATCATTCCACCTACAAAAGCATTTACGACAACTAAAAGAGTAAACTGCTTCCAATTTTCTTTTAATCCAAGTTTTATGTTGTCTGTCATTTAACTAAGTGAAATTAGCTTATAAAGCTTTTAAAAATATTTTTTGCGAAAGTAGTTTTACTTATTTAATTATTCTGTGACAAAAATCACAGGGTAAAATTTTAATAAAAAAGTAGTGACTCAAATTTAGTTAGATGTTTTTGGTTATTGTTTTGTAAACAGTACTTTTATGGAATAATATGAAGTATTTATATAAAACTGCCTTATGGGTTAGCATCTTTGGATTGTTAGCATTTTTTTTTGACTTTGGGTTTTCTCAAAGCAAATCATTACAGCACATTCTTGATAGTATATTTTTTGTTGTACTTGGTATAGGGATCTTCTCTAGTATATTTAGATATTTTGAAAATTTTAAATTAATAAAACGGAAAGTATTTATTTTTGATTTGTTGTCAATTGCATTTACAGTTTGGATATTCTACATGTACCTTTTCGTTGGAGTGCCTTTCAAAACTGATTTTTTGCTAGAAAATCCAATTTGGGTTAGAATAGCTGTTATATTTACCTTTATTCGGGAATTTTCAGAAATAAAATTCAACTATAAAAGAACCCTTTTAAATCCTGCTCAGCTCTTTGTAAGCAGCTTTCTTCTGATAATATTATTAGGTGCCTTTCTACTGTTGCTGCCTAACGCGACTTATACTGGTATTTCATTTATTGATGCTCTTTTTACTTCTACCAGTGCTGTATGTGTTACAGGACTTGTCGTGGTAGATACAGGTCAATATTTTACTGAGTTTGGACAAATTATCATTATGATACTAATTCAAATCGGAGGACTAGGAATTTTAACGTTTGCAAGCTACTTCAGCTATTTTTTTAAAGGTGGTTCTAGCTATGAGAATCAACTTGCATTAAGCGATATGAATAGTTCAAAGAAAATTGGAGAAGTTTTTTCCACTATAAAGTATATTATTTTAATCACACTAAGTATAGAATTGTTTTCATCCATTCTTATTTATAGTAGTCTTAACGCAAACGACTTTAAATCACAGTATGACCAAATATTTTTTTCAGTGTTTCATTCTATTTCTGCCTTTTGCAATGCTGGTTTTTCTACCTTATCAAATAGTCTATATGAAAGTGGATTCAAATACAATTATTTCCTACAACTAATTATAATTCTAACTTTTTCCCTTGGAGGATTAGGATTTCCTATAGTTTCCAACATTCTTAAATACATAAAGTATCGAATTAAAAAAATACTATTTTCAAAAAGCAGGAACTTAGGGTACCGACCTTGGGTGTTACATATCAATAGCAGAATTACACTTATAACTACTTTTTCTATATCTCTTTTATCGTTTTTAGCCTTTTATGTTCTTGAATACAATAATACTCTTGCTGATCATAATTCTTTTGGAAAGGCTGTAACCGCACTATTTGGAGCAACTACACCAAGAACTGCCGGTTTTAATACTATTGATACTTCTTCAATGTTATTTTCAACCACAATGATGGTCTTTCTTCTTATGTGGATAGGGGCTTCCCCATCATCAACTGGGGGTGGAATTAAAACAAGTACTTTTGCAATTGCTACTTTGAACATTTTAAGTCTCGCAAAAGGTAAAACTAAAATTGAAATCTTTAGGAGAGAAATTGCGGACATATCTGTAAAAAGGTCATTTGCTATAATTTCATTATCACTAATTGTTATTGGTACTGGGATTATGTTAATTTCTGTTTTTGATCCCGACAAAAACTTAAAAGATATTGCATTTGAATGCTTTTCAGCATACAGTACAGTTGGATTGAGTATGGGAGTTACCGCTAGCTTTTCATCCTTAAGTAAATTAGTGTTAATATTAATTATGTTTACTGGCAGAGTTAGTATGCTAACCATAATCATTGCGGTTTTTAAAAAGATTAAACATAAAAATTATCGTTACCCAACAGAGGAAATTACGATTAACTAAAATTTGATTTATGAAGTATCTAATCATAGGACTTGGAAATTTCGGGGCTTCACTATCCCAAAAACTAACTTCTCATGGAAATGAAGTTATCGGAATTGATTCACGAATGGAAAAGGTCGATTTATACAAGGAGAAAATATCACATACCATTTGTATGGACGCTACGGATGAATTTACAGTTTCTGGTCTTCCTCTAGAAGATACTGATGTTGTTATTATTGCAATTGGGGAAGATCAAGGTGCTAACATTATGACTACTGCGCTTTTCAAAAACATGAAAGTAAAAAGGCTCATCAGTCGAGCCATAAATCCACTTCACGAAAAAGTATTAGAAGCCATTGGAGTAGACGAAATTGTTCACCCAGAAGAAGAAACTGCTGAACGTTGGGCAAAAAAACTTTGTCTTAACAATGTTGTTGACTCTTTTGAACTAAATGAACATTTTAGCATTATAGAAGCAAATGTTCCTGAAAAGTACTTTAGTAAGACAATAAGAGAAATTGGATTTCGTAGAAAATTCAATATTTTGGTTTTAACAATTATGAAAAAATCAGAAGTAAAAAGTTTAGTAGGTAAAAGCCGTACAGAATTAAATATTGAGGGAATTGCAACTCCAGATCAAACACTAGAAAACGGAGATATTTTAGTCCTTTATGGTTCTAACAAGGATTTACAAGAATTCTTAAAACACAAGAGAAATGAAAAATAATCTAAATCATATTTGTAACATTAGTATTATATTCCTGTGATCATTTAAATTTAAATAACTCTCTTAATAATACTGTAACTGAATCAAATAAAGTTAATGAATTACCTAAAAATCAATTTACAGTTATTAACTATGATGGTTGTTAATATCTGATTTATAAAGAAGAGACAGATTCAAACTCTAGTTATGGATTAATGGCTCACAAAGGAAATTGTTCTAACCCTATTCATTGTAGATCATACTAAATTTCAGAAAGTAAGTTTAATTTATTATTTCCTAAATGAACTATACTTTCTAGTTTCTAAACTAAAAATTTCATAAAACGTTATTTATTCCTCCTAAATAAGGAGTAAGACCAAATTCTTTGTGCGATAATATCATAATTTAAATTTTAGTTTAGGAATGTGAATGTACTGTATACTTACCCATTTGCGTTCTTCCCACTTTTATAAGCAGTACCTAATGATGGGAGGAGGTCAAATAAAACATTTTATCGAATTTAGAAGTATCTTAAAAGGGGGGCTACAAAATAAAATAAAAACTAACTTAATAGTTAATAAAAACTAACTTAATAGTTAATAAACAAAAACCTTCAACCCATAAAGGTTGAAGGTTCTACTTGTGACCGCGAAGGGATTCGAACCCCCAACCCTCAGAGCCGAAATCTGATATTCTATCCAGTTGAACTACGCAGCCTATTTGAGACAACAAAGTTACTCGAAACAATCTGCTGTACAAGACAAAAAAAAGTAAATAAACTTTTTTTGTTTCATAAAAGCACAAAGAATTAAGTAATAAATAAACGCTATTATTAAAAAAATATTAAATCGAATTATAGATTAAACTTTTTACTACATTGCAAAAAAAATTTTTTAAAACATGAAAAAGATATCTCAATTATTTAACACAAAACAGGTGTTTTTATTTGCAAGTGCATTGACTTTAATAGCTTGCTCAAATGACGACAACGATGAACCTATTATTGATGCAGAACCGGAACCAGTTGGAGTGGTCGTAGAGGGTTGTGATAGTTTTACTGAAGCACTTCCAAGTTTGAACACAGCGACTATTGACTTTGAATGTAATGGAAATCCTTTTTCTGAAGAAGGCGCTCTATCAGATGCGAATCTGAACGGAACTTGGGGAAGATTTGGAGGAGCTGCAGGAGTAGAATACTTAGAACTTAATTATGTAGATAATCCTAACCCTGGAGCGGTAAATAATTCTTCAAAAGTATTGAAAATAGAGGAAGATGCGGGTATAGAGCCTTGGGCAGGCTTCTTTTTTAATATCAATGAAAAAATTATCTTCCCTGCTGGTCAAGAAGCCATCTCTATTGACGTTCACTCAGCAGCGCCAGGACAAAATGTATTGTTAAAAATTGAAGACTCCTCAAATTCAGATAATTTCAAAGAAGCTACAGTAACTACTACAGCCACTGGTGCGTGGGAAAAATTAGTATATAATTTTTCTGCTGAGGACAGTAATAAATACGACAGAATTGTAATTATCGTAGCGATTAATATTACCAATAGCGCAGAAACAACTTATTATATAGACAATATAGCATTCTCTACTCCTGTAGCTGTTGAAGAAGTGAGTAGCCCAACAGAAGCTCCCTCAGCACCATCTTTGGATGCAGCAGACGTAATGTCTGTATTTAGCGATTCTTACACAGATATAGCTGGAACAGATTTTAATCCAAACTGGGGACAAAGTACCCAAGTAAGTACAGTAGATTTAGGGGGTAATTCAGTATTGAAATACGCTGGTTTAAATTATCAAGGAACTGCATTTGCATCCCCATTAAACGTAAGTGGGTACACTTCAATTCACATTGACTACTGGACGTCGGATTCAACTGCATTAAACTTCTTCTTGATTAGTTCAGGAGAAGGAAAAGAAAAAGCGAAATCATTAGATATAAGTAGTCTAGGAGAATGGAAAAGTGTAGATATTGCTTTGACTGATTTTTCAGATGTGGTAGACTTAGCAGACGTAATTCAATTTAAGGTAGACGGAAATGGTACTGTCTTCTTTGATAATATTTATTTCCATGGTGAAACTCCTGTAGCTTCTTCTCCAGCAGCTGGACCAGAGGCACCAACAGCTGCGGCTGAAGATGTTTTATCTATATTTAGTGACTCCTACACAGATGTCGAGGGAACTAACTTTAATCCAGATTGGGGGCAAAGTACGCAAGTAACCACAGAGGTATTAGCAGATAATTCAGTGTTGAAATACACCAACTTAAACTACCAAGGAACAGAATTTACAGTACAAGATGTTAGTGCGTATAATACCATCCACCTTGATTACTGGTCTGCAGACCAAACAACGGTAGATTTCTTTTTGATTAGCAATGAACCTACTACAGAAGTTAAAAAAACTATAGCCATTACACCAGGAGAATGGAATAGTATTGATATTCCATTAAGCGATTTCTCTCCAGTTGAATTGAATAAAGTTTTTCAGTTTAAAATTGTTGGTGCTGGAACGATCTTTTTTGACAATTTCTACTTCAAAAAATAATAATACCACTTAAAATAAGTTATAAAAAAATAGCATTAATGAAAAGAACAAATGAACCCTTAAAATCATTTTTATTTATTAATGCTATTTTTTTACTATTCTTGGCTTCTTGCGCTTCATCAGAAGAAGGAGAAGAGGAGAATCTTACCCCAGAAGCACAAGGAATTAGCCTGAGTGAACAAGATAAGATTGGGCTCGTTTGGTCTGAAGAATTCGAGTCTAACAGTCTAGACAATAGCACATGGACACATGATCTAGGAGACGGTAGTGCTTTTGGTATACCCGGTTGGGGAAATCAGGAATTGCAAACTTATACCACTTCTTCAAAAAATCTGAAAATAGCCAATGGCTTTTTAACCATTACTGCCCTCAAAGAGAATCTAGATGGAAAATCATATACTTCAGCTAGAATTAAATCTCAAAATAAATTCTCGTTCAAACACGGGCAGTTAAAAGTGAGGGCTAAGTTTCCTCAATCTAAAGGAACATGGCCTGCTATTTGGCTTATGGGAGCCAATTTGGATGCTGTAGGATGGCCCAATTGTGGGGAAATAGACCTTGTAGAGCAAAATGGCCAAGAAAAAAATAAAATATTGGGAACTGTTCATTGGAAAAACACAGCAGACAACACCAATGCTAAATTTTCAGATGAAATAACCGCCGCCAATATAGGCTCTGATTTTAAAGAATACAGACTTATTTGGAACGAAAATACCATTAAGATGTATGTAGAAAGTGTCAAGTATTTTGACATAAACCTAAATGAGTCACTACCCTTTAACCAAGAATTTTTCTTACTTTTAAATGTAGCTATGGGAGGTAGTTTAGGAGGTGACATTCCGGCCAGCTTTAACCAAGACAGCATGGTCATAGATTACATAAGACTTTACGAAAACTAAGGCTACTTAGTCTTTATTATCCCGAACTCTTTTTTATAATAGTCCGCTATTGGCCCGTAGGGTCCTAGCTGATGCTGTTCCACAGGATATGGATCTGCATAAGGACCATAGGGAGTAGACAATGGCTTTTTAGTCCTATCTGGAAAATCTGCCAATAAGGCCGCTTTTTCAGGTCTTTGCTGTTGGTTCATATAGGCTGCTACATCATAGGCTTCCTCATCTGTGAGTATAGGGTTCTGGTGACTTACACCATAAGGCATATTGTATTTAATGAAAGAAGCTGCAGTGAGTAATCTGGTCATTCCAGCACCATTGTTATAACTGTCTCTACCCCATAAGGGCGGATACAAATATTGTCCTTCTGTCTCTTTAGTTCCCTGCCCGTTTTTTTGGTGACACAACACACACTGCTGCTCAAAGACTTCTGCGCCATGGCTTAAATCTGCAGGACGGTTGGGCCACTCCATAGGTTTTATGCCTTTTTCCGTGGCTTTGGCATACAGGCTATTTCCCACATCCCGGGTTGTTTCCTTGTTTAACCATCCCAGAAAAGCCACTAAGGATTTCATCTCTTGAGCGTTGGCGTCCAAAGGCTTACCATTCATACTTCTAGTTAGGCAGCCATTAATTCGGTCTTCTATGGTGCCTATTTTATTTTCTCTGCCTCTGAATTGCGGGAAACGTTCTAATACTGTATTCAATGGAATTCCAAAGGCTTTGGTACCTTCATTGAGGTGACAAGAAATACACTCTAGATTGTTTCCGGTGGTGCGCTTAGCGGCATTGGCCACGAGAGGCCCTATTACTTTGGAGGTGTTTACTAAGACTTCGTATCCCAACTGTAGTGATGGATCTTGGGTGGCATAAACAGCCGCTTCTAAATCCGTTTGGTACTCAGGAACTGCTATAGGCACATATTTTTCAGGCTTTGTGGTATTAAATAACCCTATAAAAACAAGAACTACAACACCTACATATGCCAATAGAATGACCAATAAAATCTGGGCTAGTTTTTTAATCTGATCTTGCATTCTTAAAAATAGGAAATTTTTACAAGCGAATAAATAGTATAGAAGACCAAAGATTTTTTGCTAAAATAACTCCTTGTTTGTCTTGATGAATACGTTGGTAACCACTCACCAAAGTGGCTTCTGGAGACAATACAGCCCTAAAACCTAGAAAGGTCCAGTTTTGGTTAAAAGTGTGGGGAAATATGTTCTTTGTGAACATAAAAATCTCGTTAAACGCCATGAATTCGAACTTTTTTCCCAAACCTGAAATTGGTTTTCTCCAGCCAAATCTAATACGAAGCCTACCTCCAAAATCAAATTCAGAAGCGGTGTTCTCTATCCACCGCTCTTCTGCTCTCAGCCATCCAAAAAAAGTGCTCTTTTCTAACGGAATGATATAAAAAATCTGCTGCCAGACATTGTGCTCTTCCAAAAAAACCGCTTGCTTCTCGGTATTTAAAAAGGAATAGCCTCCAGATAAAGTAACTTGTGAATTGATCTTTCTAACATAAGAGGGACGAAGAATAAACTGCTGCTGACCCCCAAAAACATCTTTAGTCCTATAATGAGTTTCTAATCGAATGCCTTGAATAGAATCTAGCTGATAATCTGCAAAAACAGCATTCCAAGTGTAGGTCTCTTGTCCTGAAACCACAGAGGTATTACTCAAAAAAAATAAGCCCCCAATTAGTGTCAAGCGAGCAAGTGTATTAGCCAAAGTGGAATTAGGCATTTAAAAGAGCCTTAACCACAGTTGAAATGGTTTTTCCGTCTGCTTTACCAGCTAATTTACCACTGGCTTGACCCATTACCCTACCCATATCCTGCATGCCCTTAGCTCCTGTTGCAGCAATAATTTCTGCAACAACTGCTTTAACTTCTTCTTCTGAAAGTTGGGCGGGTAAAAACTGAGCCAATACCGTAACCTCATCTAATTCGGGTTGGGCCAAATCTTCTCTTCCCTGCTCCTTGTAAATGGCTGCTGAATCTTGACGCTGTTTCACTAATTTTTGAACAATCTTAATTTCATCTGCCTCACTCATGGTGGCGCCTGACCCATCTGTTTGGGCCAATAATAAAGCAGATTTTATAGCTCTTAAAGAAGACAATGCCACCGTATCTTTGGCACGCATAGCTTCTTTCATTTTTGTCATTACTGCATCTTGTAAGCTCATCATGTCTAATATTTTAGTAGTGCAAATATAAATAATAAACCCGAGAACAGTGCCTCGGGTCTATTGAGTGTAAGTGAATTGATATTAATCTACATTATCGTGTAAGAACGAATTATTACTGCGCAATTGAGTATCTTCATTAGAATCTGTGCTCAATGTAGTTCTTGAGATTTTTCCCTCCGACGGGCCTTCGGATAAAGAAATACCTTGCCTTTTATAGGCGGGTTCTTTTTCTATCTCTTCGATCTTATTAATACTGTTGTTGAATTTATAATTGAAATCCCTCAATTTTCTTCTTCGCTCGTCTGCACGCTCTTTGAGTAGGGCTTCAATAGGCGCTTCCATAGGATCTAGTGCTTCTTCTTGAGGCTTTACCTTTAGAGATTCAACAATTTTCTTTTCAAAAACTATTTCTTCTTCTGGGTGCTCTTGTGTTTCGGGAGACGTTTCTTTAGCTGTCCCTAAATGTGCCTCCAGCTCCATATAATCATCTAAGCTGTATCTTTTTTCTCCAGCAGCATTGTATTCCAACACAGGGATTACCTCTACAGGGTCTTTAACTTCCATATCCATAATGTCGTCTCCCAAACTAAATGTAATAGTGGGTGCTTCTTCCTCCTCATCAGTCACACTTTCAAATGAATTGGGTTGTTCTGAGTAAGATTCTTCAATAGTTTCTTCTTGCTTATTGGATGAAAACGAGGCTTCTTCTACTAAAGACTCCTGCTGATTTGCGTGATCAATAGGCAAATCAAAAAGTGTATTTGTAAAATCCATCGTCTCATTTTCAGTATGGTCTTCAAAAGTTTCTTCTGCCAATGCAGCAGAGAGATCTTCTGCGTCTACTACTTCGAAATCTCCCACTAAAGGAAGGAACGAATCCTGCTTTGGCGGTGAAGAATGCAATGGCTCTTTGAACGCTTCTACCAAGGTATAAGTTACCTCCAAATCTAAAATCGCTGGGGTGGAAGGCACCAAAGGATCCGCCTCTTTTACTGGAACGCTATGTTCTACTTCCTCCATATCAAGGGTGTGAACCACCACTTGATCACTCGCTTTGGGCTGAGATTCTTCTAGCGGATCTAAGGATTGAAAAGAAGGTTTTTCTGGCGTGAGATTTATAGCCGCACGCTGCTCTTCTTCTAAGGTGTGAATGATTTTTTTCGATTCTGTATTGACAATATTATTTTGTTGTTCTTGATCAAATCCAGTGGCAATAACAGTTACCGCAATAGCTTCTCCCAAGGCACTGTCCTCTCCAACACCCATAATAATATTAGCGCTATTTCCAGCCTCTGACTGAATGTATTCATTAATCTCCCCTATTTCATCTATGGTAATCTCTTGGCTTCCAGACACAATGAGCAACAACACATTTTTAGCTCCAGTAATTTTATTGTCGTTTAAGAGCGGTGAATCTAAGGCCTTAGAAATGGCTTCATGTGCCCTACCAGAGCCAGATGCTTGAGAAGATCCCATGATCGCTGTACCAGAATTGGCCAATACAGTTTTGGCATCTCTAAGGTCAATATTCTGAGTGTAGTGGTGGGTAATTACCTCAGCAATTCCTTTTGCTGCAGTGGCCAATACCTCGTCTGCTTTTGAAAAACCAGCTTTAAAGCCTAGATTCCCATAAACCTCTCTAAGTTTATTGTTGTTAATAATAATTAGCGAATCTACTTGGGAACGCAGATTTTCAATCCCTTTTTGGGCTTGTTCAGAACGCATTTTCCCTTCAAACTGAAAAGGAATGGTCACAATACCAACGGTTAAAATATCCAATTCTTTGGCTTGTTTGGCAATCATTGGAGCTGCACCAGTTCCTGTGCCACCACCCATTCCGGCGGTAATAAAAACCATTTTAGTCGTGGTGTCTAACATGGCTTTTATGTCTGTCATACTCTCCAAAGCAGACTGCTCTCCCACCTCTGGGTTAGCACCTGCACCAAGACCTTCTGTAAGCGAAAGTCCTAATTGAATTTTATTGGGTACTGGAGAGTTTTGTAATGCCTGTGCGTCTGTATTACACACCACAAAGTCAACCCCGTTAATACCGGACTGGAACATGTGGTTAATCGCATTACTACCCCCTCCGCCAACGCCAATGACTTTAATTACGTTGCTTTGGTTTTTTGGAAGGTCAAATGCAATGCTGTCAAATTCGCTGTGATCACTCATAAATTTGGGTTCTTATATTTTTGGTGTTTTATTCTGCGTTGTCTAAAAAATCTTTCAATTTCTCTGACCATTTGTCAAAGATGTTTTTTCTTGGGGCTTTGTCCTCCTCTGGCGCCTTCTCAGCCGATGCTGCTTCAGAAACCTCTTCTTGAACTTCTTCTGCGGTTAACTCTTGATGCGGTTTCTGCTTCGCATCTGAAGCCACCGCGCTCATTAATAATCCTACCCCTGTAGCATATAATGGCGAAGCAATTTCTTCTTCAGAATCTCCTGCAAGGTGCTCGTTGGGATACCCAATTCGGGTATCCATCCCGGTAATGTATTCTACCAGTTGTTTGAGGTGCTTTAACTGACTTCCCCCTCCTGTGAGTACTATACCACCAATGAGTTTCTTTTTCTGCTCCTCATGGCCGTAATTTTTAATTTCCACATAGACCTGCTCTATAATTTCTACGACTCTTGCGTGAATAATTTTAGAGAGGTTCTTCAAGGTAATCTCTTTTGGATCCCTTCCTCTCAATCCTGGTATAGAGACAATTTCATTGTCTTTGTTCTCTCCTGGCCAAGCAGATCCAAACTTTATTTTTAAGAGTTCTGCCTGCTTTTCAATAATCGAGCAGCCTTCTTTAATATCTTCTGTAATGACGTTACCCCCAAATGGGATCACGGCAGTATGGCGTATAATACCATCTTTAAAAATGGCGAGATCCGTAGTACCTCCCCCTATGTCTATGAGCGCCACACCAGCCTCTTTTTCTTCCTGACTCAAGACTGCATTGGCAGACGCTAAAGGCTCTAGGGATATTTCTCCCAGATTTAGACCTGCACTCTTAATGCAACGAACTATATTCTTTATAGAAGAAACCTGTCCTACAACCACATGGAAATTAGCTTCTAAACGCCCACCATACATACCCATAGGCTCTTTTATTTCTGCCTGACCGTCTACCTTAAACTCCTGAGGTAGTACGTGAATAATTTCCTCTCCAGGAAGCATCACTAATTTATACACCTGGTTGCAAAGGTTGTCTACGTCTTCATAACCAATCACTTCCTCTGAATTGGCACGCGTAATATAATCTGAGTGTTGCAGCGAACGAATGTGTTGTCCGGCTATTCCCACAGATACCGTATCTATTTTCAAGCCAGAATCTGTTTCTGCTTGTTGCACCGCTTGCTGAATAGACTCAATGGTTTGTGTAATATTATTCACTACACCTCTGTGTACCCCCAAACTTTTAGATTTCCCAATACCGAGAATTTCTATTTTACCATACTCGTTCTCCTTCCCTATAATGGCTACGATCTTAGTAGTTCCAATATCTAAGCCAACAGAATAATTTGTCTCTTTCATCTGAGTATTATTATTATTTTTTGGTGGCAATCACCTGATTTTTAAACCTTACATCTACCAAAGAATAGTTTTTTAGACTATTATCTTTTAGAGCTTTATTGTAAAAAGCCTTAAAATTAGAAGTCTTTTCTTGAAGTGCTGTAGCTGCTCCAAGACGAACCTCAAATAGATCTAACCTACATTGCAACATATAGTCTTGATCTTTAATCACTCTAATTCCCACAATATTCTTTTTCAAGAAAACATCTTGGGACACAAATTCAATTATTTTATGACAATCAGATAAACTTACCTCAGAGATGCTCCCACTAATAATGGGTACCCTGGCAGAATGAAACTCAGATAGTGGCATAGCCATTCCGCGAGTATCTAGGTAATAAACAGAATCCGTTACCACCCTAGCTTCTGGTGTTCTCTGTGTAAGTAAGGCCCTAAGTACCCCATCTACAGTCATATAAACTGTGGCATTCTGAAGCATAGGGTCTTCATTGAGCCACCGCTCAATTGTACTCAAAGCTACTTTATCTTTTGGGGCTTTAAAAGCCCCTTTCTGTTTAACTATTAACATTTTATTAACCGCCTCATAGGTGGTGTACAAATTGTCATTCCCAATAAATTTTAAGTCAATATCAGTGATTATTCTTTGCTCATTTCTGTAATTAGTAAAAGCGTATAGGCCCACCAAAGCAAAGCAGAGGAGAAGCATTTGAAAAACCTTTAATACTCTTTTCATAACAAAGCTTTTTTAAAATGAGCCACTTGTTTTCCTATATCCCCTGCACCCAAACTCACCAAGACCTCTGGAGGATTTTCTTTAAGGTTTTTTAATACCTCTGCTACGCTTAATTTTGATTTTTTCTTTGAACTGATCAAACCGAGCAACCACTCAGAAGTTACCCCTTCAATAGGTTGCTCTCTGGCCGGATAAATATCTAATAAGAAAAGGCTGTCAAACTGAGACAAACTGGCTGCAAATTCATGAGCAAAATCTTGGGTGCGCGAATACAAATGCGGTTGAAAAATGGCGGTGATTTTTTTATTTGGATACTGCGCTCTCAATGTTTGGTATATGGCATTTATAGCCGTTGGATGGTGGGCGTAGTCGTCTATATAAACCCTATCTAGTGTATTAATCTCATATGAAAAACGCCTGGAAATTCCCTTAAAGTCCGACAATGCTTTAATTAAACCATTAGCAGGGACCCCCTGAGAATAAGCCATAGCAAAAGCCACAAGCGCATTGAGCACATTGTGCTTGCCTGGCATAGGAAACAAAACCGCTTTAAAAGTTTCCCTAGGAGTATGAATATTAGCCAAAGTCTGACCAGAGACTACTTTTAAATCCGAAATATAATAATCTGAACTCTCACGCTCCCCATAGCTAATTCCTGGAATAGCCAGGTCTTCATGAACAAACAAATGCGCTCTCAACGGAACAAGCGCTGCAAAGGAATGGAAACTGTCCTCAAGTGCTTTGGCAGACTTGTAAATATCTAAATGATCTGCATCTGTAGAAGTAATACAAGCTACATTAGGAGATAAATTCAAGAACGACCTGTCAAATTCGTCTGCCTCTACCACGGTAATTTCAGTGTCTTTAAGCAATAAATTACTGCCAAAATTATGTGCTATACCTCCCAAAAAAGCCGTGATATTAACATCTGAAGCGTCTAGTAAATAAGCCAGCATAGCAGCAGTAGTTGTTTTTCCATGGGTGCCAGCTACCGCATAACAAAAGCTCAATTCAGTAGTTTCTCCCAATAAAACAGCCCTTTTAACCATAGTAAAGTCATTGGTTTTAAAATAAGAAAACCAATCGCTGCTTTGCGGAACTGCAGGTGTATAGATCACTTTAGTGACAGCAGGACTATTTAATTCTATTGGCAACAGCGCACTGTTGTCCTCATAAAATACCCTAATTCCTAATGACTCTAAAGATTTTGTAATATCTGACTTACTCAGGTCATAACCCACTACACAAAAACCCTTTAAGGCGAAATACTTAGCCAAGGCCGACATTCCTATGCCGCCTATTCCCAAAAAAAAGTATGTGCCTAAAGAATTATTCATTGATATGATTGTCCTAAATTTAATCCCTTGAATGTTGTATTAAAATGCGTGAACAGTATTTTTAATGCCTTTTTATGACTAAAGTCCATGCCTTTGAATGGCTGTTTAAACATATTTTTTGCTTGTTGGTTTATTTTGGATGTTTCTCGATAATTTTTTTAATTGCCTTCACTATAGTGTCTGATGCATAAGGCTTGGCCATTTTTTGCATGGCCTCTCGCATAGAGGATTGAAGCGCCAAATCTTTGGTGACACTTTCAAATAACCTTTGGAAATTATTTTCTAAGTCTGCCTCTTTAATCATTTTACCCGCACCCATAGCAACAACCGCTGCTGCATTTTTTGTTTGGTGGTCTTCTGCCACGTTAGGCGATGGTATTAATAGGGCTGGTTTCCCCACAAGCATTAATTCAGATACGGCTCCAGCACCTGCCCTTGAAATTACATAGTCCGCAGCAGTATAAGCTAATGGCATATTTGAAATAAAATCAAATAGCTGCACCTTATCCGACTGGAAACTCTTGTATTCATCGTAATACAAAGCGCCACATTGCCACAACAATTGAATTCCCTGACGGTCAAAATAAGACAATTGGCTGGCTATAAATGCATTGATCCTTTTGGCTCCTAAACTCCCTCCAAGTACCAATAAGACCGGAAAATTGGGCTGAAGCTTAAATTCTATTAAGCCCTTTTCTTTTGGAGGTAATTCATACTGAATACCTGCTCTTATTGGGTTGCCTGAATACACTAGGGTATTTTCTGGAAAATACTTTTCCATATTTGGATAAGCCACACAAATAGCCTTTGCTTTTTTAGAGAGCCATTTATTGGTCACTCCTGCGTAAGAATTCTGCTCTTGAATTAGGGTTGGAAATCCCAACCACTGAGCCATTTTAAGCAAAGGGGCAGAGGCATAGCCTCCGGTGCCAATTACCAGATCTGGTCTTACACGCAATAGAATAAAAAAAGATTGCCAAAGACTCCACAGTAATTTGAAAGGAAAAACAAGCAAGGCCAAAGACAGTTTTCGAGATAATCCAGAAATCCAAAGCCCTTTAATGGCGTATCCAGCCTCTGGAACTTTTTTCATTTCCATTTTGCCCTTAGCCCCAACGAATAAAAAAGACGCATTGGGGTAAGCTTTTTCTAGGCCTTGTGCAATGGCAATAGCAGGATAAATATGCCCCCCTGTTCCGCCTCCAGATAATATGAATTTATAGTTGTTCACTTAATATTTCTAAAGGGTTTGTTGTTTCTTCTGTAACTGTTGCTGGTGCAGTTTGGGTCATTTTATTACTCGCACTTAGTATAATACCTAGGGCCAAACAAGTCATCCAAATAGAGGTTCCACCACTACTGATAAGCGGCAAGGTTTGCCCAGTCACTGGCAATAGAGACACGGCCACCCCCATATTAATAAAAGCCTGAAATACAATAGGTAAACCCACCCCTAAAGCGATGAGTTTAGCAAAAAAAGTAGGTGCCCCATTGGCTATAACTATGATCCTAATGAGTAAAAACAAATAAAGACCCAAAATAATAAAGCCTCCAATCATTCCGTATTCCTCAATAATAATGGCAAAAATAAAATCCGATGAGCTTTGTGGTAAAAAATTTTTCATCACGCTTTTTCCTGCCCCTAATCCAAAAACACCCCCGGTTGCAATGGCAATTTTAGCACGCTCTACCTGATAATCTGCCTCGGTAATTTCATCTGAAGAAAAATTTTCAATACGACTCATCCAAGTGTCTACCCTATTGGGGAAAAGCCCAGGGAAAGCCTTTGCAGTCATGACAAACAAAGCGCCCATAACCAAACCCGTGGTAGCTATACCTAAAAGGTATTTAAATGGGTAGCCTCCAATAAAACAAAGCATCATGACCATAGAAAAAAGAATAGCAGCGGTAGAAAAATTGGCTGGAAAAACCAAAGCAACTACAATAAAAACTGGCAACCACAAAGGCAGTATAGATTCTGTAAATCGAATTGATTGGTCTTTAATTTTAGACAGATACCTCGCTATATAGACCATTAAAACCACCATGGCCAAAGTAGAAGTCTGAAAACCTATAGAAGTAAAGGGAATTTTAATCCACCTACTGGCATTGGCACCATCAATGGTACTTCCTTGCGCCAAGGTGTATACCAATAACAGCAAGACTATAGGCATTCCTATTAGGGAAAGTCCCTTAAAAAAATGGGTGGGTATTTTATGTATTCCAAACATAATGACAAAACCCATACCCAGTAAAAATGCATGCTTGGCCAAGTGACCTATGGCCGTACCATTTTGCACCACATTTTCTAAGTTACCACTGGCACTGTACACAGGCAAGAAGGATATGAGCGCCAACAACGCTACTACCGCCCAAATGGCTTTATCTCCTTGTATGTTTTTAAATATGCCCAATCTTATAAATTTTTTACAGCAGCTTTAAACTGATCTCCCCTGTCTTCATAATTTTTAAATAAATCAAAACTCGCACAGGCTGGAGACAACAAAACAGTCTCACCTTTTTCTGCAATTTTATACGCTATTTTAACGGCCTCCTCCATAGAAGTTGTTTCTACAAATATATCTGTGGCCTTTGAAAAGACTGATTTTAGGGTGTTGTTATCTATTCCCAAGCAAATAATTGCTTTCACCTTCTCTCTAACCATTGACATTAATGGCATATAGTCATTTCCTTTGTCTACCCCTCCAACAATCCAAACCATAGGTGTTTTAACACTGTCTAACGCATAGAAAGTGGCATTGACATTGGTTGCTTTTGAGTCGTTAATATAAGTGACATGTTGGATCTTAAGTACTTTTTCTAAACGATGTGGCGCTCCTTGGAAATGTTGCACACTATTGCGTATGGTTTCTTTTCTTATCTGAACCAAGGCTGCTGCTGCGGAAGCTGCCATGGTATTTTTAACGTTATGTGTGCCCTCTAGGGCCAATGTATTGATCTGCATGCTAAATGATTTTTGGTCCAATGCTATTTCTATATTTTCTCCTTTTTGACAGGCGCCATTATTAATTATTTTTTGTGTACTAAATGGAATTCTTTTTCCGGTTTCCGGAAACTGAGCCAAAGCAGCTCCAATTACCTCGCAATCTGCGTCATAGATTAAATAATCCGTAGGCAATTGATTCATTGATATGCGAAACTTTGCCGCTGTATAACGATCCATATCATAGCCGTATCGGTCTAAATGATCTGGGGATATATTGGTGATTACAGCGATATGTGGCCTAAAATTTTCAATGTTATCCAATTGAAAACTACTGAGCTCTAATACGTAGTAATCTATCTTTTTAGCCTCTGGCAAATGGGCTTCATACACGAGTTTCGCAAAGCTTAGGCCAATATTACCACCCATAGCGACCGATTTCCCGTCTGACTTTAAAATATGATGGGTCAGCATGGTCGTAGTGGTTTTGCCATTGCTGCCAGTAATACCTATTAACACAGCGTTGGTGTAACGAGCGGCAAATTCCACCTCATCAATCACCGAGACACCTTTCCGGCGCAATGCCAAAACCAAGGGTGCCGTATCTGGAATACCAGGGCTTTTAACCACAAGATCTGCTGCCAAAATAGTGGTGTCACTGTGTCCATTTTCCTCCCAAGGAATCTCATTTTGTACAAGAACGTTTTTAAAGGCAGCTTGAATGGTGCCATGATCAGACACCAATACACGGTACCCTTGTTGCTGCCCCAAAAGGGCGGCACCAACACCACTCTCCCCTGCACCTAAAACTGCTAGAAATTTCATTATCTCAGTTTTAAGGTTACAATGGTTAATACGGCTAATAATATCCCCACAATCCAAAATCTGCTCACGATTTTACTCTCGTGATAGCCCAATTTCTGATAATGGTGGTGCAATGGCGACATAAGGAAAATACGTACCCCTTCACCTAATTTTTTCTTGGTGTATTTAAAATAGCCCACCTGCAACATCACAGAGAGCGACTCGGCGAAAAAGACGCCGCACAATAGCGGAATAAGTAATTCCTTTCTAATAATAATGGCAATAACTGCAATAATTCCACCAATAGTTAAGCTACCCGTATCGCCCATAAAAACTTGTGCTGGAAAGGCATTATACCATAAGAAGCCAACCAGTGCACCTACAAAAGCAGCAATAAACACGACCAATTCACCTACCCTAGGGATGAACATAATATCTAAGTAGTCAGAGAAAATAACATTCCCTGAAATCCAAGCAAACACCCCCAAGGTAACTGCAATAATAGCAGAGGTTCCTGCAGCCAAACCGTCTATGCCGTCGGTGAGATTTGCGCCGTTAGAAACTGCAGATACTATAAAAATGACTACTGGAATAAAAATGAGCCAAGCGTATTTCTCTGCACCCTCACCCGCCCAAGAAATCCAATCGCTATACTCTAATTCGTTGTTTTTGGTAAATGGTATGGTAGTTTTAGTAGACTTTATTTCAGGTCCTAAAAAACGACTCTTTACCACTTCTGTTTTTGGTGTCACAACCGCCTCTTTCATGGTAACGCCTGGATGAAAGTACAAAGTAGCTCCAACGATAAGCCCAAGAACTACTTGCCCCAAGACTTTAAAAACCCCTTTTAAACCGGCCTTATCTTTTTTGAAGATTTTAATGTAATCATCTAAAAAACCTATCGCACCCATCCAAAGTGTGGTTGCGATGAGTAACACAATATAAATCTCGGCTAATTTAGCGAAGAGAAAAACAGGAACTAAAGTAGCTATAATGATAATTAAGCCCCCCATAGTTGGAGTACCAGCTTTTTGTTTTTGACCAGCCAAACCAAGATCTCTAACGGTCTCACCTATTTGTTTTAACTGAAGGTATTCAATGATCTTTTTTCCAAATACTGTTGCAATTAATAGAGAAGTAATAATGGCCAATGAAGCCCTGAAGGTTAAAAACCCAAACAGACTGGCCCCCGGAAATTGGTATTGCTTTTCTAAAAATTCAAATAAATAATACAACATAGTACTGCGCTTCTATTGGATTAGATTAGTGGTCTAAGAGGTCTAAATGATTTTTTACAATTTCGTAGTCATCAAAAGGGGTTTTAACGCCTTTAATGTCCTGATACTTTTCATGTCCTTTTCCTGCGATTAAAATAATATCCTTTGAAGTGGCCATCATACAAGCAGTTTTAATAGCTTGTTTTCTATTCTCAACCACCAAAACTTTTTTTATATCTACTGGGGAAATCCCCGCCTCCATCTGTTCAATAATGTCCATAGGCGTCTCAGATCTGGGGTTGTCAGAAGTGAGAATTACAGTATCGCTCTTTTCTGCTGCTATTGCCCCCATTAAAGGCCGCTTTCCTTGATCCCTATCTCCTCCACAACCCACTACAGTAATGAGTTTCTCATTTTTTGTCCTGATCTGGCCTATCGTTGTTAATATGTTACCTAAAGCATCTGGCGTATGGGCATAATCCACAATAGCCGTAATCTGGTTTTTAGAAATAAAATACTGAAACCTTCCCGCTACATTCTCCAGCGTGCTAATATGCTTAAGCACCTCTAGCTTGTTTAATCCCAAAAGGCTTGCCGTGGCGTAAATTGCCAACAAATTGTAAGCATTAAACTGACCTAAAAGTGTGGTCCAAACTTCTTGTTGGTCAATCTTAATCAATTGACCTGAAAACTGATTCTCTAATATTTGCACCTTAAAATCTGCCACTCCTTTCATCCCATAGCTCATTTTTTTAGCCTTGGTGTTTTGCAGCATAAATAGACCATTCTTGTCATCTGAATTCACTAGAGCAAATGCCGTGGCCGAAAGTCCGTCAAAAAGCAGTTTTTTGGTGTCTCTGTAATTGGTAAAAGTCTTGTGGTAATCTAAATGATCTTGACTTAGATTGGTAAAAATAGCGCCTTCGAAAGTCAATCCCTTAGTACGCATTTGTGCAATCCCATGAGAGCTTACCTCCATGAAACAGTAAGAAAGTCCCTCTGAAACCATTTCTTGTAAGTAGGCATTAATGGTCCACACGTCTGGTGTCGTGTGGGCTGTTTCATAAGCTTTCTCCCCTACTAAAATTTTAATTGTAGAAATGAGTCCTGAAGGATATCCAGCTTTAGTAAACAAAGCATATAGTAAGCTGGACACAGTGGTTTTACCGTTTGTACCAGTTACCCCAATGAGCGAAAGTTTCTTAGACGGATGGTCAAACCAATTGGCCGCCATAACGCCTAAAGCCTCCTGGCTATTGGGCACCACTACATAAGTCACCTCAACATCAGTAGTACTAGGCAGGTCTTCGCAAACTATCACAGTAGCTCCATTTTCAATAGCTGTTTCAATATAATCATGCCCATTTACCTGAACTCCTTTAGTGGCGACAAAAAGAGATTGAGGCTCCACTTTGCGAGAATCAAAATATACACTCTGCAATTCCTTAATCGTGCTGCCTTGCAACTTATTTATAGATACGCCGTATAATATGTCTTTTAACACCTTCATGAGCGAGATAATTTTAGGGCTACTTTTGTACCTTTTTCAATAAGCACACCCGCATTCATAGATTGGCTCACTACCTGGCCATGACCATATACTTCCACCTCACATCCTAAGTTCTCTAATAATGCCACAGCGTCCATACCAGACATTCCCTTTACATCTGGAATGGTCTGGCTCGAATGCCCTAGTATAGTTTGATAATTTTCAAAAGATTCATTTATAGCTAAAGAAACAACTGCCTCTTGAGCCACTTGCACTTCCATAAGTTTAGACGTATACATTTTTTGTGCAACGGCCTTAAAAACAGGCCCAGAAACATCTGCTCCGTAATAGCCTACAGATTTATCTGGTTCGTGTATGACTACAATACAAGAATACTCTGGATTGTCTGCTGGAAAATAGCCCGAAAAAGTGGAGATATATTTTAATTTGTTTGGATCTCCTGAAGTGTAATCTTTTTGACAAGTACCCGTTTTGCCAGCCATTGAAAAATTCGGATCATACAAACCATGGCCTGTACCTCCTTTTTTCTCCACTATATCTTTTAAAATTTGTTTTACTTGAGCTACAGTCTCTTTAGAACATATGGATGGGTTAATGACTGTTTTAGCAAAACGCTTCTCTACAATACCCCCTTTTCTTATTTCTTTGATCAATCTGGGCTTCACCATTTCTCCATCATTGGCAATAGCGTTGTAAAAAGTAAGGGTTTGTAAAGGAGTCAAAGACACCTCATACCCATGAGACATCCATGCCAAAGAGACTCCGGACCATCCTTTATCTCCAGGATATCTAATCACAGGATTTCCCTCTCCCAAAACAGGAAGCCCTAGCTTTTCATGCAAATTCATATTGCGTAAACGATCTACATAATCACTAGGCCTGTCTTTATAATTTTCGTGTATGAGTTTGGCAAATGCTGTATTAGAGGAAACCATTAATGCCTTTGCCACAGAAATCTGTCCATAACCACCATCTTTAGAGTCATTAACTGTCCGGTCATAAACCCTGTATTTACCTCGCTCCGTATCTATTACAGTGGCGGTGTCTACAATTTTGTCTTCTAATGCCACGACCAAAGACATGAGCTTAAAAGTAGATCCTGGCTCATGGGACTCTCCTATAGCGTAATTAAGCCTTTCATAATAGTGCCCATTGGCATTTCTTCCTAAATTTGAAAGCGCCTTTATTTCTCCTGTTTTAGTTTCCATCACTACTACAGTACCGTGGTCTGCTTTGTATTTTTCTAACTGAGTCAATAGCGCATGGTGTGCTATATCTTGAATATTAATATTAATTGTAGTGACAACGTCTGCACCCTCTTCCGGCTCTTTTAGATTGCTGGTCCCTATTGGTTTCCACTGACCTTTGGCTATTTTTTGCTTGAGACGCTTGCCTGCTACGCCTTTTAAATAATTATCAAAAGCACCTTCTAAACCTACTCTAGTGATATTTCCTTTAGCATCTGAACTCACAAACCCCACACTCCTTGCTGCCATCTCTCCGAGCGGATGCTCTCTGACTGTTTTTTGAGTCACCACAAAACCGCCCCTGTAAGGCCCTTTTGAAAACAATGGAAAAGATTTAATTCGCTTATAAGACTCGTAGCTTAAATTAGAAGCTATTAAGGCATACCTGTTTTTATTGGCTCTTGCTTTCCTGAGTTTTTGCTCAAAATAATTTGTCGGCTTATGAAGCAAGACTCCAAGAGAATCTGAAAGCGCAACAAGATTCGTTTCAAAATCCTTAGGTGCTACAGTTACCGCGTCAAATCTAATCTCATATCTGGAAACAGAAGTAGCTAATAAACTGCCGTCGTCTGAATACAAGCTCCCCCTACTGGGTTCAATCGTTACAATTTTTTCAGTCCTTTCTAAAGCGAGTTTTCTGTATTTAGCGCCATCTGAAACTTGAGTCTTAACCAGAGAAGCGCCAATAGCAATGGAGAACACCACCAAAAGGGCTACCACTACATACAGACGTGTTAAAATTTGTTTCTCTCGCACTTTTATTACTTTTTAACCGTTGTTTTTACTACAATTTTCACTGCTGGATTATCTGGAGGATAGATCCCTAATGCTGCTACTTTTCTGGCCACACTAGTCTCTAATTGAGCACGCTGCAGTCTTGATCTAAGTCCTACATATTCATTCTTTAAAGCTTTCACTTCCTGACTCAGACGAGCAATCTCATACACTTTGCGCTCAGATTCATGCGCAGCACTAATCATGAGTGCGCCTAAAACTGCTAGATAAATAAAAAAACGCCAGTGTTTTGGAGCGTCGTCTCCAATAAGAAAAGAACCTTTTAAAATATTAAGCAGCGATTTTCTCACTTTTTCTCAGGGGTATTGTTTGGTTTTTCTGCCACCCGAAGCTTGGCACTCCGAGAGCGGGTATTTAAATGTTGCTCTTCTTTTGAGGGTGTTTGCAAGCCACCTACCTTTTTTAAAGGCACCTCAAAACGCCCAAAAATATCTTTCTCTGGCTCTCCTTCAAATTGCCCTGCTCGAATAAAACGTTTCACCAATCTATCTTCTAAAGAATGGTAGCTCAACACACTTAATCGACCTCCAGGCAATAGGAGATCTGGCACTTGCATTAAAAATTCTTTGATCACTTGGATCTCTTGATTTACCTCAATTCTAATGGCCTGGTAAATAGGAGCCAATACTTTAGCGTCATTAAATCCTTTTAAAAACGGAGCTAAAGCCTCCTTTAGCTGTGCAGTGGTTTCAATAGACTGGCTTTCTCTGTATGAAATAATCGCTGTTGCAATGGCTTTTGAATTACGCAAGTCTCCGTATTGAAAAAACATATTGGCCAGATCATCATGGGCATAGGAACCCACCACTTCTTTTGCCGTAAGCTCAGCATTCTGATTCATTCGCATATCTAAGTCCCCTTCAAAGCGCGTAGAAAAACCTCTTGACCCTTCGTCAAACTGATGAGAAGACACGCCAAAATCTGCTAAAATTCCATTCACTTGCTTAATGCCGTGAAATCGTAAAAATTGCTTAATGAACCTGAAATTTTCTGAAATGAGGGTGAATCGGGCATCGGCCAATCTATTGGCCAAAGCATCTTTATCCTGATCAAAAGCAAACAAACGCCCCTGTGGTCCAAGCTGTCGCAATATCTCTTTGCTATGTCCTCCGCCACCAAATGTAACGTCTACATAAACCCCATTGGGATCTATGGCCAAACCTGCCACAGTTTCCTGTAACATAACTGGATCATGATAGGCTGTTTTCTCCATCTCCCATGACTTCTTCTGCCAGACTTGCAAAGTCCTGCGCTGTTTCCTCTAATACATTTTCATATTGTGCTTTGTCCCAAATTTCAATGATATTGATTGCCGCACTCAACACCACTTCCTGGCTTATTTGTGCAATACCTATTAAATTCTTTGGAATAAGCAAACGACCACTACCGTCTACCTCTACTACTTTTACTCCCGCAGTAAACCTTCTAATAAAATCGTTGTTCTTTTTTACAAATCGGTTTTTCTCATTCATCTTCTCCATCAACAATTGCCATTCCGCCATGGGATACAACTCCAGACAATCTCTAAAAACCGCTCTCTTAATAACAAATCCTTCTTTCAAAATAGGGGTCAATTGCGACTTTAGCGCAACAGGAAGCATTACCCGCCCTTTTACGTCTGCCTTGCAATCATATGTGCCTATTAGTGAGACCACTATCTGTGATGATTTTAATTAATAAGTTCAAATATAAAGGATTTTTTCCCACTTTTTACCACATTTTACCACTTTGTTAATAAGTTCTCTTAACTTGCCTCTAAATAAGATCAAAGTCCATATTCCATTACGCATATTAAGCCTTTAAAAAGAAGCCATTGGTATTTAAATGAAATGCCTATATTTGCCAACTTAGGCGTAAACCAAGTCATGACACACCCAATCATCAAAGACGGAAAATACCAATACGTATCCTTAGGAGAGGGCGCTCCTATAGTCATTTTACATGGACTCATGGGCGGGCTCAGCAACTTTAAAGGGGTCATGGATTACTTCCCTGAAAAAGGTTATAGGGTAATTGTACCTGAATTACCTATTTACGACATGCCGCTCTTAAAAACCACCGTTAAAAGCTTTGCTATTTACGTAGATGAGTTTTTAAGGCATTTAAACCTAAAAGAGGTGATCCTTGTAGGGAATTCATTAGGCGGTCATATTGCCTTATTAGAGACCAAGATGGATCCTGAGATTATTAAAGGCTTAGTGATTACAGGAAGTTCTGGCCTTTACGAAAGTGCCATGGGCGACGGATACCCTAAAAGAGGAGACTACGAGTTTATTAAGAAAAAAGCAGAGGAGGTTTTTTATGATCCTGCTGTGGCAACCAAAGAAATTGTAGACGAAGTTTTTGCTACTGTCAATAACAGAGTAAAACTGGTAAAAACCTTGGCCATTGCCAAAAGTGCCATTAGACATAATATGTCTAAGGATTTACCGCTAATGAAAACACCTACTTGTATTATTTGGGGAAGGAACGACGGCGTGACTCCTCCGAATGTTGCAGATGAATTTAATGCATTACTTCCAGATTCAGATTTATTTTGGATCGAAAAATGTGGTCATGCTCCCATGATGGAACATCCAGACACCTTCAATACAATATTGGAGAACTGGCTAGTGACTAGAGGCTTTTAGCCCTAGCATTGCGCCAATTATTACACAGAAAAAAGCATCCATGAAAATTACTTCAGCAGAATTTGTAATGAGCAACGCTCATGTAGAAAAATGCCCAAAGGATCCTATTCCTGAATACGCCTTTATTGGGCGTTCAAATGTAGGGAAATCTTCATTGATCAATATGCTTACCTCAAAAAAGAGTTTGGCAAAAACCTCTGGAAGACCGGGAAAAACGCAGCTGATTAACCACTTTAAGATTAATCAAAATTGGTTTTTAGTAGATTTACCTGGATATGGATACGCCCGTGTTTCTAAAAAAGACAAAAAGACCTTTCAAAAATACATTACCGAGTACTTCCTAAAGCGCACACAACTTGTTTGTGCCTTTGTACTAGTAGATATTAGACATGAGCCACAACCTGTAGACCTTGATTTCATGAGGTGGATGGGGGAAAACGAAATTCCTTTTTGCATTATTTTCACCAAAGCAGACAAATTAAAGCCTGCCGTAATAGAAACCATTACAAAGGCCTATAATGATAAGTTAACGGAAGAAATTTTCGAACTAGCCCCAGAACACTTTATAACCTCATCTTCTAAGCATTTAGGGAAAGAGGAATTACTGGGATATATAAATACTATAAACGAGCAGTTCTTTAAAGCTCAAAAGTAATAGTTGGCTGTATTTAGGCCCCATTTACTTAATGGTGAAGCGCATAAAATCAACGCTTTTTTATTTTAAAAACTTAGCTTAAGATCCTTTTTTAATCTCGAGCTTTTCTGCAAAATAATCAGAGAAATCTCTCATAGTTGCTGTCATTTTTTCATCTTGAGTGGCTTTCAAAAAAGTATCCGACATAGCCACTAAAGTTTGATGAAAAAATATTTTCATTTCATCTACTGGCATATCTTTAGTCCAGAGGTCTATCTTGAGAGACTCCTTGTTCACACTATCCCAAACTGAAAGCATCATGGCTTTGGCGTCTTCTTTGTCTACACCTCCGTCTTCTGCAGTCCATTGCAATTTTTCAGGAACCTGATTCTCATCTAAAGTAACTTTTAAAATAATTTCTGAAGTGTGTGTTTTTTGACTCATTTCTTAGGTTTATAGGAAGCTTCTTTCAATAAATCTATCGCAGAAACTTCAAGGAGTTTTAATAAATTTTTATCGTGTTTTTCGAAATACGCTTTGACCATTTGAAACCCTATAAACTGTCCAATTCTAGGGGAAGATTCTCGGTCTAGAACTAACTGAAATTTAGAAAATGGTGCTGGGAACAAAAAGCGATACTCCAAAGCAGTATCTGTACTGTAAAGGTATTCACGTTCTAAAAAATAGCGCCAAACCTGCGCTTCATTTTCCACAGCCCATTGGTATTGCGCTTCGGTGTATTTTAAATGCTGGGCCTCAGTCGCATGGGGCCAAACCAGGGTTTGAAGGAATATTTTTTTGCCCTCATAAACCATTTTATCCAAGAAATACCCATTGTTGTCCAGCACTACAAAAGGGGCCACTAAAGCAGCAGAGAAATCAGTGAGAATGTATCTGGCGTCTAAATCTTGTTTTATATAATGGGGAAATGACTTGTAATACTCGTGATCAGGCCCCAAATAATGGTCTAATGCAATGAGCCACATGCTGTCTGTAACCACTACCCTATTTTGAATGTCTAAGCCAGAAGTCAATGTACTCAAGGTATATACTTTAGGCAAATATAGGACTTGATTGGACTCAGTCTTTAGGGAATTAAACAGCAGCTTAAAGTGTGCGTTCAAATGAGATAATTCGCTGGTAGTCTCAGTAAACGCTCCAAAAACACGACTGATCTCTTTAGAAATTTGCTTTTCAACACTGTCTTTCAATTTGAATTCCCAAATACTATCGGGGGTTTGCTGTGGGAAAAAGAAAGGATACTTATCCTTTAATCGATTGAGATCTGACACATTACTCGCTCCAAACTCAAGATCAAATCGATCAATTTTTAAGACTTTCTCCAATGCCTTTACGTCACTTTCAAGCCGAATGTCTTTGCGGCAAGAAAACAAAAAAAAAATACAGATAAACCCCAGGATTACACCGTGGGAAAAAGAATTGGTCTTTTGCTTTAATATTCTCAAAGTAGTACTTAATTTTATGGCTCAAAGTTAGTCGTTTTAAAACAAATCCACGCTTTATGCAGACAGAAAAAATAATTGATCACATTGTAAATTGGCTCAAAGAATACGCTCATAAATCTGGTTCAAAAGGCTTTGTTATTGGAGTCTCTGGCGGAATTGATTCTGCAGTAACGGCAACCCTCTGTGCCAAAACAGGTCTACCCTTGCTATGCCTAAACATGCCTATTCATCAAGCAGAAAACCAGCTAAACAGAGCTAATAATCACGTGAACTGGTTGCAAAAAAATTATTTGAATGTTTCTGTAGAATCCGTAGCACTCACTCCTGTTTTTGATAGCTTAGTAACGGCATTTCCAGCCGTAAAAAATGAAGAAGAGCGATTTATGAGCCTCGCCAACACTAGAGCAAGACTTAGAATGACAAGCCTCTATTACTTTGCCGCACTTCACGGATATTTGGTTGCTGGTACTGGAAACAAAGTAGAAGATTTTGGAGTAGGATTCTATACCAAATATGGAGATGGAGGAGTAGACTTAAGCCCCATTGCAGATCTACTTAAGACAGAAGTTTTTGCCCTTGGAAAAGCATTAGGGGTGAATGAGGAGATCCTAGAAGCGGCACCCACTGACGGACTTTGGGGAGACCACAGAACAGATGAAGACCAAATAGGCGCTAGCTACCCTGAATTAGAGTGGGCTATGAAAATGCAAGACCTAGGAAAAAAATTAGCCGACTTCTCTGGACGCGAAGCTACCGTCTATGAAATTTATACCAGGCTAAACCGCAACAATCAGCATAAAATGAACCCTATTCCAGTTTGTGAAATTCCGAAAGAACTTCTTTAAAACCAGCTAAATAACAGCCAAATCACAAATAAACAGGAGGTTTTTAGGCATATCTTCAGTAAAAGAAGTCAAATAATTTGTAGGAATTTACCTATAGTTTATGATATTTTTGTAAATTTATTTTTTATTCATTTTTCAAGAATCCCAAATCCTTAGAAAAATAAATCATGATAAATATACTTATTGCAGACGCGCATCCCATATTAAGAATGGGACTGAGTGTCGTTTTGAACAGTGCTGAAGAATTTCACCTTCAAGAAGCTGTTGCAACCACCAGCCAACTTTTCACCGCTATTGAAAAGCAAGTTCCCCATATTGTTATATTGGAAATGGATATCCCTGAAGTAAATGGAATTGCCACAATTAGAAGACTTAAGAAAATAAACACCAATATTAGAGTGCTTATTTTTAGTAGTCAGCCAGAGTCTGTATATGCACTTAGTGCAGTTAGAGCTGGCGCTTACGGCTACCTCCCCAAAACAGCCAGGGTAGATCAAATACTCACATCGCTTACTCAAATTAGCCAAGGAAAAATATACCTCACCAATACACTCACGGAGCAACTCAAAAAAGAGAAGTCAGGCGAAGAAGAAAAATCTAATTTCAGAAAATTATCGTCTCGTGAAATAGAGGTGCTAAAATTACTAGCCTCAGGAAAGAAAAACAAAGAGGTGGCGAATGGATTAGACATTAATGAAAAAACAGTGAGCACTTACAAGGCCAGACTTATGAAGAAATTAAATGTCACCAATATAGTAGACATGCTTCAGCAAGCTAAAGCGCTAGAGTTTTATTAGCGATACAAAAGCCTTTCAAACTTAAAAAGCAATACTACCAAAGTACAGAAAGAGAATACCCTATTTAATCACTAAGAGTGTACCCCGCACTAAGATAGCACCCTGTTTAATTTTTTATTCAATAAGGTATACAGCTGCAAATAAGACACCAACTCCTCTTTTACTTCGCGATGGTCTTTTTCTATATCTCTAGTCGTCTCCTGCATGACCCCCATACGTTTTTTAATCAAGAAACACCTTAGGCTTAAAATGGTCTCCGTCACCAATTGAGACACGCCCAACGCCTTGTTTTTTGGGAAAATATCTTTCTTCTCCCACTGTCCAAGTGAATACTTTTCCTCCTCCATTAATATAGACGATATGGCTGTTGAAAGTTCTTCTGACTGGTTTCTGATAAAAACCGTTAGGTCAAAATTTTCTGACTGATTAAAAGATTCTATGAGTTTAAAGTAAATCCCTTTAAAATGGTCCTGCGTGAGTTCAATCTCATCTTCCTGCAGGTCTAAATAGACCTTTTCAAAAACTTTTTGTTCCACTTTTTTAGGGGTCAAAACCAATTCTCCAGCCTCGTTAGAGGCTAAAATCAAGTCCTCAAAAGTGGTTTTATGATTTCCATAAAGTAATAAAATTTCAATGATTTTCTTCTCCAGTATCCACTGAACATTTAGCTTCTCTACCTCAGGGGTTTCTGGTTTAACTACTTTAAAACGCTCTTCTGCTGCACCCCCAACTTTTTGCGCTACACCCTTAGCATTGGCTTCTTTTTTAGAGACTTGCGCCAAGGTATTATAGAGTACCTGCTCCGAAATATCCATAATTTGAGCACAAGACTGCAAATAGACTTCCCGTTGAATTGCATCTGGAATTTTAGCAATACTCCCTACAATATCTCGAATGGTTTCTGCTCTTTTTATGGGGTCGTTGGCTGCCTCTTTAACCAAGATAGAAGCCTTAAACTGTATAAAATCCTGAGATTCAGTCTCTAAATACGCACTAAGCACCTCTAAGGAGTGCTTTTTAGAAAAACTATCTGGATCTTCTCCTTCAGGGAAAGTACAAATTTTCACATTCATCCCCTGCTCCAAAATAAGATCAATTCCCCTAATAGATGCCCTAAGACCTGCAGCGTCACCGTCAAAGAGCACCGTAATGTTTTTAGTCAGACGGCTCAATAGTCTAATTTGATCAGAAGTAAGTGCTGTTCCGCTAGAGGACACTACATTGTGAATTCCAGACTGATGCATTTGAATCACATCCGTATAACCTTCTACCAAGTAGCAATTATCCTGCTTCGCAATGGCTTGCTTAGCCATATATATCCCGTAGAGTACTTTACTTTTATTATAAATATCGCTCTCAGGAGAGTTCAAATATTTGGCCGCCTTTTTATCTTGTGTAAGGATTCTCCCGCCAAAACCAAGTACCCTGCCGCTCATGGAGTGAATA
The DNA here is from genome assembly GCA_018401115.1 of Flavobacteriaceae bacterium. Lineage (GTDB taxonomy): Bacteria > Bacteroidota > Bacteroidia > Flavobacteriales > Flavobacteriaceae > MAG-120531. The sequence goes on along the minus strand of JAGYKX010000006.1, from coordinate 81,311 downwards.
GGAAACATTACCCTGCCTTTAAAACGATCAAAAGTCTTAGCAGTGGCTTGCTCATTGGTCGGTTTAACGATAGTCAGTCCGGTAGCTTCAAGGTATTTTAAATCGTATTTCTGCGCTACAGCAGACTTGGTAAAACCATCCCATTCATCCAAACAATAACCCAGTCCAAATTTCTTTATGATTTCATCTGTAAACCCACGCTCCCTAAAGTAAGAAAGTCCTATTGCCTGGCCTGCGGCCGACGCCCAAAGGATCTCTGAAAAATAACGCGCCGCATATTCAGACACCAAATACATACTCTCTCTTTCATCTGCTGCCTCCTTTTGCTCATCTGATTGAATGGTTTCTTCAATTTCAATTTGATATTTTTTGGCCAAGTAACGAATGGCTTCAGGATAGGTAAAATGCTCGTGTTCCATGACAAATGCCACCACATTACCTCCTTTTCCACTAGAAAAATCTTTCCAAATTTGCTTCACAGGAGAGACCATAAAACTCGGGGAGCGCTCATCTGTAAACGGACTGAGTCCCTTAAAATTAGCGCCAGATTTTTTTAGCTGAACAAAATCTCCAATGACTTCTTCAATTCGAGCTGTTTCGTAAACTTTATCTATGGTATTCTTTGAAATCAATTCAAAAGTATTTAGTCCATAAAAGTAACAAATAAAGACCGCTTTAAAAAGGAATAAAAAAAGCCGCTATATCTCTAAAACGCGAGAGCGGTAAAAAGGTGACAAAAAAATTATAAAATGACTATTTTTCTCGCTCTACCACAAAACGAACCATGGTAATTAAGGCACTTTTATAGGCGGAATCTGGATAGTCCGCTAATATTTCAAGTGCTTGTTCTTTGTAGGCATTCATTTGCGTGATCGCATAGGAAAGACCTCCAAGTTCTTTAACAAGTGCTATAAGCTCGTGCACCCTCTTTCTATCTGTATGGTGGTTTTTGACCGTATTAATCATCCACCTTTTTTGATCAGGATTCGCTTGCTGTAGTGCGTGAATTAATGGAAGGGTCATTTTTTGCTCTTTAATATCTATTCCTGTTGGTTTTCCAATAGATTTTGTCCCATAATCAAACAGGTCATCTTTAATTTGAAAAGCCATACCTATAAGACTTCCAAATTCCCGCATCTTTTCTACCTCAATAGATCCAGGACTTACAGAGGCTGCACCCAATGCGCAGCAGGCAGCAATGAGTGTGGCGGTTTTTTGACGAATAATATGGTAATACACCTCTTCTGTAATATCTAACCTCCTGGCTTTTTCAATTTGTAACAATTCTCCTTCACTCATTTCTCGAACGGCCACTGATATTATTTTTAATAGATCAAAATCATCATGATCTATACATAATAATAAGCCTTTAGAAAGCAAGTAATCTCCCACCAATACGGCAATTTTATTTTTCCAAAGGGCATTTATGGAGAAAAAACCACGGCGCTTGTCTGAACCATCTACCACGTCATCATGCACTAAAGTAGCTGTATGAATAAGCTCTATCACAGATGCGCCTCGATAGGTACGCTCTTGCACGCTTCCGCCAGAAAGCATTTTTGCTGTTAAAAACACAAACATAGGACGCATTTGCTTCCCTTTCCTATTGACTATATAATAAGTAATTCTGTTAAGTAAGGCTACCTTTGAACTCATAGACTGAAAGAACTTTTCTTCGAAAAGAATCATTTCTTGTTCAATAGGCGCTTTTATTTGGTCTGTGATTTTCAAAAAATAAGATGTTATAAAGCGAATTAACGCATAGTAAAATTAGACAATTCAAAGGAAACAACCCGAATATAATAGTACTAATTAATGTGCCTGATATGCTTTAATAGAGACCGTGAAACTGTTGTAAAAACCAAATTAAATTAAGATCATATACCACTACAAACCGCTATTAAAAAAATAGCCCGGCAGAGCCGGGCTAAATAAATTGAATATTTAAGAAAATCTAGGCCAACATAGTCACTGGATTTTCTAAAAAAGCTTGTAGTGTTTGTAAGAATGCTGCAGCGGTAGCACCGTCCACAGTTCTGTGATCACAAGCCAAAGTAACTTTCATTGTATTTCCAACCACTACAGCGCCACCCTTAACAACTGGCTTCTGAACAATTGCCCCTACAGATAAAATAGCAGAATTGGGTTGGTTAATAATAGAGGTAAACTCCTGAATACCAAACATTCCTAGGTTAGATACCGTAAAGGTACTCCCCTCCATTTCAGCAGGAGTTAACTTCTTATCCCTAGCTTTTCCAGCCAGGTCTTTTACTGCAGCGCCAATTTGAGATAGACTTTGCTGGTCTGCAAAACGAACCACAGGCACCACTAAACCGTCTGGAACTGCAACCGCCACACCCATATGCACATGGCTGTTAAAACGGGTGGTGTCTCCCTGCCAAGTCGTGTTAACTTGTGGGTGTTTTTTAAGTGCCATTGCAGACGCCTTTAAAACCATATCATTAAAGGACACCTTAGTGTCTGGCAGGTTATTTATTTGAGCTCTGGACGCCATAGCATTATCCATAGCTATTTCTACCGTTAAGTAATAATGAGGTGCTGAAAACTTAGACTCCCCTAAACGTTTAGCAATCACCTTACGCATTTGAGAGTTTTTAATCTCTGTAAAATGCTCTTCTCCGCTAGCCAATAGTGGTGCCGGAGTAGAAACAGTTTCAGCTAAAGTAGCTGTAGCTGCTTGAGCGGCTACAGGAGTAAAACGCTCAATATCTACTTTTACAATTCTACCTTGCTCTCCAGAACCTTTCACTTCTGACAAAGAAATTCCTTTCTCTTTAGCTAATTTTTTTGCCAAAGGCGATGCGAAAATTCTTCCATTATGAGCAGATGAATTTACCACAGCCACTGGAGCTTCTGGAGCTTTTGTTGCTGGTGCAGTCACTGGCGTAACTGCCGCCTCATTTGCCACTACAGGATCAGGTGCAACTGGTGTAGCAGCTGCAGGGGCAGATGCTGGTTTAAGAGCTGCTGAGATATCGGCCCCATTTGGGCCAATAATAGCTAATAAAGAATCTACTGGCGCAGCTTCTCCTTCTTGAATACCAATATGTAAGAGTGTTCCAGCGTTGAAAGACTCAAATTCCATAGTGGCTTTGTCGGTCTCAATTTCTGCTAGAATATCCCCTTCTTCAATTACGTCACCTACTTTTTTAAGCCATGAAGCTACTGTTCCCTCTTCCATAGTATCTGAAAGTCTAGGCATATTAACCACAATAACTCCTTCTGGCAAAGCCGCAGCAGGGGCAGCTGTTGCTGGAGCTGTTGTTGCGGCTGCTTCGGCTACGCTGGCCTCAGAAGCCTCTTGTGTCGCTGGAGCACCACCAGACAATAAAGCGCTAATATCTTCTCCTTTTTCTCCTATAATGGCTAAAAGAGCGTCTACCGGTGCCGCATCGCCTTCTTGAATGCCTATGTGAAGTAGCGTGCCTTCATTAAAAGATTCAAATTCCATGGTGGCTTTGTCAGTTTCAATTTCTGCTAGAATATCTCCTTCAGAAATAACGTCTCCAACTTGCTTTAACCATTTTGCCACAGTACCTTCTTCCATGGTATCACTCAGCCTGGGCATATTTACTACTATTGCCATATCTCTTATTTATGTGGTAAAAATGGATAATCTTTTTGTTCGTACACCATGTCGTACAATTGCTGTACTGGTGGGTAATCTGAAGCCTCTGCGAAGTCTTCACATTCTTTCACTAAATCTTTAACTCTTTTATCTATAGCTTTAATCTGAGCGTCAGTAGCGTATTTTTTCTTTTTAATCACATCGAGTACTTGAGTGATAGGGTCTATTTTCTTATACTCCTCTACCTCATCTTTAGTTCTGTAATGCTGTGCGTCTGACATGGAGTGCCCTCTGTATCTGTAGGTTTTCATTTCTAAAAACGTTGGTCCACCACCACTTCTGGCGCGTTCCACTGCCTTACTCACTTCTTCTGCTACTTTGACAGGATCCATTCCATCTACGGGCCCACAGGGCATTTCGTAGCCAAGACCGAGTTTCCAAATATCTGTACTGTAAGAAGTTCTCGCAACAGAGGTACCCATTGCGTAGCCATTGTTTTCACAAATAAAAACTACTGGCAATTGCCACAACATAGCCAAGTTAAATGTCTCGTGAAGCGATCCTTGTCTCACTGCACCATCTCCCATATAACATAGTGTCACCCCTTTTTGTTTAAAGTATTTGTCTGAAAAAGCCAAACCAGCACCTAATGGAATTTGACCACCTACAATTCCGTGACCACCATAAAAACGGTGTTCTTTCGAAAAAATGTGCATGGATCCACCCATACCTTTAGAGGTACCTGTTACTTTTCCATATAATTCAGCCATAACTTTTTTAGGATCTACTCCCATTCCAATAGGCTGAACATGATTTCTGTAAGCAGTGATCATTTTGTCACAAGTCAAATCCATTGCATGCAATGAACCCGCTAGAACGGCTTCTTGACCATTGTAAAGGTGTAAAAACCCTCTTACTTTTTGCTGGATGTAAACGGCAGCTAATTTGTCCTCGAACTTTCTCCAGAACAGCATGTCTTCATACCACTTAAGGTAAACCTCTTTTGTTACTTTTTTCATATACTTTTATTTATATGTATTCCGTTGGATGGAAAGCAAAAATACAGATAAAATGGCTTCTGCAAAAAAGATTGATTAAAAAGATAGCACAAAAGCAGTATTAAAATACCAATTGGTATTTTAAATATTTTAAGTACTTGAAATTTAATTGATTAATAATAAATTAAGCTTAAATTTATTTTAAAAATTTAGCGCTAAATGCAAAGGGCAGTAGATCTAAAACACTGTTGCAACATACAATTTTCCCACTAGCACCCATAAAAATAATAGGAATTGCAGTAGCTTGATTCTGCTGGTATTCAGCGAGAGTTTGCCTACAATTCCCACAGGGTGAAGCAGGTATTTCTGAGGGATCCAAATGGGTATTCGCTGTCACCGCTATGGCTTTGATTGGAATACCTGGGTATTGGGCTGAAGCGTAAAATATAGCCACTCGCTCTGCGCAAAGTCCTGAAGGATAGGCAGCGTTTTCTTGGTTATTCCCTCTTACAATAACGCCATTGTCCAACAATACAGCTGCCCCTACGTTGAAATTTGAATAAGGTGCATAAGCATTTGCTCTGGCCAAAATAGCCTCCTGCATTAGGGATTGAAAAGATGGGCTTAGTTCCTCAAGGGTCTCGAAAAGAGTGTATTCAAAAGCATGGGTTTGAACAGGCATATATTGATTTAATTAGGGGAGTTAAATGAAAATGAAAACCTCAAGGTATTCTCTAATGGGTTTCTGACTTGTGCCGTAGAAAAAAGATACGACAAATCTATTTGAAAACTTTTAAAAGCAATACCTGAACCTAAGGTGAAAAAACGCCTGGATCCCGTAAATTGCGATTCTGTAAAATATCCTGTTCTTAACATGAATATCTTTCTCAATGTATATTCCAGGCCAATCCCCAAACGCCACTCTTTGAGTTCGTCTGAAAGACCTCCTGGCGCATCTGAAAAAGAATCCAATATACCACTGACAAAATCTAATTCTTGAAACTCAGCTAAGTCTGCGCTGTCTATTACTCCGTCTCCATTGTAATCTTGCGGCATAGGGACAAGGAATTTATTTAAATCCATAGAAACTGCTAACATACTGTTGGGACTATAAATAAAATCATACCCTAAACCTAATCCCAAATTAGAGGGTAAAAAATCTTCCTGACCATTGGCATCATAAGCAATTTTAGGCCCTAAATTTGAGATATTCAATCCCCACCTCCATCTACCGTCAAATGCTGGAAAAGCTATTAAGTCTCCCTGGTAATAGGCAGAAATATCTACAGAAAAACTGCTTGCAGCCCTGCTGTCTATACTGGTCTCTTGTGGAAATTTTAAATTAGATCGAATAAAGCGTCCAGCCACCCCCATACTGATTCTTGGAGACAGCTTTAAGGCATAACTACCGTCTATAGCTATTTCATTGGGTTTTGTGATCACTCCGGGGTCTGAAGCAAATTGCCTTAATTCTATTGCTCCTAAGGTAAAATATCGTAGGCCTATAGAAAAAGCAGAGCGGTCAGTTGGTTTCTTAAAATAGTATCCGCTCAAAAGCGCTATATCTGAAATAATACTCTCTAAGTAAGGCGTATATCCTAAACCAATTCCTGATTTTCTGTCAGAAAAAACATATTTTGACGCGTTCCATTGCATGGAAAAAGCATCTGGAGCTGTGGCCACCCCTACATCTCCCATACCAGAGGACCTTGCATCCGATGCTATATTTAAAAAGGGCACCGCAGTTGTTATCACGGAATTTTGCTCTTGGGACAATGCCTTGGAAAAACCTAAAAAAACAAATAAAAAAACAAAAAAAGATTTCATAAAGGGTTTAAAAAAATAACGCAGCAATAGGGTAAATATTGTATTATTATAGGGGATGTAAAAGATAGATTTTTATCACTATAAATACTAAAATAGATACTTTGAATAACAATAAAACAATAAAAAAAATGTTTTAATTTGTAAAATTATGATTTATTATATTGATTATTCTTTATAATCTGTATTCTATACTATATTTGTAAGGACAAATTTTTAATATGAAAATATTTTTCAGATACCTAAATATTACAACAATCAGCATATTACTGTTGGGTTTTGCTGCATGTAGCAAATCTAACTCATCGAGTAATATTTCGAGAGGAACAGGCTGGAAATTAGATAAAGACAACTCATTTAAAGATCAGGAAACCGCACCTGGATTGGTTTTTATTGAAGGAGGAACTTTTACAAAAGGAAAAGTTCAGGACGACGTTATGCGAGATTGGAACAATGCGCCAACTCAGCAAAACGTCATGTCTTTTTACATGGATGAAACAGAGGTCACCAATAAAATGTACCTTGAATATATTGAATACCTCAAAAAAGTATACCCTCCAGAAAAACCTGAATTTAAAGGAATTTATGAAAGCGCTTTGCCTGATACTATGGTTTGGAGGGGAAGATTATCTTACAATGAAGATCTGGTTGTAAACTATTTTAGACATCCTGCATATGGGGAATTTCCAGTTGTTGGAGTCAACTGGTTTCAAGCCAGTAGTTATGCAAAATGGAGAACCGACAGGGTTAATGAACTAATTTTAGAACGCGAAGGGTTTTTATCAGATGATGCTAAAGAAGCCCCATTAAATGGAGAGGCAAATGTTTTTAGCACTGAAACATACCTTAGAAGGCCTGAACTTACTTACGGTGGACAAATTGATTCTTTACAGGGCAAAAATCAAAAAGACAGTATTTCTGTATTTGCAAGTGTTAGTGATGGAATCATTCTTCCAGGCTATAGATTACCCACTGAAACAGAATGGGAATATGCTGCACAAGCACAATCAGGAGATAGGGAGTATAATAACTATAAAGGAAGGAAAAAATATCCTTGGGATGGAGAATACACCAGAGATAAGGATAAAAGAGGCGTAGGGGACCAATTGGCCAACTTCAAAAATTCTAAAGGAGACTATGGCGGAATTGCTGGCTGGTCAGATGACGGCGGAGCAATTACTGTACAAACAAAATTTCATCCACCAAACAGTTTTGGTCTTTATGGTATGGGAGGTAATGTAGCTGAATGGGTCGCAGATGTTTACAGACCTATTATTGAAGATTCCCTGAGTGACTTTAATTATTACAGAGGAAATGTGTTTACAAAGCCACTAAGAGGCCCTGATGGTAAAATTGCTATTGATACTGATAATGTTGAATTTGAAATTTTACCAAACGGAAAGAAATACGCTAAAACACTTCCTGGAGAAATCAAAAAAACAGCTATTGACAAAGACGATACCTTTTTAAGAACTAATTTTACCAAAAGTGACAACAGATCTTACAGAGATGGAGACCTAGCATCTTCCAGACAATTCGGTCAAAATATAGGAGAAAATGAGAAGCAGAAAAAAATGTATAACGCTCCCGAAAATGCAGTCAAAACAAATGACCAAGGTGAGTTAATTAAAGATTATGACACCTCGAATTACAGAAGCACTTTAATTAGCGATGAAGTTAGGGTGTACAAAGGAGGTTCATGGAAAGATAGGGCTTATTGGTTAGACCCAGCGCAAAGAAGATTTTTGCCTCAATATTTAGCAACTGATTTTATTGGGTTTAGATGTGCTATGTCCAGAGTGGGAAGCAATACTAAGAGTCAGAATAAAACACCAAAAAACAAGCGTACTAAATAATTTTCATGGAGATCTCATTACTCCACGAGCTTTTTCTGAAAAACAGAACTGTTTCTACGGACAGTAGAAAAATTGAAAAAGGCTGCCTGTACTTTGCTTTGTCAGGTGAGCGTTTTAATGGAAATGAATTCGCTTTAGAAGCTTTGCAAAAAGGGGCTTCATATGCTGTAGTAGACCAAGCAGCTCTTAAAGATGAACCAGGATGCATATTCGTAATAAGTGCCTTAAAAACACTCCAAGCATTAGGCACATATCATAGAAATTATTGTAAAGCTAAAGTGATTTCTTTAACAGGAAGTAACGGAAAAACAACTACAAAAGAGCTCATTTATAGGGTTTTATCTCAAAAATATAAAACTAGTGCTACCCTGGGGAATTTAAACAATCACATTGGAGTTCCGCTAAGTCTTTTGAATTTAAAAGAAGATACTGAATTTGCCGTGATTGAAATGGGCGCTAACCATCAAAATGAAATTGAATTTCTTTGTGAATTAGCTCAACCAGACTTTGGGTGTATTACCAATTTTGGCAAAGCACACTTAGAGGGTTTTGGGGGAGTTCAAGGGGTTATTAAAGGAAAAAGCGAGCTGTATCAATTTTTAAAAGCTCATAACAAAACCATACTCTACAATAGTGAAGACCCTATACAAACCGCTGCAATTCGTGAATACCAATACGGTATTTCTTTTGGAAATAAGCAAGAGAACACTTACCAGACCAACCATCTTGAGAGCAATTCTACTGTGAGTTTAGCATTTCAAGGGACCCTTATAAACACCTCTCTCTACGGTGCATATAATGCTGCAAACTGTATGATAGCAGCGAGCATAGGTCGCTTTTTTGACGTTGAGATGAATGACATAAAATATGCTATTGAAACCTACGAGCCCAATAATAACAGGTCTGAGCTAAAAAAAATTGGGCCACATCAGGTAGTTTTAGATGCCTACAATGCCAACCCTAGCAGTATGGAAGTGGCTATTAAACATTTCTCAAACTTGTCTCATCCCGCTTTAAAAAATAAAATAGTTATACTAGGTGACATGTTTGAATTAGGAGACACAGCCGCTCAAGAACACCAAGCCATTGTCAATCAGCTAGAACTTTCCAAAATAGATCACATTATTTTAATAGGTTCTTTATTCCATAACACAAAAAACGATTTTGAAAGCTACCCCAATTTTGAGGCTTTTAAACAAAAAAACAGCCCATTTAAATCTGCTCCTTCACTTATACTAATTAAAGGATCTAGAGGGATGGCTTTGGAAAGAGTACTTCCGCTATTAGAAGTATAAGTATTTATTAAGAGTCTGTCCTAAAGGCATATATCTGAGAAAAGGCACTATTTTCTCCATCCGAGCTTTTCACTCTCCAATAGTACACTGTACCCTTTTCTGCACTTACCGCTAAACTTGTTTCTGTAATGTTTGAGGCAGCAGGCTCCTGTAACCCATCTATCTGATCCATATAAACGGTATACGTTAAGGCATCTCCATCTGGATCCTCACCACTCCAACTCAATGTTATTTTTCCATCCTCACTCACACTAACAGTTGCTCCAGAAGCTGGTGATATTAATTCTGTAGGAAAAGGCGCATAATTTTCCACCCCATCTCCAGCCAAATAAAACTTCCAAGTAGGACTTTGTGCTGTTTCATTGGTTCCTGTTGCCTTAGAGGTCACTTGCCAAGCATAAGGCATACCCTTTTCTAAAGTAACCTCTTTTTGAGTGCCTTCAATATTATTGAATAGCGTTACTCCTTGTGTGTCGCTATTGGTAATTCTCAAATCATAGGCAGTAGCGTTAGCGGCTGCCACCCATTGGAATAATAGGGTACTTTGCGTAGCAGAAGCGTTAGTCCCGGTCTCACATACCTTATTATTTTCTGGAAGGCTTAAGGTTGCAGAACTAGGTGCTGGAACAGTAACTGGTGGAGGAGTGGGTGTTGGAGTTGGGGTTGGCGCAACCGAAATCCCATCACCGTCTCCACCACTACTGCAAGACAACATTAAAGCGAGTACTAAAAAAGTGTAAGTAGAATAGTGGCTTATGCGTCTCATAATTTTATGACTTTAAAAGATTCATTAACTGTTTTCCCTGTCCCAGTAACAATATATAATCCGGATTTAAATCTTGACATAGGTAATTGTATGGTTCTTGAAGCACCTATACTGTGTGTCCCTCTGTATAGGTTTGACCCGCTGTCAGAAAAAACTTCAATAGCTATTTCGCTATCCGTTCCAGGTATGGTAATATTTAATTCACTATCCACTGGATTAGGAAAATACCTGAGCTTTTCACTCATAAACAAGACTTCCTCATATACCCCCTGGCAATCTAAGGGCGTAGTTACCCTAATGGTGTTTTTTCCAGCTTTTAAGGGCACTGTAAATAGATTGGAATGTGCAGCCATCATAACACCGTTTACTTCAATATAATACACCTGAGAGCCCTTAAGTTGTAATTGAGCGCTCTTTGAAAAATAATCTATTTGTGCTTTTCCCTGTAAGGGATCTGGCTCTGTTACCTTAGCTTCAAAAGACTGGAGATAACCTTCTTGAGCAGGTATACTAATATTAATGGTATACAGACCAACCTCTAAATCTTCCAGCACAATACTGTGTCCATTGTCGGAAGAAAGACTGTATGCATTCTCTACTCCAGATACATTTACCTGATAGGTGTGAGAGGTATCTTCAGCACTCACGGATATTTTTCCGTTATTAGATCCAATACAACTAGCAGAAACCGTCTTCACAGCATAATTATTTGCAGGCAATGAGAACAGCACACAACCATTTAAATCTACCACAGAGCCCTGAGGTGTGTCTGGACAGTTGTCATTAATATCTGCCACACCGTCCCCGTCTGTGTCTACGTATTCTTTCCCTACAATTTGGATCTCATCAAAGTCTTTAAATAGAACGTCTTTGGCTTTTGTTGAACCACCACCCATCCATTGGTTAATTAGTGAAGTATACACTTGTCTAAAATCGAATTCAGATTCAAGGTTATCTTGCCAAACAGCATTTTTTGGGATCACAGGGTTACTTCCCATGATGGAGGGATCTACTTTATTTCCAAAAATAAACAAAGGCGCAGCGGTTCCATGGTCGGTACCATTAGAACCATTAGACACTATTGTTCTCCCAAATTCAGAGAATGTCATAGTAAGCACGTCGTCAGAACGCCCGATAGCATCTAAATTTTTCATAAATGCAGTTACAGCGTCATTAAGCTCTTTTAAAATCGATGCATGTTGACCTTTTGTTGGGTCTGAACTGTCCACCTGCGTATCATGAGTATCAAACCCCCCTAACTCAACCATATAGATTCTTGAGTTTAAACCTCCACCAATCAACCTGCTGGCAATTTCTAATTGCTGTCCTAAATTAGTGTTAGGATAATCAAAAGTATTATTAACAGACTCGTATGCCTTCTTTACCTCTGTACTATACAAGTTAGATTGCTTGGCTATTAACTGTAAATACTTTAATTTTTCTCCTTTTTTATCTGATGGATACTCATTGTCAAACTCGTTAATAATCTCTCTAAATTCTGTTGGATTTCGAGCTATAAAACTAGTAAAAGAACTCTTTCCTGTAAATAACAAAGAGGTTTGCCAACCTAATTCCACTGAAAGTGGATGCGGATACTGTTCATTTGGATAAGCATTTGGATATAAAGGATGTTCATCTTCTATATATCTTCCCATCCAACCTGAAGTAATATATTCATCAGAATCTGAGGCTGATTGCCATATATCCATAGACCTGAAGTGAGAAAAATCAGGTGTTGGATAACCCACGTTTTGAATGATTTTAAATCGCTCTTCTTCAAATAAAGATTTAAAATCTCCCAACGAAGGATGTAAGCCTAAATCGTTAGAGCCCAATGAAACGATTTTATTTTCCGGTAAAAACACATGAGGTCTTGCGTTAGAAAGCTCAGACATCTGATCCAAGGGAATGATAGTATTTAGACCATCATTACCTCCATCCAACTTAATTAAGACAATTATTTTATCTCTAGAGGCAGTATTGGATAATGCAGAACTACTACTAAAGTCCAAATTATTAAATGCCATATTTGGAAATGCAGCTGCTAAAGCAGACACATGGCCCAATCGATGTATAAAATTTCTTCTTTTCATAATTACATTAGGTGAATTTCTGCTAATTCAAAAAACTGGTAAAGAAGCTGTTCTAACCTCCAATTTAATTGGTTTCTATTGTCACTTGTTGGATTGTTTAAATAAGCATCTACAAGATCTGTCCAATAGTGATCATTTTTATCCCCTAAAACAGAAGATTTAATTCTGCTTTTAGCACGCTCAGGAATGGGAGCACCTAAAAATCTATCTTGCATTTCAGTCAGTAAAGTTTCTAAATTATTTGGCGTCTCAAAAGTATCTAGATAATTTTTGAGATTAAAACGAATGTGAACCCCATTCTCAAGCCAGACACCCCATCTGGTAGCACTCTCACTTGTTTGTTTTCGCTTTTTAACGGTTACTGAATTAACCCAAAACAAGTCGTAAACAGGTGCTTGATAATAAGCAGGCCATCCTGAAACACTTGGCGGCTCAAAAAGCCTCATGCCCTGATCACCAATATTCCAATAGAGATTAGAAAAAAAGAAATAGGATCTCGAAATTTCGTCTACTAATTTTTGTGGAAATAAATCAGGCCTCTCACCATCTGAATAGTAATATTCCTTGTTCTCTTCTTGAATCCATATCCTCAACTCTCCATTAAACAAATCAAACTCTTTATACATACTAAAAGTAAATTCCAAAGGAGATTTTATTAGGGTATTATAAAAGCTTTGATCAAAAAAGTGCTCGCTTTTAAGGAGTAATTTTAAAGGGGCTAAAAGAGAAAAGTTATTTTCTCTCATCAATTCTGCCATCTCTTTAATTATTGTATTTTCCACTTCTTGTGAAACCTCAGGATAAACAAAAAACTGATAAAGACGCCTACAGGGAAATATACAAGATTCCGAGGTTTCAAAAATCATATCTACCACCTCTTGAAGTTCTTCCCTTCCGTCTTGTCCTGCCTTACCTTTGATTGTATGATTATTGTAAAAAGATGAAAACTGTTTGTCTCCTTGGTCGTGATTCCAATCTTGAAAATCAATAACAGGTTCATGACCTTCGGTATAGATTATTTGTTCATAGTCAAAACGCCAACCCACTAAAGAGCGAGCAACACCTCTAACATCTTCCTCTGTAAATTTAGAAAAAGGTCTTTTCCCTACCGTGAATAGTTCTTGAACTTCTCTGGCGTAATTTTCATCTGGAGTTTCTTTTTGACTCAATTGAAGATTCAAATAATTTAGCATAGATGGATCAAGGGTAAGCTTGTATATATAATCTTTATAGTTTCCTAATACACCATTGAAAATTAATTTTATATAGTTAAAAATAAATTTATGTCCTCCTAAATCAAATGCTTTAGTAGGTGTTAAATTGTGAAGAAAAACAAAGAGCTTCCAATGTATAGATGTTTGTTGATTATATATTTTTTGATTAATCCACGATGTAATCGCTCGTTGTCGCTCACCTCCAAACTGTTCTTCAAAAGTAGGTCTTAAACGTTTGTATGGCCTGTCTATAAATGGCGCACCTGGTGCCACATCATCACTTTCATAACGCTCCTTGTATGCAGCAGCATCCATTTCCATAAAATAATTATTCACTGGCTCACCCAATTCTTCAGGAGTGAATATTAAGTCAATGGCCTCATCTAAAGTTAGACCCTCTAGATCATCCATATGACGCTTGGCCATACCCACCATTGTCCTGTTCAAAAGATGCTTCTTTTGAGCAGTACCAAACTCACCCGTGTAAGGTTCCAAGCCAGCAGTGACTTCTTTTCTAGCTTTTCTAGAGTTTAGTATTGCCTTCAGGTCTACGTTTTCTTTATAGAATTGTTCAACGAGGTCAATAGGTGGTTCCTGATTTGGTTTTCTTTGCTGCACGATACTAATTATTTATGAATCAAACTTATAGTATAAAATACAACAAAAAAAACATCTCATTATAATGATAGTAATTTTGTAATAGGATCATTTAGTTATATTTAAGGTATGAAAAGAGAAAAATTCATAGGGACTATTTGCCCACTACTTTTGGCTAGCATGTTGGCTAGTCCAGCTTTAGTTTCATGCTCAAAAGAAGAAGAAACCACCATACCTTTAAGTGAAGAAGAGGAGGCATACCTAAAAATTATTGCAGTATTAAATAAAGACGGATACCTAACAGAAGGAAAAAAACTACATATTCATTTAAGCCATGAGAGGTATAAAAACCTTGAAGAGAATGAATCTTTTGTAAATGATATGGAAAATGGGCTCTTACTTTTGAGAAAAACAGAAGACACGCTTTTGGCCTTTGACAACTGTTGCCCACATTTAGGAAGTAGAAATCAGTGGACTTTCTCCAATAATAAATTCAGGTGTAATAATCACGGGAATACATTTGGAACCTCAGAAGGTTTCACCTCATATTGTAGTTCTAATAGCAGGTCTGGAAACCTAAGACAGTTCCCAATAACAGTATTTAAAGACCTAGCAACAGTTAATTTTTCATAACCACATGACCTAATAACTAAAGAAAGTCTTATCTATCGAATAGATAATAATGCGTTTGTCTTTATCAGACTTTGCTGCTAAAATAAGATCTTTTTCAATTTTAAGAATAGTCTTTAACTTATAATTCAATTCTCCTATGATTTTATTTTTAGTTCTCATGTTATGAGAATAATTGTGGTTCGGATTTTCAATAATTTCCATAATACTAGAAGTCTCTAAGCTATCTGAACCAAGCAAACAGAGTAAGATTCCATTTTCTTCTAGGGTCAAACTATAATAAATTCTCTTATAAATTAATCCTCCTTTTTCAAGGGTTATTGCATTGGCCCTTGATCTGTAGTGCTTATATTTTTTCACCCCCATTGCAATGGCAAAACCAAAAGGCAAAACCAGAAGCAACCAAAAATAATTAAAATCATTGTAAAGCTTAGAAGTTTCCACTAACGGGCCAAAGAATTCATCTCTTCCCCTTACTTCAATACCTATAGCGCCCGTAATACTTGAGCTTACAAAACTAACAAACTGATTGTTGGTGTATAGTGGCATTAAATTTTTTGTAACAATCATCTTTCTATGCAAAGTGGTGTTATTAAATTTTGCAACCTTATTTGTGAATGGATTGATTAGTATTAAATCAGTATCACCTAAAAATAAAATTTCTTCACCCATTTGGACATAAGCTTTAAAATCCGAAAAATTTAACATAGAATTTCCCAAAAAAGTCCAAAGTTTATCTTTAAAATTAAATTTCCAAATTTCATTGGCTGGAGAAAAATCTTGTTGATCAAAAACGTTTAATTTTTCACCACCAAGAAATATAATTTCATCAGATGAAATCGCATACATAGATGATATTGTTCCTCCTGGTATTATATCTGAATTCTGAGCAGGTAATATTTCCCACTCTTTAGAATTAGGATCAAAGAAGGTAATAAAGTTTCTTACAGACCAAAATCCATATCCTCCATATTTAAAAACGGTATCGTTTTTCACAAACACGGTAGCATCTATTTGCATTCGGTGTTTATAAGACTCATCAATTCTTGTTAAAGAATCCTTTTGAAACTCAAACACCCCACCCCCCATTCCATCCAAAAAATATATTTGACTGTCTAAAGGAGTAATAATTGATTTTAGTACTGGTAAATCTTTGTTGGGTTTTAGAGGCAGCGAAGAGAAAGAGAAACTTCTTGATGGTGAAATTGGAGAGGAATAAATAGAATCACTAGAAAGCAACAACAAGCTATCTCTCCAAATTAAAGCTTTGTCAAAAAGAGAAATTTGCTGTGAAAAAGCCGTAGAAACAAATAATAAAAAAAACAATTTTATCATACTGCAAGTATAATAAAATTGTCTTATAAAATTAATAATAGTTTTTAATTAGAACTATTATATATAGATAAATTATTTTTAATTAGTACCCATTTAATGAGTTACTCTTTATAGGTAAGTGCTGTTTTAATAACAATAACTCCTGCACCACCAATAAATCCATACTTATTTGTTTCAGATAAAGACCTAAGTACTTTTACATATCTAATCGTAGTAAGGTCTAATCCTGCCGGGGGAGTATCTCTAACAGCGCCGTCTACATCCCAAACAGCGTATGGAGAACCTGTGTTCATTGAACTTCTATCTCTCAGGATTACATTATTCCCCTGAATCCTTGCAGCACCTAAATACTGTCTGATAGCTTGTGCTACAGTTGGTGCATTTATATCTATCCTAAATTCATTGAATTTCTTAGCTTCAGCCTCCGCCTTTATACGCTTAGCCCTTTGTTTGGCCAGCTTTTTAAGCTCTTTTTTTGTAGGCTCTTTACCATTCTCATTATTATCTTGCGCTTCTATAGTAGTCATAACGCTCAAACAAATTAATACAGTCAATAAATATCTCATTGTTTAGATTTTTAAGTCCTTCTTCAAATATAAAACAATATTAACGCCAATTCCCTACAAGACCAAAAATTCAGACCAACTGCTCTAAACAGCATATAAAGTGACTTTTGGGTATAAAAAAAGCCCCTCATAAATGAGGGACTTTTTGTGGGCCCTACTGGGTTCGAACCAGTGACCCCCTGCTTGTAAGGCAGGTGCTCTGAACCAGCTGAGCTAAGGGCCCTTAAAGTGCTTCTTCACAGAAGCGAGTGCAAATATAGGATTGTTTTTTAGTTCCCAAAAGAAAAAAATAAAAAAAGATACATTTTTTTAAACCACCTCAGCAACTACAAAATTACTCCCTCCAATAAAAATAAGGTCTTCTTTTTTGGCTTGCTTTTTTGCTGCTTTAAAGGCTTCATTTACAGATTCATAGTGGTTGCAAAAAAGATTGTGCCGTTTTGCTTGTTCAATAAAAACCAAGGGATCTAAACCCCTCTGAATGGCTGGAGCAGCAATATAATACAATGCGTCTACTGGCAATAAAGGCAGAATAGTATCTAAATCCTTGTCTTTAACAAAGCCCAAAACCATATGAAGGCGTTTGTGAGGGGTATTCAGAAGCTGCTTAACCACCAATGAAATGCCTGCCTCGTTATGCGCAGTATCTGCAATAATAAGTGGCTCATTGAGCAGTACCTGCCACCTGCCTAATAATCCCGTAATGCCTACCACATTAGACAAACCCGCCTTAATGTGTTTGGAGGTTACATTAAACCCTGACAAATGTCTGAGCACAGCTACAACACCTTTTATGTTTTTCTCTTGATAAGCGCCTTTTAAATCTGTAGAATACTGCTTTTCAATAATATCACTCGCAAAATAAATAGGCGCAGCTACAGCAGCAGATTTTGCTTTAAAAACAGCCTCAGTATCTCTATGCCACTCACTAATAACGACCGGAACATTAGGCTTTATTATTCCAGCTTTTTCAATCGCTATTTGAGCAAGGGTATTGCCCAGTAAATCCATATGATCAAAACCAATGTTGGTTATAAGCGAAACTTCTGGTTTAATGATATTGGTCGCGTCTAAACGCCCACCGAGGCCTACTTCTATAATGGCAATATCTACCCTAGTTACAGCAAAATAATCAAACGCCATTGCCACAGTCATTTCAAAAAAAGAAAGGGCATTTTGGCTCATATAATCTTTGTGAGAAGACACAAAAGAAACCACCTCCTTCTCAGGAATTTCTTGACCGTTAATCTTAATTCGCTCTCTAAAATCTTTTAAATGAGGTGAAGTATAAAGACCTACTTTATAGCCTGCTTCTTGCAAAATAGCAGCCAACATATGAGAAGAAGATCCCTTCCCGTTCGTTCCAGCCACATGAATACTTTTAAATTTTTGGTGGGGTTCTCCCAAATAAGCACAAAATTTTGTAATGCCGTCTAATTTAGCATTAAGGGCAGAAGCTCCTTTTTGCTGATACATAGGCAATTGTTCAAACAACCATTGTGTAGCTTCCGTATAATTCATCATCGCTGCCCTCCCAACTTAAAATTAATGACCACAAAACCTATTTGCTTTTCCGGCGCCTGAGCATCTGGAGCCCACTGATACATGAAAGCAGTGGCTTTGGCAGGAGCTAAAAGGCAGGGAGCATTATTAGTAGAACCTTTCACTCCTGGATCTGCAGCAATTACCTTTCCAGATCTATCCACAGTTATAGCAACAACAACCCTTCCTTCTTCATTACAATCAGGCGTAACAGACCCCTTAGTGGCCAAACTTCTTCCCGCCAATCCAAATCCAAAACCCTGAACGTCTCCTGTAGAAGTGCCATAAAAAGAATTTGCATACTTAGATCCATCGGAAAGCCCTTGATTGACCGCTTTTTCTCCATTTCCAAGACCTGACCCTTGGGCTTCTTTTGCGCCTAATATATTTGCTAGGGCCGCTTTAGTCGCGGCCGATGCCTGTTTACTGGCTTTCGTTTGTACTTTTTCGACCACTGTTTCAGGAACTGTTTCAGGTACTTTTTTAGCTAATGTTTCGGATATTTTTTCAGAAACCTTTTTAGGAAGTACAAGCTCGGAATCTTCTTTAGTTAAAACCGCTTCGACGGATGATTCTATCACAGGTTCTTTATCCAGCACTTCTTGAACCTCAAAATCTGAGTTAGCCTCAGTAGAGAGCGTAGTTTCTTCAGTAATGGCTTGGGTAGGAGGTGCTAATGCTATACCACTTCCGGGATTTGTATCTCCAAAAGCAACGAGTATGCCATTCTCTACCGGAGGGTCTAAATACCTAAGGCCTACAAAAAAAAGGAGCAACAACACCCCAAATAGAATAAAAGTGGTGGTCCAAAAAGATTTTCTCTCGTATGTGGTTTGTAAAAACGCCATTAATTTGGCCTTACTGCAAGGATTACCTTGAATTGGTTTCTGTTGGCTACATCCATGACGAATACAGCCTCTTTTATAGCAATGGATTCTGCCGCCCTAAGGATAATTGTAGGGGCCTCTTGAGCAGATAGTTCCTGAATTAAAACAGCTTCTAGCTGAGCCTGTTCCACCAAATTTTCATTTACAAAATACCTTAAGTCCGCGTCTATACTTACCGAAACTTGTTGGGTATTGGTGGTTTTACCTTTGGCTTTAGGCAAAATTAGGTCTAGTGCATTAGGGCTATTAGAGGTCAATAAAAAAAATATAAGCAACAGAAATACAATGTCTGTCATAGAAGACATGCTAAATTCTGGACTGATCTTATTTCTACCTTTTAATTTCATAAAAACTATACAGGTTCGTTCAATAAGTCTAAGAAGTCTACTGCATTAGCTTCCATACTGTGCACCACTTTATTTGTCATATTCACCAAATGGTTGTAACCAATATAGGCTATAATACCTACCACTAAACCACCCACTGTAGTGGTCATTGCAGTATAAATACCTGAGGCCAGTGCCCCCATTTCTGCCTGACCACCAGAGGTAGCCATTTCATGAAAAGCCAATATCATTCCAATAACTGTACCTAAAAACCCAATCATTGGAGCAGCACCAGCTACTGTGGCTAGTACACTTACATTCTTCTCTAATTTATACACCTCTAAAGTACCTGCATTCTCTATGGCTGTATTAATGTCATCTAAAGGCTTTCCAATTCTAGACACCCCTTTTTCAGTAAGCCTGGCTACGGGAGAATCTGTTTGAGCGCATAGTGATTTTGCGGCATCTATTTTACCATTACTAATATAATCCTTTATCTGATACATAAAATTAGCGTCTATTTTAGCTGCTGCTTTTATAGCAAAAAGACGTTCAAAATAAATATAAAGTGCCACCGCTAATAGGACAAAAAGTAAGCCCATGATAAATACGCTACCCGCACCACCATTGAAAATGAGGTCTATAATGGATAGGGTTTTTTCACTAGAAGCCGCAACCTCTAGGGTATTTTTAACCAAGTTGTCTTGCATAAAATAGATTTGAATTAATGTATAGGCTAACGTAAGAAAATGCAATAAATTATGCGTTCAACACAAAATCTCTCAATAAAATGAACGTTAATCCACCACTTAAGAAGCCAATCAGTGCCAACCAAGCAATATTTTTAAAGTACCAGAAGAAATCTATTTTTTCCATCCCCATAGCTACAACACCAGCAGCAGAACCAATAATAAGCATACTACCCCCAGTTCCTGCAGAGTAAGCAATAAAGTGCCATAACGGATTGTCTAATCCTTCAGAGAACATACCAATACTAGCCGCAACTAAAGGCACATTGTCAATCACTGCAGAACCTGCACCTAATAACAATACCACTACATCTGAATTAGGAATGGCTGCGTTTAAACCCTCTGCAAAGTGGAAAAGCATTCCAAGAGATTCTAAAGCTGCAACGGCCAAAAGTATCCCTAAAAAGAATAAAATACTTGGCAACTCAATTTTAGACAATGAATGATGTACAGGACTGTGGTGACCAGCCGCTTCACTCTTACCATCTAGGTCAGATAATGAGAATTTAGAACTGGAATATATCTCAGCAAAAGTGGCTACAACAGCCAAAGAAAGCATCATACCCACATAAGGAGGCAAGTGTGTAATGGTTTTAAAGAAAGGCACGAAAATAATAGCTGATAAACCCAAGTAAAGCATGGTAGCGCCATGTCTTGATTTAGGCCCGTCTCCTTCTAAAGGATCTGCATCTATATTTCCTTTAAAAGCTTTAAAACGGGTAGCGATTAAAGTAGGGATAACCATACAAACAATAGATGGCAATAAAACATGCTCCACCAATTGTAAAGCAGACACCTTATTGGCAATCCACAACATGGTTGTGGTTACATCTCCAATAGGAGACCAAGCCCCTCCGGCATTTGCAGCAACAATCACCATTCCAGCAAACCACATACGTGTTTCCTTATCCTTAATTACTTTTTGAAGGATGGTTATAAGTACTATTGTAGCCGTTAAGTTGTCAATAATAGCAGATAAAATAAATGCAAGAATGGAAAACAACCAAAGTAGTTTAGATTTTTTCTTAAATTTTATAAAACCTTTAATGGTCGCAAAACCATCAAAATAATCTATAATCTCCACAATAGTCATTGCTCCTAAAAGGAACACTAAAATCTCTGCAGTTTTTCCTAGATGATGCAGCAATATTTCCTCTATATGGGTAGGAACCAGCTGACGCAAGGCTGTGTCTACCTCAAAAACATTCATATGAGTTAAAGCAATCACCGCCCATAAAATAGCCATCATAGCCAAAGCCGGAATAAGTTTGTCAATTTTAAGGTTGTGTTCTAAGGTAATGGCCAGGTAACCTACAATAAATACAATTAGGATAATAGTTTCCATAAAATATTAAGTGTTTTTGAATTTTTCAATTGATGGAGATCTAAAAATGAATTTCAAGATCTACGCTAACAAATATAAAAAAATGAGTAAGCAAAAATCATTAATTATCAGATTGCTTTAAAAATAATTCAGATGTAGATACATGAGGACATAAAAATGAATTGATTTAAAAAATTATTGCCTTTAAATTTACTATGCATGCATAGTAAATTTGATTATATTTGAATAGACTAAAAATATATTTCTATGGATTTTGAATTGAACGAAGAGCAAAAACTCATTAAAGAAGCCGCTTCAAACTTTGCCAATCAAGTACTCCTTCCTACTATTCTTGAAAGAGATGAAACACAAACATTTCCCACCCAAGAAATAAAACAATTGGCTGAATTGGGATTCATGGGAATGATGGTTGACCCTATTTATGGCGGAAGTGGATTGGATACTTTGTCTTATGTATTGGCCATGGAAGAACTCTCAAAAATAGATGCTGCTGCTTCTGTAGTAATGTCTGTAAATAACTCACTGGTTTGTTGGGGTTTAGAAAAATATGGAAGCTCCCAGCAAAAAGAAAAATACTTACCCAACCTTTGTAATGGAGAGAAAATAGGGGCTTTTTGTCTATCTGAGCCTGAAGCAGGATCAGATGCCACTTCTCAAAAAACAATGGCTGTAAAAAAAGGCGATTACTACGAAATTACGGGAACTAAAAATTGGATTACCAATGGAAGTAGTGCAAGTATCTACTTGGTCATAGCACAAACAGACCCTAAAAAAGGTTACAAAGGCATTAGCGTTTTCATTGTAGAAAAAGACAGTCCTGGTTTTATAGTAGGGCCAAAAGAAAATAAATTAGGTATTCGCAGTAGTGACACCCATTCCCTTCATTTCAATAAGGTCAAAGTCCATGAAGAAAATAGAATTGGAGAAGAAGGATTTGGATTTACCTTTGCCATGAAAACGCTCTCTGGAGGAAGAATTGGTATTGCCGCACAAGCACTCGGTATAGCTGCTGGCGCATATGAGCTTGCTTTAAATTACGCCAAACAAAGGGAAGCTTTTGGGAAACCAATCAGCCAGCACCAAGCTATTGCTTTTAAATTAGCGCAAATGCACACTAAAATTGAAGCAGCGAGGAATTTGGTTTACAAAGCAGCTTGGGAAAAAGACCAAGGTATAAATTATGATCTCTCTGGTGCAATGGCTAAACTATATGCCTCAGAAGTGGCTATGGAAGTCAGTATAGAAGCCGTTCAAGTCTTTGGAGGAAATGGTTTTGTAAAAGAATATCATGTTGAGCGTCTCATGCGAGACGCTAAGATTACTCAAATTTACGAAGGCACTTCAGAAATACAACAAATGGTAATATCTAGAGCTATTTTAAAAGACTAAATAGAGGTTATTATTAATATCTCATTTAAAAGCAATCAAAATTATCACATTACATTTATTTCAATGTTTTTTTAAAAACACTGAACTTTTTTGTTATAAATGACCACATCCTTGCTGTAAATTCAACATATTGGATATTTTTGTGTAAACATCCAATACTTATGAGGCTAAAAAAACAGGGGCTGTATTCCCCAGAATTTGAACATGACAATTGTGGCGCAGGATTTATTTGTAGTCTAGAAGGGAAAAAATCCAATGATATTATTCACAAAGCACTAGAGATTCTAGAAAAGCTAGAACACCGAGGTGCAGTGAGTTCTGATGGTAAGACAGGAGATGGCGCTGGAATTCTCATAGATATTCCCCACGATTTTTTTGTTAGTGAATGCTCATTTGAATTACCTGAGCCAGGACAATATGCTGTAGCTAATGTGTTTTTACCTCAAAAAGAAAACCAAAGAAATTTCTGTATAAAGGAATTTGAGAAAGAGATAAAATCTCAAGGGCTGTTACTTTTAGGATGGAGAGAGGTCCCTGTCAATAAATCTGTACCTGGAAGAATTGCCATGGAAACCATGCCGTATATTTCCCAAATATTTATTGGAAAAGAACAGTCTGAGCAGGATACAACTAGCTTTAACAGAAAGTTATTTATTGCTAGAAAAAAAGCAGAACACACCATATATAACTCTAAGTTATCTGAACAAGGATTCTTCTACCTGCCAAGCCTCTCCACGACTATTATTATTTTCAAAGGCTTGCTAATGCCAGAAGACATTAGCCTCTATTTTAAAGACCTACAGGACAATAGAGTGGTGACAAGACTTGCCCTGGTGCATCAGCGATTTTCCACTAACACATTCCCTACTTGGGATTTAGCTCAGCCTTTCAGGTATATGTGTCACAACGGGGAAATCAATACATTAAGGGGGAATGTCGCGAGAATGCGTTCCAGAGAAGAACTTTTAAAGAGTGATCTTTTTGGAGATGACATTAAAGCAATCCTTCCTATTATATTACCCAATAAATCAGATTCAGCGACCTTAGACATGGTCGTAGAGCTACTTTTAATGACAGGAAGATCACTTCCAGAGGTCATGATGATCTTGGTTCCTGAAGCTTGGGAAAAAAACGACAATATGTCTGCGGCTAAAAAAGCCTTTTATGAATATTATTCCTGTATGATGGAGCCCTGGGACGGACCTGCTTCCATTCCTTTTACGGATGGAAATTATATTGGCGCAGTTTTAGATAGAAACGGTCTTAGACCCTCTAGATATTCTGTGACAAAAGACGGTTATGTGATTATGTCTTCAGAAACTGGGGTAGTAGATATTGAACCAAAAAATTTAGCACATCATGGACGTTTAGAACCTGGAAAAATGTTTTTAGTAGACATGTCTGCAGGAAGAATAATCAACGATGAAGAAATTAAAGAACAAATTGCTAAAAAACATCCTTACGAAAAATGGGTTAAAGACAACCTCGTTCATCTAAAAGACATCCCTTATAACGACTGCCCTTTATTTATAGGAGAAGCACCACTTGCCCATAGAAAGGCAGCATTTGGTTATACGTTAGAAGATATAGACACCATTGTTATGCCTATGGCAGAAACAGCCAAAGAGCCTATTGGTTCTATGGGAACAGATACACCTATAGCTGTGTTATCTCAAAGACCACAATTGTTGTACAATTACTTCCAACAACTCTTTGCACAAGTGACCAATCCCCCGCTTGACGGGATTAGAGAAGAGATGATTACAGACATTAGTCTTACCCTTGGTAGTGACCACAACATATTTGAGCAAACCCAAGAACACTGCAGAAAACTGAAAATTCAAAATCCTGTTATTTCTAAAGAAGATTTAGACAAGATTAAGAATTACGATATTAACCCGAACTACAAGGTTACCTCCTTAGAGATGTTATACAACTTAGAAAGAGGGCATAACGGATTAGAGGAAGGACTTGAATCTTTACTTTTAGAAGCTAGCAAAGCCATTGAAGAAGGCAGTAATATCATTATCCTTTCTGACAGGTATATATCAAAAGAAAAAGCAGCAATCCCTGCCCTACTAGCTTGTTCTTATGTAAATAATGGCTTACAGCGCTTGGGTAAAAGATCTAAAGCAAGTATTATTATTGAATCTGCAGAACCTAGAGAAGTACATCATTTTTGTTTGCTTTTTGGATATGGCGCCAGTGCTATAAACCCTTATTTGGTCAATGAAATTATTGCTGAACAACTCAAAGAAAACGATATTACAGCATATACTTTTGAAACTGCCATACAGAACTACAACAAAGCAGTAGGAAAAGGTATTTTAAAGGTTATGAACAAAATGGGGGTGTCTACCTTAAACTCTTATAGAGGGTCTCAACTTTTTGAATGTATAGGGATTAACACCAATGTAATAGACAAATACTTTCCAAGAACTACTTCTAGGATTCAAGGAATTGACCTACATGAAATTGAGAAAGAGCTCAGTAAAAGACATGCTAAGGCTTTTTCAGAAAACAAGCCAGATGCTTCATTAGACTTAGAAATAGGTGGAGATTACAGATGGAGAAGAGAAGGTGAAAAACACTTATTTAACCCGCTTTCTATTGCTAAACTTCAAAAAGCAGTTAGAAATAACGAGACAAATACTTACAAAGAATATGCTCAATTAGTTAATGATCAAGCTAAAGACCTCATGACCATTAGAGGTTTATTGGAATTTTCTAATTACGATCCTATTCCACTCGAAGAAGTAGAGCCGTGGACAGACATTGTAAAAAGATTCAAAACAGGTGCTATGTCTTATGGATCTATTAGCAAAGAGGCCCATGAAAACTTAGCAATTGCCATGAATAGGATTGGCGGGAAAAGTAATTCTGGAGAAGGGGGAGAAGACGCAGAAAGATTTTACAAAAATCAAACTGGAGATTGGAAGAACTCCGCTATAAAGCAAGTAGCCTCTGGACGTTTTGGCGTGAGCTCAAATTACCTCACCAACGCTTCTGAAATTCAAATTAAAATGGCCCAGGGAGCCAAACCTGGAGAAGGGGGACAATTACCTGGTCCAAAAGTCAATCCAGATATAGCCAAGACAAGAAACTCTACACCATATGTGGGCTTAATCTCCCCACCACCCCACCACGACATTTACTCTATTGAAGATTTATCTCAACTTATATTTGATTTAAAATCTGCCAATAGAGAAGCTCGAATTAACGTAAAACTAGTCTCTGAAGTGGGGGTTGGAACGGTCGCTGCTGGAGTTTCTAAGGCCAAGGCCGACGTTATACTGATTTCAGGTTTTGACGGTGGCACAGGAGCTTCTCCTTTAACATCATTAAAGCACACTGGTCTTCCATGGGAATTAGGGATTGCAGAAGCACAGCAAACACTTGTAATGAATGACCTTAGAAATAGGGTTAGATTGGAATGTGATGGACAGTTAAAAACAGGTAGAGATGTAGCCATAGCTTGTCTATTAGGCGCAGAAGAGTTTGGCTTTGCAACAGCTCCATTAGTTGCCTCCGGATGTATTATGATGCGAGCCTGCCACCTAAACACCTGCCCAGTAGGTATTGCCACACAAAACCCAGAATTAAGAAAAAAATTCAAAGGACAACCAGAGCACGTGGTGAACTTAATGTACTTTATTGCGCAAGAACTCAGAGAAATTATGGCAGAACTAGGGTTTAAAACCATCGATGATATGGTAGGTCAGGTACAAAAACTAGACAGAAAAAAAGTATTAGACCATTATAAATCTGCCGGTATTGACCTAAGTCCAATTTTACATCAAGTAGATGTTATACCAGGCACAAAATTATACAATACCTCAAAGCAGGAACACCATATTGAAGACTCTATAGAGTTTGACATTATAGAAAAAGCCCACCCTGCACTGTATAGAAAAGAGAAAATGAGCTTGGATTTTCCTATAAAAAATACAGATCGCGCTGTTGGAGCTATTATATCAAATGAGATATCTAAAAAATATGGTGCAGCAGGAATGCCTGACAATACCTTAAAATTAAATTTCACTGGAGCAGCAGGACAAAGTTTTGGTGCATTTGCCACCAAAGGATTAACCATGACGGTATATGGAAATACCAATGACTATTTAGGAAAGGGACTCTCAGGGGCAAAACTGATCGTGAAAGTACCCGTAGAGGCTACTATTGTTCCTCACGACAATGTTATTACAGGAAATGTCACCCTATATGGAGCTACTTCAGGAGAAGCTTATATTAACGGAAAAGCTGGAGAACGCTTTTGCGTTAGGAACTCAGGAGCTACGGCTGTAGTAGAGGGCATTGGCGACCATGGTTGTGAATATATGACAGGAGGAACAACGGTAATACTAGGTGCAGTGGGTAGAAATTTTGGTGCCGGTATGAGTGGTGGAATTGCCTATGTGTACGATCCTAACAAAACATTTAAATCTATTTGTAAAGAAGAGGGTTTAAATTTATTAGCCGTTGATGATAGTGAAGATATTCAACATTTAAAAACGCTCATAGAAAATCACTACCACGCCACTCAAAGTCCAAGAGCTCAAGAAATCTTAGAGCAATGGGAGTCTGAATTGGAACATTTCGTTAAAGTATTCCCAGAAGAATACCGACTCGCACTAGTAAGAATAGCAGAAGAAACGGCGCAAACTTTATAGTATTATGGGAAAGATAACAGGATTTTTAGAATTCGACAGAAAAGTAGAATCTTACGAAAAGCCAGAAGAGCGCGTAAAGAATTATAAAGAATTTACGGTTCCTTTAGAAGAGAAAGACCTTAAAGATCAGGGTGCTAGATGCATGAACTGCGGAATACCCTTTTGCCATAGCGGTTGCCCACTAGGAAATCTGATTCCAGATTTCAATGACGCCGTTTACAAAGGAAAATGGGAAAAGGCGGCTAAAATATTACACGCTACTAACAACTTTCCTGAATTTACGGGAAGGCTGTGTCCCGCTCCTTGTGAAGAAGCCTGTGTATTGGGTATTAATGAAGATCCAGTAACCATAGAAAATATTGAAAAAAACGTTGCAGAAACTGCCTTTGCAAAAGGCTGGGTTGTGCCTCACAAACCAGCCACAAGAACTGGCAAAACAGTAGCAATAATTGGATCAGGACCTGCTGGTTTAGCTGCTGCTCAACAATTAAATAGGGCGGGGCATTTAGTCGCTGTATACGAAAGAGACACCAAACCAGGTGGCTTACTCAGATATGGCATTCCAGATTTTAAAATGGAGAAACATGTTATAGACAGACGTCTTGCTATATTAGAAGAAGAAGGCATTCTTTTTAAAACAGGGATAGAAGTAGGAAAGGATATTCCTGCAACTACTTTAAAAGAATCCTATGACGCAGTACTTCTAAGTGGTGGAGCTACTATAAGAAGGACATTAGATATCCCTGGAGCAAATCTAAAAGGTGTGATTCAAGCCATGGACTTTTTGAAACAAAGCAACAAGCGTGTAGGTAAAGAGACTTACGCTAATGAAGACCTCTTAGCTATAGGGAAAGATGTCATTGTTATTGGTGGAGGAGACACAGGATCTGATTGTATTGGAACCTCTATTAGACAAGGGGCTAATACCGTGTCTAACTTTGAAATTATGCCTAAAGGGACTTTAGAGCGACCAGAAAACCAGCCTTGGCCATTTTTTCCAATGCGACTCAAGACAACTAGCTCTCACAAAGAAGGAGCTGAACGATTCTTTAGCGTAAATACTAAAGAATTTATAGGAGATGCAAATGGAAACCTCACAGGTTTAAAAACTATTGAAGTGCACTGGGAACATACCCCAGGACAACGTTCAAAATTGGTAGAAGTACCTGGAACCGAGAAAACATGGAAGACAGAAATGGTCTTATTAGCCATGGGCTTTACGGGCTCTGAGAATACAGTAGCAGACCAGTTAGGGGTAGTAATGGATCAAAGAACAAATGTTGCTGCAACTGAAGAAAACTATAAAACCAATGTGGCGGGTATTTTTTCAGCTGGTGACCAAAGAAGGGGCCAATCACTCATAGTTTGGGCCATAGCAGAGGGAAGACAAGCCGCACACCATATAGATCGTTATCTCATGGGAAGCTCTAACTTACCATTAAAAGGCGAAGGCGATTTACCGAGAATCTAACTGGACCATCAGTAATTGCTTTTTTAGGGAACCCAATGGGTTCCCTTTTTTTTATAGGTTCAGGTCATAATAGTTATGCTTGCTTGAGTAAAGGTCAAAAAAAATCCCGAACACATTGCTGTATTCGGGATTCAAAAAAAGGCAACGACCTACTCTCCCACTTGGTATAGCAGTACCATCGGCGCTGATGAGCTTAACTTCCTTGTTCGGAATGGAAAAGGGTGGGCCTCATCGCCATGATCACCTTAAATCTTGGTAGCTTTCTGTGGCTCTCGCCTTAGATACACTACGCTATATCTTAACATACTAGGACAGTGTGAGGAACAAGTTCCACACTCAATTTATAAAAATACTTCAATAACATAAGAGTAAAAGTCTGTGCAGCTCCCTAGCCTAAACCAGGGAGCGTGCGTGCGCAAGCCTATGGGCTATTAGTATCACTCGGCTACATACATTACTGCACTTATACCTATGACCTATCAACGTAGTCATCTCCTACGACCCTTTAAAGAAATCTCATCTTGTGGCGGGTTTCGCGCTTATATGCTTTCAGCGCTTATCCCATCCCGACATAGCTACCCAGCAATGCTCCTGGCGGAACAACTGGTGCACCAGAGGTCAGTTCAACTCGGTCCTCTCGTACTAGAGTCAAATCCACTCAAATTTCTAACGCCCGCAGTAGATAGAGACCGAACTGTCTCACGACGTTCTGAACCCAGCTCGCGTGCCACTTTAATGGGCGAACAGCCCAACCCTTGGGACCTTCTCCAGCCCCAGGATGTGACGAGCCGACATCGAGGTGCCAAACCCCCCCGTCGATATGAGCTCTTGGGGGAGATCAGCCTGTTATCCCCGGCGTACCTTTTATCCTTTGAGCGATGGCCCTTCCATGCGGAACCACCGGATCACTATGCTCTACTTTCGTACCTGATCGACTTGTAGGTCTCTCAGTCAAGCGCCCTTGTGCCATTGCACTCTACACACGATTACCAACCGTATTGAGGGCACCTTTAGAAGCCTCCGTTACTCTTTTGGAGGCGACCACCCCAGTCAAACTACCCACCACGCACTGTTCTCTCTCTCGAGAGTTAGGCCCCAAATAAGCAAAGGCTAGTATTTCAACAATGACTCCACAACGCCTGGCGACGCCGCTTCAAAGTCTCCTAGCTATCCTACACATTACTTATCCAGGGTCAATACGAAGCTATAGTAAAGGTGCACGGGGTCTTTTCGTCCCACTGCGGGTAAACGGCATCTTCACCGTTACTACAATTTCACCGAGCTCATGGCCGAGACAGTGTCCAGATCGTTGCACCATTCGTGCAGGTCGGAACTTACCCGACAAGGAATTTCGCTACCTTAGGACCGTTATAGTTACGGCCGCCGTTTACTGGGGCTTCAATTCAATGCTTCTTCCGAAAAATAACATCTCCTCTTAACCTTCCAGCACCGGGCAGGTGTCAGGCCCTATACGTCATCTTTCGATTTTGCAGAGCCCTGTGTTTTTGATAAACAGTCGCCTGGACCTCTTCACTGCGGCCCCCCATACAGGGGGCGACCCTTCTCCCGAAGTTACGGGTCTATTTTGCCTAGTTCCTTAGCCATGAATCTCTCGAGCGCCTTAGAATACTCATCCCAACCACCTGTGTCGGTTTACGGTACGGGCTGCTTCACTTGTTTTTCTTGGAGGATGATAAGCTGGATTATCACATTGGCCGAAGCCTCAGTGTACTATCAGTAGCTTGCACTACCTTCAACGAAGAATTCCGTCTCTTCGCACCAACGCCTCATCCCCGTCACTTTTAGTGTGAGCAGGTATCAGAATATTAACTGATTGTCCATCCACTACCCCGTTCGGGTTCGCGTTAGGTCCCGACTGACCCCCAGCTGATTAGCATAGCTGGGGAAACCTTGGTCTTTCGGCGTGCGGGTTTCTCGCCCGCATTATCGTTACTTATGCCTACATTTTCGTTTCTATGCGCTCCAGCACGGCTCACGCCAGCACCTTCAATGCCCATAGAATGCTCCCCTACCCCTTGTCAAAGACAAAGTCATAGCTTCGGTGGTATACTTATGCCCGATTATTATCCATGCAAAACCGCTCGACCAGTGAGCTGTTACGCACTCTTTAAATGAATGGCTGCTTCCAAGCCAACATCCTGGCTGTCAATGCAGTTTTACCGCGTTTTGTCAACTTAGCATACACTTGGGGACCTTAGCTGATGATCTGGGTTCTTTCCCTCTCGGACATGGACCTTAGCACCCATGCCCTCACTGCTTAACAACATTTTATAGCATTCGGAGTTTGTCAGGAATTGGTAGGCGGTGAAGCCCCCGCATCCAATCAGTAGCTCTACCTCTATAAAACTAGTTAAACGCTGCACCTAAATGCATTTCGGGGAGTACGAGCTATTTCCGAGTTTGATTGGCCTTTCACCCCTACCCACAGGTCATCCCAAGACTTTTCAACGTCAACGGGTTCGGTCCTCCACTTTGGGTTAACAAAGCTTCAACCTGCCCATGGGTAGATCACACGGTTTCGCGTCTACTACTACTAACTATGGTCGCCCTATTCAGACTCGCTTTCGCTACGGATCCGCACCTGAAGTGCTTAACCTTGCTAGTAAAAGTAACTCGTAGGCTCATTATGCAAAAGGCACGCCGTCACCCCTTACGGGCTCCGACCGCTTGTAAGCGTATGGTTTCAGGATCTTTTTCACTCCCTTATTCAGGGTTCTTTTCACCTTTCCCTCACGGTACTGGTTCACTATCGGTCTCTCAGGAGTATTTAGCCTTAACGGATGGTCCCGCTTGATTCATACAGGGTTTCACGTGCCCCGCACTACTCAGGATACCACTATAATTAACGCTCTTTACTTGTACGGGACTATCACCCTCTTCGGTCACTCTTTCCAAAGTGTTCTAATTCATTACGCAATCAATGTCGTGGTCCTACAACCCCAGTATTGCCAAAACAACACTGGTTTGGGCTAATCCGGTTTCGCTCGCCACTACTCCCGGAATCACTTTTGTTTTCTCTTCCTCCGGCTACTTAGATGTTTCAGTTCACCGGGTTCGCTTCCATTGCTGGATACTATACCTTCAATATAGTGGGTTGCCCCATTCGGATATCTGCGGATCACAAGTTATGTGCACCTCCCCACAGCTTTTCGCAGCTTATCGCGTCCTTCATCGCCTCTGAGAGCCTAGGCATTCCCCATACGCCCTTATCTAGCTTGTCGCCAGATCTTTTGCCGCCGTAAGTGCATCGCACTTACAACTGAGCATGCTCTTAATTATTATTTATTACAATACATATCCGAAAATATATATCGCTCGTATTTCCATTTTTTATCGTGCTGCAATCCCTGAAGATTACAATCACAATGTCCCAATATGTCAATGAACGTTTTTAATCTACTCCATAGTTCATGCCGTGTAGCAATCCATATAGTATCTGCAATTAATCGTGGAGAATATCGGAGTCGAACCGATGACCTCCTGCGTGCAAGGCAGGCGCTCTAGCCAGCTGAGCTAATCCCCCCATTAAAAACTCTAAAGTCTTTCAAGGTTCTAAGCATGTTACATAAGGTAACACCCAGTAACCCAACTTCTAAAATTTCCTAATTCTTAATGAACGTAATTTAATACTCCTCTAACAATAACGTTTTTAGTAGTAAGCCCTAAAGGCTTTCTACAAAATTAATTACTTTGAAAATAGAAAATATATTTTCTATTTATTTAAGTAATAACTTGTAGTCTCAGGCAGACTCGAACTGCCGACCTCTACATTATCAGTGTAGCGCTCTAACCAGCTGAGCTATGAGACTGCGCATTGTTAAATTTCTATCTCTAATATTATGTAAGTATCTCCTCCTACACAACACTAGTAATATATCTTAATTAAAAAGAACAGCAAGATGGAATAAACTATCCAAAAGAGTTAGGTACTTAAATCTTTTGGTTGTTTTTCTCTAGAAAGGAGGTGTTCCAGCCGCACCTTCCGGTACGGCTACCTTGTTACGACTTAGCCCTAGTTACCGATCTTACCCTAGGCCGCTCCTTGCGGTGACGGACTTCAGGCACTCCCAGCTTCCATGGCTTGACGGGCGGTGTGTACAAGGCCCGGGAACGTATTCACCGGATCATGGCTGATATCCGATTACTAGCGATTCCAGCTTCACGGAGTCGAGTTGCAGACTCCGATCCGAACTGTGACCGGTTTTATAGATTCGCTCCGCCTTGCGACGTGGCTGCTCTCTGTACCGGCCATTGTAGCACGTGTGTGGCCCAGGACGTAAGGGCCGTGATGATTTGACGTCATCCCCACCTTCCTCGCGGTTTGCACCGGCAGTCTCGTTAGAGTCCCCATCATGACATGCTGGCAACTAACGACAGGGGTTGCGCTCGTTATAGGACTTAACCTGACACCTCACGGCACGAGCTGACGACAACCATGCAGCACCTTGTAATCTGTCCGAAGAAAACTCTATCTCTAAAGCTGTCAGACTACATTTAAGCCCTGGTAAGGTTCCTCGCGTATCATCGAATTAAACCACATGCTCCACCGCTTGTGCGGGCCCCCGTCAATTCCTTTGAGTTTCATTCTTGCGAACGTACTCCCCAGGTGGGATACTTATCACTTTCGCTTAGCCGCTCAGAACTCAAGGTCCCGAACAGCTAGTATCCATCGTTTACGGCGTGGACTACCAGGGTATCTAATCCTGTTCGCTACCCACGCTTTCGTCCATCAGCGTCAGTTAGTACTTAGTAAGCTGCCTTCGCAATTGGTGTTCTATGTAATATCTATGCATTTCACCGCTACACTACATATTCCGCCTACTTCAATACAACTCAAGATAACCAGTATCAAAGGCAATTTTACAGTTGAGCTGCAAACTTTCACCCCTGACTTAATCATCCGCCTACGGACCCTTTAAACCCAATAATTCCGGATAACGCTCGGACCCTCCGTATTACCGCGGCTGCTGGCACGGAGTTAGCCGGTCCTTATTCTTACAGTACCGTCATCACCTTACACGTAAGGCTTATTCTTCCTGTATAAAAGCAGTTTACAACCCATAGGGCAGTCTTCCTGCACGCGGCATGGCTGGATCAGGCTCTCGCCCATTGTCCAATATTCCTCACTGCTGCCTCCCGTAGGAGTCTGGTCCGTGTCTCAGTACCAGTGTGGGGGATCTCCCTCTCAGGACCCCTACCCATCGTTGCCTTGGTGAGCCGTTACCTCGCCAACTAACTAATGGGACGCATACTCATCTTTTGCCGTAACCTTTAATTATTAATAGATGCCTATCAATAATACCATGAGGTATTAATCCAAATTTCTCTGGGCTATCCCTCAGCAAAAGGTAGATTGTATACGCGTTACGCACCCGTGCGCCACTCGTCAGCAAATTAGCAAGCTAATTCCTGTTACCGTTCGACTTGCATGTGTTAGGCCTGCCGCTAGCGTTCATCCTGAGCCAGGATCAAACTCTTCATCGTTGTTTGTTAAATAATTTCTAACAACCTCAATAAAAAACTCTTTCCCAAACTCTTTTTAAGGATAATTTAATTCAATCTTATTGTAAAACCATATCAATATGATTCTACGCGCTGTCTTTTCAATATGTCTATGAACTTTTATTTATAACCGCTCTGTCTCCCAAAGCGGGTGCAAATATAGAACGAGTTTTCTGGTTTCACAACATCTATTTGTAAAAATATTTAATCTTTTTTTTGACCCCTGTCCACTACCCTATTTTACAAGGAGTTAGAGCAAATAAAAAAATGAAAGAAATGGGAAAAAGCATCGGCCAGAGGCCAAAAGCGCCTTTTCATAAAAAGAAAAAAATCGTAAAAAAGCGAGTTGGCTATTTAAAGAAGTTCCAAACCAAACCAAAACGGACCACAAAATCTCTAAAAGGGTATCCGGGTGCTACATAATAATCGTACCCGGTAATGGGTGCATTAAAATGCTCTGCCTTGAGATAGATCCTAGTCTGTTTTACCTTCCCATTCATAAAAAAGTCTACCAGCGGGTAGCCGCCATTGAAGGTGCTGTTCTGGGTGTAGAATTCTCCCAGTACTGGACTGTAACCATTCATGAGAAAGGAAGAGAAATACTTGAAAGTAAGACCAGTTTGGAAAAACATGGCCCCGTTAAAGATGTCTTTAGAAAAATACAAGGTATTGCGCGTGGTAATTTCTGGCACAAAGAGCGCCCCGTTTTCTTGAGACACCTTCTGGTACATGACCGTATTGTTGAGTGCAAAATGACCCAATCTAAATTCCTTCTGGTATTTCACTTTGATGAGTGCCAGATCTGCCGCCTCCTGAAGTGGAGTAACATAGGCGTTGTCCAAGACTTGCTCAAAGACATAATCTTCTGTACGCTGCGCAATAGGAATCACGGGCTGCTGACCTGCAAAGTAGGTGTAGTTGCCAATAAGGGTGTAGCGAGCATCCAGATTCCCCCATATAGGAGAATCCAATTGAACAAAGGCAGACTTGTGGTCTTCCATCTGAAAATCTGCCGTGTGCTGCCAATTAAAATTTTGATAATCGCTTTGGTAAAGTAAGAAATTAAAGTCTGGCATCCTAAGCTGGCTGTTCACTCCCACGCGGAGTCGGTGCTTTTGCCTATGAACATAAGACAAAGATACATGGGCTTTATGCGCCGTTAAATCTCCTACCAAAGTGTAATCCAAACTGCCTTCCAATTCAAAAGAAGGCATTCTTTTGAGGTATCTGGCCCCTACAGTCACTTCCTGACCCGTGAGCGCAGATTCTATGGTCTGTGTTTCAGTAACCAATAAACTATTAAAGTAATACCTATAATCGTATAATCGGGCCTGTGTTTTCAAAATTCCAAGCAATGGATTACTGAAGGTCGCAGAAATTTCTTGGGTAAGCGTTTTTAAATGGGACTTGTCTTGAATGGTATTCCTAAAGGCGTCTCCAAAATAAGTGTTTTTAGAAGATTGTATGAATTGAAAAGACCTAGTTTCATAGGCAATACTGTGCCCCAATACCAGACTACTCTTTCTTGGCTTGGCCAAAGAGTCTTTGGATCTGGCTCGGGTAAGCCTGTAGGTCTGATCCAGAAACACACGTTTCCCACTGGCCACAGAAAGGGCGTTGGTAAAGTACAGGTCTATTCTAGAACGATCAAAAAATCGAGGATTGGCAGACTGAAACTGTCTTTCTTTAAAGGGCAGGCCACCGTGCTCTTCTCCTTCAATATTTTGAGCGGCGTAATGCCCCCTGACCGTGTAAGCGTTGTCCTTAGTTTGATAGTTATAGGTCGCAATAAAACTTCCAGCACTCATTTCATCGTAGGCATACTTTCCCTTGGACCTAAATCCTCGGTTGTAGAGGGAAAAATTAGATTTTCTAGACGTATTGGCCGTCAGTAAGAAATCTAAAAACTGGCCTTGCTCCAAGGAGGTCTTAAACATCATCTCTGTAAGCGGTGTGGGCACATTGTAATAGGAAACGTCTTCTAATTCCTGATATCCAAAGTGCCTGGCTTTTGCTCCAATAGAAGGCATATAGGACTTGGTATTTAATTGCGCCCCTAAAGCGTTGTAGGGTTGCCCCATATTGGCCATAGGCATGTATTCAAAGTCGTCCCTTCTCAGGTAATTGTATTTGTAGTCTTTTTGAATGGTTAAAGTAGTGTCTACAAAAGTGGTGTCCCGCTTGTGGGAGATAATCTGGTAATCTTTAATGGTAATTCTAATGGTGTCTATCTTAATGGCTTCTCTACCCGCCATTTTTTTAACCAGTAGCTTAAGACTGTCTGCTTTGGTTAAGACCTTTGTACTGTCTAAAGGTTTATGCGGTAAAGAGTCTCGAACTTGCAGTGGCAAAGAGTCTGTAGTTTTTGCTGGTAAAGTATCTGAGGTTTTTACAGGGATAGTGTCCGTTACCTTTACAGGGATGGTGTCCCGCTTGGCCTCTGGCCGATGCTCCTGTGACTGCGCATGACCTACAAACAATCCCAGCGAAAAAAATAGTACACTAAAGGCAACTCCTCTCATTAAAAGTATTTCTTAAAGGGGCAAAGGTAATGGTTTTGCGAAAACCGAATTGGTAAAATAAAGCTAAAAAAAAACGGCCCCTAATTGGGGGCCGTTTTATATCATTAAGCAGTTTTATTAGTTCTGCTCGCTCAAGTTTGGATTAAATAAGATCTCTTCTTGTGGAATCTCGTATGTCAAACGCTCGTCTGTGTGAGAGAAAGACTCTCCAGCGTTGTCCAACCAGTTAGCACCTCTTGTTCTAGTCTCGCGTCTTCTCTTCATAATAAAGTAAGACTGACCTTCTGCAAAGAGCTCTAAACGCGCCTGTAAAGCAGCTTCTTCAGCTAAAGCTTTTCCAGATAAAGCGTCTACGTAAGAGCTGTCTCCAATTCTTAGGTCTAATAAAGCTTTTAAGCTTGTTCTAGCCGCTGCGTCATTTCCATTTTCTGCAGCTGCCTCTGCATGTAATAAATACATTTCAGCAACTCTCATATAGTGAGAATCAGAGTCAATGTTAGACTGTGGTCCAGAAAAAGGTCTAAATCCATTAGCTTCAGCGCCTTTGTAGTAGAACTTACCAGTTGGCATTAAAATAGAGTTAAACTGGTTCTTTCTAATATCGTCTGCTTTAAAATTCGCATACAAATCAGAATCCATTCCTTTTCTATTTCCTACCGCTGCGTAAGAGTAGCTATAGAAGTCCATGAATCCCCACCATGAGAAAAGAGACGCTAATCCTTGTCCTGCAGGTGTAATATCAATACCCCACATAACCCCTGGGATTGAATTAATATCATTAAAACCACCAACTGCACCACTCTCTCCTGGCAATAAAGCCACTTCGTCTGCAGTCATGATTGGGTAGGTTCCTGAAGTAACTACTTTAGCTGCGTATTCCTCCGTTTTAGGCCAGTTGTTCAATGCTCCGTAAGTTTTAGCCAATAATCCCCTCACCACATCTTGGTTTATTTCAATTTTGTCTGTTCTGACAAATCCCTCTAACAAAGTTTCTGCAGCTGTTAAATCACTAATTACTAGGTCAAAAACTTCTTGTAATGAGCTTTTAGGCTGATCTAAGTCTTCTGCGCTTTTATAAATAGGCAATACCGCTTTACCCATGTCTGTAATGTCGTTTACAAATACATGAGCTAGGAAGAAATAAGCATAACCTCTAAGGGCTTTAGCCTGTCCTAAAGTATGTCTGGCAGATTCAGTATCTGGCACTACGTCATTACCACCAGCACCGTCAATGACAAGATTTGACAGGTTAATGATTCTGTATAAGAACCTCCATGGTCTGTAGTTGTAATCACTGTCTGGATCTAGGGTAGCCGTCAGTTCAGAAATGGCCGTCTGACGGTTGTAACTCTTTCCTAAGTGCGCCATATCTGCAGACAACATGTCTAATTGTATGTACTGTGTAGTGATACCAAAATCTTCTTGAGAATTTGTTCCACCACTACCCCTACGGTATAAGTTCTCGTAAATCCCTAAAAGCGTCGCTTTAGAAACATCAGGATTTACCTGAGCCGCTTCATTCACCTGCTCTTGAGACAACACTTGCGTTGGGAATGTCTCTAAGAAATCTTTCTCACATGCAATAAGTGAAACAAAGACTCCTGCTAATGCTAATTTTTTGAATGTTTTCATAATCATTATAAGTTTAAGTTAACACCTAATACAATGGTAGATAATGGGTTGTAAGTGTAAATACTAGAACCTCCAGTAATGGCTGTAGAAGGATTGAATCCTTGTCTTTGAGACATTAACCATAAGTTGTCTCCAGTAACAAATACATCTGCTTTTTTAAGACCAATTTTAGACGCAAAAGACTTGGGTACATTGTAACCGATTCTAATATTGTTTAAGGCTACGTAATCAGATTTTGTTAAGAATCTAGTAGAAGTAGCATTTTGCTGAATTTGCAAACGCACATCTTGTCTAGGGATGTTAGTCACATCTCCAGGCGCTTGCCAACGGTCTCTAATATCTACATGGAAGTTGTTTGTTCCATTTAAATCATTGTCCATTAGGTTGGCGTAAGCAGAGTCATATGCCCAACCACCCAATTGATAGTTAAACAAAGTGCTTAAAGAAAAGTCGCCAAACTGAGCGTTTAATCTAATAGCTCCCCTAACATCTGGAATAGCCGTCTTATTGATGAATTTATCCGTCGCTTCTGCATAAACTTCAGTTAATTCCTGTGCTACATTAGCAGAGGGATTGTCGTTTAAGTAAGAGGTTAAAGAAGTGATGGTTGCGTCTCCGTCGTCAAAAGTACCATTGCTGTTCTTGTCGTCAAAGTTGCGCTCCCACTGAGCTGCACCAGTTTCTGCATTCACTCCTGCATATACAGGCATATACCAGTCATATAAGGAACGACCCACTGTTCTAGCAAAACTTCCGTCTTGGTCTAGTTTTTGTTGTTCTCCTGTAGCTGGATCAATTGGCATGGCCAATAACTCATTTCTAAAACTCTCTCCGTTTATAGCAATGTTAAAGGAGAAATTCTCATTCTTCACCACACTAAAATCTAAGTCAAATTCAAGACCAGCGTTTACTAGCTCACCGTCATTCACTTTTATTAAAGCATATCCTACAGAAGGACCTACGCGTCTGTCAAAAAACATGTCTGTGGTGTTTTTAGAGTAGGCTTCAATAGAACCTTCTACAAAACCACCTAGTTCAAATTCAACCCCTACGTTAAATTGGTTTGAACTCTCCCAAGTAAGGTCTGGGTTTCCTTTAGTGGCAAATGCCAATGAAATATTATCATTTAAGTTGTTAACAGAATAAAGGTTGTATCCTGGGTAAAATCCAACTCCTCCTGAGTTACCTAACACCCCATAAGAAGCTTTTACTTTTAGAAAGTCTACAAAGTCTACACCAGACATAAAGTCTTCTTGAGTCAATACCCATGCAGCCCCTACAGAGTAAAAGTCTCCCCACTTATTATTAAGAAACCTAGAAGAGGCATCTCTGTTAAAAGTAGCGTTTAGGAAGTATTTATTTTTGAAATCTGTAGTTACATTCGCAATATAAGATTCTGTTCTTTCATTGTCTGTAAATCCGTCAGAAGGGTTGTTAATTACACCATTGGCAATATCTGTTCCAAAAGGTGTTACTAACTTAGAACGCTCTGCTTCTAAATAGTTGTACTCATAAGCAGTGGCTACATGAGAAACAAAAGCAGATAAATTCATGTCTTTGAAAGATTTATTGTACCTCAATCCAGTTCTGATGGTGTAATTTTTAGTTTCTCCACGGCTTCTGTTAATTCTACCCCCATCTCCTTTCGCTGGAGAATAAAATGGTTCGTTTAAAGAAGTAGCATCATTCATAAAGTACTGATATGCGAAGTTGTTCTCAAATGTCAATCCTTCTGCTAAAGTAATTTTAGTATCGTTATTGAAGTTTACAGAATTCGCTTTACTGTTACTGATGTTGATCTGAGAATCTGCCACACCATTAGTAGCAAAACCAAATCCACGACCGTCTTCTAAACCGTAGTCATATAAGAAACCACCATAGATTGGATCTTCTATTTTCTGACCAGCAGCGTCCCTTGTGAACAATGGGTAAATAGAAGGTAAGTTGTCTATCCACCAGAATTGTGATGAAGAGGAAGATCCAGTACCATTATTGTTGGTCTCACTCTGAGTGTAGTTCAATGAAGTATTCATATCTACAAAATCACCAAAACTATTGGTGGCAGCTACACGAGCATTTAACCTTTTGTAATCTGTGTTTGAAGCGTATCCAATGTCGTCAATAAAACCTACAGAGGTATACAAAGAAGAATTATCACTAAAGTTAGAGATCGTTAAGTTGGCCTCTGTTCTATTAGAATTTTGAAAAGCAAAATCTTCCCAATTCTCAGGATTGTACCTTCTAGTTACACCCGGTCTAACTGTTCCAGTTGCTGGATCGATTAATTCAGATACACCTTGAGGCCCTGAATCAGATACATTCCACATATTGTACACTGAAGAAATATCAGAACCAGAAAATGTCTCTTGAGGGTTTTCAAAAAGGTTTGCATTGGCAAAAGCTACTGCAGCAGCATTGTCTCCATTATTTTCAATTAAACCTCTTTGGCGTGTGGCTTGCCAGTTAATCCCAATATACTCTTCTGGAGATCGGATGGTCTCGTATCTTCCAATACCCTGATAGTTAGTTCCAGATTTCACAGAAACATTAATAGCATTACCTGCATCTCTACCTCTTTTGGTCGTAATTACAATAACCCCGTTGGCACCTCTTGCACCGTATAAAGAAGTTGC
Source organism: Flavobacteriaceae bacterium (assembly GCA_018401115.1). Taxonomy (GTDB): domain Bacteria; phylum Bacteroidota; class Bacteroidia; order Flavobacteriales; family Flavobacteriaceae; genus MAG-120531. Next base: position 39,859 of record JAGYKX010000006.1, on the reverse strand, counting down.
AGAAGCATCTTTTAATACAGTAACAGACTTAATGTCATTTGGGTTAATGTCGTTTAATGAGCCTCCGAATGGTGCATCATCTACAATGTACAATGGTGCTTGTGATCCGTTTACAGATCCAAAACCACGAATACGAACTGTAGAAGTACTTCCTGGTTGTCCAGAAGTATTAAATACAGCTACACCTGCAGCTTCTCCTGCCAAAGCCTGAGATACGTTGGTAAATGACTTATTGGAAATATTTTCTCCCGCAACCACCTTTGCAGAACCTGCGAAGGAAGTTTTAGATACATTTCCAAATCCTGTTACAATTACTTCTTCCAATGCCTGTGCATCTTCTGCTAATTGAACATCTATAGTGCTTGAAGAACCTACCACTACATCCTGGGTTTTTTGTCCAATATAGCTAAAACGCAAAGTAGCCCCTTGCGCAACAGATATTGAATACAAACCGTCAAAATCTGACTGGGTACCTGTTGTAGTACCAACCACCAATACAGAGACTCCTGGTAAAGGAGCGCCGTTTTGATCCGTCACTTTTCCTGAAACTGTCTTTTCTTGAGCGAAAGAAAAAACAAAGCATAACATCATAAAAGATGTTAAAAGCTGCGTTAAATTTAATTTCATTGATTGTTTTTTTAGTTAATTGTCAACAAAAATGAGTAAAAATTATTGTTAACGCAAATTTAACATGTGGTTAAACGGTTATTTTAGACACTTAATCGTCATTTTTAAGATAAATTTAAAAATGATTATCTTTTTAAGTATTTTATTCAACAAAATACATGTGTATTCTAAAAATACTCCTTGTAATTGTTAAATTAATTAAACTATTCATAACACTAAACAAAAAAAGAAGTCTAAATGCTACATTTTTATAACAAAAATCTCATCGTGTGTGGAACAGATGAAGCAGGCAGGGGCTGTCTCTCAGGACCTGTTACTGCAGCCGCAGTAATTCTTCCTAAATCTTTTAGACACCCCATGTTAAATGACTCAAAAAAATTATCTGCCAAACAAAGGGCTATTTTGGCCCCTATCATTAAACAAGAAGCTGTATCCTTCGGTATAAGTCACGTTTCACCAAATGAAATTGATCGTATTAATATACTACAAGCATCTATTTTAGCCATGCACAAGAGCATAGCTAAACTAAAAACCACCCCTGATTTTATTATAGTAGACGGAAACAAATTTAATCCATACACAAATATACCCCACGAAACTATTGTTAAAGGAGATGGGAAGTTTTATGCCATAGCAGCAGCATCTGTTCTAGCAAAAACAGCCAGAGATGAATACATGGTAGCACTGCACAAAAAATTCCCATTATACCAATGGAATAAAAACATGGGCTACCCGACAACCTTCCATAAAGCAGCCATTTTAAAATGGGGTGTTTCCCCGCATCACAGAAAGACATTTAAAGGGGTTAAGGATATTTGATTATGCAAAAGAGGAGCCTATATTATTTTAAGTCATAAATAGTACCTTTGAAAAATTATAATAGAATACCATCCCATGAAATCTTACCTTGTTATTTTAACCGCATTGCTCTTGGTGCACTGCAGTCCCAAAACTGCAAACCAGGAACAATCCCTTTTAAATTATTTATCCAAACAAGATGATTTTGTCATTAGAACAGATCATTTAAATCAGCTAAAAGCAAACCTCAGTAACAACAGTCAGTTTTTAAATTTTATTAATCAAGGGAACTTCAAAAATTCTAAACAGCGCTTTGAGTTGCTCCAAAAAATTGATGTAAACACTCAGGCGCTCATGAGCATAAGGCAGATTGGAAAAGATGAAGTAGATTTTATCATTATCACAGAACCGGCGCAAAGCACAATAGCTCCTTCTGATCAAATTTCAAGCAAAAGCTACCAGGAATTTTCAATCGAAAAAAGGGTTTATCTCTCTAAAGATAAAAATCAGGTGCTCTACAGTGTGATTATAAAAGAAAATCTATTCATTAGCTCTTCTCAGCTACTCATAGAGAATACTATAAGGAATTACAATAACCCAATAGCTTCTGAATCATTGGGCAAACTCTTTAAGGTAACCGAAGAAAACAGCCTTTACTTTAGATTAGATTCTGAGAGTTTTTTATTGAAAAATAGCTTTTTCCCCTCCTTCACAAATAGTTTTGGCGACTGGGGCGCTTTGAGTATTGGCTTGGCCAATAAAAAAATGGAATTTCATGGTTTTAATTCAAGAAATGACAGTATTCCTTATTTTCTAAATCTTTTTAAAGAAAGTAAACCAGTAGTGCTAAAATCTCCTAATTATATTCCCGAAGTGGCTTCCGGCATAAAAATGTATGCCGTTCAAGACATGGAACATTTCAATAATGTTCAAAACAAAATCAAAAACAGGGAGGTCGCTTTAGATACCCTATTTAATAAGGTAGAGGAAATAGCTACTTTTAAGTTAAAAGAGAATACTCTAGTTCTCATTCATTTTACCAGCCTTGAACCAGCTTATCTCTCAAAACTATCAGCAAACAAAAGCCCAGATTTTGAATACAGAGACTACCCCATATACCGCTTAAACAATCCATCATTAATTGAAACTTCCTTCAATACGCTATGGATTAAATTAGGTGCCACCTATGCAGTTCCCTTAGAACAAAGTCTATTATTTAGCAGTAATATTTCAGACATAAAGACCGTGATAGGAAATTTGAGTACTGGAACAACCCTTGAAAATAGTCCTGCATATACCAGCGCTAAAGCGTCTTTGGCAGAGGCCTCTACAGTGCTGTTTTATCAGTCGCAAACAACTCATTTTAGTCCGGAAAAAGCGCATGATTACTTTTTAGCGCCAAACAAAAAGGAAGATAAAAACACCAAAGTCTTTGCCTCTCAATGGGTGGGCGACCAAGATTTCTTTCACCAACACTTGGTGTTTCTAGATTTACCCCCTAAAAAAGACCAGAGAGGTGTTTCTCCACTAATGAGTTTACAATTAGAAAATCCAATATCATATGGGCCTCAGTGGGTAAAAAATCACATAAATAAAAAGCAAGAAATACTAGTTCAAGACCATAAAAACCAATTGTATCTTTTTGACAACAATGGCAAATTACTTTGGAAGAAACAACTTCAAGGTCCTATTCAAGGAAAAGTATCTCAGGTAGACCTATATAAAAACGGTCGCTTACAATTAGCTTTCACTACCACAAATCAATGGCTCATTTTAGATAGAAACGGAAAGGAAGTACCGCTGTTCAACAAAACTTTTAAAGACGGAAATTTAAGTCCTTTGGCCGTGTTTGATTACGACAACAACAAAGAGTATCGTTTTGTTTTTGGACAAGGAAAAGATATTTACATGTACGACAGAAATGCGAAAAGCGTACGTGGATTTAAATACAATAAAACAAAATCTTCTCTTTTAGAGGCTCCAAAACATTTTAAAATATCTGGAGATGACTACTTGGTCTTCAAAGGAATAGACGGGAGTTTAGATATTTTAAACAGGCTAGGTAAGACAAGGGTGAAAACAGCCAAGAATTATTCCTTTTCTGATAATGAAATTGCCATTTTAGATAAACAGTTCTCTTTTACAGATCTCCAGGGCAATCTCATTCAGATAAATACTAAAGGCAAAGAAAGCATAAGACCTTTAAAAGTAAATGCCGCGCACAGAACAGCCATGAAATTCAACCAGTTAGTTGTATTAGAAGACAATATATTGTATTCAAAAGGTAAAAAAGCAGTGCTCGAATACGGCATATATACCCCTCCTACTACCATCAAAATAAACCAGAAAATTTATATAAGTATAACTGATACTCAAAATAAAAAGGTGTATGTGTTTGACAGTGAATTAACAATGCTTGAAGGTTTTCCTGTGTATGGAAGTGGTGAAATTGACCTAGTGGAATCTTCAGAGAATGGTGCGTTGAACTTTGTCACCAAGGATAAAGAAAATAGCCTTGTGGTGTACCGGCTTAAAGAATCAAAGAACGCAAATTAAAAAGGCTAATAAGTCATATAAGTAATGCTATATCCCTCTTGTTTAAATAAAACTTAAGATACATTCAAAAGTCAAGTCTTTAATTGAGCCTCAAAAAGCACTAGGAAATGCTTTAAAAGTTTGGCTTTTACCTCAACCATATCCTGAGGTATGCCATTGAGCTCTGCAGTCATAGAGGTCACTGCCTTATCTTTAATTCCACATGGAATCATAAGATCAAAATAGCCCAAATCTGAGTTCACATTGAGTGCAAATCCATGCATAGTAACCCATCTGCTAGCTCTTACACCCATGGCACAAATTTTGCGTGCAAATGGGGTGCCTACGTCCAGCCAAACACCTGTCTCTCCAGGTGACCTTGTAGCATTTATACTGTATTCAGCCAAAGTAAGTATTACCGTTTCTTCTAATAAACGGAGGTATTTATGAATGTCTGTAAAGAAGTTCTCTAAATCTAAAATAGGATAGCCTACTATTTGCCCAGGACCGTGATAGGTAATATCTCCCCCCCTATTGATTTTATAAAAGCTGGCTTCTTTTTCTTTGAGGGCCTCTTCAGAAACCAATAAATGATCCAAATTACCACTCTTACCCAAAGTAAAAACATGAGGATGCTCTACAAAAAGGAAATGATTTGGGGTAGGTAAAGAAGTATTCTCTCTCTTATTTTGAACTTTTAAAGCCACAGTCTTCGAAAACAAAGCCTCTTGGTAATCCCAAGTCTCTTTGTAGTCTTTGAGACCTAAATCCTCTAAAAAAAGATCCTTATTCATGAGGCAAAGATACTATTTCAATAGCAGTTTTAGTCATTGGGATTATTCAAAATAACCAAAGCGGCAATGACCCCTGGAACCCAACCACAAAGAGTCAGTAAAAAAACGATTAAAATAGAACCACAACCTCTTCCGATTACAGAAAGCGGTGGAAAAATAATAGCCAATAATACGCGCCAAAAACTCATCAGTATTCCAATTATTTATAAATAGTCTTTTAAATGACGTAAAAGTAGCTCAATTGTTACATGCATAACTATAAATTAGTACGAAGTACTTATATTTGCCCCTTATAATTCGCACCTATGCAACTGACAGAACAAGAAATTGTAAGAAGAGAAAAGTTACACAAATTAAGAGCCTTAGGAATCAATCCCTATCCGGCTGCTTTATTTCCTGTAAACACCATGTCTACAGAGATTGAACAGAACTATGCGGAAGGAAAACAAGTTATTGTCTCTGGAAGGCTCATGCGAAAAAAGGTGCAGGGAAAAGCCTCTTTTGCTGAAATTCAAGACAGCGAAGGACGCATTCAAGTATACTTTAACAGAGATGAAATAGACAGCACTCCAGAAAGCCAACAGTACAATGAAGTATTTAAGAAGCTTATTGACCTTGGCGATATTCTAGGCATAGAAGGAACTCTCTTTACCACCCAAGTAGGAGAAAAAACGGTGATGGTAAAAAAATTCACCTTATTGAGCAAAGCTTTAAGACCATTACCGCTGCCAAAAGTAGACGCAGAGGGTAAAGTGCATGATGAATTCAACGACCCTGAATTGAGATACAGACAGCGCTATGTAGATTTAATCGTAAATCCGCAGGTCAAAGACACCTTTATAAAGAGAACAAAGATCACCAATAGCATTAGAAAATTCTTTAATAACAAAGGCTATTTAGAAGTAGAAACCCCCATTTTACAGCCTATTCCAGGGGGAGCGTCTGCAAGGCCTTTTATTACCCATCACAATGCGCTTAACATGCCCTTGTATCTCAGGATAGCCAACGAATTATACCTCAAAAGGCTCATTGTAGGTGGCTTTGACGGGGTGTATGAATTCTCAAAAGATTTTAGGAACGAGGGAATGGACCGTACCCACAATCCAGAATTCACTGTGATGGAACTCTATGTAGCTTATAAGGATTACCATTGGATGATGGACACTACAGAGAAATTATTAGAAACCATAGCATTGGAATCTAATGGAAGTTCAAAAATAACAGTGGGCAAGAATACTATTGAATTCAAAGCACCTTACCCAAGAGTTCCCATCCTTGAAGCCATAAAAATTCATACTGGTTATGATGTAGCTGGATTGAGTAGAGACGAGTTAGCGGGGGTAGCAAAATCCCTAGATATTGAAGTTACAGAAAGCATGGGTATTGGAAAACTCATTGATGAAATATTCGGAGAACGTTGCGAACACCATTATGTGCAACCTACCTTTATTACGGATTATCCTAAGGAAATGAGTCCACTCACCAAAGAGCACAGATCCAACCCAGCCCTTACAGAGCGATTTGAGTTAATGGTCAATGGAAAAGAATTGGCCAACGCATACTCAGAGCTCAATGATCCTATAGACCAGAGAGCCCGTTTTGAAGATCAATTAGCCCTTTCTGAAAAAGGAGACGACGAAGCCATGTTTATTGACCAAGACTTCCTTAGAGCATTAGAATACGGAATGCCTCCTACCTCTGGAATTGGAATTGGTATAGATAGATTGGTCATGCTTATGACCAATAACGCTTCCATACAAGAAGTGTTGTTTTTCCCTCAAATGCGTCCAGAAAAGAAATCGGTTGAACTTTCTGACAATGAAAAAATAGTGTTGGAGCTATTGAAAAAAACCAACCCTATGCCTTTAATAGACTTAAAAGATGCCAGTGGTTTGAGCAATAAAGCATGGGACAAAGCCATTAAAGGTCTTACAAAACTTCAGTTGGTTGTAGTGGCCAAAGAGGCCGATGTACTTACTTGTACCCTCAAAGATTCATAGATTCGTTATACGAAACATTAGAATTTTTAAACTTAGGACTTTCACCATCGTTTTAACGAAAGCGCCTTTTATATCACAGATAAAAAAACTAGCTTAGGCTAAATTTTTTAAAGATGCGTAAGAGTAAAATAGTGGGCTTGTTTTTAGGACCTGTATTTTTCCTATTGATAATATTATGGCCTGAGCCGTTTTTAAGTAACGAAGGAGATGCCGTAATTGCCGTAGCACTTTGGATGATCACCTGGTGGCTTACTGAAGCTGTATCCATTTCTGTAACCGCCCTGCTACCTTTGCTTTTGTTCCCCTTATTAGACATTATGCCTATTGCAGAAGTAGGAAATAATTACGGAAGCCCCATTATTTTTTTATTTTTTGGTGGTTTTGTAATGGCGCTTGCCTTAGAAAAGGTCAATCTCCACAGAAGAATTGCACTCAACATTATTCGTATTACGGGTACTACACCAAACAAAGTGGTCCTTGGTTTTATGATAGCCACAGCCTCTTTGAGTATGTGGATTAGTAATACCGCCACTACAGTAGTCATGCTTCCTATAGCCATGTCTGTAATTAAATTGTTAATTCACGACATAGATGGGTTCACTAAAAAAGACCGAAATTTTGCAGTAAGTGTCCTTTTGGGTATTGCTTTTTCAGCCAATGCGGGGGGTATTGCCACTGTGATAGGCACCCCACCAAACTCTATCTTAATTGGACTTCTCGAAAATGAATACCAAATAGAAATCTCATTTTTAAAATGGATGGTATTTGCCTTACCCTTTTCAATCATTATGATTGGTCTGTGTTATGTTACGCTAGTTCACCTCATTTTTCCAAGTAAGGGATTGAATTTTTCCGCATCAAAAGAAGTGATCCAAGTAGAATTAAGAAAATTAGGAACCACCCGCTCCAAGGAAAAAATGGTCTTAGGCATTTTTGCAGTGACCGTATCCCTTTGGATCTTTAGAACATTAATCAATAGTATTTTTCCAAACTTAGGATTGTCAGACACCATGATCAGCATGTTTGCTGCAATAAGTTTATTTGCAGTCCCTTTTAACCTTAAAAAAGGAGTCTTTATTTTGGATTGGAAAGACACTGAAAAACTGGCATGGGGGATCTTAATTTTGTTTGGTGGCGGATTGGCTTTGGCCAAAGGGATGTCTGTTTCTGGAATTGTAGATCAGGTTTCTCAAAGTATTGCAGCAGGTAATTTTAGTGTTACAGCTACCGCCAGTTTACTTATTTTGTTAATGTTATTTATGACAGAACTCATGAGTAATGTAGCCTTAGTGGCCGTATTGGCCCCTGTAGTAGCTGGAATAGCTATTGGCTTAGGAATTCCTATGGTTTACTTACTTATTCCCGTTACTATGGCCAGTAGCTGTGCTTTTATGCTTCCTATGGCGACCCCACCAAATGCTATTGTTTTTGCCAGTGGTTTTATTGAAGTAAAGGATATGGTCAAAGCAGGTATTTTACTCAACCTAATAGCTGTGGTAATCCTCATTGGGCTATTTGAATACATAATCCCATTACTCTTTTAGCGTTAATGAAGGATATTCTATAAAAGCACCATCTTATGATTTTGTTAACATTTCTTTAGGACAATTTTTCGGTTATTTGAGAAGCTAAAAAATCTAAAAATATACCTAATGATTAAAAAAAACCTTCAGTACCTGTTGTTTTCACTCTTAGTGATTGGAAGTGTCAGCACCAGTGAAGCCCAGCTTTTCAAGAAAAAAGTCAAGGCAAAAGCGCCCACAGAGGCAAAACCAAAAATAGATAAAGACGCACCAAAGCCCTACGCTAAGGTTATTACAAAAGAGGCAAAAACAGACAAAGGCCTTTTTGACGTGCACCAAATTAAAGAAAAATTTTTCTATGAGATACCAGACAGCCTTTTAGGGAGAGAAATGCTCATGGTTAGTAGAATTTCAAAAACTGCATCAGGGATTGGATTTGGTGGTGGAAAAATAAACACCCAGGTCATGAGATGGGAAAAAAAGGGAGATAAAGTGCACCTAAGAGTCGTTAGTCACGAGGTGGTTGCCGCAGATTCTCTCCCTGTGAAAGAAGCAGTTGTGAATTCTAATTTTGAACCGGTATTGTATTCTTTTGATGTAAAATCTAACCGAAAAGATTCTATTGCTACAAGTACTGTTATAGAGGTAACTCCTCTTTTTAGTAAAGATGTAAGTGCATTGGGTATGCCTGAACGTTACAAAAAAACATACAAAGCTTCAAGATTAGATTCTGAAAGAAGCTTTATAGAAGGTATTAAAAGTTACCCTATGAATATTGAGGCAAGACACGTAAAAACTTATTTTGCGGGTAATCCTCCCTCCAATTCAAGCTTGGGGTCTATTTCTGTAGAGATTAATAATTCCATGATATTACTTCCTGCTAAACCTATGAAAAGACGCTATTTTGATAAGCGCGTTGGTTGGTTCGAGAGAGATCAGGTAGATTATGGATTAGATGCTCAAGAGAGTAAAACATTGAAGTTTCTAGACAGATGGAGACTCGAAGTTAAAGAAGAAGACATAGAGAAATTCAACCGAGGGGAATTGGTAGAACCAAAAAAACCAATCATATATTACGTAGACAGGGCAACACCAAAAAAATGGGTTCCTTTTATTAAGCAAGGAATTGAGGACTGGCAAGTGGCTTTTGAAGCCGCAGGATTTAAAAATGCTATAATAGCTATGGATCCTCCAACTCCAGAGGAAGATCCAGAATGGTCTCCTGAAGATGTGCGTTATTCCGTAGTGCGTTATTTAGCTTCACCAATACCCAATGCAAACGGACCTCATGTAAGTGATCCAAGAAGTGGCGAGATTTTAGAATCTGACATTAACTGGTACCACAATGTAATGAGTTTATTGCGCAACTGGTATTTTGTTCAAACTGCAGCCATAAACCCAGAAGCACAAGGTGTAGCTTTCAAAGATGAAGTAATGGGTCGTTTAATACAATTTGTTTCTTCCCATGAAGTAGGCCATACTTTAGGACTTCCTCACAATATGGGAAGTTCTGCTGCCTATCCTGTAGATTCTTTAAGATCTGCAAGTTTTACCAGTAAATACGGTACAGCACCTTCCATTATGGACTATGCCCGTTTTAACTATGTGGCTCAGCCAGAAGACAAAGGGGTAGCCCTTATGCCAAACATTGGTGTTTATGACAAATACGCTATTGAATGGGGATACAGACCTATCTTAGATAAAACGGCAGAAGAAGAAAAACCAATACTAGACAGCTGGATCATGGCCCATGATGGAGACCCATTATACCGCTTTGGACACCAACAAGGAGGGGACGTGGTAGATCCGAGTTCTCAAACAGAAGATTTGGGAGACAATGCTATGAAAGCCAGTATGTACGGAATTAAAAACCTACAAAGAATTGTCCCTAAACTGATCGAATGGACGGCAGAAGACGGGAAAAATTATGATGATTTAGAAACCCTTTACGGGCAAGTATTGTCTCAATTTAACCGCTATATGGGTCATGTGTCTAACAACATTGGCGGGGTGTATGAAAACCACAAAACCTATGAGCAAGAAGGAGCTGTTTATACACCAGTAGCTAAGGCACATCAGCGGGACGCTATGAAATTTTTACAGCGTGAATTGTTTCAAACACCTGAGTGGATGTTAGACCAAAACATCTTTAATAAAATTGAGTACTCAGGAACGGTAGACCGTGTTCGTGGCGTTCAGGTAAGAACGTTAAACAACATACTTAGCCTTGGTAAGATGGCAAGGCTTATTGAACATGAAACAGCCATGGGGTCTAAGGCCTATACTTTAACCCAAATGATGTCTGAACTCAGAAGAGGGATCTGGTCTGAAATTTACAACGGTCGCGCTATAGATACTTATAGAAGAAACCTACAAAAAGGACACATTGACCGCTTGGCTTATTTAATGACTGCAGACAGTCAAAGAAAATTACCGAGCTACGGAGGGTATCAGAAATCTACTGCAGTGAACACGTCTCAATCAGACATTCGCTCTGTAGTAAGGGGTGAATTAGTGACCCTTAGAGCACAATTGAGAAATGGATTAGCCAATGCGGCCAATACCATGTCTAGATACCATATACAAGATGCCATTGCTAGAATTAATGACATCTTGGATCCTAAATAATCCAACCAAACCAATTCTTTAAAAAGGGAGGCTTTCAGCCTCCCTTTTTTATGTGGTTAAGAGATCAGTGAAGGCGCTATGCGTTCCAATGCAGCAATGGTGAAATCCAAATCTTCATAACTCAAGGCGTCGTTTAAAAAATAACTCTCATAGGCAGACGGAGGCAAATAAACCCCTTGTGCCAACATACCGTGAAAGTATTTTTTAAATATTTCATTGTCGCCCGCAGCTGCAGAAGAAAAATCTGTTACAGCGGCCTGACAAAAATGGACAGAAATCATGGAACCCAGCCTATTGATCGTATGTGAAATACCGTGCTTGAGTAGCACGCTTTCTATTCCCTTATGCAAATAGGCTGTTTTTTCTGCCAAACGCTTAAATACCGCTTTGTCCTTTGATAGTGCTTGTAACATGGCCAAACCTGCACTCATAGCAAGCGGATTACCAGACAGTGTTCCTGCCTGATACACCGGTCCATCTGGCGCCAAATAATTCATTATTTCTGCCCTAGCTGCAAAAGCACCTACAGGTAAACCCCCACCAATTACTTTACCAAAACAAACAATATCTGCTGGAACATCCAAAACCTCTTGGGCCCCACCTGCTGCAAGTCTAAAACCAGTCATGACCTCGTCAAAAACAAGCAATATACCCTCGTGGGTACAAAGTCTTTTAAGGCCTTGAATAAAAGCAGCTTCTGGAGGAATACAGCCCATATTACCCGCTACTGGCTCAATGATAATTGCGGCAATCTCGTCCTTGTGTTCTTGTACCAATTGTTGTACCCCTTCCAAATCGTTATAATCTGCCAAAAGAGTGTCTTTTGCCGTTCCTTTTGTCACGCCAGGACTACTAGGAGCGCCAAAAGTTACTGCGCCACTCCCCGCCTGTATTAAGAAAGCGTCTGAATGTCCGTGGTAACAACCCTTAAATTTAATAATCTTATCTTTTTTCGTAAACCCCCTGGCCAAGCGAATGGCGCTCATACAGGCTTCTGTGCCTGAATTGACAAATCTAATTTTATCTATACCAGGGACCATACTCACTGCAAGTGAGGCCAATTCCGTTTCAATAGCGGTGGGTATTCCAAAAGAAGTGCCCAAAGCTGCTTTTTCTGTTACGGCTTTTAAAACAGGCTCATAAGCGTGCCCTAAAATAAGTGGGCCCCATGAGGCAATAAAATCTACATATCTATTCCCATCTACGTCGTATAGGTACGCTCCTTTAGCACGTTCCACAAAAATTGGGGTTCCTCCAACTGCTTTAAAAGCTCTTACTGGAGAGTTTACACCGCCTGGGATTACTTTCTGTGCCGCTTTAAAAAGGGCGCTACTTCTCTGATAATTCATCTATTCAATACTTATTTTAAGTGAGGTACCCACCTGAATGTCATTGCTCCTAAGACCATTGATCTTCTTGAGTGTTTCTACAGAAAGACCGTATTTTTTGGAAATTCCAAAAAGAGTGTCTCCTTTTTGAACCTGGTGCGTTCTGCCAGTCGTTTGCCTTTTTATAGGATCATGATTGTATTTTGAAATAATTTTCTGGGCCTTTCTGGGGTGGTCGTATTGGTCTAACCCATACTTTTCTATCTGAGCAATAAGCTTTGCTGGATACTTGGGATCAGTCGCATAGCCTGCTTTTTTTAATCCCCTTGCCCAAGCTTTATAATCCGTGATTCGATAGTTAAATAAAAACGCATATCTGCTACCATTGGCTAAAAACAAACTGTGGTCTCTGTAGGACTCTCTGGGATGTAGGTACTTCCTAAAGCACTCCCCTTTTTTGTCGTCGTCATGAGTGGTAGAAGGGCCCCGCCATTTGGTATGACATTTTATTCCAAAGTGGTTGTTAGACTTTCGGACCAAATTACTACTGCCAGCACCGCTTTCTAAAAGTCCTTGGGCTAGAGTAATACTGGCCGGAATTCCATAAGCTTCCATTTCCTCTAAGGCAATGGGAGCGAAGGTACGAATGTACTCTTCTGCAGAATTAAAGGTATAGGTGGTGAATCCGTCTGTGTTTTCACCCAAAGATTTGTTGGGCTGAATCCCTTGTCTGCTTGATTTTTCGTAGGCCTTTTTTGCCTGAGCATAGCTGCGCTTCTTTTTTGCGAAACAGCCACTGAGCAATAACGCAAAACCAACCAACCATAAAAAAGATTTCAATCTCATAGCAACCATTTTATACCCTGCTTCTGTAATTTTTCATTCATCCCTTCAATGGCTTGCAACCCCCCTGTATGAATCATTAGAATATGGGCTCCAGATTCAAAATAATCATTCGCAATGAGGTCCATGACGCCAAAAACCATTTTAGCAGTATAAATGGGATCCAAAACTATGCCTGTATCCATACTAAATTGGTTGGCAAAATGAATCAGTGGAGGGCTAACTTTTGCATAACCCCCAAAATGATACGATTCAAAAAGGGACCAATTATTCTGCTGGGTAAAATTACAAATATCTTTTTGCAAAAAAGCGCCTTTTAAGGCTGGAAATCCGAGAATTTCTTGGTGGTCAAATGCAGCTTCTGCCAGTCCAGATAGCGTGCCTCCAGTACCCACAGCTACGGAAATATGCGAGAATTTAGTGTCCAACTCATGGAGTATTTCTGCACATCCCTTGACCGCTAATGCGTTGGTACCCCCCTCTGGAATGAGATAAAAATGTCCAAAAGTCTCTTGTAATTTGGCCACAAATTGTGGTCGATGCTTTTCTCTATACGACTCCCTAGTCACAAAATGGAAAGACATTCCCTGAGATTTTGCTCTCTCAAGGGTCGGATTCAAGGGCAGACTGGCCAATTCTTCTCCACGAATTACCCCAATGGTTTTGAAACCGTGAACTGCTCCTGCGTAGGCTACCGCGGCAATGTGGTTTGAAAAAGCACCGCCGAAGGTGAGCAGCGTATGCTGCTTTGCCGCTTTAGCCGCTTGAATATTGTATTTTAACTTCCGGTATTTATTGCCAGAAATACCCGGAAATAACAATTCCTCTCGCTTAAAAGCGAGCTGAATGCCTTTCTCGCTGAGCAAAGGCAAATCTATTTTGGTATATTGAGCTGTTTCGTTTGTCAATGGACTGATCGAAAATTGATTGTAAAATTCGTATTTTTAACGCTCACAAAATAACTTTTGCCTCTAAATCTCTATAGCCACTCATATGATGAAAAAATACATTCCTGTAGAAGCAGGTGATTTTTACTACGACCCAAGCGGATATAGAGTATTTACTGCGCAATATCACCTAAAGAGAGGTCATTGCTGCGAGAGTGGTTGTAGGCATTGTCCTTATGGGTATGATCCAAAAACAAATAAGCAATAGCACTGCTTACCTAAAGTAGTCGTGTTGCGCTGCGCAAATACCTTCAATCGTATTTCACCAGATGAACAATGGGAAAGGATGGCATACTTTTTGATTTTATGTCATATATTAAATAAGTAATCTTTTTAAAATTGGATTTATGATGAGACAAAAACTATTATTCGCATTACCGCTAATCACCTTTATGATGTTTCTCCATAGTTGCTCTAGCATAAAGGTCATTACAGATTACGATCCCAATGTTTCATTTGATCGCTACAAGACCTACGCCTTTTACAAGGCGGGAATAGATCAGGTGAAAATTTCTGATTTAGACAAGAGAAGAATTTTAAAATCTTTGGAAACCACCCTGAGAGAAAAAGGTTTTTCTGCCAGTGAGCAACCAGACATACTCCTCAATTTTTTCACCAAAGAAGAAGCCCAAATAGACATTTACAACAATGCCGGATTAGGATGGGGCTGGGGCTGGAATCCATGGTTTTGGCCAGGAATGGGCATGCAAAATACCCAAGTAACCACCAGAGCAAAAGGGCGTTTGTTTATAGATATAATAGACGCTAAAAGCAAAAGACTACTTTGGCAAGGAAGTGGCGTAGGATTTTTAGAACCTCAAGACGACCCTTTAAAAAAACAAGCCAACATTCAAAAATTCGTCAATGAAATCATGGCAGCTTACCCGCCATCACTGGAAAAAGAATAAGTGCTTTTTTTTCGAGCATCAGTATAATTTTAAAGATTAAGTGCTTTTTAACTGGTAAAAACTCACTTAAATTCTTAAAACATATGAGGGTATTGCTGCTTAATTTTTGCCATACGAGCCCCCAGTGTGTGCAAAAATTTTTTATGTGCTTCAGCGGTTGGATTCAAGGGTCTGTGATCCAACCCATTTTGAATAGAAATCACCTCTTTTAGAACCTTTTTTGTGGGGGGTGTAAAAGTAGCTGCAACCAAAGATTCCCATATATATGCTATGGCCAATTCATTGGGATGAATTAAGTCCATTTTATAGAAACGATAGTCTCGCAATTCATCCATTACAATTTCATAGGATGGAAAATAAGCGACTTTTTTTAAATCCTTAGTATTTTCCTTATGCGAATGAATGCCAGCCAATAAATGTGCTTTACCAATAGTGTTTTCTATAAATCCATCTTTTAAATGTCTTACAGGAGAAACGGTGTAGATCAGTTTTAGATCAGGATTTATTTGTGCTACGGCATCTTGAATTTTTGCTAGAGCATTTTCAATCGCAGAAATAGAGGCCAATTCTTTTTTAAATAAATCACTGCGTTGCTTGTGACAATTTGTGACCGTAATATGATTCAACATATAGCCCCAAGCAGTTCCCAAAGTAACAAAGACATGAGAGGCTTTCTTTAAAAAATCATGGCCTAGATCAATCACTTCATTGGCATTTCTAAGGGCGTCTGAAAGAATTGCACGGCTCATAGAAGAGTGAAGCTCGTATGAATGCCATTGCTCTTGATGAAAAAAAAACGCCTCTTCCGTAAAATAGTGCTTTAACACCATTCTTTGTACCAAGGAGGCGAGCGGAATAGGATGAAATACAATACCAAAGGGATTGCTTAAAGTCTTGAATTGGTGCTTTGCAAACAGAGCACCTATATGATCACTGAAACAAGAACCCAAGAGCAATATTTGAGCGTCGTAATCTATTTGAAAATTCAAATCAGATAAAGGCACCTTAGTTTGTAGCTCCATTTAGGTGGGGTCTATTCGGTTATAAAATCTTTTGCATGAGCAATGGCCTCTGCAATACCTCCAGGGTTTTTACCCCCTGCTGTGGCAAAGAATGCTTGGCCTCCACCGCCACCTTGTATATACTTCCCTAATGACTTCACTACTTGCCCAGCGTTTAGTGACTTTTCAGCCACGAGCTCTTTAGAGATATAGCAAGCTAACAATGCTTTCTCCTCATATTTAGCCCCCAAAAGCAAAAAAGTGTTTGGACTCTGTGCAGCCA
This sequence comes from Flavobacteriaceae bacterium, assembly GCA_018401115.1. Lineage (GTDB taxonomy): Bacteria > Bacteroidota > Bacteroidia > Flavobacteriales > Flavobacteriaceae > MAG-120531. The sequence goes on along the minus strand of JAGYKX010000006.1, from coordinate 23,644 downwards.
ATTCAAAACATAAGTCTTTCATTGCTGCGGCGTCCAAAGAGACCTCTACTGCTAAGAAACGCACCCCATTAATTTCTTCAAAGGATGCTGCCAAAGATTTTCCTACATCTCCAGCTTTTTCTTTTTGAAGCACTGTTAGGGAAGCTTTTAACTGTCCAAACTCCTCCTGAAGCTTTTGAATAGCGGTTACTGGGTCAGAATTAATTTGCAATTGACTTAAGACCTGTTGTAGCGTCTGATCTGTTTTTAAATAATAATCTTTAACGGCATCTGAAGTAATGGCTTCAATCCTTCTGATTCCAGAAGCCACAGCAGATTCCCCCGTAATTTTAAACTGCCAAATGTCGCCTGTATTCTTTACATGAGTCCCACCACACAATTCAATTGAATGCCCAAAACGGATACTTCTCACAGTATCTCCGTACTTTTCTCCAAATAAGGCCATAGCGCCGTCTGCTTGTGCCTGAGCTAAAGGTCGGTTTCTGTGCTCTTCTAAAGGAATGTGTCCGTCTATTCTAGCGTTTACATAGTCTTCTACCTCTTTGAGTTGCTCTGTGGTTACTTTTGAAAAGTGAGAAAAATCAAAACGCAAGTACTTAGAGTGTACCGCAGATCCTTTTTGCTCCACATGAGTACCCAATATGGATCTTAATGCCTGATGCAATAAGTGTGTGGCCGTATGGTTTTTAGAAGTTCTTTCTCGTTGTTTCTTATCTACAGATGCTTTAAAAGAAGCCCTTGGATCTTTTGGAAGGGTATTTGAAAAATGAATAATTTCATTGTTCTCTTTTTTAGTATCTACAATATAGGTCACATCTCCATTTGGAGCCTCTAAATAGCCTTTATCTCCAACTTGCCCGCCGCCTTCTGGATAAAAAGGCGTTAAGTTAAATACCAATTGGTACATTTCTCCTTCTTTTTTTGAAGTGACTTTTCTATACTTAGCAATTTTAACTTGCGTCTCTAAAAGGTCATAACCAATAAACTCTTGGGTGTCGTCTTCCATCAAAACTTCCCAATCTTCTTTTGAAACTTCAGATGCCGCTCTTGAGCGCTGCTTTTGAGCCTGCATTGATTTTTCGAATCCTGATTGATCCAGCGTATAGCCTCTTTCAGAAAGTATTAGAGCGGTTAAATCAATAGGAAAGCCATAAGTGTCATATAGTTCAAACGCTTTCTCCCCCGCTAGAACCTTATCTTTTGCGGTAAGAATAAGTGTGTCTAGAAGCTGCAATCCTTGCTCTAATGTTCTTAAGAATGATTGCTCTTCTTCTTTTATGACATTTTCTATTAATTGCTTTTGGGCTTTTAATTCAGGAAATGCATCTCCCATGGTTTTAGAGAGTACTTGGATCAATTTAAACATAAAGGGCTCTTTGGTGTTTAAAAAAGTAAACCCATAACGAATGGCCCTTCTAAGTATTCTTCTGATGACATAGCCTGCACCTGTATTACTTGGTAATTGACCATCTGCAATAGAAAAAGCTACTGCTCTAATGTGATCTGCAATAACCCTAATGGCAATATCTGTTGGGGTATCTTTGCCATAAGCCCTACCACTAATGACCTCTATTTCTTTGATAATAGGGGTAAACACATCTGTGTCGTAATTGGACTGAACCCCTTGTAAAACCATACAAAGTCTTTCAAACCCCATTCCTGTGTCTACGTGCTTTGCTGGAAGTGGCTCCAAAACACCATTGGCTTTTCTATTGAATTGCATAAAAACCAAATTCCAAATCTCCACTACTTGAGGGTGGTCCATATTGACCAAACTAGCTCCTGAAACAGCTACTTTCTCTTCTGGAGTACGAATATCTACATGGATTTCTGAACAAGGACCACAGGGACCTTGGTCGCCCATTTCCCAAAAATTATCTTTCTTATTGCCCAATAAAATTTGTGATTCAGGTACAATCTCTTTCCATAAAGACAATGCCTCTGCATCCATCTCTAATTGATCTGCATCTTTACTGCCTTCAAAAACAGTCACATACAAACTACTGGGGTCTATTTTAAAAACGTCTACCAATAAAGACCAGGCCCATTGTATGGCTTCTTTTTTAAAATAACCATCTACATTGTCTTTTGACACACCAAAACTCCAATTACCAAGCATCTCAAACATGGTATGGTGGTATGTATCCTTACCCACTTCTTCCAAGTCATTGTGCTTACCACTGACCCGCAAACATTTTTGGGTATCTGCAACCCTTTGATTTTTAGGAATAGTATTTCCCAAAAAGTATGGCTTAAAAGGATTCATTCCTGCATTGGTGAACATGAGTGTTGGGTCATCCTTAATTACCATTGGAGAAGAAGGTACTATTTGATGGTTTTTATCTTTAAAAAAAGCTAAAAATTGGGCTCTAATATCTTGAGATTTCATGGGCATTTAAATATTTTACTACTGCTAAACACTAAAAAACAACTGGTTTAAATTGTGAATATTTCTTAAGCTTTTCTCAAAACTATGAACGAAAGAAAAACAATGTTTATATTTGTTTTAATGCTGCTAACAACGGCACAAAAATAGCATAAATTCCAGAGATGTCTAAGGTAAAATACTATTACGACGCAGATACACTTTCTTACCGTGAAATTTCGGATAAGAAAACCACTCGTTTTAAAAAGGCAGTTTTATTCCTTTTAGCCTCTTTTTTATTTGGTATGATGGGTTTATTATTTCTACTCAATACTTCAATAGTAAATACTCCCAAGGAATTAAGTCTGTCTAGAGAGCTTAAAAATTTAAGTTTTCAATTTGAGCAACTCAATAAAAAAATGGATGAAGCTACTGCTGTATTGGCAAATGTTGAAAATAGAGACAATACTATTTACAGGGTTTATTTTGAAGCAAATCCAATTCCTGAATCTCAAAGAAAAGCTGGATTCGGAGGGCTAAATAGGTACAAAGCTTTAGAGGGATACGCACATTCAAATCTAATTATCAATACGGCTAAGAAACTTGATATTCTTCAAAAACAGTTGGTGGTTCAATCTAAATCGCTAGATGAAATAAGCAGCCTTGCCTCTGAAAAAGAGGCACTACTCGCTGCTATTCCCTCCATACAACCAATATCGAACCAAGACCTGACTAGAATGGCTTCTGGATTTGGATGGCGCTCAGACCCTTTCAATAAGGTGAGAAAAAAACATTGGGGAATGGATTTCACCGCTCCAAGAGGCACACCTGTTTACGCCACCGGTAATGGACGAATTCTCAGAGCAGACCAAAGGGCTACCGGATTTGGGAAACACATTCGCATAGACCATGGTTTTGGCTATGTAACCATCTATGCGCACTTGAGTCAATATAATGTGAGAAGGGGTCAAAAAATTAAAAGAGGAGACATTATTGGTTTCGTAGGGAGTACTGGACGTTCACAGGCACCTCACCTTCATTACGAGGTGTGGAAAGACAAGAAAAAAATTAACCCCATAAATTTCTATACAGGAACTTTAAGCCCTGCAGAATTTGAGAACTTACTGCGTTTTGCCAACCAAGAAAATCAATCTTTAGATTAATGCAAACCCTTCCAGACAAAAGATATTATAGCATTGGTGAAGTGGCCAAAGCGTTTGAGGTAAACACCTCTCTTATTCGTTTTTGGGAAACTACTTTTGACATTCTCAAGCCTAAGAAAAATGCTAAGGGTAATAGAAAATTCACCCCTGAAGACATTAAAAATCTTCAGCTTATATATCATTTAGTTAAAGAAAAAGGCTACACCCTTGAGGGAGCTAAGGCACATTTAAAAGTTTCTAAAAATAAAACGCTAGATAATTTAGACCTAGTGAAACGACTGTATCTCGTAAAAGAAGAACTCTTAAAAATAAAATCGCAGCTATAAATATTTAGCCTCCGTAACGCATGCTTCTACCCCCTGGTTTTTGACCACCAAATTTGTCTAATTTATAGCTAAAACTCAGCATAAAATACTGCTGTAATACCGTACCCTGAAAATCTTCAATAAAGTCTTCTGCAGTAGTTCTTCGTGTATTGATGTTTTGATTTAAAATATCATATGCCAATACTTTCAAAGTAGCCTTGTCTTTGAGTAGCTGAACCCCAATACTCATATTCCAAAAATAAGCGTTCTTGTCAAATCCCGGACCTACATTTGGATTGTAACTGTAGGTAAGGTCATTGCCCCAAATAATATTTTCTGGCCAAAAAGTCGTTGTTTTAAAAGTAGCGTTGTGGTTTAACACTGAGATATCTGGAAGGTTCTCCAAATTATAGGTGCTTCTAGAATAACCCAGAGAATAGCCTGGCTCAATTTGAAACTTCTCATTAAAATTTATTGAGGTAGACACCGATGGATTCAAGCTATAAGAAGTTGTTTTTAATAATTGACCATTAGAAAAACCTACATTCTTAGAGAAGTTAGCATTTGGCCTAATATTCAGGTTCATGGAATACACACTGTCTTTTTTAATCTGCTTAGAATAACCCACCCCAAAATAACCGTTGTAATTGCCGTTGACATTGGTAAAAGTAGTATTCCTTAAAAAGTTTTCATCTGTTGTGGTTACCGCACTTACCCTATTATCTGTAACAGTAACACCTGCGTAAATAAAAACACCAGAGCGCTCTCTCCAATTGTAGTTGTTGTAGTTAAATCCTATTCTGTGGTTTAGGGCTGGATCTAGATCTGGATTACCTACCACAATATTCAAAGGGTTGTTCAAATTAGGGACTGGCTGCAATTGAGTTATATTAGGCAGGTCTAAGTTGTTGGAATACCTTAAACTAAGACTCTTGTTTTTACCCAAACTATAACGACTGTAAATGTTGAAAAGTAATTTTTTGTAATTTTTTGAGAAATCTGAGTTTTGAAGAAAATCTTCATTACTCAGTGTGGCGTCTGTATAACTGGCATTCAATCTTAATCGCCACTTATCACTATTGTTTCTAAGGCCAATAGAAGGGGTTTTCTGAACTGTTTTAAATCTAAAATCGGAACTCTGGACGGTATTAAAGTCGTCGTAAAGACCAGATGCTTGGTCCAAATCAAAGACAGACAGCTTATTCTCTCTAGTGTTCACATCGTAAGTCATTCCTGCTTGAACAAATAAATCTTTGGTGAGCGCTTTTCTGTATTCTAACGCAACATTATAAGCGTTGGTGATATTCTCTGAATTATTCTCTTGATCCAAGAGTGTTTGGGTCACCTGGTCTTCATTATAGATCTCCCTGAGGGAATTTAAATTGGTGCGGCTTTCATTTTTGTTTTGAGAAATATCAAAATCCAATGAAACGTACCCACCAATAGTATCTAGTTTTTGGAAAAGACTGAACTGATTAGAAAAGCTCCTCAAATCACTTCTATTGGCGGTTTTTACTCTATTGGTGTTAATCAATACGCCATCACTATTTTTAGAAAGTGTATTTTGATCATTAGATGCTGTGGTGAAACCCACATTTACGTTGGGTTCAAAACTAATCACTAAATCCTTGGTCAAATTGAATTCTAGATCTGCAGAACCCCTATTGTTTTGGTTGGTTCCTTTAAAGCTGGAAGTTCGCTCTGTAAAAAACCTACTATCAGGAAGTATATTTTCTCTAAAGGAAGCTTCGTCGTTATAGGAATCTGAATAAGAAAAGAAATGATTTCCTTCTACTTCATAGGCGCCTTTTTTAGCATCGGCGTAGCTAGCACCTACGGTAGAAGAAGTAGCAATCCCTTGACCAAAACCAAAATTAATTCCACCAACACTAAAACCACCCCCAAAATTTCTTCTGCTCGAACCACCACCTCCAAGCATGTCAAACACCTCATCGTAAGAAAAGCCTGCGTTGTTAATGTTATTGCTACTCGCTAAAACGCTCACGCGCTGTTTGTTTTTAAAATAATTGAGTAAGCCATTTAATTGGTAACGCTCGTCTGTTCCATACCCTCCAGCCATTCGGGTCAGATAGCCCTTATTTTTGTCTTCTTTAATAGTGAGGTTTATGGTCTTATTTTCACTTTGAGCGTCGTCTCCAGTGCGTTCTTCTGTTTTTGTTTTGGTATTGGTAATCTGGATCTTGCTAATAATATCTTTAGGCAGACTCTTTGTGGCTACCTTGGGATCTTTACTAAAAAACACCTGTCCATTCACTAGTACTTGGTCTACCTCTTGACCGTTGACTGTAATGGTTCCGTTAGCGTCAATAGCCACTCCAGGAAGCTTTCTAAGCACATCTTCCACATTGGCGTCTGGTCTTGTTTTAAATGAACTGGCATTGAACTCCAGAGTATCTTTTTTGACTGCTATTGGAGCGCGCTCCGCAGACACCAAAACTTCTCCTAATTGTTCCACTTGTTCCTCTAGGTACAAACTACCCATTTCAAGAGTTGTGGCTATTTTAACCTCTTTTTTAAGGGTTTTGTACCCATTAAAAGTGGCATATAAAAATAGAGTGGTTTCAGTTGTTTTACCTTCTATAATAAAACTACCGTCTGTATCGGTAATACTGTAAGCGACCAAAGTAGAATCTGCTTTGGTTTCTACATAAACGGTAGCGGCGTCTAATGGACTTTTAAGCTGCGCATCTAGCAGTTTCCCTTTGATGGTAAACTCTTGGGCTTGAACAGAAAATAAACTACAAAAAAGCAATGATAAAACGAGAAATCTTAAGCGCATGCGATTGATTTTGTGAAAACCATTAGGTCGCGGCAAAAATAAGTCCAAATGCTGGTTTGGAACCTATATTAACATAAGTTTAATAATACTCCACCACATTTCTAAGCACGAAATCGGGGTTTAAGCGATACATAAAAGAATTATTCACTAGATTTTACGGCTGAGTGCTACTTATTTTTTTCTCATGAAAATAGAGATGGGCACTCCTGAAAAGTTGTAGTGCTCTCTAATTTTATTTTCCAAATAACGTTTGTAAGGCTCTCTTACGTATTGGGGTAAATTACAGAAAAATGCAAACTGAGGATAAGGAGTAGGCAACTGAGTACAAAACTTAATCTTCACATACTTTCCCTTGTAAGCTGGTGGTGGATAGTGCTCAATTAGGGGCAACATAAACTCATTAAATTTCCTGGTAGGAATTTTTCTAGACCTATTTTCATACACCTCAACAGCAGTCTCAATGGCTTTAAAAATACGTTGTTTGGTGAGCACAGACATAAAGATAATGGGCACATCTACTAAAGGAGAAATGGCCTCTTGTATTCTTTGAGTATATGCCTTTACGGTATTGGTTTCCTTGTCCTCTACCAAATCCCACTTATTCACTAAAATGACAATCCCTTTATTGTTTCTTTGGGCCAACCAGAAAATATTTTCTACCTGTCCGTCAAATCCACGGGTAGCATCTAAAATTAAAATACAAACATCTGAATGCTCAATAGCACGTACCGAACGCATGACAGAATAAAACTCAAGATCTTCTTTAACTTTGGCTTTCCTTCTAATACCCGCTGTGTCTACCAGGTTGAATTCAAAACCAAAACGGTTGTAACGGGTATCTATACTATCTCTTGTCGTACCAGCTATATCTGTTACAATATATCTGTCTTCTCCAATAAGGGCATTGATAAAAGAAGATTTTCCAGCGTTTGGACGCCCTACTACGGCAAACCTTGGAAGGATCTCTTCTTCTTTTTGTTCTACTTCTTCAGGTAAAGCCAACACAAGAGCGTCTAGCAATTCCCCTGTTCCACTCCCACTAATACTAGCGATAGTAAAATAATCTCCCAAACCGAGATTGTAAAACTCTACAGCTTCTTCAATCCTTCTAGCGTTGTCTACCTTATTCACCGCTAATAATACTGGTTTTTTAACACGCCTGAGTAATTTAGCCACATCTTCGTCCATCCCAGTGACCCCCGTTTCTACATCTACCATGAAAATAATGGCGTCTGCCTCGTCAATGGCCAATTCAACCTGTTGGTCAATTTCTTTTTCAAAAACGTCGTCGCTTCCAAGCACGTAACCACCAGTGTCTATAACAGAAAACTCTCTTCCATTCCAATCACTTTTACCATAGTGACGGTCTCTAGTCACCCCACTAACCGCGTCTACAATGGCTTCTCGCCTTTGAATTAAACGATTAAAAAAAGTAGACTTTCCTACATTTGGTCTTCCAACAATGGCTACAATAGCACTCATATTCTTAAATTTGTTGCAAAAGTACTACTTAATTTTTAAGGAATACCCATTGCGATTAGGCGAGTGTGAGATAATAATTTCTAGAAGAAGGGTTTAGCACCTATTTTTGGTGGTAACCAAAACGGCGTAATTGATGGGAATTACTCCGCCAATTCTTGTTCACCTTAACGTATAGCTCAATGTGCACCTGCTTGTCAAAAAACTTCTCCAAGTCTTTTCTAGCTTCCATTCCCACGCGTTTTAATGCAGTGCCTTTATGGCCAATAATAATACCCTTTTGAGAATCGCGTTCCACCATTATAACAGCGCGCATTCTAATAATGTCCTCGTCTTCTAGAAACTCTTCTGTTTCTATCTCTACGGCATATGGGATTTCTTTTTTGTAGTGTTGCAATATTTTCTCCCTAATAGTCTCATTCACAAAGAAACGTTCAGGCTTATCAGTCAGTTGGTCCTTTGGATAATATGCAGGCGCTTCTGGTAATAATTCTACCAGCCTTAAAAAAACCTCCTTCACATTAAAGTTATGCAAAGCAGCAATAGGGTGAATTTCAGCATTGGGCAATTGCTCTTGCCAATATGCTACCTGCTCTTCAAGAATGGTTTGCTCTGAAATATCCATCTTATTGAGTAACAACAAAACTGGTGTTTTAGACCCTTGAAGCTTTTTAAAGAACATTTCATCTTTAAGAGACTTCTCCCCCAATTCTACCATATAGACTAAAATATCTGCATCTTCAAAGGCAGATTTTACAAAGTCCATCATAGAAGCTTGTAACTCATAGGCTGGCTTTATAATTCCAGGAGTGTCTGAAAGGATCATTTGAAAATCTTCTCCATTGACAATCCCCAAGATTCTATGTCTAGTAGTTTGAGCTTTTGAGGTTATGATAGATAACTTCTCCCCTACAAAGGCATTCATCAGGGTAGACTTACCTACATTAGGATTCCCTATAATGTTTACAAAACCTGCTTTATGTTCACTCATTGTTGTACTTGGCTAAATATTTTTTTGTAGCAGCATTTACCTTAGGTGCCAAATAAAGGACAGCAATCATGTTTGGAATACACATGAGTGCAAAGGAGAGATCTATTAAGTTAATCACAAGATCTAAAGACGCTACCGCTGCAAAGGTAATACTAAGCACGTAAATGTAGTTATAGTATGGCCCTATTTTAGCGTTGGTCAGAAAAGAAAGGCACTTGGTACCGTAATAAGAGTAGGTAAATAAGGTTGAAAGGGCAAAAGCACTGACCACCAACATAAGCAATACATCTCCATAACCATACAAAGAGGTCTTAAAAGCCAAAAGGGTCATTAAAATTCCATTGGTCTCCTCTGACAAGTATGCACCACTGACAATAATGACAAGAGCCGTAAGGGTGCACACCACAATAGTGTCTATGAAAGGACCTAACATGGCCACCAAACCCTCTTGAATGGGTTCATTTGTTTTAGACTGTCCATGAAACATGGGCGCTGTACCTACCCCTGCCTCGTTAGAAAATACAGCCCTTCTAATCCCTATGATCACGAGGCCCCAAAAACCACCCTTCACGGCTGTTTCCATATTAAAAGCTTCTGAAAAAATGAGTTTAAAGGCCGGGAAAATTTCTGCCATATTTTGAAACATAATGAATACCACTGCCACCAAATAAACCATGACCATAAATGGCACAATGGCTGTGGCCACCTTGGCAATTTTCTTAAGTCCTCCAAAAACCACAAAAGAAGTGGCAATAGTAAGTAATACGCCTATAAGTATTTTCCAATTCAATACAGACATCTCATAAATATTAAGCTGTGGTCTCACAACATCTATTAATGTTTGGGTGAACTGGTTCGCAGTAAAAGCAGGAAGCACACCAAAAAGACCTGCAATAGAAAAGAAAACAGCCATAGGCTTGGCCCATTTTCCCATTCCTTGGATCATATAATACATGGGGCCACCTTGTAAAGCGCCTGAAGAATCTGTTCCCCTAAACATGACCGCAAGGCTACAGGAGTAAAATTTAATCCCCATACCGATCAATGCCGTAATCCAAATCCAAAAGACCACCCCAGGACCGCCTAAATAAATAGCAATAGCCACACCTGCAATATTTCCCATGCCTACAGTGGCCGCCACGGCCGACGACAATGCCTGCAAGTGAGACACCTCTCCCGGGTCATCCTTATGGTCGTACTTCCCTCGGGTAATATCTAGCGCATGCTTGAAATATCTAAAAGGGAGTAATTTGGAGTAAATAGCTAAGAATAAACCGCCACCCACAACTAAAAAAAGCATGACCCATTCCGTGTAAGGCAAAACGCTGGTTAAAAAATCATTTATAAATTTCATTTAAAATTTAGTTTAAGGCAAGATAGGAAAAGTGGGTAGAACTCCCATAAGAATCCTATATTTGAAACAATCAAAAGCTTACATGATGAAAAAATTAATTCCTTTTGTACTCTTTTCTTTCGTGTTTTTATATGCCTGCAAGGAAAAGACTGTAACGCCACAGGCAGTGGCTAATATAGCGCCCATTAGTGGTGAAATGGCAGAAAATGCTGTCATTTATGAAGCCAATATTAGACAGTACTCCCCTGAGGGCACTTTCAATGCATTTACAAAAGACATTCCCCTTTTAAAAGAATTAGGGGTTAAAATTATATGGGTCATGCCTATAAACCCCATTTCCAAAGTCAAAAGAAAGGCCAAAGGAGATCTATTCACTTCAGAAATAGAGGATCCTGTAGAAAGAGAAAAGTATCTGGGAAGCTATTATTCTGTGTCCGACTACAAAGCCATTAATCCAGAATTTGGAAGCTTAGAAGATTTCAAAAACCTGGTAGCAACAGCTCATAAAAACGGCATTTATGTGATTGTAGATTGGGTGCCCAATCATACTGGCTGGGACCACCCATGGATTTTCGAGCACCCAGATTATTTCACCCAAAATGAAGCAGGTGAAATCATTGACCCTTCCAACCCTGAAACGGGAGAATCTTGGGGCTGGACAGACACCGCAGATTTAAACTACAATAATTCAGCAATGAAAGCAGCCATGATAGACGCCCTCAGATATTGGGTAGAGACTGCAGATATAGATGGTTATAGAATGGATGTAGCACACCAAGTACCTGTAGATTTTTTTGAAAAAGCCACCGCTTCATTAAACGAGATAAAACCGGTCTTTATGTTGGCAGAGGCAGAGCAACCCAATCTCATGGAAAAAGCTTTTGACATGCATTATGCCTGGGAATTTCACCATTTGTTAAACGATATTTCTAAGGGCCACAAAAACCTCTCAGACCTAGACAATTATATGGCTAAAATGGATACCGTTTTAGCGACAGACGACATTAATATGAACTTTATTACCAACCATGACGAAAACTCATGGGCAGGTACTTTAGAAGAACGCATGCCAGGGCGAAAAGAAATCTTCACCGCCCTTACCTACACCCTACCAGGTATGCCTTTAATTTATAGCGGACAAGAATACGACTTAAACCACCGTTTAAAATTTTTCGAAAAAGATTCTTTTCCCAAAACCAAAGGCGCCTATTTTGAGCTTCTTAAGAAGCTCGGTGCGCTTAAAAAAACGCACCCCGCCTTAGATGGCGGAAAATCTGCTGCTGCCTACAAGAGATTAAAGACGGAAAATTCGAATATTTTTGCTTTTAAACGCGGAAAAGCAGGGAGGGAAATGTGTTTTATAGGCAATTTTTCCAACGAGACCCAACAAGTACAAGTGGGCTACGGAAAACTTTATACAGATTACCTGGAAGGGGAAACCTTATTCCTTGAAAATGCCCCAATTGAGTTAGCCCCTTGGGGATTTAAAATCATTATAGAATAAGGTTTTTTATTTAAGACTAATGCGTTCATGAAAAAAAAGGAGGTATTATTTTATACCTTTGCACTTAGTTAATCAAAATATTTTCAGTTTGAATTCTAAAAAATACTCCGAAATCATGTCTAGTGTACGCAAAATTGTACGCGCAGTAAATTTAGAATCTAAACGCATAGAAAAGAATTTTGGCATTAGTATTCCGCAACTACTGACCCTTAAGTATTTAAACGAATGCCCAGAATACCGAAGCACCATGAGAAACCTCAGAGAGGTACTTTCTTTGAACGCCAGTACGGTTACGGGAATTGTTTCTCGATTAGAATCTAAAGGCTATATTGCGAGACTACCAGACCCAAAAGACAAAAGAAGTACGCCTATAATACTTACTTCAAAAGGATCTGCCCTCGTAAAAACAACCAATGAATCTTTGCACGAAAGAATCTCCAAAAATCTAGAGGCAACTTCTGACTCCGAATATCAAAATATCTTGGGCTCTTTTGAGACCATTATTAACTTTCTCAATATTGAAGATTTAGATGCTGCACCTATTATCACTGGTCCAGTAGATATTTCCGAATATTAAACCGAATTAACTCGTATTTCTTAAAATTTTATTAAAGCCTCTAAGGCCAGTCTTGGCGTGGGCTAAGAAGATTATATAGTTTCTACAGAAAATAATATAGTCTCAAAATGTTTTCTATGGAAACTAAAATGAGTACTTTTGTGCAAAATTTAATTTTCATGAACAACAAAAACAAACATCTACTACTTTTAATGCTAACTGTTTTTATGTGTATTTACGGATACTCGCAAGATATCATAAGCGGAGTAGTGAGTGACAAAGACGGAATTCCAATGATAGGTGCTACGGTTTTAGTACAAGGTACAAACCAAGGAACAACTACAGATTTTGATGGTAAATTTTCAATAGAAACTACTCAAGCAGTTTCTTTAAAAGTAACCTACGTAGGTTTCAAAGCCAGTTATGTAAAAGCTTCTCCTGGAGATGTTTTACAGATTATCCTAGAGGCCTCCAATGCCCTAGATGAGGTGGTTATTACCGCCTTGGGTATTAAAAGAGAGGAGAAAGCTTTAGGGTATGCCGTTCAGGGCATCACCGCAGGAGAGATAAGCCAAGTAAAGGCTACCAATGTCGTAAATGCATTGGCTGGAAAAGTAGCTGGGGTAAGCATTACAGGATCATCAGCTGGTCCATCTGCTTCTTCTAATATTACGATTAGGGGTGCTTCTTCTTTGATGGGGAACAACCAACCGCTATTTATTGTTAACGGAATGCCTATTACCAATGACCTCTATACTTTTGACGACGGTTTAAACGGCTCTACAAGTATTGACTTTGGTAACGCTGCCCAAGTAGTAAACTCAGACGACATTGAAAACATTTCTATTCTAAAAGGACCCGCAGCCTCTGCGTTGTACGGATCTAGAGCAGCTTCCGGAGTGATCCTTATCCAAACTAAAACTGGAAAGAACAACGGAGACCCTTTCAGTGTGGAGCTCAATAGCTCTGTATTATTTTCTAGTCCTTTAAAGTTACCTAACTACCAGAACGAATACGGTGCTGGTGGAGGAGGTAAATATTCCTACCTCAACGGATCTACCTATATAGGCGCAAATGAAAACTATGACGCCTATGGTGAAAACTGGGGGCCTAGAATGAATGGGCAACTCATTAAGCAGTTTAATTCTGACGGAGAAGCGGTGCCCTTCACCCCTTCACCAAACAACATAAGAGACTTTTACGAAACAGCACTTACCCATATTACCAATGTTGCTGTAAACACCAGTTCAGAAGATGCCAACAGTAGGTTTTCTTATACCCATTTAGGAAATGACGGCCTCATTCCAAATACAGGTTTAGAGCGAAATACTTTTCAAACCAGTATTAACAGGTCTTTGTTTGACAATAAATTAAATATTGGCTTTAACAATATGTTTGTGAGGTCTACTTCAGACAATATTCCAAACTCTGGTTACGATGAATCTTCTTCTGTAATGTACGGATGGTTATGGTTACCTAGACAGGTAGAAATTAATGATCTAAGGGATTACTGGCAACCTGGCTTAGAGGGTGTTGAACAGCGCTATGCAGAAAACCTTTGGGTAAACAACCCTTGGTTTATTGCTTACGAAAACACCAATGCTTTTCAGAGCAATAGAAACATTTCTAATATCAATATTGACTACCAGATAAACGACTACGCTAATATGCGTTTTCGTTACGGAGTAGATTATGTAGACGAACAAAGACAGTACAAAAGAGCTCCTTCTACCAAAGGAGTGCTCAATGGAAGTTACAGGGAAGATGAGATTAGTTTTAGAGAGAGCAACGCAGAATGGTTGTTGTCTTTAAATCCTACCCCAAACGAATCTAATCTAATAGATGTAGATTTAAAAGTAGGTGGAAACCTCATGTCGCAACAAGCGAATTTTTCTGTAGCCAACAACCCAGAGCTACAAAACTTTGGTACGGATCCATCTGTGTACACCCTATCTAATGCGAGATCTGGGGTACTTGTTGAGTCTCAAAAAACAAATGCTAAATTAAACTCTGTATTTGGATTATTGAGCTTAGATTATGACAACAAAGTGTACCTAGACTTAACCTACAGAAATGATTGGGCAAGTACCTTAGTAAATCCTTTGACTGGAAAAGCCAATTCTTCTTTTAGCTATGGCTACCCATCTGCCTCTACCTCAGTATTGGTTTCTGATATTTTCAATATGCCAGAAAGCATTCAGTTTTTAAAGTTAAGGGCTTCTTACGCAGAAGTGGGTAATGGCGCTCCGGCATATTCTTTTGGAAATAGCTATACACCACAAGCGCCCTTTGGAAACCAACCTATCTTTACGACAAACAGTACCATATCTGATCCTAACTTAAAGAATGAATCTACTACAGCCAAAGAAATTGGGCTAGACCTTAGAATGTTCGACGGTGTAATTAATTTAGATATGGCGGTCTATAAAATGAATAGTTATGACCAAATCATTCAACTGCCTGTTGCTAAAACAAGTGGGTACGACTACACCCTAACAAATGGTGGGGAAATTAGCAACGCTGGTATTGAAATTGCTTTGGGGATTGAGGCCATTAGAAGTGAAGACTTTAATTGGAGTACTCAAATTAACTTTAGTAGAAACAGGGCTATTGTAGAAACATTACCTGAAGTGATCCAAGGTGGAAGGTATTCTATTATAGCAGATATTTTCCCTGGAGATGAGGGAGGTTCTGACTTAGAATATGTAGCAGAGGAAGGACAGTTATTAGGTCAATTATACGGGCTTGGATTTCAAAGAGGTCCTGACGGTCAGATCATTCATGAAAACGGACTGCCTTTACATACAACAGAAAAAGTGTCTGCAGGTTCTTTCCAACCAGACTTTAGACTGGGATTATTCAATAATTTCTCTTACAAAAACTTCAATTTAGGGATCTTATTTGACGGTCAAGTAGGAGGGAAAATTTATTCTAGATCTCATGCACTTTATGCCACTGCAGGTACTATTGTGAATGACGACGATCCAAACTTAGCCCTAAACACCTTAGAAGGAAGAACTACCTATAGTGTGGATTATGACACTACAGGAAATCCTGTCTATACCTTAGAGCAAGAAGGAAGTGTTGTTGGACCTGGGGTCATGTATGACGCCAGTGGCAACCTGGTGCCTAACACTGTAGCTGTTCCGGCTGGTGGTGCAGGCTACACAGGATATTTCTACAATTATTACGGAAATGGATTCAACAGAGATAATATAGAAGCGGCTACTTATGACGCTACCTACTTTAAATTACGTGAACTGAGTATTTCTTATGACGTACCTGAAAAAGTATTCAAAAGCCTTGGTTTAAAACAGGCTAGAATTTCCCTTATTGGAAGAAACCTATTGTTATTTTCAAAGGTACCTTCTATAGATCCAGAGACTTTCTCGATCAGAAACGGTGTCTTTGTAAACGGATTTGAGAGTACCTCAATTCCTAGCCAGAGAAGTATTGGTGTTAATGTAAATTTAAAATTTTAAGAAGATGTTAGTTAAAAAAATATACAAACCACTATTATTAATCACCCTTGTTTTTCAAGGCTGTAATGATTTTGAAGACCTAAATACCAACCCAAACGAGCCAACTTCAGTATCTAGTGGCGTGTTGTTCTCCTCTGCGATTAGAAGCAGTGCACAAACTCAGGCAAACGAATCTTTCTTGCTTGGAAATAATATAGCACAGCTCTCTGCAAAAACCCTTAGAGCAGAAGTAGATTTTTATGGGTGGAATGCTTTCCCAACTGTTTGGGAAGAGTTTTATGAGAGTTTAACGGACGTACAACAAGTGATTGATATTTCTATTGAAACAGGTGATACAACTACCCAAGGCGCCGCAATTATTTACAAGTCATGGATTTATTCTGTACTTACAAATGCCTACGGCGATATCCCTTATTCAGAGGCCATGAAAGGTTTAGAGGCTAACTTTACCCCAGCTTATGACAGTCAAGAAGCTATTTATGCAGACTTATTAAGCAGTCTAGAAAAAGCTGTTGGTATGTTGTCTAACGGAGGAAGCGTCTCTGGAGATTTATTATATGAAGGAGATACTCAAAAATGGGTACGTTTTGCCAATAGTTTGCGATTGAGATTGCTCATGTACCAAAGCGGGAAACAAGACGTTTCTGTGGCTTTTGCCAGTATTGTCAATAGCGGAAACATTATAAACAGTAACGACAATCAAGCAGCGGTTACTTTCTTAAATTCTTTCCCCAACCAATTTCCAACCATTCCTTTAAAGCAAGGAGACTTTGACGCAGTTGCTATATCTAAGGCGGCAGTTACGGTCATGGAAGACTTAAAGGACCCTAGACTTTCTAGATATGCCAGACCTGACAACGAAGATTTTGACGCGCCTGTATTTACTGGAGTAGAAAACGGTGTAGGGGGTCAGACTGGGTCTAGACTTGGATTAGCTTACTTTAATTATCCAGGGCAAATTACTGCAGATCAAATGGAAATAAACTATGCAGAAGGATTAATCATGACTTATGCAGAGGTATGTTTTCTTGTAGCAGAAGGAATTGCGAAAGGATGGGTTTCTGGAGATGTAGCCACAGAATACAAGAAAGGAATTCAGGCTTCTCATGACTATTATCAAGTTAATTACGCTCCTTATGGATGGAATTCTTTTGATGATTACTATGACAATTCTGGTGTAGCCTTTGCTGAAACAGAAGATATTTGGAAACAAAAGTGGCTTTCGCTTTATTTTTCGGGATTAGAACCTTACTTTGAGCTCAGAAGGTGGTATAATGAAGTGAACGGATGGGATGGATTGTCCTTCGTGAGTGCACCCATTGGCACCAACCTCAACAATTACGAATTGCCTAGTCGTTTTTTATATCCTGGCCAAGAGCAGAGTTTAAACAATGCTAATTACCAAGAAGCTTCTTCTAGGTATGCCGGAGGGAATACGATCAATGGTAAAATGTGGATTTTACAATAGGCTTGTCTATCATCTAGACCTGTTTTTACAGTAGCATATGAAAAAATATTTTGATGTTTACCCAAGGGTTTTTTATCCCTCATTAATACTTATTTTAAGTTTTGTTTTAGTGGCTATCCTTGGGGGAGACCCTGTGAAGAATTTCTTTACAGAAGTGACCCATACTGTAACTTCTTATGGTGGGTGGCTATTTATCCTAGGGGTAAACATCTTTATTGTAGTCTGCCTATGGGCGGCTTTTGGAAAATTTGGGAAAAAGCGATTAGGCGGTAAAGGAGCAGTTCCAGAATTCAGTATGTTTTCCTGGTTTTCCATGCTCTTTTCTGCAGGAATGGGTATTGGACTTTTGTACTTTGCAGTATCTGAACCCATCACGCATTTTATAAATCCTCCATTAGACACTCCTCAGGTTAAAGACCAAGCCATTCAAGCGCTTAACTTTACCTACCTACATTGGGGATTACACGCTTGGGCCATTTACTGCCTGGTTGGATTATCCTTGGCTTATTTTTCATTTAATAAAAACTTACCCTTCTCGCTTCGCTCTATCTTTTTCCCAGTATTGGGAAGAAAGATTTTTGGCTGGAGGGGAGATGTTATAGACGTTATTGCCGTGGTAGCCACTCTTTTTGGGTTGGCCACTTCGTTAGGGTTTGGCGCAAGACAAATAGCCACGGGAGGTAATTTCCTATTTGGCTTTGACGCAGGCGTTAGCTCTCAGATAATTATTATTGTAGTTATTACCCTAATTGCTACGCTATCAGTAGTCACCGGCCTTAAAAAAGGGGTGAAATTACTCAGTAGATTAAATCTAATTGTGGCTGTTATATTTTTAGTATTTGTTTTTTTACTGACAGATCCAGTAGGGGTATTAAACATCTTTGTAGAAAGTACCGGGATGTATTTCCAACGCTTTATAGAATTAGGTAGCTGGTCTTCTTCCTTCACAGACAACACATGGCAAGGAGATTGGACCGTATTTTATTGGGCCTGGTGGATAGCCTGGTCTCCTTTTGTGGGGATGTTCATTGCTAGAGTATCTCGGGGAAGAACGGTCAGAGAATTTGTGTTAGGGGTATTGTTTGTCCCTACACTCATTACTTTTATATGGATGTCTACCTTTGGAGGTTCCGCGTTACTTCTTGAAATTGATCAACCTGGATTGTTATCCGGTCCAATTATGGCAGACTCTTCTACCTCATTATTTGTATTTCTAAAACAATTTCCATTACCTGCTGTCACTAGTTTTATAGGGATCTTTATGGTCTCTGTGTTCTTTGTAACCTCATCGGACAGTGGTTCTCTTGTAATAGACAGCATTACTTCCGGCGGAAAACTAAACGCACCTGTGGGACAACGTATTCTATGGGCCTTTATGGAAGGTGCTGTAGCCATTGCACTTCTTGTAGGAGGTGGTTTAAAAACCATGCAAGCCGCATCTACCTCAACAGGAATCCTATTTCTAATAGTGCTCTTTATTATGTGCTGGTCTTTGATTAAATCACTTGGGCGTGGGCACAAAAAAAGATTGAAAAAATTCAAACAAAAACACCCCAATGCTTGGGTAGAGTCTGACGCTTAATGGGTTACTGTAGGCACCCCAATTTACGGGGCAGCTTTTCTTCAAAGTTAAGATAATTTTCAAGCAACATTTCTGTATTTATCAATTGGTTTTTCATTATCAATTGCTTCATGCCTTCTCTGATGATTATAGTAGTTAAAATACTCTTGTACTTTCAGATAAAGATCAATACCACTTTCAAGAGGGTTTAAGTTTAGTTTCTCGTACTTGACATTTCTCCATAAACGTTCCATAAAAGCATTATCTGTAGCCCTTCCTTTTCCATCCATTGAAAGTTTTACTCATGATTTATATTAAGTTCTATGAGCGCCTTTAAAAGGATGGTGCATATAACGCTCATCCATAAGTTTCATTAGTTCTAAATTTAAATCAGATATTCCTTTTGGCTTGTAATATAAACCTGAGCGATGAACAGCCAATGCATTACATTGTTTTTGAACACTCATCTTAGACTGACCCTTGCCTATCATTTTTCTTCGTGTCATATTCAGTAAATTTATTAATTAAACTTACTGCCTCAAATTTTGGGGTACCTACAGCAGCTATGTCTTAGAAGAGGTTGTGCTTAAATAGAATATTCTCCGACTAGAGAGCGTTTTTCTAAGATTTATGGGCTAAAATTTTTATGAAGTAAAAAAATATGTCTAGTAGAAAAATTTATATCCGCAAAAAAACCACGTCTGATAATTTTTGCTCTTATAATTTAGATTTATGAAAGATTTTTTAAAGAGAATTAGAGCGACCGCCGTTGAACTTATTGAGGTAGCTTCTGTACTTTCAAAAGAACAGGTTTCAGAGCTGATAAACTCGGAGTTTGAAATGCAGCCTTTGTTCGCAGACGAAATAAACGCTGTAAGCGATTTGTCTCTGGGCAGAGCTGGGAGATGCCTAGTGCTGTACCCGAGGCTAATTATCTTGAACCCCTTAAGCATCATAGTTACCAGGCTTGACTGTCGCTTAGACGCACTTAACGCTTTCGAGAATATTGTTTTTTACATCTCTTCTCCTTTTTTTTCAGACTCGTTAGAGGCCCTACACGATCAAATAAAGCTGAGTTATAAGGAAGATATTAAACACGGCATTACCTCAATCTCATTGAACAATGAGCTTTTAGTCAGAAAAAAACGCACCCTGAAGATCATTTGTAATAGCGCGGCTATAGAGACAAACGGCAGCGAAAAGCGATCTGTTTTGATCTAAATGCTCAAACCAAACTTTCTTTTCCTGTAATAACTTACTTCAGAACGTATTAACTTGCGGGCCTTATTCTCCATTTAGTGCGCACCTCTATTATCATTTTTTTTATTGTCTGTCTAAGCCTTAATTCAACAAATGTGCAATACGGCTCTATAGAGATGAGTAGCGGAGGGGTCTCGTTTGTTCCTAATTTCACCTCAGAGGATCCACACTTTATCGTGTTTATGGGCAGCAACTCTGAGAAAAAATTCTCTGCCCACTTGCTTTCTTTGGTTTGCGCCAACAATCTAGTGCCCCGAAATGCCATAATGATTACGCGCTATACCGTCGGTCTTAATCGCTCTTTTCAGTAGCCGTCTGTAGGTCGCGAATACCTATATTCAACGGGCCCATTTTGTGGCTAGTGGAGAAGTATACTCCCCTTTCAGATTGTATGTAGTCTTCCCATGAGACGCGCAGCCCGCCGATGGGAATGATAGACACCCCCATTTTAAAGGTGATCGGCCTGGCGTTCTAGTCTAGTTCACTGAGTCAGTCTATGATCCGTACCTTCAGTTTAAGATAGTTTTCGGTATTGCCGATTAAAAATTCGAAAAGTCACTGGTTTGAGTGATCAGTTTTTTGATCATACCCCATTTGTTAGGTCAAAAAAACGGGGGTCAATGATTTATGACAATTCTGCCGGAAAAAATTTTGCCAGATTTTACCATAATTTTAATTTTTTTATTCCTGTCAAAGTTTCTCAAGAATACGAACCATGGCAAAGGTGTCCATCATACAATACTCAAGGAGTTGTCTCCTTGTTTCTACTACATCACCTTTGAAGATTCCATTTACCATAGAAAGAAAAGTATTGGATGCGGCACCGCCTTCTTTAATCTCAAGTTCGTTATATGATAGTCCAGGAACTACGGCGGGGAGGACTGACTTTATAGAATAACTCCCCCCTCATCTCATTTGAATACTCAGGGAATACGTCAATTAGATCATTGTGTTTCCCTCTCTCAAAACCAATATTGTATACCAATATGTTTCCCAAAGTCTCACAATCCTGAATCAGGTGATTTTTAACTTAAAACATACCTGCTTTTTTGGTTTTTTTCTCAGACTTTACACGCAATATCTTCTGTAAATATTGTTGGTTATAACCTGTTTCCTTTGCTATTTGCTTTAAATCTACTTCAGCATTCAATAGTTCATTTATTCTCTTGAGTCGAGCTTCCCTAATGTATTGTGCGGCTGTGAAGGGCTTAAGAATAGAATTCAGTTGATTATAACTCATATTAAATTCACTTCTTAGGCCTGATACAGTTACCTTATTCATATGTTGAATAATGTAATTTTCTATAGCAGAAGCGTTATTTCTAGTCTTAGCTTTTTCTTTTCTACGAATAAACCTTAAAATTACTAAACTTATCAGTAGTAAATAAATATAATCTCTGTATTTAGATAGTATATTGAATATTGATCTAACACTAAACTTTCTTTTTACTGGATTGTATTTAATAAAGTCAGAAACTGCCAACTTATATATTCCATCAACTCCCCCTCCGAAAATACTATCACCAATGACTTCAAGGGCTTTTTGGTTGAATTCAGCTGAAATTACCTTTTCTGTTCTCTTTGTTTGCCGATTGTACCTAAAAAGACCGCTATTATTCGACACTGCCAGCAATGAATCATTAACCACTCGAATCGTTCGATATTCTTCCTTGTCGGCTAAACTAACTTTATTTTCGTTAGCATAAGTTATTCTATATAATCCATCTTCTGCTGTTATATAAATGCTTGGGCTTATAAAACCGTTGCCATAGACAGTGGCAACACCATCGAATATTATTTTTTCATGCGTATAAACAGGCACCTTAACCATTTCACCTTCTTTAGGGAAGTTATAGCCTATGATTTCACCATTAATTACATACCATATTAAAAGTTGATCGCTGTATAAGGGGTTCTTTTGAGTGATTATAAAAGGATCTCCATTTGTTGTTTTTTTTGCTACTTCTTGTATCGCGACCTTACCGAGGTCAAAGGAATATATCCCTGTGGATGTAGCTAACAGATAGTGTTCTTCTTCAATCCAAACAATATCTCTAATAAATCCGTATTTCTCTCCATTTAAACTAAATTCAGGGCGAAGTTCTTTGTTCATGGCCCTAAATTGATGAATGAGCTTATTATCTTTGAATACAGTTAATCCATCCCAACAAATAAATGTTTTGTTATTGTAATCTCTGACATACCCATCAGAATACGCTATTAGATCATTATTTAGCGGTTGATAGTCTTTTTTTGAATAAAGGCCATTATAAGACGCGATTGTAGATTTTGAAAAGCTACGAACTGAAACACCCCTCAATTCTTGTAAATAATGTTTAGTATGGAATACAAATAGTTTACCTGAACCAATTACATACATACGATCGTCTTTTGTAGAAAGCGAAATACCGAAGCGATTACTTTTTGGTAGAAATTGAGAGATGTAATGATCGTTAGGAATGAATTCCACCCTCGATTTGTCTGTTTTTTTTATCTCCTCCTGACTTTTTTCAATGAATATGAAACCTTTTAAATCTCTATCGACCAACTTAAGTTCTTGGCCATTTAGGGTATACAATCCTGAATGACTGCCAATATAAACTTTGTTTTGTTTAACTAAGGTATTGGTAAAAACTAAGTCTTCATCAAAGAACTTTTCAAGCTCTAGACTTTGCGCATTGCTTATATGATAGCCTAGCAGTAATAGAAGTACATATTTTTTCACGGCAAAAATTTTATCAAAGATAAAAATTTTATATCTGAATAAATATTGTGCACCTCTGAATCTTACTTCCTTACTTTGATAGTTGTTTTAGTTCTGCTTGCTAAATCGTTTGAATTAGGTATTTAAGTGGAATGTAACGTTTTGCACTTTATAGAATAGATATGAATACATTTTCACTTGAAAATCTTAAGCAACAAGAGATAGCCCACAAGATAGTGTTCGTAGAGCATGATATCCCCATGGATACCAACAGCTCGAGCAGAAAATACGGAGAATTTTATTCCAATTTTTTCTCAGGCAACAAGGTGTATACTGATCAAAAGAAAATAAGAAAAAATATATATGCTATCAGATATTTTTAAAAATGTATTAAATAAATTAAAACTGAGCAAAACATTAATAACAGTATTATTATGTATTATCTATAGTTATATATCATACCTGAATGCTATTGTGCAAACCACCGGTCCGGGTGGTGTCACTACTGACCTCGAAATTTGGCTGAAGGCAGATCAGGGAACAAATACGCAACTGAATGCGGAAACGTATACGCTTGTGGCCACCAATACCGCTGGCACAACAGCCCAAGGCACCGGCACAATAATCGACGGCGTGACCATTACTAGAGCAG
>JAGYKX010000005.1:1205000-1273160 GCA_018401115.1 Flavobacteriaceae bacterium | reverse complement strand
TATTTCATCTCTATCCGATACACCATCGCCATCGCTGTCTCTGTCATCATCAGAAGGATCGTTGATGTCGCCAGCAGGTAGTCCTAGGTTTGGCCATAACACTTCCTCTACATAGTCGGGAGTACCACCACCATCGGTGTCTTTCAAATCGGTAGGATCGGTAGGATCGGTACCATCACCTTCTTCTACATAATCTGGCACACCGTCGCCATCGGTATCTTTGTAATCGTCAGGGTCGGTTGGATCGGTTCCATCTCCTTCTTCTACGTAATCTGGTACACCGTCTTCATCGGTATCTTCAAAGTCTTCTGGGTCAGTTGGGTCAGTACCATCACCCTCTTCTACATAATCTGGAACACCATCTTCATCGGTATCTTCAAAGTCGTCCGGATCTGTTGGATCAGTTCCATCTCCTTCTTCTACATAATCAGGCACACCATCTTCATCGGTGTCTTTATAATCATCAGGATCTGTTGGATCAGTACCATCACCTTCTTCTACATAATCTGGTACGCCGTCGCCATCGGTATCTTCAAAATCTTCCGGATCTGTTGGATCAGTACCATCTCCTTCTTCTACATAATCAGGCACGCCATCTTCATCGGTATCTTTGTAATCGTCAGGATCGGTTGGATCTGTCCCATCCTCTTCTTCTACCACATCTGGCACACCATCGCCATCGGTATCTTTGTAATCGTCAGGGTCGGTTGGATCTGTGCCGTCTGTTATTTCATCTCTATCCGATACACCATCGCCATCGCTGTCTCTGTCATCATCGGAAGGATCGTTGATGTCGCCAGCAGGTAGTCCTAGGTTTGGCCATAGCACTTCTTCGACATAGTCTGGGGTGCCTCCACCATCGGTATCTTTCACATCATTCGGATCGGTTGGATCGGTTCCATCTCCTTCTTCTACATAATCAGGCACACCGTCGCCATCTGTATCTTCATTGTCTTCCGGATCATTCGGATCGGTTCCATCACCTTCTTCTACGTAATCCGGTACGCCGTCGCCATCAGTATCTTCAAAGTCATCTGGATCTGTTGGATCAGTTCCATCTCCTTCTTCAACATAATCAGGTACGCCATCTTCATCGCTATCTTTGTAATCGTCCGGATCTGTTGGATCAGTTCCATCTCCTTCTTCTACATAATCTGGCACACCATCTTCATCGGTGTCTTTGTAATCATCAGGATCTGTTGGATCAGTACCATCACCTTCTTCTACATAATCTGGTACGCCGTCGCCATCGGTATCTTCAAAATCTTCCGGATCTGTTGGATCAGTACCATCTCCTTCTTCTACATAATCAGGCACGCCATCTTCATCGGTATCTTTGTAATCGTCAGGATCGGTTGGATCTGTCCCATCCTCTTCTTCTACCACATCTGGCACACCATCGCCATCGGTATCTTTGAAATCGTCAGGATCTGTTGGATCTGTGCCGTCTGTTATTTCATCTCTATCCGATACACCATCGCCATCGCTGTCTCTGTCATCATCGGAAGGATCGTTGATATCGCCAGCAGGTAGTCCTAGGTTTGGCCATAGCACTTCTTCGACATAGTCGGGGGTGCCTCCACCATCGGTATCTTTCACATCATTCGGATCTGTTGGATCGGTTCCATCTCCTTCTTCTACATAATCAGGCACACCGTCGCCATCTGTATCTTCATTGTCTTCCGGATCATTCGGATCGGTACCATCACCTTCTTCTACGTAATCTGGTACACCGTCGCCATCAGTATCTTCAAAGTCTTCTGGATCGGTAGGATCGGTTCCATCTCCTTCTTCTATGTAATCTGGTACACCGTCTTCATCGCTATCTTTGTAATCGTCAGGATCCGTTGGATCGGTACCATCCTCTTCTTCTACTACATCCGGTACGCCATCACCATCGGTGTCTTTGTAATCGTCGGGATCGGTAGGATCGGTTCCATCCAATACCTCATCTCTATCTGATACACCATCGCCATCGCTGTCCCTGTCATCATCAGAAGGATCGTTGATATCGCCAGCAGGTAGTCCAAGTTTTGGCCATAGCACTTCTTCGACATAATCAGGCGTTCCTCCACCATCGGTATCTTTCACATCATTCGGATCGGTAGGATCGGTACCGTCTTCTTCTTCTACTACATCCGGTACGCCATCGCCATCCGTGTCTTTGTAATCGTCGGGATCGGTCGGATCGGTTCCGTCCAATACCTCATCTCTATCTGATACACCATCGCCATCGCTGTCTCTGTCATCATCAGAAGGATCGTTGATGTCGCCAGCAGGTAGTCCAAGATTTGGCCATTGTACCTCTTCGACATAGTCTGGCGTTCCTCCACCATCCGTATCCTTCAAATCGTTAGGATCATTCGGGTCGGTACCATCTCCTTCTTCAACATAATCAGGCACGCCATCTTCATCGCTATCTTTGAAGTCATCAGGATCTGTTGGATCAGTGCCATCCTCTTCTTCTACCACATCCGGTACGCCATCGCCATCGGTATCTTTGTAATCGTCAGGGTCGGTTGGATCTGTGCCGTCTGTTATTTCATCTCTATCCGATACACCATCGCCATCGCTGTCTCTGTCATCATCGGAAGGATCGTTGATATCGCCAGCAGGTAGTCCTAGGTTTGGCCATAGCACTTCTTCGACATAGTCGGGGGTGCCTCCACCATCGGTGTCTTTCACATCATTCGGATCGGTTGGATCGGTTCCATCTCCTTCTTCTACATAATCAGGCACACCGTCGCCATCTGTATCTTCATTGTCTTCCGGATCATTCGGATCGGTTCCATCTCCTTCTTCTACGTAATCTGGCACACCGTCGCCATCAGTATCTTCAAAGTCATCTGGATCTGTTGGATCAGTTCCATCACCTTCTTCTACGTAATCTGGTACGCCATCTTCATCGCTATCTTTGTAATCGTCAGGATCCGTTGGATCAGTACCATCCTCTTCTTCTACTACATCCGGTACGCCATCGCCATCGGTGTCTTTGTAATCGTCAGGATCGGTGGGATCTGTGCCATCTGTAATTTCATCTTTATCCGATACGCCATCGCCATCGGTGTCTCTATTATCATCAGATGGATCGTTTATATTTCCAACCGGAAGTCCAAGACTTGGCCATATTACTTGCTCAACATAATCGGGTGTTCCTCCACCATCCGTATCCTTCACATCATTCGGATCTGTTGGATCAGTTCCATCTTCTTCTTCTACTACATCTGGTACGCCGTCGCCATCGGTATCTTTATAATCGTCAGGATCGGTCGGATCGGTTCCGTCCAATACCTCATCTCTATCTGATACACCATCGCCATCGCTGTCTCTGTCATCATCAGAAGGATCGTTGATGTCGCCAGCGGGTAGTCCAAGTTTTGGCCATTGTACCTCTTCGACATAGTCTGGGGTGCCTCCACCATCAGTGTCCTTCAAATCGTTAGGATCATTCGGGTCGGTACCATCTCCTTCTTCAACATAATCAGGCACGCCATCTTCATCGCTATCTTTGTAATCGTCAGGATCCGTTGGATCGGTACCATCTTCTTCTTCTACTACATCTGGTACGCCGTCGCCATCGGTATCTTTATAATCGTCAGGATCGGTCGGATCGGTTCCGTCCAATACCTCATCTCTATCTGATACACCATCGCCATCGCTGTCTCTGTCATCATCAGAAGGATCGTTGATATCGCCAGCGGGTAGTCCAAGGTTTGGCCATTGTACTTCTTCGACATAGTCTGGGGTGCCTCCACCATCAGTGTCCTTCAAATCGTTAGGATCATTCGGGTCGGTACCATCTCCTTCTTCAACATAATCAGGCACGCCATCTTCATCGCTATCTTTGTAATCGTCAGGATCCGTTGGATCGGTACCATCCTCTTCTTCTACCACATCTGGTACGCCATCGCCATCGGTATCTTTGTAATCGTCAGGATCGGTTGGATCTGTGCCGTCTGTTATTTCATCTTTATCCGATACACCATCACCATCGCTGTCTCTGTCATCATCAGAAGGATCGTTGATGTCGCCAGCGGGTAGTCCAAGTTTTGGCCATAGCACTTCTTCGACATAGTCTGGGGTACCTCCACCATCGGTATCTTTCACATCATTCGGATCGGTAGGATCGGTACCGTCTTCTTCTTCTACTACATCCGGTACGCCGTCGCCATCCGTGTCTTTTAATTCCTCTTCTTCATCTTCTCCTTCTTCCTCAGTTTCGCCTTCTCCTTCGGTTTCTCCTTCTCCTTCAGTTTCGCCTTCGCCCTCAGTTTCTCCTTCGGTTTCGCCTTCGCCTTCGGTTTCTCCTTCTCCCTCAGTTTCTCCTTCGGTTTCGCCTTCGCCTTCGGTTTCTCCTTCTCCCTCAGTTTCTCCTTCGGTTTCGCCTTCGCCTTCAGTTTCGCCTTCGGTTTCTCCTTCTCCTTCGGTTTCTCCTTCTCCTTCAGTTTCGCCTTCTCCCTCAGTTTCACCTTCGCCCTCAGTTTCGCCTTCGCCTTCGGTTTCACCTTCGCCTTCAGTTTCACCTTCTCCCTCAGTTTCTCCTTCGCCTTCAGTTTCGCCTTCGCCTTCAGTTTCACCTTCACCTTCGGTTTCTCCTTCTCCTTCGGTTTCACCTTCGCCCTCAGTTTCGCCTTCGCCTTCGGTTTCTCCTTCTCCTTCAGTTTCGCCTTCTCCCTCAGTTTCACCTTCGCCCTCAGTTTCGCCTTCGCCTTCGGTTTCTCCTTCGCCTTCAGTTTCACCTTCTCCCTCAGTTTCTCCTTCGCCTTCGGTTTCTCCTTCGCCTTCAGTTTCACCTTCTCCCTCAGTTTCTCCTTCGCCTTCGGTTTCTCCTTCGCCTTCAGTTTCACCTTCTCCTCAGTTTCTCCTTCGCCTTCGGTTTCTCCTTCGCCTTCAGTTTCACCTTCTCCCTCAGTTTCTCCTTCGCCTTCGGTTTCTCCTTCGCCTTCGGTTTCTCCTTCGCCTTCAGTTTCTCCTTCGCCTTCGTCACTTTCTTCTTCTACAACCTCAGGTGCCTCAGCAGTAAGTAGGTTTAGATTATTGATTGGGGTTGGAACGTTATAATTAACCGAAACTCCCTGACCTGTTCTTGAATTATTGTTGACACCTGAAGAATAGGCTTGGCCTTGGTTATCAATAAATAACGTATGGTTTCCAGAAGCATTTGATTTGTTGACTCCTGTTATTAAAGCAGATACGGAAAGCTTATCAAATTCATCAATCAGGGTAAGGTTTTCAAGGTAACTTGAGTTTTGAACTCCATTTCCTACTTTACCATTCGTCTGCCTACCCATCCCATAAAGCTTGGCATCTTTTGTTTTGAAGAAACCATAATCTTTTGCTAAATCAATACCTATATAACTACCTTGATTGGGTAAATCTTCATCACCTACTTTTTTAAACCTAGTGGAATTAGCATCTACCAAAGCGATTGAGTTTGCTAAGCCTGTAGCGTAAATCTCACCATCTGAATCGAGTAGTAAAGAAAATAATTGGGATAAAGCTACTCCAACGACTTCATTGGGTTGATCGATGAATGAGTCGATTTTTTTGGTGGATAATTGATAAGAACTAAAGCTGGTACCCAAACCAGTAGCACCATTGCTATTCCATCCACTCGTATATAATTTACCTTCATCATCCATCATGAATGTAACAAACTGATGGGCGGCTAAATCAACGATGTTCATACCTAAAGCGTCCCCTTCTATGGGTTTGATCATTCGCTGGGTATTACTACGATTACCTCCAATACCCAACTGACCATAAGTATTTTCGCCAAAGGCATAAACCATACCATCTTCATCAATTAAGTAAGATGATTTGTGTGAAGCGAAAATCGATTTAATCCTCTTACCCTGTATGGCATCAGCTTCTAACAGAATAAACGGAAGTATATTGGTTGAACTGTTATTTGGTCCGGCTCCAACTTGCCCTCTATCGTTATTTCCAGCCCCATATACTTTACCATTACTATCTAATAGCAGTATGTGGCTATCTCCAGCCGCTATATCTACAATTTTCGGTAGAGCTACATCGTCATCTCCATCCTTATAAAACTCTACTTCAGTTAACTCAGACACTTCAGTGGTTTGATTCAAACCAGAGTACCTTCCATTACCTACAGAAAGTACTTGGCCTTCATTATTCAAGAAATAAGAATTAGAAAGACCTGCCTGGGCTTTAGGAGCAATATTGAATAATCGGTAAGCCCTAATGGAAGTTCCATTTTTGGCAGTCACAATAAGCGAATCTTGCTTTAATGACAAGCTAGCTCCTTTAGGAACTTCAATTGCTTCTGTAATTTTATTCAAAGTTACGGCATTGGAGGAAGTATCTCTCAATTCAATGATATGGCCATTATTCCTTACCACTAGGTTGGGGTAAACATCATTTTTCTTGTGGTACAATATGTTTCGAGCCGTATTTTCTGTCTTAAACTCCCAAACACCCATCCAAGCATTGGTACCAAAACTATCTTTACCTCTCACTCGCCAGAAATAATTTTGATTTGAGAGCAAATTGATTGAATCGGGTAAATCCAGTGTAAGCTGATTTACTTCAGCCGTATGAATTAGTCCTTCATCATCAAAATCATCATTGGTTGATAATTGGAACTCAAAACTAGTCGATTGTCCTTGAACCATGGCCCATTCAAAAGATGTTGATTGGCTAACATCTACCGCATTATCTGATGGTAATACAGGTTCAAGTACAGTGAGAATGACCCTGATCTGCGTGGGTGGTAGGGTATTACCAGATGTTGTTTCTAATCCCGTTGCGCCTCTATTGTTAGAACCAAAGACATAGACTATTTGGTCTTCATCCATTACAAGCGAATGTCTGCCTGAAGGAGCTAAACTGGTTAGCTTTTTACCAATGACATCTCCGTTGTTTATTTTGATGAATTCACTTTGGCTCGTGGTGGTTTCATTGCCTAGCTGACCATAACCATTATCTCCTACAGCATAAGTAGTTCCTAAAGAATCTAATAACATTACATGTCTGTAACCGCCACTAAGACCGATTAAAGAAGGGTTTATATCTCCTTCAAACTTCACCTGAGTTGGGACTAAAATCTCTCCAGATGTAACATCCTGAGCTGTTTGGCCCATGGTAGATGAACCAAAGCTATAGACCTTACCCTCGGCACTTAACAGATGGGTTGCATAATTACCGGTTGTGCCAATGGCCTGAATCTTTGCTGGAATATCTGAAAACGCAATTTTCTGAGGTGATAAAACATTGTCATTTTTTTGTTGATTGCCAAGTTGGCCATAAATCGGTCTACCAAAAGCATATAGGTCACCCTCTTCAGATATCACAAAGGAAGCGTCCGATCCCGTTACCACATCTATGGCTTTTACTCCTACCGGCAAGATTACCTTAGTAGGGGTTGTAATGGATGATGTATTACCCAAGCCTAAATATCCGTATGCATTATTACCTACAGCCCAAACATCTCCGGCATCATCTAAGAAGAGACCATGGGTTTGATTTACGCTAGCCTTTTGAATAAATTTATCGGCCAAGGCTTGGATTTTTCGTGGCTGTATCAATTCAGCTGATACGGAAGAAGATAATTGCGATTGACTGTTTTGGCCAAATCCATAAGTAACTCCATCTTTATCAAGCAAGATGGTTGTTTCGCCTGCAGAGTTAATGTAAACAATTTTGGGGCTTTCAGCCAATGGTGTTGTTCCATCAGATTCAAAAAATTCATTGATTCTTTGTGGAGCAAGAATATTACTGGTACTTATTCCGTTTCTCCTAGACACTCCGAAAGAATAGACCTCTCCTTGCTCTGAAAGAAATAAACTATACGCTGCACTAGAGGAATTACCAGCTGCCACTTGAGGTCTTATGCCATAAATTCTATACTTCTTAGCCGTTTTTCCATTCTGGGCGGTAATGATCAAATAATCACCTTTTGCCAATGCATCGCCTGCGGTTTTTACTTGCTCATTTGCACCAAAGACTTGTATTACAGAGCCATTTGGGGATTTGATTTTTGAGACCAGTTGCGCAACAGTAGTGCTTGAAAGATCAATATTTTTGGTTGAAATCGACTGACCATTGTTCTCAATCAAAAGCGTATTGTCTAGAGAGTAGAGTAAAACATTTGGAGAACCACCGGTTGTAAACTCTCGGACTTCGGACCATTCACTTCTACCTGTAGAAGAAATGGTTCTTACCCTCCAGTAATATTGAGTAAGTCCTAACAGTTTATTTGTTTTTAATAAACCTTCTGATACGATTTCAACTGTACTGTTTGAAAAGTCTGCTTGTTGCGCATACTCTATTTCATAACTAGTTGCTCCTGTTACCTCTTGCCATTCAAAACTTACGGGAATTAGAACCGCAGATGCCTCATCTGCTGGGGCTGTTAATACAGGAGCTTGAGGTGGAGCAGAAACACCAAAGATCGGACAAGCATCACCTATTTTAGTTGGTGTATTTTTATTGTTAGTATCCGTACAAAAGCCCAACTGTCTTGATGATCCTAATCCAAAGGTATAGACCACTCCCTCACTATCAATAACCATAGAATGACTTTGCCCAGTCCCAGCATTGACTAGTTTTTTATCTTTGATTGAATTTGAAGTATTAAGGGTGGGGCTGTCATGATTGCCTGACATTCCTAACTGACTGCTGGTATTCAACCCAAAGCCATACATTTTCCCATCACTGTCTATTAATAGCGTATGACTGCCCATTCCACTGTTGATGGCTTTGATGATGTTTTTACCCTGAATACTCGTGGCCAGTAGTCGTTTTAGTCTATTAAGACTTGTGGTATTTCCCT
Organism: Flavobacteriaceae bacterium; assembly: GCA_018401115.1. Taxonomy (GTDB): domain Bacteria; phylum Bacteroidota; class Bacteroidia; order Flavobacteriales; family Flavobacteriaceae; genus MAG-120531. The sequence goes on along the minus strand of JAGYKX010000005.1, from coordinate 1,264,357 downwards.
GCCCGAGTTGTCTAGAACTATTAATTCCTGTTGAAAAAACAGCTCCCTCTTCTGAAACCAGAACAACAAATCCGTTCCCTGCTGAAACAAAAGCTATTCTTGGTAGATCAGTAAGAACATCGTTTGTCCCTTCAAGGTATTTATCAATTACTCTTAGGTTATAGTTGGCATTATTATCGCCTGAGCCCAATTCGCCATTCTGATTACGGCTGGCAGCAAAAACCCTACCTTCGATATCTAATACATAAAATGCTGTGCCACCCAAGGAAGCATCCACGATAAAGGGGGCAGAAATGGAGTTACCGGAAGCATCTAAGAAAGTAGTGAGCTGTTGAGGTATTGTAACACTACTACTAGCATTCAAACCTAACCTTGAAGTACTATTAGAACCGAAGACGTATAGATTCCCCTCAAAATCTAAAAGGGCAGATTCATTGTGAGTGGCATAAATACTTCGAATCATCGGGGTAGCTACGAGCTCTCCAGAAGAATTTCTCACCTGGGTAATAGGTACTGGTGCTTTTGTAGAGCCTGTAATGCCTAATTGCCTTGAACTATTATTACCTATTGCATATGCAATGCCATTAGCACCTAAAGCGAGCGTATGTTCATTACCGGCAACTACCTGAGTGATTTTCGGTAGATCCAAATCCCCACTAGAATTACTTTGAGCAGTGGTACTGTATTGATCAATAACTATTGGGTTTGATGGATTACTGGAACCTGTCAATTGTCCCCGAAAATTATTACCAAAACCAATCAGATCTCCAAATTTATTGACCAACAAAGTGTGATTTTGTCCTCCAGTTGCCTGAAGGCCTATGCCTTGAATTCTGTAGGTTCTGGAAGGACCATTGTTGGACGATTGAACCAAGAGCTGATCGTTAGCCGCCAATGGATCTGATAAATCTTTTTGAACTCCCCCATCCGTACTGATGGACATACTTAAGCCATTGGTATAAACAAGGTGATTTAATAATTCCGAACCTGTCCAAGAAGTAATATTCTCTTCTGCTATGGCAATGTAGCGACCATTTTGAAAAACATTTACGTTGTTGTTTTTGGCCAAAACAATGGCATTACTAGCGGCCTCTGTTGTAAAACTAAATGGTGCAGACCATTGCGTAGTATCTATCACACTTAGGGCTCTCGCTTTCCAATAATAGGTTGTTTGTCCCTTCAGAACACCAAAATCAAGTTTGACCTTAGCTTCCGAGCCTGCTACATTCACAAAAGATACGGTATCTTGGAAATTCGTATTTTCAGCAATGTGCACTTGAATATTTTGTGCGTATTCTGCGCCTGTCCAGCTCAGTTCAGGCTGTAATTCTATTCCCGTTGCAGCATCTGCAGGGCTTGCCAACACCACATCATTTGGTGCTGGGGTGAAGCCTTCTATCACACAGTTTTCTTGAAAACCTACTGCAAGAAATTCATTGTTATTTTGAAGCAAGGCACAATGACCTATTTGCCCAAACTGATTACTTCCCGTTGTATATAAACGCCCGTCAGACATCCAGATACCCGTTGGGGTACCTGCGCCATTGGCAATGGAAACTACTTCCAAACCTGTAACAGGGAAAGTAAGAATTGTAGGGGTAGTTACATCGTTGGTTGTATTTAAACCTAAACCACTTCCAGGACCAAATGCAAAAATAACTCCATCATTTCTTAGCAAATGCACTGAATTATTTCTGAGCTGAATTTTCTCTATGAAAGAGTTTCCATTCTTAATGGAAGAAATAAGCTGGGGAATAAATACTTCAGTTCCAAGGCCGTTAACCCATTCCGTCCCTACTGAATACACTTCACCTTGATCAGAAAGAAACAAATTGACTGAACCACTTGGTAAGACTGTATTGATTCTTTCACTGAATAAGGTCTCAATGTTTTGAATGACTAGGGGCGGTGTACTGCTCGTTCTTCTTTCATAACCAGGGTACCCTTGATTGCGCTCACTATTGGTGCTGTAAACAAACCCCTCTGCATCTACAAAGAACGAACCACTATTATTAGAACTTGCTTGAATAATTGGTGCACCGGTAATTGTTGGAACCGTTACTTCCACAGGTATATCGGTATATTCAAAAGGCCTTGCATTGCCCTCCGAAAAGAAATCAAGACGACCTAAGGCAAACCACTTATTATCGTCTGTCCTGAAGAAAGCAACTTGTTCGCTCAGGTGAAAATCGATGATCGTTTTGCCTTCGAGTAACCCAGTATTGAGCAATACAGGTTCGTAAGTGGCGTCTTTGACCGAACCAAGCAACCCACTTTCATTAAATCCTTCACCATTACCGAAACCGTACACTTCGCCTTCACTCGTCAATACATAAGTTAGACGGTTAATTGCCAAGGCCTTAACAAAAGTGTGCTCAGACCAAAAACCACTTTTTAGTTTGCTTGTTAAAACAGGATCTTGAGTGCCAAAATTAAGATCAGTTCCCAATTCACCCTCAAGATTTCTACCCATCCCATAGACATCTCCATTCTCTTGAATAATGATACTATGTACTCCTCCAGAAGAAAATTGAGGCATTATTCCAAAAAGATTATACTTACGTGTGGTTACACCATCTACCGCAGTAACCACCAAATAATCTCCTGAAGCCAAATTAGCAGAAGCTGCTTTGGGGGTATCATCAGTTGAGAAGACATCCAAGGTTGCGCCTTGCGGAGCTGTAAGAGCAGCCAATAAATCAGCGCCTGTTTTGGTAGTGATATCTTTCACATTGAGCGATATAGCCCTCATATTGTTTTCTACAAGAGCTGATATGTTTTTGGTATAAACAAGCGTTCGGTCGTCTTCTTTGGTCTTAAATTCACCTTCAGACCAAGGCCCCACCCCTTGCGAATTGGAGGCCCTTACGCGCCAATAATAAGTGGTGTTATATTCACTTTCTGTTCGCTTCCAATCGATCTGAGTATCTTCTAACTCATCATTTTCAAAAATGATATTTTCTTCTTTAAAGTCTGAAGACGTAGCGATCTGAACATGATAGGAAGCAGCACTTAAATCTTGTTGCCAGCTGTAGAAAAAACCTAATGGAATATCTGTCGCATTGTCTTGAGGATACAACAATGCTAAAAACTCAGGAGACTTGGTAAAACCATCTACCACACAGCTGCCAATGCCTATCCTTTTTGGAACACTTAAACTTTGGGTATTACAATGCCCTAACTGACCCGATGAGCCTTGTCCTACGGTATGAAAATTACTTTTGTTATCTACGAAAACAGAATTCTCGAAATTGAGATGAGCATAAATAAAGGGGGTGGTACCAAAGCTATTGATCTGCACAGGGTCTAACTGAAAATCATTATTGTCAATACCCAGAGCACCTGACCTATTATCTCCAAAGGTAAATACACTGCCAGCCTGATCAATTAATGCACCATGACTACGTCGATGAAAAACTCCTTTGAATTTGAGACCGGGTAAAAGTGAACTTTCTCGTTTTCTGGCTATCGTAACTGAAGCATAGTTAGAAATTCCAAGCCCCAAGGATGCATCTGATCGATCATTATTTAAGCCAAAAGCATAATAATCACCATTTTCATCTAATAGAAAAGATAACCTATCACCTGCTGCCACTCCTACAATTCTCCCTGTGATATTATCCTTACGAATAGGCACAAAACTTGTCTGTTTGCCTGATGATGAGGCGTTATTACCCAATCTTCCATCCGTTTGATTCCCTGCAGCATAGACCTGACCTTGATTATCTAGCAGCAATGAATGATCAGCACCTGCCGAGAGTGCAACCATTTTTTTACCAGCAACTACTCCTTGCACTAAGGTCATTGTGGTTGTAGTTGTTGTGTTGCCTAGTCCTTGTTGGCCAAAAGTATTTGATCCCAGACCGTATACTTTACCCGATTCCGTCAAAAATAAGGCATATTCACCTTCATCATTTAATGAAACATCAATTACACTTTCCCCAGAGGGGGTCACCACTTCAGTAGGCGTAGGTGAAGCATCACCCCAGGTAAATACTTTCCCATCTTCCGTTACTACATAGGCTATTCCTGTGGCAGCCGCTAGTCTAATGGAGGTTTTGTCTGAAAAGAAAGGCAATTCTTTTGGACTATTTTGGTCACCTAAACCCAAATCGGTGTTCCCTGATCCGGAGAAATAGACTTTTCCTTCGGCCGTCAAGAATAAACCAAAGTTTTTGAATTGACCATCCCTTAACCCGTAAGCTGCTATGGGTTGTATGGCAAATAGATCGTACTTTCTTTCTTTACCAGATTCAGAGGTGGCTACCAAGTAGTCTCCTGCCTCTAGAGTTGCAGAACCTGCCTTGGTTGCGCCCTGCACATTCTCTACCGTAGCTGTAACCTGTGATGGAATCTCTAATCCATTGATGAGTTGTGTAACGGTGAGTTGTGCATGATCTTGTGTACTTACATTGGTTCTGATCACTTGACCATTGTTTTCTACCGTGTAAGTCTTACCATAAATTACGTTTTCGTCGCTCGGAACAGTCTCAATGCTTTGAATGGCTGAGCTATTTCCATAAGATTCTGTATTGACGCCTCTTAACCTCACTTCATACGTTTGGTTAGGAATTAAACCCGAAATGTCTACAGAATTAGAAGTAAAGGCATCTACATCCTCCCAAATGCCATTATCCAATGAATATTGATAGCCAATAATGGCAGAGCTTCCCGAACTGGCAAGGGTAAATTCAAACTTGGCAGCGGTGCCAAATATCCTTTCTTTGGTAATAGTAGGAATCGCGGGTATTCCAATGGCATTTGTGATGTGAGTAGGCTCAGTTTTATCGGCCAGGTCAGTTCCAAAACCTAACTTACCCGATGCTCCTTCGCCAAAAGCATAGGTTTTTAGTACGAAACGATCTGCGTAATCAATGGCCGATCCTATGGAATGTTTGTAATTAGATGAGAAAGAAACAACCCCCTTATTACTCATCATTCTATTTTGCACAAATACATCGGAATCGACGTTATTTTTTCCCAATCTCCCCAGGTCATCACTACCAGCTACCAGAAACATACCTGGTCTGCTGTTTATTCTAGGACTGTTGTTCGTGATGAGTAAGGTCTGCTTTTCACCAGCGGTCCCTGCGATAATTAAATAACCTGAAGGATTTGTTGATGTTGAAATACTAACATCAAAAATGTAAGGAACCTGGTTAGGTATATTCTGGGAGACCTTATTTCCCAAGCCAAGTTGCCCTGAATCATTTTTCCCAAATGTCCAAGGTCGCCCTTCTTCATCCAACACGATGGAATGACTGAGACCTGCAATCGCAGTAGCAATTCTTCTGTCACCAAAAGCAGTTAAAGGTGTAGGACTATTTCGATCATTCGCATCTCCTAAGCCTAGTTGGCCTTCATCATTCTTACCAAAAACAAATAAATCACCATCTCTTGTCACCAATAACGTATGTCCACCCCCGGCTGCAATTTCAGAAACATAAGGTGCCTGCGTTAGGCCTGTATAACTTGAAATCAGGGTTGGCTGATTCACATTGGTATTGTTGGCCAAACCTAGTTGTCCAAATTGATTATCGCCAAAGGCATAGGCATTCCCACGATCATCTAAAAGTATTGCATGATCATCACCAGCCGCAGCAGAGATGATTTTAGGTAAGTTACTACCCGTAAGACCACCAATTGTAGTAATTTGGGTCAATGTTGTTTGATCGGTATTGTCTCCTAAACCTAACTGGCCAGACTGGCCCAAACCTGTTGTAAAGACCCTGCCGAAAACATCTAAAACCACTGAAAACGATTTTCCAGCAACCACATGTGCTACCTGCGTATCTTCTAAGCCGGTCTTGATGGGGGTAGGAACATCTACATTGTTGGTATTGCCTAAACCCAATTGGCCATTGGAATTATCGCCCATTCCAAAGAGTACACCGTGCTCATTGGTGTATAGCGTGTGATTTAAACCGGTGGCTACCGAGGGTCTAATTCCATAGACATAATAATCTCTAGTGGTTTGGCTTGTACCTGTAGAGGTGAGGCGTAGCACTACTTGGGTTTCATTGTTTGCTCTGGCTAAGTTATCAACATCTGGAAAGGAAATAGTAGTACCTACCGGGATGTCTAATTGATTCCTAAGCTCTGTTTCAGAAAGCTGAGAAATATCATAAAATTTATCGTTGTCGTCACCCAATGCATTATTAGACCTATTTAAAAGAATGCTATGTCCGTTGTTATGCACTACATACCCACCCGTCTTAGACCGAATAATTAAATCATCATTCACCAAAGTAAAGGCCACACTAGCACTTTTGCTAGGGCCATTTAAACTGTAAATTGCTCTAATATAAGCATCATAAGAGCTGAAACTTTCAAGATCAGCAATGACAAAAGCCTTGTTACCACCTGTTAAATCCGTTAAGCTGCTTACATCTACCCAGGTATTACCACCATCTACGGTGTACTGGTATTTTGTAATGCTTTGGCCCGCGGGTACCGCCGGTGGCGTAAAAGAAATTTGTGCCGATGTAGAAGATACAACCGCAGTAAGGTTTGTCGGAGCAGCAAATCCTTCGAAGAAATCTGTTCGGCTGATTTTAGTAAAGGTTGTCAAATTGCCAGAAGAAGTATAATCTGGCAATAATCCAAGTGCATGATTAGGAGTAGAACTTGAATTTTTACCTACCACATAAAAGTCAGCCTGAGCCAAAGAAGAAAAATCGCTGATTTCACTGAACCTCCCAGTGAGAAGGGTTACTTGGTTACCTCCTCGGGTATAGATCGGTAATTTATTGTTGCTTATATCCGAAAAGTATCCAACCTTCACAGGAGTATTAAGGGGGTTAATCGCATTATCAATTCTACGCCCACGCGTTGACCCCGATGCAGCTAAAATACCATCTCCATAAGCATACATCCAATAATTAGATGCATTACCGCTTGTTACTTTGTTTTGAAAGGTAAACGTGGTTTGGTGCGCAGCTGTGATTCGGTCAACTACGTCCACACTGAAATTGCTTGATAAAGTTTGGTTATTCAAAGTAGGATAAGAGCGGTTTGGCCTCGACCCAGGGGAAAATTGATTGGTACTGGAGCTCCCAAAGAAGTAGGTATTATGATCGAAATCCAATAAAACCGAATGATCGAAACCTGCACCTATGGAGACAATGAAAGGTACTTTGGTTAAATTTGTTGTACCATCTGTATCTTTGAAAACATTAATGAGCGTAGGTCTATTGGCATTCGTGGTATTGCCAAGTCCAAGTCTGCCCTCCGTATTGCGCCCGTAAGCATAGACTTTACCCTCATTGTCGAGCAGTAGGATATGGCTAGACAATGTAGAAATGGAAGTAATATAAGGAGCTGTGTTTAAGGTATTCCCTGTTCCATCTTTGTATTCTGTAATCGCCTCGGGTCTATTGCTCGTACTCGTGGCTCTACCCAAATACAAATCATTCGCCGATGCACCATCAGAAAAGGAATACGCCACACCTTGGTTATCTAATAAGAGTACAAAGCCATCGCCAACAGCCATTTGTTTAATGACAGGAACTGTCGTTTCACCTGTAAAAGATGTAATTTGTTGGAAAACATTAGCATCACCAGAACGTCCTAAACCATCGGGATCACCCACAGAGTACACCTTACCAGCGCTATCTAAAGCATAGATAACATCATCTCCTACCTGGGCATCTACAATATTGGGTCTTTCCAAACCCATTTCTGCAAACGACGCTACCATTGTAGGTTTACTGATGGGACCTAGATTGTTACCGAGACCTAATGCATTGGAAGGGCTATCGCCAAAGGTGTACAACTTACCCTCGTGGTTGACGGCGGCTGAAATTGACCCCCTATTTGCACCTTTTGGCGCAATCCCAAAAATCAAATACTTTCTTATTTTACCTCTATCTGTAATGAAGGAGATTTCGGAACCCGGAATTAAAGCACCATCAGCCTCAAGTCTTGAGCCAGCAGGCAGATTAACCTTAGAAGCTATAACCGATAGGTCGAAGGTAACTGCATCGGCCTCTCCTGTTTCGATCAGACCTAATCGATTGTCTACGATATAATCTTTCGAAGAGGGTAAGCCATCGGGTTCTCTTGTAACCCGGCCTGGAATCGGATTATCAGAATTATAATCAAATTTCGATAAGTAAGGCCAACTCGCATCTGCAGCATCCGTATCGTTTGCATCCAAAATAGACCAGTAATTCTCAGTAAAGAAAAAGAACGCCGGTGGTGGATTCCTTTCTAAAGTAGGATTTTGCGAAGGTGGTCCAGTTAAATTATCGATATCGTCTAATAAACCATCAGGAAGCCCCGTATTGCTATAGGTATATTTAAACCTCAACTGAGCACCCGTTCGTCCTAAAAAGTCAAGTCTGTTATTCGTTTCAATCACTGGGTCAGGAAGGGACAGACCCGTTGGCAATGAATCTTCTAAGACAAATATTTTCGTAACTAGCCTTGGGCCATTTTCACCATACAAAAACTTATAGTTTGACAGTGATATGTTTTTTGAAAGCGCAAAGACATTGCTTTCTATTACATCTTGTGCAGGAGCCGTTCCTTCAAAAGATATTTTACCTGCATAGTACCAAGAGGCAATGGAGAATTTATCTGAAGTATTCCATCCTAAGATACCTCCTAAATACCCATTTTTATCAGCATTTTGGAAAACTTTAGCTTTGGTTTCTATGGTGGAGTAGCCAATATTTAAAACTCTTTCCCTAAATCGGTCTGTGTTGGTATTATGACTAATGACGTTTTTTTCATTCGATTCATATTCCTTACCAATCAAGCCACCTGTAAATTGGTCCTTGTCCTCTCCTGCATAGGTATTGCGGACCTTACCTGTAAAATAGGTGTAATCGAGATTTAATCGTCCCACCTGCATTCCGGAAAGTCCACCTACATGGTCTATTCCTTCAATATTCAAGTCGATGAACCCAATGTTTTTGATATCGACAACAGAAGATAAATCGGCAAAAACTCCATAAGAGTTTACCCAACCCAAATCCTTGTCTTGGGGATCGTTTGTTTCTTTGTTGGTAAAATTGGTAGGGTATGCACCATCTCCTTTTACGTAAATTCCCTTGACCCACTTAAAATTACCATCTAGTGTGGTTATTCTATCCGCTGAATTCTCTTCGGTCCAACCTGACAATATCATAGGATCCCATCCATATCCATTATTGGCTTGCTCGCCAGCATAAAGGGCATAACCATCGGTTGCAGGTGATAGGTTGGTACTGAGTTGATAACTCAGATAAGGTTTGAACCTAATGTTATTGAAGTGCTCCCAATCGTCGATGATGAGTGGGGTACTGCTGGTACCATCTCCCCCACCAAAAACAAGCTGATATTCGCCGGGAAAAGAAATTCCTTCACTCTGGTAATCGAATGATTTAAGAAAGGGGTAAGAAATGGTGGAGGAAGAAAGGGAAGAGAATTCCCATTCGCCATTCGTCGAAAAATCAAAATTTACACCTGTATTTACATCCAAACCTGGTTGATAAATGGGATAATAAGTGTCAAGGAAATAACACGCAGAATTATTTTGAGCGCCACACTGCGTTACTCCTAATGAGAAATTCTTCAATTGATACGAGGAGTACGGCAAGCCCTTATCTTTATCTGTGTGCTTACTCAGGAAAACATCATACACTGTTGTGGTTACCTGGCCACCTGAATTTTGTCCTATGGCACCACCAGAATTCGTGGCGGAGGAATCCACTTCAACCGCCGCATAATTTAAAGCAGCTGAGGCCGAACTACCATCGTGCAAACCAATTAGCCCACCGATGTTATTGGCGCCATCGGTTTTACCTAGGGCATAGGCATTGCTTAACTCCCCTTTGTTATGCCCTATTAATCCACCAATATTATCTCCTGTACCTGTTATTTCGGCCTGAACAAAACTTTCTTTGACCACCCCGGTCGTCTCATTGCGTGCCACCAAGCCTCCCAATGTTTGGGCACCCGTTAATTTTCCAAAGAAGTAAGACTTTTCTAGTAAGCCTTCATTTTGCCCGATGATCGCGCCAAACTCATTTTCGGCGGTCAAAAGAAAATCAGGATCCGGAGCTTGAGAAGCCGCCCCTGATCTTATTTTTGCATGGCTCACCGTTCCGTTAGAAGTATTGATACCTACTACCCCACCAGAAAGCGTTACACCTGCATTCAACACAGCAGGATAATTTACAGTAGTTGAGTCAATCGTACCGTTATTTCTACCTATTAAATTTCCAAAATATTGTACAGCACCCGAAAAGGATAGCGCACTCTGCTCCATCACACGGACATCTTGTACCAATCCATTATTTACACCCGCAAAAAAACCTAGGTTTTCTAAGGCATCAGACCCGGTGTTGTTCACATTTAGTGTGAAATTAGAAAGGCTTAAATTTTTAACCTCTCCTGTCGATTCGATATTGGCGAAAAGCCCTTGGTTATCTTGGCTAAACTCAAGGTGAGCGTCGGAAATCTGTTTATCATTTCCGTCTAGTTTTCCTTCGAAATTTACAATAGGACTCCACTTGTTCGTTGCATCTGCCAAAGGATCGTACAGAAAAGAGGTGGAAGACATGTTTTCCACAATTTTAAAATACTTATCAGCGCCAGGGTGACTTTTTATGTTGTTCAAGTGGTACCAGTTGGCTATTTGATAAGGATCATTAGAGGTTCCATCACCCGCTGCAAAGTTGGCCATTCCTGGGTAGGGATTATGTGAAGCCCCATAATTAAACCCAATAATAAAAGGAAGTGATCTCTCATACACAGCAGCTCCATTGAATGAAGACCACTTGCCCTTATCGGCAACTAATCTATGGTTGCCAAAATCCATCTCAAATTCAGATTCTGGCATGGTATAATTAGAAGAACCAGTTGTTCGATTATTTGAAGTATCCCATCCTCCAGTAGAAGGACTCAAGTTAGCAGAAGCATCATTGAATTGAGCGAAGGTTCTGCTTTTTACATAAGGTGATTCGGATTCTGTGTAACCGCTAGGCGCTTTGGTATCTAAGAAATAATTAGATTCCAATACAACGGACATCTCATAAAGCATAGATAAACTCCAGGCTGCAACTTTTTTAGTTAAAACATTAGTATCGCTTCCACCCGCTAGTAAATTATCAATATCTCCGTAAAAAGGCCGTAATATTGGGCTGTCAATATTGGTTTGTGCCGTTAAGTCCCCTGCTGCATAATTCTTTGTTAATGTAGCCGCTTTGATTTTTCCTACGAAAGTTCCAGCAGTTACTCCACCCTCAGCCTCAATATCTACCAAGGAATAGGAATCATGGACACTTGTAAAAGTGGCTCCTTGGCATGTTCTATCATCTGAAGTACTAGTGCATTTCCCGTCACCTACCACTGTACCAAAAAGGCCACCCATATAGACTTTTGCACTCTGTTTCCCAGCGCTTATCAGGTTGGTGAACTTTATTTTACCCGTGGCAAACACCCTTTCTGCTTGGGCATTTTTATCCATCTCAGCTGCAATCACCCCGATATAAAAACTACCTGATACGCCATCAGATTCACGAATGGTAATGTCATAATCGACATTCGTAAATCCTGTGTTTTTAATGCGATACCTATTAAAGTTATCGTTTGTGTTCTCATCAGGCCCAAAATCGAAAAGACCAATCTTACTGAGGGATGGGTTGTTGATTGCCTCTTTATAATTTCTATCCACGATCATTTTGATCCCATCAATGGTATGGTAATTACCATCGAAGGTAAAATTGGCTAGATTTGGCAGATGCACGACAATGGGGTCTATGCCTGCCACTGGATATCCCGCAGTGGTTGGCAAAAGGTCATTCATCAATTTTGCAGTCACCATGGCTCCTCCTGTAGCGGGTGGATTAGCCGCTAGCGTGTTGGGTAAATTGATCAAGTCGTTCCAATCTGAGATTTCTATGTTTACTTCTGAGGAGGTAGGATCAACAACCTCAATCGAGAAATCTTGCGTAGTTATACCGCCATTTCCATCGTCAGCACGAAGCTGCACAGTATGTGAACCCACATTTAAGGTGGATTGGGGTGTCCCCGATAGCTTTGCATCGGTATTTAACTCATATATCTCGTAGTAATAGCCTATATACAATTGATTGTCTTCTGAAATAACGAAAGATCTAGGAGTATCATAATTAATGCTGCTTATGTCTTTGAACTCACGAATGGTACGATCGGTATCGGTATCAATCACACGCACTTTTACCTGACTGGGTGTGGGGCTAAAGTCTCTGTCAATAACAAATATTTTTCCATCTGAATCTACAGCAACCCCCTCAATACTATAGAATTCTGCATCTACCGCCTTTCCATCATTACCAGCAGAATTTCTCGTGGAATTTTGTTTACCTGCCAAAATGGACAAGGTTGGGGTATCTAAATCTAACGCTAGAATTTCTTCATATTGATCCGTAAAAATCAGGTGCCCTGCCGCATCAAAGGACATGGAGGAAACAGCGCCTATTTCAGAATCTAAAGGGTTATTTTGTCTATTATAACCGGTACTACCGCTACCCACAATCCTTGTGTGATTGCTGCCAGGATTGTTGTTAGCCAAGTCAATTTCAAAAATAGCCCCTGCAGTGCCGGCATAGAGTTTATTGTTTGCTTTATCCAGCAGCAATGAAAAAATCGGATACCCATTTAACCAAGGAGACTGTGTACTATTACCAATATCGGCAACAAGCTGTAGCGCACCACCCTCCACAGATTTCATAATCTTACCCCCTACATCATTACCATTGGAACTTGTAAAATTTCCGATGTACATTGTTTTAAGGGCTGCATCGTAACAAACAGATAATGGGTCAAGGTCATTTACAGTACCATCACCATTATAGAAGGTTTGTACTTGCTGGTTTTCATCAATGTAGCGCACACCATACTCTTCTCGATCCGCAAAAAATATTTTTCCATCAGCGGCATGAATTCCATTTGCAATGCTGGAGCCTGAGCGAAGATTTAATTTAGCAACAAGCGCATTTGTACCGTTTGGACTGGTATAAACGCCATTGCCTGTTGTTGGTATAGTAGAATTAGGATTATTAGGGTTATTCGGATCATATGCTCCTGCAAAACGTTTAAATTCAGCTCCAGGTGCCGTAAAAGTTAACCAATTGGGTAGTGTGGGTGCCGTAATGCTTACCAAATCGCCATTCGTGTCTTCGGTACTGATGTTGTATACATAAGGAGTGTATAATTTGGCATTGGTTATAGCAGTCGAAGTGAATGCGGGTGCTGCATTGACAAGAATATTAAAATCTTGGGTAGCTGTTCCATTATTACCGTCGTCAACAAGTAATTGCACGGGATGTGACCCCACATCTGAGCTACTCGGCGTACCCGTTAATGTAGCGTCAGTGTTCAATTCAAAGACCTGTCTATCAGTACCTATAAAAAGTTGATTGTTCTCTGAAATGGTTAATGAAGATAAAAACCCACCACTGCTTACCGTTGCAAATTCGCTGATAATACCATTTGCATCGATTACTCTGATCTTTTTAGCAACTCTTTCAGTAATGTATATATTGCCATTGGGGTGTATGGCAATACCGGTGGGGTCTGCAAAGGTAGCGTTAACGGCCAAACTGCCATCGCCGGCAATAGCGCCTGACCCCTGTGTACCTGCAATGGTTTCTATGGTGTTATTCTGTAAATCAATTTTTCGAATCAGATCGTTAAATCGATCCACAAAAACAAGGTCGCCAGCAGCATCAAAGGACATAGCAGTTACTTGATTCACTTCAGAAGTACTGGCAACACCTGTGTCGCTATATCCACCATTACTTGCTGAACTTCCAACTATTACGGTGCTATTTGATGCTGGGTCGTTATTTGTTAAATCAATTTCATATATCGCTCCTCTAGTTCCTGCATATAACTTGTTATTGGCTTCATCTAACAAAAGTGAAAATACAAAGTTGCGAATGTTTGTCGCCACATCTTGAAAAGCGCCTCCACCAACAGACTTTACTATTTTATGTGAACTGTAATGACCCATATACATTGTGTTGGTGTTGACATCGTATTGAACGCCTGAAACGTTGAGCGTAGAAGCATTGCCATCACCTGCATAAAATGTTTGTACTTGTTTATTTTCATCGATGAATCGTACCCCATATTCTTCAACATCTGAAAAGAAGATCTTCCCATCAGTAGCATGCAAAGCATTTCCTGTAGAAAAGATACGAATAAGCGCTTCGGTTGCGAGTGTACCATCAGGGCTGTCATAGCCATCGCCTCCTCCTTGATCTGGAGCGGCAGCAGATCCAGCAAAAGTAGCCAACCCATTACCTGGCAAAGAAAAAGTTAACCAACTAGGTAGTGTGGGTGCCGTAATACTTACCAAATCGCCATCCGTGTCTTCGGTACTGATGTTATAAAAATAAGGGACATTTTGTGAGGCATTGGTTACAGCAGTCGAAGTGAATGTGGGTGCTGCATTAAAAAAAGGAAAGGACCGCGAAAATTCTTCGGGTTTTCGGAGATCATCGAACTTGCTTAGCCCTTCGGTAGAATCCGATACAGCCAAAACCGTCTCTGATCTATCTACTGCCAGGTTGCCTTCATCCGAGTTTTTAAAACCTAAGGCATAAGATTGTGCTATGACCATTCCAAAAAGGAAAATGAGGACGAGGTTCGATTTCTTGAAAGCGATTTTTCTAAACAAAAAAGATGTATTCATTATGTAACTTGATTAAGCTTTGATGCGGTAAAATGTGTGGGATTAGTCTTGTAAAACACCCCTTCCCGCCCATCGTGAAGGTTGGTAAACCTTCTGTCGACACCGGCCAAGCGATGGATGGAAAGGGTAAATCGTATGATCATTTTCGGTTACATGTTACGTAACGGAATTGTTTCACAAGAAAATCCGTTACAAACCTACCTGTAAGAAGAAGGCGACACAAAGTTTAAAAGGGTTGGTAATTGACATTTATCAAGAGGGGTACAAGTTCAACCTTGCACACAATTCCAGACCTGACGAAATTAAGGACAAGACAAAACTTGAAGCATCAATAACAGTAGTTTAAAAAGACCGCATGTACATTTCGAATCTATTCAGCTTAGTGAAATTCAATCAAATCACGTTGCTTAAAAAGCAGACGAAAGAATTCCTTTCACTCAAAATGAAGTCCGATAAATTTCTGAAGAAAGAAATACTTTATAAAGTTGGGGATACCTGTGATAAACTTTTTTTAATTAAAAAAGGCCTCATAAGGTCTTATTATGAAGTTAATGGTCAAGAAATTACAACATGGGTGAGCCACAACGACGATATATTCACCTCCATTTCAGGTTACTTTTCTCAAGAAGTATGTAAAGAAAACATCCAATGCCTAGAGGATACCTACGTGGAGTACTTGTTTTATGAGGACATGGAAGAAGCATTGGAGAGGTTCCCCGATTTTGCCATACTCAACAGAAGGCTGATGGAAGAGTATTATTATGCAGCAGAAATACGTTCAATCATACCCAGAATTCCTGGTGGCAAGGAACGACTCGCCTATTTTATGAAGCATTATGACCCACAGATCATTGAGAGAACGCCGAATAAAATACTGGCATCGCTCTTAAATATGCGACCAGAAACTTTATCGCGCCTTATCAAAGAGTTATAGCCTCGGATAGGGTCGATCATCCACTCGATAGGTTTTAGAAGTACTGATCGCGGAACCGAAAACACAACATACTGAAGGGTTGTACCTACACTTTGAAAACATCCCCTCCTGCTGGGCAAGAAGCCCAACAGTCAATAGGAAAAACAAGAACAAAGCAAGGCATTTCATGCCTTGCTTTAGCTTAGATCTTCTTTTTAATAGTTAATGTATACTGTGCCCTTCAGCTGCTGCTGCCCAGAGGCAGTCGTCACCGTCAAAGCGTAGAAGTATTGACCCGACGGAAGTAATTCTCCCTGCTTGCCTCGGCCATCGAAGAAGGTATCTCCCTGACCATATCCTTTGGCCTCGTACACCACCTGACCTCTTCTGTTGAAGATCATCAGTTGATTGTCTGGGTACATGCCAATGTTACGGATCACCAGTACATCGTTCAAGCCATCACCATTGGGTGACATGGCATTGTACACTTCTACGTCTAGCCCAGTCGCCTTCTCTGCTGCAAAGGCATTGAACTCTAGGTAATCAGGAACACCATTGTTATTGCTGTCCAGGGCATCGTCTCCTCTTCCATCACCATTAGGGTCGGCATTCTCCTCTGCTGTGGGCAGGCCATCGCCATCATCGTCTGCATCCAGCCAATTGGGCACACCATCTTTATCGGTATCGCCTAAGGCCAGCTCGTAGCCATTGCTTAGCCCATCGCCATCGCAGTCTGCTGCCTGCCAGGCCAGCTGCCCTGCAGTGCCGGTGATCTGACTGCTTAAGTTTACATCACAGCCATCATTAGGATCTGTGCCTTCGCGTGCTTCTACGTAGTCTGACACTCCATCTAAGTCTGTATCTGTAAAGGCAAGCTCATCAGCAGGATCTGTACCATCTTGTTTTTCGACATAATCAGGAACACCATCGTTGTCTGAGTCTTTATAATCATCAGGGCCATTCGAATCTGTACCCTCTTGCTCTTCCACATGGTCCGGTACGCCATCGCCGTCGGTATCTTTGTAATCGTCAGCATTATTGGGGTCTGTGTCCTGTTCATCCTCTATATCATCTGGCACACCATCACCATCTCTGTCTACACGGCGGATTTCAAATTCAGGATTGCCCTGCAGCAGCAATTGATAATTTGCTCCTGCGCTTAAGCTACCTAAGGTGATCGGGTAATTACCTACCCCTTCTCCAGCTACTCGCGATAAAGCCCCTGTCAATGCATCGCTTCCGTATAAAGCCGGGTTTATGGTATAGCTCAATACTGGGTCTGTATCTCCGTAATCTTTGCCTTCATCTTGTGCTATTACCACTATCGACTGCTTTAAGATCTCAAAATCGATCCCTACGCTCTGCGAATAATTACCCTTGCCTGTAATGGTGACTGTAGCAGTTCCTACATTCGTATTATCGACGTAACTCAATTCATAATCCGTGCCTTCGGCCAGCTTATGCGTACCCTCTTTCACCAAGGGCTTTGGCTTTTGGGCTGTTCCATTGTATAAAACACTCTCTATCGTAGCCACTGTAACCGAATTATCTGACAGGTTCTTGCCCAGAATCGTCAAAGTGCCCTTTACTTTTGAAACGGTATAATTTGATGTTAAATCATTGCTGAAACCATCTTCTATCGTTAAATGATGAATATCAATATCATAAGCTCCTACTGTTGCCAATGTTCCTTCTCCCAAACTGCTCAAATCTATAGTCATCGTCTGATTTGCAGCCAAGCTGGTATTGTTGGTTAAGCTGTATTCAGTGCCAGAAAAAACGTAAGTCATTCCAAAGGTTTTACGGACATTTTCCGCAGTTATCTCCAACGGACGGGTAGCTACCATCAGCGTGCCATTGGCATACGTAATGGCATAGTTGGCGGTAACATCGTTGTCTGATGCATCTTTGATCTGTGCAGCGCTGGCCACGTTGGCGCTGGTGCCCACAGCCGTCTGCGTGCCGCTTACCGTGGCCGTGTAGGTATGGCCTGCTGCCAATGTACCCGCGGTGATGCTGCTGCTTGCATTGGTGAGGGCAATGCCGTCGTATGTTTTTGTGTCGCTATCGGCTATGATTTCGATCGCTAGGGCGGTCACCACTAAGCTGCCATTGGCATACGTAATGGCATAGTTGGCGGTAACATCGTTGTCTGATGCATCTTTGATCAGCGCCGCGCTGGCCACGTTGGCACTGGTGCCCACAGCGGTCTGCGTGCCGCTTACCGTGGCCGTGTAGGTATGGCCTACTGCCAATGTACCCGCGGTGATGCTGCTGCCTGCATTGGTGAGGGCAATGCCGTCGTATGTTTTTGTGTCGCTATCGGCGGTAATGGTGAGGGCCTGTTGGTTCACCGCCAAGCTGCCATTGGCATACGTAATGGCATAGTTGGCAGTAACATCGTTGTCTGATGCATCTTTGATCAGTGCAGCGCTGGCCACGTTGGCGCTGGTGCCCACAGCGGTCTGCGTGCCGCTTACCGTGGCCATGTAGGTATGGCCTACCGCCAATGTACCCGCGGTGATGCTACTGCCTGCATTGGTGAGGGCAATGCCGTCGTATGTTTTTGTGTCGCTATCGGCTGTGATTTCTATCGCTAGGGCGGTCACCACTAAGCTGCCATTGGCATACGCAATGGCATAGTTGGCGGTAACATCGTTGTCTGATGCATCTTTGATCAGTGCCGCACTGGCCACGTTGGCGCTGGTGCCCACAGCCGTCTGCGTGCCGCTTACCGTTGCCGTGTAGGTATGGCCGGTTGCCAAGGTACCCGCGGTGATGCTGCTGCTTGCATTGGTGAGGGCAATGCCGTCGTATGCCTTTGTGTCGCTTTCGGCTGTGATTTCTATCGCTAGTGCGGTCACCGCTAAACTGCCATTGGCATACGTAATGGCATAGTTGGCGGTAACATCGTTGTCTGATGCATCTTTGATCAGTGCAGCGCTGGCCACGTTGGCGCTGGTGCCCACAGCGGTCTGCGTGCCGCTTACCGTGGCCATGTAGGTATGGCCTACCGCCAATGTACCCGCGGTGATGCTACTGCCTGCATTGGTGAGGGCAATGCCGTCGTATGTTTTTGTGTCGCTATCGGCTGTGATTTCGATCGCTAGGGCGGTCACCGCTAAGCTGCCATTGGCATACGTAATGGCATAGTTGGCGGTAACATCGTTGTCTGATGCATCTTTGATCAGCGCAGCGCTGGCCACGTTGGCGCTGGTGCCCACAGCGGTCTGCGTGCCGCTTACCGTGGCCATGTAGGTATGGCCTGCTGCCAATGTACCCGCGGTGATGCTGCTGCCTGCATTGGTGAGGGCAATGCCGTCGTATGTTTTTGTGTCGCTTTCGGCTGTGATGTTCGATCGCTAGGTCGGTCACCGCTAAGCTGCCATTGGCATACGTAATGGCATAGTTGGCGGTAACATCGTTGTCTGATGCATCTTTGATCAGTGCAGCGCTGGCCACGTTGGCACTGGTGCCCACAGCCGTCTGCGTGCCGCTTACCGTGGCCATGTAGGTATGGCCTACCGCCAATGTACCCGCGGTGATGCTGCTGCCTGCATTGGTGAGGGCAATGCCGTCGTATGTTTTTGTGTCGCTATCGGCTGTGATTTCGATCGCTAGGGCGGTCACCGCTAAGCTGCCATTGGCATACGTAATGGCATAGTTGGCGGTAACATCGTTGTCTGATGCATCTTTGATCAGTGCAGCGCTGGCCACGTTGGCACTGGTGCCCACAGCGGTCTGCGAGCCGCTTACCGTGGCCATGTAGGTATGGCCTGCTGCCAATGTACCCGCGGTGATGCTGCTGCCTGCATTGGTGAGGGCAATGCCGTCGTATGTTTTTGTATCGCTTTCGGCGGTAATGGTGAGGGACTGTTGGTTCACCGCTAAGCTGCCATTGGCATACGTAATGGCATAGTTGGCGGTAACATCGTTGTCTGATGCATCTTTGATCAGTGCAGCGCTGGCCACGTTGGCACTGGTGCCCACAGCGGTCTGCGTGCCGCTTACCGTGGCCGTGTAGGTATGGCCTACCGCCAATGTACCCGCGGTGATGCTGCTGCCTGCATTGGTGAGGGCAATGCCGTCGTATGTTTTTGTGTCGCTATCGGCTGTGATTTCGATCGCTAGGGCGGTCACCGCTAAGCTGCCATTGGCATACGTAATGGCATAGTTGGCGGTAACATCGTTGTCTGATGCATCTTTGATCAGTGCAGCGCTGGCCACGTTGGCGCTGGTGCCCACAGCGGTCTGCGTGCCGCTTACCGTGGCCGTGTAGGTATGGCCGGTTGCCAATGTACCCGCGGTGATGCTGCTGCCTGCATTGGTGAGGGCAATGCCGTCGTATGCCTTTGTATCACTTTCGGCGGTAATGGTGAGGGACTGTTGGTTCACCGCTAAGCTGCCATTGGCATACGTAATGGCATAGTTGGCGGTAACATCGTTGTCTGATGCATCTTTGATCTGTGCAGCGCTGGCCACGTTGGCACTGGTGCCCACAGCGGTCTGCGAGCCGGTTACTGTGGCCGTGTAGGTATGGCCTACTGCCAATGTACCCGCGGTGATGCTGCTGCTTGCATTGGTGAGGGCAATGCCGTCGTATGTTTTTGTGTCGCTTTCGGCTGTGATTTCTATCGCTAGTGCGGTCACCACTAAACTGCCATTGGCATACGTAATGGCATAGTTGGCGGTAACATCGTTGTCTGATGCATCTTTGATCAGTGCCGCGCTGGCCACGTTGGCGCTGGTGCCCACAGCGGTCTGAGAGCCGCTTACCGTGGCCATGTAGGTATGGCCTACCGCCAATGTACCCGCGGTGATGCTGCTGCCTGCATTGGTGAGGGCAATGCCGTCGTATGTTTTTGTGTCGCTATCGGCGGTGATGGTCGATGGACTGTTGGTTCACCGCTAAGCTGCCATTGGCATACGTAATGGCATAGTTGGCGGTAACATCGTTGTCTGATGCATCTTTGATCAGTGCAGCGCTGGCCACGTTGGCGCTGGTGCCCACAGCGGTCTGCGAGCCGCTTACCGTGGCCATGTAGGTATGGCCTACCGCCAATGTACCCGCGGTGATGCTGCTGCCTGCATTGGTGAGGGCAATGCCGTCGTATGTTTTTGTGTCGCTATCGGCGGTAATGGTGAGGGACTGTTGGTTCACCGCTAAGCTGCCATTGGCATACGTAATGGCATAGTTGGCGGTAACATCGTTGTCTGATGCATCTTTGATCAGTGCAGCGCTGGCCACGTTGGCACTGGTGCCCACAGCGGTCTGCGTGCCGCTTACCGTGGCCATGTAGGTATGGCCTACTGCCAATGTACCCGCGGTGATGCTGCTGCCTGCATTGGTGAGGGCAATGCCGTCGTATGTTTTTGTGTCGCTATCGGCGGTAATGGTCGAGGGACTGTTGGTTCACCGCTAAGCTGCCATTGGCATACGTAATGGCATAGTTGGCGGTAACATCGTTGTCTGATGCATCTTTGATCAGTGCCGCGCTGGCCACGTTGGCACTGGTGCCCACAGCCGTCTGCGAGCCGCTTACCGTGGCCATGTAGGTATGGCCTACCGCCAATGTACCCGCGGTGATGCTGCTGCCTGCATTGGTGAGGGCACTGCCGTCGTATGCCTTTGTATCACTTTCGGCGGTAATGGTGATTGATGGCTGAGCTACAGAAGATGAGGTTTGCAATATGATCAATTCATTTAAAGCGTTATTTGGGTTTTGATTAAGCCCAAACATATATGCCACAGTGTTCTTATCGCCACTGATGTCAATGTTATGCGTCCCAGGAAAATAATATCTTCCATCTGTGATGTTTTCCGTTTTGATCAAACGGTTTACCTCCCAAGTGTTGTTTATTTTTTCATAGATGATAAACTCCGTATTAAGTTTTGTAAGCATAATGCTGCCGTCATTACTGATGACCACATTATTACCCCTTCTGTTTCTACCACCTGCTGTGCTTCCTGTTATTGTGATTTGTAGATTATGTTCTGACGTCCATTGATTCGAAGCCATGTCATAATTATAAATTTGCTCACCACCACTACCAATAGCGTTAGTATGAGTAAATTTGGCTGCATAACTCCTTTTAGTTCCAGGATTACCAAATATAATGATTGAGCCATCTGGATTTAAATCTGTACCAATCCCAGTTTGCCCTTTTGTGTATAAAAACTCCGCTTTCAATTCCCAATTATTGTTGGCAATGTTTTCTTTAAAAACAGAGATCAAGCCATCTTTATGAGATGCATTACCAGAAGTTTGCATAATGAATAAATCATCGATGGCACCACCATTGAATGAGGTTGTTGCATTGGGGGATGATACTGATATCGTGTTATTATCACCACTGATACTTACTTTTGCTCCGGTATTTGCATTTGTATCCTCAGCTCTTACTGTCGATATGCTGCTCAGTGTACTGCTTTGGGTAGTCTGAGAAGTGGCCAAACCATTTGTTTCTAAACTTTTATTTAAAACCCAATGAGAAGAATTAACATAATCGAAGACTCTTGCTCTGCCTTGGTTGTCTCCATTTGCAATAACTTTATCGAACCCTGGTTCCCCAATAACAATTCTATTCCCATCATAACCTAAGGAAACAGAGTAACCAGAGTAATCTTTTGCGGTATTGTAATGACCACTGATGTCTCGTTGCGTTTGACTTGTCCCTATTTCATTTGGAGATCCATAAATGATATCGCTTAATGCCCAGCTATTCCCCGTTTGTTTGTAAATGTTTGTACTTCCTACATCAACAATTGTATTTCCTGAAACTGTTAAATCAGTTTTAGGCGCTCCGATTGCGATTGTATTGCCATCACCGCTTATCTTCACCGAAAAACCAAAATACTCTTGATTGATGTTACCGTAAAATTCTTCAGTCAAAACCCATGTACCGGATTGGTATTCGTATAAATAAACCTTTCCAATATTATTATGATAAGGAGCGCCAACCAGGAGTTGATCACCGTTATCGCTTAAGGAAATTGAAAATCCATACCCTTCATTTGACTTACCTTGGATCGAAGTTTCGATAGAAGGATTGTAATTGGGCGTTTGGGCAAAAAGACAATTACTTAACAATAATAAATGTACTGCAAGGGTATATTTTATCAGCTGCATTTTTAGGTTACATGGGTGTTTTACATAAGTTAACCCCTAAATTACCGTTTGGTGCTGCTGTATTTGACTGTGCCGTTTTTGTTGGTGAATAATGAAACATATTTCCTACTTTTAGGACAATGTTTTTTGTAGCATTTAATTTAGTATTAGCTGCCTTGTGCTTTTTAATCATCGGGCACATTTTCCTTCTTTACAAAAGAAACAATCATCTCAACGGCTTTTTTGTACTGATACTCCTTTTCGTTGCCGTTCCAAGAGTTTTGTTATTCATAGAAGGGTTTGATGTGAAAGACATTATGAATTCCACATTCTGGGATCACTTAAGTCTAACCTTTATTTACTTGTTGGTCTTTCAATGGTACTTCAAAGTATTACTGAATAAAGTTCAATGGAGTTTTTTGACCATAGGGCAGATTGTTTTTGGGGTTGCGATGACCTTGATGGGAATAACGGGGTTAATAGATCCTAGATGGAGCAAAATCATTTTCGTCTTATTTGGCTTTTGGGTGAGCGGAGAAGTGTTTGTAATGATCAAAACCTACCTTAAAACAGCCAATAGGAAAAACCCAGAGAGCAAGGTATTTATTTTGTGGTTAAAAATTATTTTTGCTGTGGCCATTTATACTTTAACCAGTTCTATTGGAATCAGTGTTGCGCTAAACCAGGTAGAACCAAGCTACATAAGAGCTGCTTACAGACTCAATGGCTTGGTTTGGTTTGGTACCTGCTTGTATATTCTCTATAATCCTTTGGTTTTATACGGGGTAGAAGTCTTACAGAAATCTCTTTTAAAACCGAAACTCAATGATTTGAAGCTTTGGGAGTTGACCCCCACAAGAGCCCTTCAGGATTCAGATAAGGCCTTGCACCAAAGAATTCAACACAAAACTCCTTTCAATATTGCCAGCATCAACGAATTAGTTGAAAAGAAAAATGATACCCTGATTAAAGGTCGCATTTTAAATCTTTTATCCTCTGCCCTTCATATCCCTGAAAGTCATTTAAAATACTTATTCAAGTATCACTGTACCTTAAGTGTAAAAGAATTTGAAAACTATCTTAAAATAATGATGGCGATTGAACTCATTGAGCAACAGTACCTTAGAGAAAGGACTGTAGCTTCTTTGGCAGAAACTTGCCATTTTAGCTCCAGGAGTGCTTTTTACGATAACTTTAAAAAATTCACCGGGGAGACTGTCACAAAATTTCTAACATAGGTACTCTAATACAAGTACATGCACGAGAAACTAAAAATGATGCCCACCCATTTGAACTGTTCATTGCCTGACATCGTAAATAGTGTCTTACTCAGGATGCAATGATGTTTTATTTCAAACTAACAAGAAGCATCAACACGCAAAACGCAATGCAGTACCGATGTATGAATTCATTTCATAACAACCTTAAACCCCTTTTGCTTTCTGTTTTAGCCCCCAAACAGCCATCGGCCAAATGAGGTCAGTAGGTTTTTTATCTGGATAGGTTATTTTTTCCTGCGGTGTGAACTACACCAGAAGACGGCCTATTTAATGATGACCACTTCTACCCTTCGGTTTTTGTCTCGCTCACTTAAATCATCGGAAGTGTACAAAGGGCGTTCTCCCCCATAGCCCACAACATCGATACGGCTGGGTGCAATCCCTTGCTGTAATAAGTAGTCTTTCACGGTTTTTACCCGTTGCAAGCTTAATTGCTTTAAG
Organism: Flavobacteriaceae bacterium; assembly: GCA_018401115.1. Lineage (GTDB taxonomy): Bacteria > Bacteroidota > Bacteroidia > Flavobacteriales > Flavobacteriaceae > MAG-120531. The sequence goes on along the minus strand of JAGYKX010000005.1, from coordinate 1,239,946 downwards.
GCTTCTGCATCTCCTCGGTTATCTGTATGGCCTTCTAGTCTGATTGCCATGCCGGGATTGTCCTTCATGATTTGAGCCAATTCTGCCAGTTGCTTTTGGGCTTCTATCAGGTTGCTCAGTTGGGCACTTGCCCTTTCAAAAAGCACGCTTTCCAGTGCTACCTTTGTACCCACATCGGCAGGAAGCAGTAAAAATTGTTCTACGCCTTTTCCCTCCCCTCTTTCATTGGCGTTTAAACCGGAGACGCCCACCACAAAGGATTCTTTGTAAGGAAGGTATCCGTTGGCTGTTATTTCTACCCATACTTCCATGGATTGCACCAAGGAAAGCATAAACTTGTTATTCTGTTCTACCAGCTCTGAGGTATTGATGTTGATTTCTTTGTCCGCAAATTTCATGGTTACCTGTGCAGCTACTGGAGATCGGGTACGGCTGTCCAAAACCTGGAAGGTGAGCGCAACCTTTTCGGGCTTCACTTGCTCTTTGGCCCTTGCCTCTGCGGCTTTACTCAAGGCTTCGTTGATGGGTTTGACGGCCATCTGAAAAATATCTCCCATGCCCTCACTGTCTTGGGTGGATGAAAAGTAAGCCATTCTGCCCATCTCCGGAATGAAGAAGCTCATTTCTGTTCCAACGGTATTCAATGAATCCCCGAGGTTGATCGGTTCTGACCATTTCTGCCATGTGCTTGGCATGCGCTTGGTCCTAAATAGGTCTCTGCTCCCCAAACCATCATGGGCATTCGATGAAAAATAAAGTGTTTCATTGTCTGATGCTAAAAAGGGTGTCCATTCTTCACCAAAAGTGTTGAGCACTTCACCAAGGTTTTCTGGCTGACTCCAACGATCATCACCTTGGTTAATAGAAACATAAAGGTCCTCATTTCCAAAGGAATCGAACGATTTCATGGATAAAATCAGCACCTGTTCATCTCTACTGATGGTAGCACTCAAGTGGGCAGACTCATTCGAGAAGTATCGGATGTTGAGCAATTCAGGCGAGCTCCAGCCATTGCCCTCTTTTTCGGCTACCGCTATGCCATTCTTGAGTTGGCTCCCTTCCGGTGCATTGCGATCGAAACCATTCAATACATACATGCGGTTTCCATCGGCACTAAAGCCTACCACACCATTTAATCCGGAATGATTTAAGACATTGCCACCATGCACAGGAACAGACCATCCCTCTCCTTCCTTTTCAGCATACCAAATATCCCCAGGGTCGAGAATGCCTCCTATGTTGTCAGGGTGCCCTTTTCGGGTGAAATATAAACGTTCTCCATCGGTAGACAGTACGGGTGAATGTTCATGGTAAGATGAATTGATGTTTTCGACCACCCTATGGCTATTTTGCCCTTGTAATGCAAAGCATACAAGGAACGGGCATAAAAAAATAAAAAGATTTTTCATTGATATGTGTCCAACGGTTTTCTGCGCAATTACGTTCTGGTTGAGAAATGTTTTAAGCATGAAGGTCTTAAACGATGTTAATTTCGTTTTCCATCTCTCAAACGATCTAGGCGGCATTGTAGTATTACAGCTTTACCAAACAAAGCTATGCCTGAGTTGATTACTACCAATGCCAAAGTTCCCCAAGTAAACCACTGCCAAAAATCGGCTTGCTCATATTTCATCAGCAAAGCTTCTCCCATCAGCGATAGCCCTAGGCCAATGGTTGCCAGTCCTGCTACTGAAAAAATGAACCCATTGCGCTTTGTTTTCTTCATGATGCTCTGTTTTAAAAGTAAATCTCTTGTGCCAATCGATACGTGTTGGCGTGCGCCTCTACGATATGTGCGATCCGTTCGGAATATCCTCCTCCCATACTTACGGCAACAGGCACCTCATGTTTTTTACATACGTCGAAAACCATACGGTCTCGTTGTTTACAACCATCGATGGTCATGCCCAAACGGCCTAATTTATCTGTTGCCAGCACATCAACACCCGATTGAAAGAAAATAAAATCTGGCATAACCTGGTCAATTAGGGCATTTAAATGTCTATCCAGCAATTTTAAATAGACCGCATCGCTGGTGCCATCTTCCAAAGGTACATCGCAATCTGAAACCTCTTTGTGCATGGGGTAATTGGAAGCTCCATGCATGCTGAAGGTGAAAACCCGTGGTTCGGTTTGGAAAATTTCAGCAGTACCGTTTCCTTGATGCACATCTAAGTCTACCACCATCACTTGTTGCACAAGTTCCTGGTCTAGCAAATGACGTGCGGCAATGGCCATGTCATTCAATAAACAAAAACCTTCCCCTCTGTTTGTAAAAGCATGGTGCGTGCCTCCGGCAATGTTCATGGCCACTCCGAATTGTAACGCATGGTAGGCTGCTTCTAAAGTACCTTGCATAATGGTGCGCTCCCTCTCCACCAATTGAGCTGATAACGGAAACCCTGTACGCCTCTCTTCTTTGCGATCTAGCAGGAGGTTTTTGAGCTTCTCCCAATAGCTGGAAGCATGGGTTTTTAGTATTTCGGCTTCCTCTAATACACCTGGGGAAAAAAAATTAGCCTCAGTAACGGTTCCTTCATACAACAGCTGCTCTGGTAAAAGATTGTACTTCTCCATGGGGAAGCGATGATTTTGAGGCAGAGGATGTGCGTAAATTTCTTTCCAAGCTATTTTTAACATATGCTTAGTAAAAAAGAAAAATCGCTGAATTGTTTTCGATAAGTCCTACTCATCTTCTTCCTCGTCGAACTGAAAGGAATAGTGCGTAGGATCTAATTTGAGTTTTCCGGCATTGTAGGCCTCGATAAATGTTTCAATCACCTCCGGCGTTATCTTGTCTTTGTGTAAACCAATGTCTAGTCCTATCCCAAAATCAATGTTCGGATCTACATCTATATGCTCTTGTACTTTCACGACATCGTCTTCTTCCAATTCGTCCATTACTTCTGTAAGGTATAGGCCAATTTCTTCATCCAGATCATCCAGAGGCATAATGTCCCCGTTCTCATCTTCCTGAAAAGCGATTTTACGGTATTTGGGAAACTTCTGAGCTACCTTGTGTTCGGCTAAGTCATATATTTCACTGCTATGCTGCAACTTGAGGGTGTACATAGCCGCATCGTAAATGACGGGTTGATTTTCATAGCTACCGATGAAATAGAAATTCATAAAATCATCGGAATTGTCTTCTGAGGGGATTACTTCATAAGATTGACCAGATGAAGCAAGTTTTGCCTCTAACTTTTTTATTTCTTCGGGAGAAAAGCCTTTGTTATTTTCCATGGTGTATAAGTTAAAATGATACAATTAAATATGAGTTTGAAGGGTATTCTTTACGTTTTTCACCCGCTGACCAAAATATTCCGGATGATGAGGCACATCGGGGTAAAGCATGGCATTAAGGTATGCTTTTACTTCCTCTGAATGTTGTTTGGTACGACTGGTGTTCATGCCAACATATTTAAAGGTTGTCCACATCAGCGTTTTTAAATGGCTTTTGTTATCATCTGCCATCTGGTACTCTACCACAAGGGTATGACTATCAAAGCCAATCAGTCTGGTGTTGATACGTACCCATTCACCCAAGTTGGCGGGCCTTAGATAAGCAATATGGTGGTTGTATACCACCCAAAAGGCTTCAAACGCTTGGATCAAATCCTTCATTTCGACTCCATATACCTTTGGGAGCTGGTCTTCTCTTGCATTGAAGAAATAATCAAAATATTTGGCATTATTGAGATGTCGTAGGGGGTCGCAATCCTGAAAGCGAATCAGCATACGCGACTCCGTTTCATTTTTGTAGGTCTTATTGGGATCTAGGATCAACATGATAGGTAACGGTTTTCGATAACAGATTGGTGGTGTTGGCAATGTCCTACAATGATGGCCCCCAAGGCACGAACAGAAAAAACATTGCCGTCAGCCTTCCCCAATTTTAAGCTATCCATTTCGGTCAAATGATCGAAAAAAAAGAGAGAAGTTGTACGAATGGCAACAAACTCGCTCGATAAGCTTTCAAAAGTCCTTGAAGCGGTTGAACTCGCTGCTTGATAGGCATTCTCATCCATGCCCAGTAAATTATCCTGCTCACCGCGCGCCATGCAAAGGGCACGGTAAGCAAAAATACGCTCTACATCGTTGATGTGATTTAAAACATCTTTAACCGACCATTTATGGGCTGCGTAGGCCATTTCAGATTGCGCATCATTTATTGTACTGAGAAAGGCTGAAAAAGAAACCAACTGATCTTTTAGGGCTTGCACAATATCTTCTTCTACCAGCAAATCTACATAGCTCGCATAGAAGGGTGCATACTCTTTGGGATTTGGTTTTCGAATCATATGACAAGCTAATAAAAAAAATTATTGATTGGAAGCCTCTTCCTCCATCCAGCCTGCATACATTACATAGTGCTGAGGAGTTTTTTGAATTACTCGGCGTAGTTTTTCGTCAACATCTTTCACCTTTTTGGCTGGGGTTCCAGCATACAAAGCTCCTTCTTCTACAACGGTATTGGCCAAAACTACAGCGCCAGCAGCTATCATTGCCCCTTTTTTGATCACCGCATTGTCTAAAACAATTGCCCCCATTCCCACCAATACTTCATCTTCGATGGTGCAACCATGGATAATGGCATTGTGACCAATCGAAACACGGTTACCCAAAATGGTATGAGATACATTGAGGGTACCATGAATGACCGCTCCATCTTGGATGTTGCATTCCTCACCCATTACAATGGAACAAACATCGCCACGAATAACGGCATTGAACCAAACATTACTTCGTGCACCAAGCTGAACATCACCCACCAAAGTGGCGTTTTCAGCCAACCAGCAGCCTTCCGAAATCCGAGGCCTCACCCCTTTAACACCCTTTATTAAAGCCATCTAAATAAATTCACGTACCTACACTTTTATCCACCGTAACTGCCTTACCTTTGTACCCACTCAAAACATTTAAATGGTTTTTGAGTTACTACTGAACAAACACAAAACAACAAACTAAGACGTTAGAACAATGAAAAATTTAAAATTATTTTTTGGACTTGCCACACTGAGCCTATTCGCAGTTGCTTGTGGGCCAAAAGGAAGTACAGTTGAAACTTCAGAAGAGCAAGATGCCGCCTCTAGTGAGAATGCCATGACCTTGGTCGTGAACGCAGAAAGTAGCATGGTCACGTGGATTGGAAGCAAACCCACCGGCAAACACAATGGTACCATTAACATTACAGCTGGCGAAGTCTCTGTATCAGGCACCGACATTGTAGCAGGAAACTTTACCTTTGACATCACTTCTTTAAAGGCTTTAGATCTGGAAGAAGGAAGTGAAAACTATCAGAAATTAACAGGACACCTAATGTCTGCCGATTTTTTCGATGCTGAAACGCATCCAACTGCTGCCTTCGAAGTGACTGCTGTGAAACCATTCAGCTCAGATGATTTGATGGCCGACGTAGAGCAATTCGAAACGGAGAATAAGCCAGCGACCTTAAGTGAAGTAATGGTAGAAAACCCTACGCACTTTATTTCCGGTAATTTAACCATGAGAGGAACGACAAAAAACATTACTTTTCCTGCCTCAGTAAGCATGGAGAATGGCATGTTGAAAGCTTTGGCTAACTTTAACATTAATAGAACCGATTGGGGCTTGATGTATGGTGACGAAGCGAGTGTAGCAGATAAAGCTAAAGATCAATTCATTTATAACACGGTAAATGTTGGTTTTACATTAGAAGCCGGAACGGGTAGTATGTAAGATTACCCTTTTCTGATAAAGCCTGTGCAAAGGATAAGATTATCCTTTTTGTACAGGCTTTTTTTATGCGTTCCTTTGTTACCTTTGATTTAAAATCAATCTCCTTGCTCCATTTAAATTACAAATCATTACCTCCTGATTTCTTAACTAAAGCCTTACACTGGGCCAATGGATTCAGTCATTTTGCTTATCATACTTCAAATCAAATACCTTACCCGCACGATGGATTCCAACATGTTTTGGCCATTGGTGCCCGAGAAATCATTCGCCATGAAGTGGCATTTTTTCAAAAACTAAAAGAACTTTCGCATCAACACTGGGCCTTTGGTACTTTAGGGTACGATCTTAAAAATCAAATAGATACCCTATCAAGCAGTGGAATAGATGATTTAGACTTTCCATCAGCTGAATTCTTTATTCCTGAACATTTAATATTTTTCCAAAAGAATGGGATTTGCATTCAAAGTAAAGACCCCAAGCTACATGAAAAAATCATCGCCTCAGCTTTTCAGGAAAGCACCAGCCAGTTTACGCCACCATTCGCACATACCCATAAAAAAACCTATGTTGAGAGCGTCAATGCACTCAAGGAGCATATTGTAGCAGGAGATTGCTATGAAATCAACTTTTGCCAAGCTTTTTCTGGTAACATAAGCTCCTTCAACCCCGTGAGCTCATTTTTACAGCTGAATGAGCAATCTCCCAATCCATTTTCGTGCCTACAAAAATTAGGACATCACTACATCCTTTCTGCCTCACCAGAAAGATTTTTGAAGAGAGTAGGCAATACATTGGTATCACAACCCATCAAAGGAACGCGCCCAAGAGGTAAGAGTAATGAGGAAGATGCAACGTTAACGCATGAATTAAGGCACGATGAGAAAGAGCTGGCTGAACACATTATGATTGTCGATTTGGTCAGAAACGACCTGGCGCGAAGCGCTGTTCCTGGAACAGTGAAAGTAGAGGAACTCTTTGGTATTTACACCTTTCCTCAAGTCCACCAGATGATCAGTACCATAGCAGCGCAATTACGCAAAGAGGTTCATTTCATCGATGCTATCGCGCAGGCTTTCCCCATGGGCAGCATGACAGGTGCACCTAAATTCAGGGTCATGCAGTTGATTGATGCGTATGAACCTACCAAAAGAGGAGCCTTTTCAGGGGCAGCTGGTTACCTTCAACCGAATGGCGACTTTGATTTCAATGTTTTGATACGATCTCTTTTTGTCAATACCAAGCAAAACACCTATGGCTTTCAAGTAGGTAGTGCCATTACTTTCGATGCGCAGGCGGAAAAAGAATATGATGAGTGTCTCTGGAAAGCCAAGGCTTTGTTCAACCTTTTGGGATACCCGAACCCTCTGCTCCTTCCTAATCCTATTTTAGAATGATTAAAAATTAATTCCAACCCCACCTTTGGTGTCTTATTTTGCGCACTCTACAAAATGAGCCGCGTAATTTTCAATAGAATTGCTTACCTTCTAGCACAAATAACCAACTGTAGTGCTTATGGCCTCTTATACTTTGCAGATCAACGGGAAGAAAAAACAAGTTGAAGCCGATGCGGATACCCCAATGTTGTGGGTGCTTCGTGATGAACTCAACCTAAAAGGAACCAAATTTGGATGTGGCATTGGCCAATGTGGTGCTTGTACCATTCACCTGAATGGAGATGCAGTGCGCTCTTGTCAGCTGCCAGTCTCTGCGATGGAAGGCAATGAAATCACCACCATCGAAGGTTTATCAGAAAAAGGAGACCACTTCGTTCAAAAAGCTTGGAAAACACATGACGTGCCACAATGCGGATACTGCCAAACAGGCCAGATTATGAATACCGTAGCTTTCTTGAAAAGAAACCCCAATCCTTCTGAAGCAGAAATAGCCCAAGCGGCCCATGGTAATATTTGCCGCTGTGCCACCTACAATAAAATCAAGGATGCCATGACAACTGCAGCCGCCACAAAATCATAAATCCCCTAAGAGATGACAGTGATCAAAACAAACCTCAATAGAAGAGCTTTCTTAAAAACATCGGCATTGGCCGGAGGCGGACTCATGATAGGCTTTGCCTGGGGCTGCAATCCTGCCGACCCCATCGCCACTCCTCCAAAAGAATGGTTCAATATGAATGCATTCATTACCATAGCAGATAATGGCTTGGTTACCATCATGTCGCCCAACCCCGAAATAGGACAAAACATCAAGACCTCCATGCCTATGATTGTGGCTGAAGAATTAGATGTTGCTTGGGAAAATGTTCAAGTTAAACAGGCTCCATTAAGTAATGCTTTTCAACGTCAAGTAGCGGGTGGAAGCCAGTCCATACGCTCAAGTTGGAATATTTTACGAACGGCAGGAGCTACCGGCAAGCATTTATTGCTACAAGCTGCAGCCGAGAAATGGGGAGTTGATGTGTCCACCCTCCGCACGGAAAAAGGCTATGTGTACAATGGAAACAAGAAGTTAAGCTACGGTGAGTTAGCCTCCTTAGCTTCCACCTATCAAATTCCTGATGAGATAACATTGAAGGATACGGCAGATTTTACCATCATAGGCCAGTCTCAAAAAAATGTAGACTTAGAAGCCATTGTAACCGGAAAGCCTCTGTTTGGCATTGATACGCACCAGGAAGGCATGGTGTATGCCACAGCCATGCGACCACCTGCATTTGGTTTGAAGCTGGGCTCTTTTGATGATACAGAGACACGTCAGGTGAATGGCGTTTTAGATGTTTTTGCTTTTGGGGATAAAGTAGCCATCATCGGTAAAAACACCTGGGCTGCCATTAAAGGTAAAAAAGCCTTGAAAGCCACGTGGGAAAAAGCAGAGACCTTAGAAAGTACGCAAGATCACGACCAAGCCCTGCGAGCCTTATTGGATAAAACTTCAGGTAAAGCAGTAAGGCGTTCTGATGGTGATGTAGCAAAAGCCTTTGCTTCGGCTGATGGTGTATTGGAGCGAACTTATGAAGCCCCCTTCTTACCTCACAATACATTGGAACCCATGAACTTCTTTGCCCATGTTACGGATCAAAAAGTAGCACTTTATGGCCCCATTCAAACGCCACAATGGACGCAAGGTAATGTGGCCAAAGCACTGGGAAGAAAGGTGGAAGACATTACTGTAGGCATGAGCCGAATGGGTGGTGGTTTTGGTCGTAGGCTGTATGGCGACTTTGCAGAAGAAGCTGCACTGATTGCTGATCTTGTCAGAAAACCTGTTCAATTGCAGTTTACCAGAGAAGATGATATGACCGCAGGTACTTATCGTCCTGCCTCAAAATATAAAATCAAAGCGGCCTTTAAAAATGGGCAGGTCACCGGTTATCAAATTGTAGGAGCCGGCATTAATATGGGTAACTCCACAAAAGAACATTGGTTTCCGGCAGGAGGCATTGACAATTACAAAGTAGTTTCTCATGACCTCCGAAGCAACATCACCACTGGGGCTTGGCGCGCACCAATCACCAATTTTTTGGCCGTTGCAGAACAAAGCTTCTTCGATGAATTGGCAGATGCCATGGGGGTAGATGCCGTTCAATTGAGAATCAACATCTTAGAGAAAGCCAAAAACAATGGCAATGCCAACATCGATTATGATCCCGAAAAAATGATAGGCGTCATTCAATTGGCTGCCGAAAAAGGTCGCTGGAAAAAAGATAAAGATTCATCTCAAGGCTTTAGTGCTTACTATTCGCACAACACCTACGTGGCGGAAGTGGCTGATGCAGTGATGAAAGATGGTAAGCCATTTATTCATAAAGTCACTACAGCAGTAGATTGTGGTATTGTCATCAACCCTGATGCAGCCATCAATCAAATTCAAGGGGGTGTAATAGACGGAATAGGACATGCCATGTATGGAGACTTCTCCTTTTTGAATGGGGCACCTCAAGCGAGTAACTTTGATCAATTTCGCTTAATACGTGCCAAGGAAGCGCCAAACGTAGAGGTGCATTTTGTGAAAAGCAATCAACATCCTACAGGTTTAGGAGAACCGTCGTTGCCTCCAGCCGGAGGTGCTTTGGCGAACGCCATAGCTGCGGCTACAGGCAAGAGGGTGTATAAGATTCCCTTCGCAAAACAGGATATTTCCCTTGGATGACCAGTGCTTTAAATGAACATAAAAACTAGTTCTAATTTCCAAAGGTGACCTCAGACCTCGGGTGCCTGATGTTAATAGGGTAACCACAAAGTACACCTTTGTAAAACAAAAAAAGAGGTCGACTTTCGCAAAGATTAAAATGCTGCTGTACAAATTTCGTCAGAATCTTACAGCTTCTGGGGATTTTCGTTGAACTGGGAAAAGCGCCAATGAGCAACCAAAAATACATTCATGGGTGGAATTCATCTCATATGCAACTATTGTCTGCATTCTGACCTAAGACGAAAGCATCTTTCGCCATTCTTAAAAAATTTTCCATGTGTTGCAAAGGTACCATGTTAGGTCCGTCACTTTTGGCCACTGTAGGGTTGGGGTGGGTTTCAATAAAAAAGCCGTCTACCCCTGCGGCTCCGGCAGCACGTGCCAGATAAGGAGCAAATTCTTTTTGTCCCCCCGAACTACCTTTTTGACCACCGGGCTGCTGAACACTATGCGTAACATCGAATATCACCGGAGCATACTGCCGCATGATGGGGAGCGCACGCATGTCTACCACCAAATTGTGGTACCCGAAAGAAGCCCCTCTTTCGGTAAGACACACCTTATTGTTTCCGGTAGATTTAACTTTTTGCACAGCATATTGCATGTCTTCGGGGGCCATAAATTGTCCCCGCTTAATTTTCACTGTTTTACCTGTTTCACCTGCCGCCACCAAAAGATCTGTTTGACGACATAAATACGCAGGGATTTGTAGTACTTGCGACACTTCACTCACAGGCTGTGCCTGGTGTACTTCATGAATATCAGTAACAACATCCAAATCAAAATTTTTACGAATATCGTCTAATACGCGTAGTCCCTCTTCTAACCCTGCCCCTCGATAAGCATCTACAGAAGTGCGATTAGCTTTATCAAAAGATGCCTTAAAGACATAGTTGATTTGAAGCCGGAGGCAAATTTCTTTCAATGTTTCTGCCACCCTGGCACATACCTCATAAGATTCAATGGCACAAGGCCCGGAGAAGAGCACCATATCCCCCGAGCCAAGGGTTACATGATCGGATATCTGGAATCCATTTTCGAATTTTTTCATGATTGGGGAAAGTTTAAAAGAGCCTCATAGCCTCCCTTATTTTCTACAATAAAATCTGCTAATTCACGTAAAGCACCATGTCCTCCAGGAGTTTGCAGCACCCAGTCTACCCTACTTTTTAGGGTTACATGGCCATCGGCTGGTGTAGCAGATAAACCACATTGTTGTAAGATAGACAAATCGTTGATATCGTCTCCAATATAGGCAATCTCGTCGTCTGAAAGGTTGTAATCCATCTTGATTTGCGTATAAATAGCATTTTTATCTTTTATTCCATGGAATTGCATATCAAGTTCCAATTCATCGCAACGATACTTTACCACCTCAGAAACTCTTCCAGTAATTACTCCGGTTAAAACATTGGCTTTGCGCAAGTACTGAATGATCATGCCATCTTTTACATTAAAACGTTTGGACTCGCGACCTTGGTAGTCGTAGATAATGCCACCATCGGTAAGCACACCGTCCACATCGAAGAGTAGTGCCTTGATGTTTTTGGCTTTTTCGGCAAGGGTATTGAGATGAGAAGACATGAGGTTGTTTTGGATACAAAGAAAAGGAATTTGTCTTGCAAATTGGGAATTAGAATTGGGAATTACAGATGATGAATTGAAAAATAAGATTTAGGAATTAGGAATGGCCTCTGAGCCATGCGAACGTGGAATTACACTTTCACTGGTCTTAACGTCTCGCTAAGACCTACTTATTAATACAAAATAGGGAGGGAATGTTATAGGCACCCAAACCTATAACACACCGTCATTCAGAGGGAGTCCGCAGGACGACTGCAGCATCTCCTAGTCAGAAAAGGATGGGTTGTGAACCTTAGACGATCCAAAAAACGGGGAGATTCTTCGCTTCATCCCGATTGCATCGGGATTACGCTCTGAATGACGGTCCGTGCCCAAACCGATACCACACCGTCATCCTGAAAAGCATTGCGACCGTAGGAGCAATGCGCAGTTCAGGATCTTTTTGTAATGGAAACCGATCGTCCTTCTAGGGTGGACGTGTGGTGCTAGTTTCTAAGGGATCCTGAAACAAGTTCAGGATGACTGCAGCATCTCCTAGTCAGAAAAGGATGGGTTGTGAACCTTAGACGATCCAAAAAACGGGGAGATTCTTCGCTTCATCCCGATTGCATCGGGATTACGCTCTGAATGACGGCCTTGAACTGAGGGATCCTGAAACAAGTTCAGGATGACGGTGGCGAACGGGATGACGGTAGCTACGTCCTCCCCAAACCCCCTCCAGAGGGGGACAAGTACGCCTAAGGAGTTTTAGGCGGGCAAATCAAATGAATGAACACGCATGAATGAGAAGTTGAAAAATAGAAGACAGAGGGTACCTTGCAAATAACGCAACCCAAGAAATCAATAATTACCGACCCAACAACCCATTACCCATCAACCCAAAACCCATCAACCCAATTACCCATCAACCCAATTACCCATTCCCCCCCCCAACAAACGATTGCCTTTCTACAGCATATATTGTTTGAAAACGTTGAGCGCTTTGTTAGCTTTACATTTCTTAACATAAACAACAACAAAGATGACAAAAATAAGAGTAGCCATTAATGGTTTTGGAAGGATTGGTAGACTGACTTTCAAGGCATTACAGGAAAAAGAAAATGTTGAAGTAGTAGGAATCAACGACCTAACCGATACCCACACCTTAGCACATTTACTCAAGTACGATTCCGTTCATGGTAAATTTAAGGGTACAGTTACAGCTCAAGAAGGTAGCATTACAGTAGATGGAACTGTGATCAAAGTAACTGCCGAGAGAGAGCCCAAAAATCTTCCTTGGGGAGAAATGAATGTAGATGTTGTTTTGGAATCTACAGGACGATTCGTTGATGAAGCTGGGGCCGGAGGTCATTTAGAAGCTGGGGCGAAAAAAGTAGTCATCTCTGCACCTGCCAAAGGAAATATTAAAACCGTTGTTTTAGGGGTTAATGATGAGACCCTCACAGGTGATGAAAGAATTGTGTCGAACGCTTCATGTACCACCAACTGCTTGGCTCCTATGGCAAAAGTGTTGGACGATCATTTTGGTATTGTAAAAGGGTACATGACCACTGTTCATGCCTATACATCTGATCAAAATATTCAAGATGCCCCGCACAAAGATTTAAGAAGAGCGAGAGCGGGTGCTGTTTCTATCATCCCTACTTCCACTGGAGCCGCAAAAGCCGTGGGTTTGGTATTACCACAGCTACAAGGCAAGCTCGATGGCATGGCCATGCGTGTACCTACTCCTGATGGGTCTTTAACTGACCTTACTGTTGTACTGAAAAAAGAGGTAACTGCCGAAGAAATCAACGCTGCCATGAAAGCTGCTGCTGATGGCCCGATGAAAGGTATAATGGAATATACTGAAGATCCCTTAGTATCTGCCGATATCATCGGTAACCCCCATTCCAATATTTTCGACGCTTTGCTAACTTCAGCACAAGGCAACTTGGTAAAGGTCGTTGGATGGTATGACAACGAAGCAGGCTATTCACACAGATCTGCTGACCTGATTGTACGTTTGGGAAGCTAAGTGTCCATCTAAAGTTAAGAAGAAGCCTGCTCTTACGAGTGGGCTTTTTTCGTTTAGAGTGAAGAAGCTAGATGCAGCAGGTTGGAGGTGAAAGGCTTATACATCTCTAAATAACGCAACCTAACCATGCAATAACTTATGTTCTTCACCAGACTTAGCGTCTCGCTAAGACCTACTTATTAGTACAAAATAGCGAGGGATGATGGTCTGGAGTAGGTCCTCCCCCAACCCCCTCCAGAGGGGGACAAGGTCGCTTAGGGGGTTTGATGTAGGCGAGGGAATGTTATCGGCACGCGTTAATGGGAGGTCGGAGGTTGGAAGTCAGAGGTTGGAAGCTCTCCCTAAACGACGCAACACATAACCCAAATAAACTAAGTCATTCAGAAGGAGGACGTCCAAATGTCAGACACCTTAGAGGTGTCAGACATTTACTCCTCATTTATGCACCCAAACCAATACCACACCGTCATCCTGAAAAGCAATGCGACCGTAGGAGCAATGCGCAGTTCAGGATCTTTTTGTAATGGAAACCGATCGTCCTTCTAGGGTGTAGGTATGGTGCTAGTTTCTAAGGGATCCTGAAACAAGTTCAGGATGACGGTGGCGAGGGATGACGGTAGCTACGTCCTCCCCCAACCCCCTCCAGAGGGGGACAAGTACGCTTAGGGAGTTTGATGTGGGCGAGGGAATGTTATCGGCACGCGTTAATGGGAGGTCGGAGGTTGGAAGTCAGAGGTTGGAAGCTCTCCCTAAACGACGCAACACATAACCCAAATAAACTAAGTCATTCAGAAGGAGGACGTCCAAATGTCAGACACCTTAGAGGTGTCAGACATTTACTCCTCATTTATGCACCGAAACCAATACCACACCGTCATCCTGAAAAGCATTGCGACCGTAGGAGCAATGCGCAGTTCAGGATCTTTTTGTAATGGAAACCGATCGTCCTTCTAGGGTGTAGGTATGGTGCTAGTTTCTAAGGGATCCTGAAACAAGTTCAGGATGACGGTGGCGAGTGATGACGGTCCGTACCCAAACCAATACCACACCGTCATCCTGAAAAGCATTGCGACCGTAGGAGCAATGCGCAGTTCAGGATCTTTTTGTAATGGAAACCGATCGTCCTTCTAGGGTGTACGTGTGGTGCTAGTTTCTAAGAGATCCTGAAACAAGTTCAGGATGACGGTGGCGAACGGGATGACGGTCCGTACCCAAACCGATACCACACCGTCATCCTGAAAAGCATTGCGACCGTAGGAGCAATGCGCAGTTCAGGATCTTTTTGTAATGGAAACCGATCGTCCTTCTAGGGTGGACGTGTGGTGCTAGTTTCTAAGGGATCCTGAAACAAGTTCAGGATGACGGTGGCGAGTGATGACGGTCCGTACCCAAACCAATACCACACCGTCATCCTGAAAAGCATTGCGACCGTAGGAGCAATGCGCAGTTCAGGATCTTTTTGTAATGGAAACCGATCGTCCTTCTAGGGTGTAGGTATGGTGCTAGTTTCTAAGGGATCCTGAAACAAGTTCAGGATGACGGTGGCGAGGGATGACGGTCTGTATCTTTCTTGCATGACGATAACCCCTACACACCCTTCAAGACATAATTTCCTATCTGCTAAATCAAAATAATATCTTTTCTTAACTCAGGTGGAATTCCAAAATGTTGGCCTACAAAATCATCCATCTCATCTTGGGTTTCTTTAGACAAAAGTGCATTCATTTCTTCGGTAGCTGCCCCACCCACTAAAAAGGGAGGTAACATATTGGTCACCATACGATCGCCCTTAAAGTAAGCACCTACTTGAAACTCCGTCATTTCTTCCTTGGGCGTACCTTTGAACAAACAATGTGTCAACCATGCTTCAGGTTCATCAGGATGTTTCTCAATGCGTTTCATTAAGCTCTCAAAATCCGCTTCTTTCAACATATAATTCGCGAGGTTATCCCGACTTTCAACGGAGAGTTTATCTTTCATGGCCTCGTAACATGTCACACAAACGGCATATTCAAACAAGATTTCCGTTTTTTCCAGGTTGGGGTACTTTTTGAATATTTTTTCAATCATGTAAAACCGATCACCTAGCATAAGGTCATGGTCGCACTGAATACAATGAGGAATTGGCTTTTGAGTGTCTGTTGCCAAGAAGACGTTTGGAATGGGATATGTTTTTTCTTCCATCTTACGGTTGTTTATGCACTTGCGTTGAAGCCACCTGAGCAGAAGGAAAAATCAAAGTATCTGCAATGTTAACATGAGCAGGACGCGTGACAATAAAGCGAATTAAGTCCGCAATATCCTCCGCCTTCAACGCATCATAGCCTTGGTAAACAGCCTCGGCTCTGGCATTATCTCCTTTAAATCGTATCTTTGAAAACTCTGTCTCCACCAAGCCTGGGCAAACCTGCGATACCTTCACTCCTGTGCCCAATAAGTCCATCCGCAGACCCGAATTAATGGCATCTACTGCATGCTTACTGGCACAATACACATTGCCATAGGGATACACCTCTTTTCCAGCAACAGAACCTAGGTTGACCACATGACCGGTTTTGCGCGCTACCATTTTAGGCACAACCCACCTTGTTACGTACAATAGTCCTTTCACATTGATGTCAATCATGGCCTCCCAGTCAGCCACATCTGCTTCGTGTAGGGCAGCTAGGCCATGGGCATTCCCTGCGTTATTTACCAATACATCTATTTTTTGCCAGGCTTCTGGCAAAGTATCTAAAGCCTGCTGTACCTCTTGGTGTTTGCTCACGTCAAAAACCAAAGAATGGGTATTCACTTTTACTTTTTGTGCAAGCTCTTCTAACCGCGCTGCCCTTCTGCCACAGATGATAAGGTCGTAGCCTTCTTCTGCTAGGAAGATGGCCGTTGCCCATCCAATGCCTGAAGTAGCTCCTGTGATCAATGCAATTTTATTCATATCATTCTCTCTTATTTTAACCTTGAAGATACATGTTTTCCGTTGAGAGGCACAAGATAAATCTCTTTTGGCTTTAATCTGAAAAGTGGAAGTACAAGGAGAAATTGTGCGTTACCAAACGCCCAATACCGTTATGATAAAAATTATTACTGGGCAGAAGCACATCCGTAAGCCCTCGGGCATACCTGATTTCTGGAGATAGTTTAAAGAATTTAAAATATTTCTCTAGCCCTAGGCCAATCTCTGCTTTGAGGTTAAACCTTCTGATTTCCAAGCGGTCGGTACTACTTACCATTTCTTCCTTTCCCGAACGCAAAGAGCCACTGATACCCGCTACAAGGTACATCCTAGTATTGTTTCTTCGAATGGATCGATACTTGAAGAACAAGCCAGGTTCAATACGGGTAGATTCAATCAATTGCTTATCTGTTGTACCATCAGTAAATTCATAATCTAGTGCTTGTTGGTAAAGCGCAACTTTTACAGGTACCAAACGCATGGTGAATTGGTCGTCTAAACGAACATTAACCATAAAACCTAGGTTGAAACCAGTCATACTGGGCGATAAAATGGTTTTCACCTCATCATAAGCGGGGGTATCAAATGCAGGGGCATACTTCAGGCCCAAAGCATTCGAATGTGTGCCCAAGAAGAACCCATATTGAAATTTCTTTTTATCACTTTCAAGGCGATGCATGGTCACTCCTTGCTTTGTCATTTGCCCTTTGAGGGGCTGGGCACAGCAAAGCATGGTGACAAATACCAGCGTACCTATTTTTCTGCCATGTAAATAGAACTGATACCAAAAGTGAGTGGTGTACATGATACATCGTTAAATCCTACTTGCGTAAGAATGTCTAAAAATTGTTGGCCATCAGGAAAAACATCCACTGATTCCGGCAAATAGGTATATGCCGATTGATCCTTGGAAATCAGTTTACCGATGACAGGCAAAATAGATTTAAAATAAAATTGATACAACTGCTTCATCGGAAAGCTACGTGGTTTTGAAAATTCAATCACCACAATTTTCCCACCCGGTTTCAAGACCCTTCGCATATCAGTCAGGCCTTTTTCCAAGTTTTCAAAATTCCTTACCCCAAAAGCAACGATACCTGCATCGAAAGTATTGTCTTCGAAAAGTAGCTTTTCACTATCGCCTATTTGCATATCGATGATGTGATCAACTCCTTTTTTCTTCATTTTCTGCTTGCCCATCTCTAACATGCCCGCAGAGATATCTACTCCGACAATGCGGTTTGGCTTGAGTGCCAAAGCTTCTAAGGCAAAGTCTCCTGTTCCCGTTGCCACATCTATAATTTCCTTAGGGGCATGTGGTTTTAGCATACGGATAGCCTTTTTCCGCCATAAAATATCGATGCCTAAACTGAGAAAATGATTCAAAAAGTCGTAACGGGGGCTAATGTTATCGAACATCTCTGCTACTTGCTCCTTTTTACCCGAAGTTTTTTCTTTGTACGGTACAACTGCCATAAAGTGGAATTTAAATACAAACCTACGAAAGAAACACGCGGTAAAGACTTATTGTTGAAAAATATGATGGGCAAGGCGTAAATCAAAAAAGTGCTTTAAAAAGGGAGCTTAGCGCATCCTATTCAAAGCACTTGTGTTTAAAGAAAAAACCTTGATTAGGCGATTTCCACCAATTCTATATCAAATACAAGGTCTTTACCTGCTAGCTGGTGGTTGGCATCAATAATGACTTTGTCATCTTCAACTTTAGCAACTGTTACAGGTACTTGCTGACCATCTGGCTGTGTCATCGCTAGTTGTTGACCCACCTCTGGCTTTAGGTCTTCCGGTAGATTGCTTTTGGGCACATCAAAAACCAAATCTTGACGCGCTTGTCCATAAGCTTCATCAGCCATAATTTCTTTGGTTATCTTATCTCCTACTTCCATCCCTTCTACGGCAGCATCAAACCCTTTGATCATCATTCCTGCTCCAATTTCAAACTCTAAAGGATCTCTACCTTCTGAAGAGTCAAATACAGTTCCGTCTGTTAGTTTCCCGGTGTAATGCACTTTTACATTATCACCTGCTTTTGCTTTTGGCATAATTACAATTTTATTTTCCCTCAATATCAAGGATGAGCAAAGGTAGAATTTTAAGTACCAAGACAAAAAAATATGAGCCTAAGTTAGGGTATCACATTGAGGAGCATCAATCAAAAAGGGTTAAAATTAATAATAGTTATCTATTTTTGCAGCATGTTTGAAAAAGCGGAGTTTGTTATCAGTAGTCCCAGTTTAGAAAAATGCCCAGAACTTACCGGAGCAGAAATTGCCTTCATCGGTCGTTCCAATGTCGGAAAATCTTCCTTGATCAACATGCTTGCCGGACAGAAAAAACTGGCCAAAACTTCCGGTGTACCGGGGAAAACACAATTGATCAATCATTTTAAAATCGATGAACAATGGTACTTGGTCGACTTGCCGGGCTATGGATTTGCCAAAAGCAGTAAGAAAAACCGCAAAGCATGGGCTCAAATGATTGAAGATTATCTTGGATTGAGAGATAACTTAACCATTGTTTTTGTTCTGGTTGACTCCAGACTACCCCCTCAAAAAATTGACCTTGAATTTATCGAATGGTGTGGTGAAAACGCTATTCCCTTTGCCTTGGTCTTTACCAAAGCTGATAAACAGTCGGTTAACAAAGGCCAGCAGAACATCGCTAAATTCAAAAAGGTGATGCTACAAAGCTGGGAGGCTCTTCCTCCTATCTTTCTTACCTCGGCTGAAAGTGGCTATGGGAGAGAAGAATTAAGCCGTTACATTGAGGGAATTCTTGAAAATTAAACTTTCTTTGACATTCGAAAAAAGAAATAACTAACCAACCCCAACAGATGTTGAAACTCAGCGATATAGCAGCGGTAGCCGGTAAGGGCGGACTTTTTAAAGTAGTAAAACCTTCTAAAACAGGAGTGATTCTGGAATCACTTGACGAACAAAAATCAAAATTGGTGGTGGGCGCAAGTGCGCAGGTTTCCGTGTTATCCGAAATTTCAATTTACACTCACTCAGCTGAGGGAGCAACCGCATTAGAAGAGGTTTTTAGAAAAATCCATGCTGAATTTGATGGAGATACCGGGCTCGACAAAAAATCTGATCCGGAAGAATTAAAATCATTTCTTAAACACGTTTTACCCGACTATGACGAGGGTCGTGTGTATGTTTCGGATATCAAAAAACTCGTTACTTGGTACAATCTATTGTCGCAAATGAACCCGCTGCCTTTTGCTGAAGAAAACGATGAGGCAGACAGCCAAACGGAAGATTCAACGGAGGCTTAAAACTTACTGAGTGGTGCCCTTTTTGTATGCTAGGCCTCAGCCCCCTATATTGGGTTCGAACCAACGCCTGAGATATGCTTATCAATTACATTGCACTGTTCGTTTATGTCCTAATTTTGTTTCTGATTGGCATTGTCGCCTCGCGCAGGATTAAGAACATCAGCGACTTCTATGTGGGTGGAAAAAAAATCGGTTATTGGGCAGTTGCCTTTTCCGCCAGGGCTACAGGAGAATCCGGTTGGTTGCTCATTGGCCTCACCGGCATGGGAGCCATCGCTGGCTTATCTGCCTACTGGGTGGTTGTGGGTGAAGTGTTGGGGGTTGCCATTTCTTGGTTCTTGATGGCAAAAAAATTCAAAAGGAAATCCGATAGCTACGATGCACTAACCATCCCCGACTATCTGGAAAGTCACTTCAAAACCAATACCCATTTTCTAAGAGGACTGGCAGCTAGCATCTTATCAGTCTTTGTCATTATTTATGTCAGTACGCAGATTGATGCCACAGGCATAGCTTTCGAGTCCTTGATGGACATGAACTATTATATGGGAGCGATTTTGGGCTTTTTAATCGTGTTGGCATATATTTTCATTGGTGGTTTTGTTGCCGTGGTTTGGTCAGATTTATTCCAAGGTCTTTTAATGTTTTTTGGACTTGTACTCCTACCCATTGTCGCCATTTTCAACATGGACTTGGGCAGTGGCATCATCTCAGAATTACGCCACATAGACCCCTCTCTCGTTGATATTTGGGGTGGAAGCGATGATGTATGGATGAATGTTTTTAAAATGTAAGGCTTCGCCATGATTGGTCTGGGGTTTTTAGGTTCTCCTCAGGTATATGTTCGCTTCATGTCCATCAAGAGCGAAATGGAAATTGATAAAGGAAAATGGGTAGCTATCTTTTTCACTTTGTTAACCGATGCAGCTGCAGTAAGCATTGGCGTATTGGCCCGCATTTTTTTCACAGAAAGTGGGCAAGATGCGGAAATGATTTTAGGAACAGGAGGAGCTGATGTTTTGGGCATGATGGCCGAAAACTTCCTGCCTACACTTTTGGTAGCCATCTACATCGCCATTGTCCTTTCTGCCATCATGTCTACTATTGATTCGCTATTGGTGGTAGCATCTAGTGCCATTGTAAGAGATTTTTACCAAAAGATTTTCAGACCTGACCTTGAAAACAACCAACTCACAAAAATATCACGCTGGGTGACTTTAATCATGGCTTTATTGGCGCTCGGGCTCGCCATGCTCATTGCCGTAACTGCACCTGATCGGCAGGTCTTCTGGGTCATTATTTTTGGTTGGTCCGGCATTGCTGCCAGTTTTTGCCCCGTCATTATTCTTTCATTGTTCTGGAAAGGCTATTCTGAACAAGGAGCCATAGCTTCTATGATGGCCGGATTTTTAAGTGTTTCTATTTTTAAATTCTACTTTCAAGCCTTGGAATCGGTGGGGAAATATTTTGTGGAACTCGATGTTCTGGCGCCTTCCTTCTTGGTGGCCATGGTTTTTGGATTTATTTTCTCGAAGATTTACCCACCCAAGAGTGAACTGAACGCATAAAAAAAGGCCACCTTTTGGCGACCTTTTATTCTTTTTATCTGACACTGAACAACTAAGCAGGTTCTCGCATGCCCACCCAAGTAAATCTCTGATTGACATAGTTAGGATTGGTGAAAGAAGCGTTTCCTGCCGGGTTACCACCAGTCACATGAAAATCGGAAAAGGCAGCATTTTGGTTCACAAAAATCTGACCTGTTAAATTGAAAGAAACAGGCGTTGCTGCCAATGACATCTGATCTGCAATGTGTTCCTTCATCTCCGCATCTGTTGTGTACGCCCCGCACGAAATGGCTCCATGCTTTTCTGCCATTTCTCTGGCCAAGGCCACTGACTCATGCGTATTTTTGGTTTGAATGAGAAAGGCAATCGGCCCAAACATTTCTCTGGCAAATATATCCTTCTCAGAAGCATCTACTTGAATATAAGTAGGGGTTTGTGTAGAAGCCCTCTCAAAAGCAGGAATGCTCTGTTTAATGGTTTTGGTCTCTAGCCAAACCTTCCCATTTACCAATGAACTGGCGGCTTTGGCGCGCTCGGCTGTGTTGGGGTTTTGAATCGCGCCGGCAACAAAAGGCCCAGCCTTGGGGTTTTGAATCAATCCATCGGTAAATGCTGCGATCTTTTGAGCAATTTCATCAAAACTTACCTGCCCTTCAGGTGTCTTCACTCCGTCTGCGGGGATGAAGAAATTCTGTGGAGCCGTACACATCTGTCCGGAATACAAGGCCACAGAGAAGGTGATGTTCTGAATCATTTTATCAACATCGTCTGTGGAGTCCAAAATCATGGAATTTACGCCTGTTTTTTCTGTAAATACAGCTTTTGGAAGTGTTTCTAAGTAAGTGCCAAAATCTGAGTTCCCTGTAAAATCCACCAATTGGATCCGAGCGTCTTCAGCTAATCCCTTGGCAATCGGTTCATCTTTCGTGTCTACCGCCAATTGGCACACTTCCGGATCAAATCCTGCCGTTCGTAATGCATTTCTAATTTCTGCCACTACAATGGCCATCGGCAAAACAGCTCCAGGGTGTGGCTTTACCAATACAGCATTTCCTGTCATCAAATTGGCATAAACGCCCGGCACAGAATTCCAAGTGGGGAAAGTAGAACATCCAATCACCAAGCCAATTCCCTTAGGAATGGCACGCCATTCTTTTTTAATGCTTAAGTCATATTTACCCATCGGCTTTTTCCAAAGTGTCTCTGCCGGGAAACGACCCAGTTCTTCGTAAGCGGCAGCTACAGCCTCTAGCGCTCGGTCAGCCGCATGAGGGCCGGAAGCCTGAAAGGCCATCATATACCCTTGCCCTGTGGTGTGCATGGTGGCATAGGCATTTTCAAAAAAACGCTTGCTAAAACGATCCAAAGCATCGATCAACACAGCAGCCCTATCTTCTTTACTCACTTTTCTCCACTGATGAAAAGCTTTATCTGCTCTTTCTAACAAAATATCCTGATCGAATACTGGGTAAGTGGCACCCACAGGTTCTGAAAAATAAGGGGAAATTTCTTCCCCTACCCAAGCCTTGGCATCTTCTTGCCCTAGCTCTTCAAATTTACCTTTGCGTAAGGATTTGAAAGCATTTTTACCATCCTCATCAGCAGTTTCTCCATAAATTTGAGGAGACGGATGCTCAGGATATTGGGAATGAAAAGCTCGTGTATGTAAAGCTTTTATGGCCTTGTCTAGTATTTCTTTTTGTGATGTGGTAAGTCCCATAACTAACGTTTGTTTGGTTCGAATTTAGTGTTTTGAGACTACACATTCCAAGAAAGACTGTTGAAACTTATAAACAGCTTTGGTGTTTAACACACAGATAGCGATTTTTCATTTTTAAACTTGACAGTAAAATTCTAATTTCAAAGATGATGAAGATAAAAACCTACTTTTCCCTCCTACTCGTTTCGAGTTTGTTACCCCTAATGCTTTTCGCACAAAGCCCACAACCAACGGATGTTGTTGTTCGGGCACAAGCCAAAGACGCTAAATTTATTGGTACTTCTATGGGGGGCGCAAAAATTGTTATTAGACAAACAGATACGGGTGAAATTCTTGCACAGGGTTTAACCGAGGGCAGCACCGGAAACACCCAAGCCATTATGATGCAGGCGAAAAAAAGATACGACCGCATTTCTGAAGGGGCAGCGGCATTCCAAACCACCTTAACGCTTGAACGTCCCGTTTTTGTGACCATTGAAGCACATGCCCCTTTTAACCAAAAGGAAGCACGGGTAGTAGCTCAAACCCAATTATGGTTGATCCCAGGCAAACCTATCAATGAAGAGGGTATAATTCTTGAAATTCCTGGCTTTGTCGTAGAGGCTTTCTCTCCATTTACCCATCAAAGCATTTCAAAAGAAGCGAAAAAATCCATCACTTTTAAGGCCAATATTGTCATGATGTGCGGATGCCCCATTACGCCAGCAGGTTTATGGGATGCGAATGTATTAGAGGTAGAAGCTGCTGTTTATGTGAATAAAAAGTACTGGAAAACTGTACCGCTTACAATCTCTGAGGAGCCCAATGTTTTCGAGGGAGAATTGAGTCTAGGAGAAACAGGTAGTTATGAGGTAGTCATTTCCGCTTACCACCCTGTTTCTAAAAACACCGGTGTAGACGAATTAAACTTTAACGTGAACTAGACTGCCGATTGATTTCATTGATGAGATAAAGCCTGATCAAGGGGTTTAATAATGGATACTTGTACTTACTTTTGCAAAAAAAATATTAGGGCATGAACGAACGTAAAACGACTAACCTATTGTTATTGATGTTGGTCATTCCTTTGGTGTTTTATCTGCTGAAGACCTTGTCTTTTATTTTCGTCCCTTTGATTTCAGCCATGTTCATCACCTTACTTTTTCTGCCATTGATGCGATGGTTGAAGAAACGAGGCATACCGCAAATCATCAACATATTCATTGTCATCATCATCATCGCCGTGTTTTTCAAAGTTGCAGGCGAATTAATTCAGCTCTCTAGCAGAGAAATTCTGGCCACTGACAACCTGTTTTTCGATAAAGCAAAGGTAAAAATAGCTGACCTCACCCGTTCTTTGGAAAGCTTTTTTGGCATTACCTTTTTGCAAGGTGAAGACAACGTGCAAAGTTTTATCAATAAAGAAACGCTTTTAAAGAACATTGTTCCAACGGTAGATTTCATTAGTAGCACAGTGAGCAAAACGTTGACCACTGTCTTTTTGGTGTTGTTACTTTTAGCCGGATCGGTAGACATTCAAAAATTGCTCAACAGCTTTGTTTTGAAAAAGGAATTCTCCTCGATCAAAACATTCATGAAAATCGAAAAAGACCTGGTCACTTTTATTAAGGTTAAATTCTTCATTAGCCTAGCCACAGGAATAGGGATTGGTATTGCCTGTTGGGGTTTCGGTGTTTCCTTTCCTATCTTTTGGGGATTATTTGCTTTTGCCATCAACTTCCTTCAAATGATTGGCTCGGTGATTACGGTAATTGCCGTGTCCATTTTTGCATTTGTAGAAATTGAAACCATGTCAATTCTTTTCTTTTTCATATTGACCAGCATCGGAGTTCAAGTACTTTTTGGTGCTATTTTGGAACCTATTTTTATGGGCAAATCCTTTTCCATCAACGTGATTACCATCTTAATTATGTTGATGCTTTGGGGCTATATATGGGGCATTCCCGGACTTATCATGAGCATTCCTATTACCGTATTTCTAAAAATATTGTTTGATCAATTCCCGCGAACACGTTTGATTTCTCAGCTCATGCAAGGTAACTCAGAACCAGTATCGGTTAAGTTACCTTCCCTCATGCAAGACCGAAAGAAAGATTAAGCCCATCCTGCGCCTAAGCCTCGAAATGGCCACGGAATGGAAACCAAAATAAGAATAAGTCCAATCAAATAAAAGGTGGCAATGGCACCGAACTTCTTGCGATCCGTAACGGCCTTTTTGGACTTACTGTAACCCATAGTAATGAGTACGAGAGCTACTAACATCACAGAAATATGCTCAACTGCATAGAAACGAAGCCCTTCATTCTGCATAAAGCCCTCTTCAAAACTTACTTTAGGGCTGATGAAATAAAGTACTAAACCAATGAGCAATTGAATATGTGTGGAAATCATGGCAAACAGCGAAATCTTCTTGTCTTTGCCTGTAAATGCGGAAGACTTTTTCTTGCTGAATGCATTGAAAATGGCTACGAGCAAAAGCAATAGAACAACGTATCGCAATCCGGAGTGGGCATGAACAAGTCCGTTATACATGATTTAAATGTTTAGTGAATACAAATAAAGCATACATTTTACAAAAGCTCAGGCCTTTTCGTTATTCTTTTCTGCTCTATCCCACCTAAAACTTTAAGGCAGCGTAACCGTCTAATTGATAAGTGGTCATTACGGTTAGCATGGAAGTAGCCACTACCACTTCGTTTGCAATGGTCTCGTGGTCAATGGAACGTCCTAATAAAGACTGAGAGCAAACAAAAATTTTAACACCGGCCTTTTTGAGCTCTTTAAATAAAGGGATATGTGGGTTGTCAACCTCGTATTTGGCTTTATAATCCTCATTGTTCAAAACAGACCAAATGGCTCCGCCATGAATAACGATGGCCACATTCATATTTTCTTTAGGAACACCCCCCATGGCATGCAAATTCATTAAACGTGCCACGTTGATAAGTGAATAAAAGGGGGATTTAACATTGTTGCTACCTGTGGCAATGTCGATCACAATCTTGTATTCCTTATTAGGATCAGGCTTTTCTATGGCATGTGGTGCATCCATAATCCCACCAAAACCTTTCACAGTCGGGGTGATCATATCTTGGCCGTAAACAGCCGTCAGACCAAAAAAGAAAAAAACTATCGATACATTTTTCATAAGATTTAAAATTAAGTTCCCAATTAAAGCAATTCTAATTTCATACACAGTTATTTTTTGATAGAAGAAAACTTGTATTTAAATACCAATTGGTATATTTTTATATTTATGACCAAGGCCGAGCGCACTAAAAAATTTATCATTGAGCGAGTAGCGCCTATTTTCAACAGAAAAGGCGTCTACGCGACCTCCTTAAAGGATCTCACAGAGGCCACAGGTTTAACCAAGGGGGCTATTTATGGCAACTTTGACAATAAAGATGCGCTGGCATTGGCTTGTTTTCACTACAACCTAAGGTTTTTACAAAAAGGTTTATATCAATCTTTGGCTTTAAGCGGTTCTACGCAAAAAAAAATGTTGTCATTGATTGATTTTTACAGAAGCCATTACGACCAGATTGCCGAAAAAGGAGGCTGCCCACTCATGAATAGTGCCATTGAGGCAGATGACGGATACCCACTTTTAAAAAAGGAAGTAGAAACCACTTTTAAGTTGTGGGAGAGAGAAATTGAAGGAATTCTGTTTGTAGGTCAACAAAAAAGAGAAATCAATCAACGCCTAGACCTGGCTCAGTTGGCCACAAGTTTTATCGCCCAAATTGAAGGAGGTATTCTATTGGCAAAAAGCATGGATGACCCCAGTTACTTTTTTCGAGCTATGGAAAATTTGGAACTTCAGGTTGAAAATTTATAATCAGAAAAATTTATGCATCGTGTAGTCATTACGGGCATGGGTGCCCTGACCCCAATCGGCAACAATTTAACCCATTTTTGGGAGCATTTAATTCAAGGAAAAAGCGGTGCTGGGCCTATTACAAGATTCCCGGTGAAACATTTTAAAACCAGGTTTGCCTGTGAGCTAAAAGACTTCAAGTTAGAAGAGCACATCCCACCAAGTGAGTCAAAGAAATACGACCGATTCACCACTTATGCATTGGTGGCAGCCGAGGAGGCCATACAACATGCAAACATTGACTTTGACCGATTAGACCGCAACAGAATTGGTGTCATCTGGGGTTCAGGTAATGGAGGCATTGAAACCTTTGGCAACGAAATGATTGACTATGTAAAGCGAGGTGAAATCCCAAAATTCAACCCCTTTTTCATCCCAAAAATTATAGCAGACATTGCTTCCGGCGTAATTTCCATGCGTTATGGTTTGCACGGAGCTAATTTCAGTACCATTTCTGCTTGTGCCACATCCACTACGGCGTTGATTGAGGCTTTCAATTATATCCGTTGGGGCAAGCAAGACATGGTAATTACGGGTGGCTCCGAGGCTCCCATTACCATAGCAGGTTTAGGTGGCTTCAATGCGGCCAGGGCCTTATCTACCAGAAACGATGACCCTAAAACTGCATCGCGCCCTTTTGATGTCAGTCGTGATGGTTTTGTGTTGGGCGAGGGAGCAGGGGCCTTGGTCTTGGAATCTTTGGAACATGCCCTAGCGAGGGGTGCTATCATTCATGGAGAAATGGTTGGTGGAGGAATGGCGGCAGATGCTTACCACCTTACCAGCACTCATCCGGAAGGCAAAGGAGCAATTCTCGGAATGCAAGAAGCGCTGCGTGAAGCGGGAGTTTCAGCCAAATCCATCGACTACATCAACATGCATGCTACTTCTACACCCATGGGGGATTTGAGTGAGCTAAAAGCAATTGAAAAGGTTTTCGGAAACCATAATAAGGTTCAAATCAGTGCCACCAAAAGCATGACAGGCCATTTGTTAGGGGCTGCCGGTGCCATCGAAGCCATTGCCAGCATCATGGCCACTCGAGAAGACATCATTCCCCCGACCATCAATACAAAGGAGATTGATGGAGACTGGGCCGATCGCTTCAATCTTACACTTGGTCAGGCAGAAAAACGGCCTGTACATTATGCTATGAGCAATACCTTTGGGTTTGGTGGACACATTGCTACTGCCATTTTTAAAAAGTATGGACATTGATCTACCACAACTTCTCATTGAACCATAAAAGAGTTGTTCAATACGATAGAGTTCCGATAACTGTATGCTAAATTTGAAGCAAGAAGCTACCCTGGTATGAAGGATAAAAAAATAGAAACACAAGCCATACGCCACCAAATTGAGACAACCCATGCCAAGGAGCATGCCAGTCCACTTTTTCTCACTTCAAGCTTTACCTATGAAAGTGCAGAAGAGATGCGTGCGGCTTTTGCAGGTGAACTAGATAGAAATATTTATAGCCGTTTCAGCAATCCAAATTTTGATGAATTCATTACCAAGCTTTGCCTAATGGAGGGTGCAGAAGCAGGATATGCCTTTGCCACGGGTATGTCGGCCGTCTTTTCTACTTTTGCAGCACTCACCCAATCAGGTGACCACATCATCAGTTCTCGCTCTATTTTTGGCTCCACACATTCCGTTTTCACCAAA
The DNA here is from genome assembly GCA_018401115.1 of Flavobacteriaceae bacterium. Taxonomy (GTDB): domain Bacteria; phylum Bacteroidota; class Bacteroidia; order Flavobacteriales; family Flavobacteriaceae; genus MAG-120531. The sequence continues at coordinate 1,211,391 of JAGYKX010000005.1, read as the reverse complement.
GTATTTCCCAAATGGAACATTCAAACAACCTACGTTGACCTGAACGAAACAGAAACATGGGAACAGGCGATACAAGGCAACAGTAAACTACTCTACATAGAAACCCCCACCAATCCGGGAATCGATTTGATTGACTTGGCTTGGGCGGCCGATTTCGCCAAAAAACATGGCCTGATTTTTATCGTTGATAATTGCTTTGCAACACCCTATTTGCAGCAACCTATGGCCTTTGGTGCCGATTTGGTGATTCACTCAGCCACCAAATTCATTGATGGACAAGGAAGGGTTTTGGGCGGTGCCACGGTTGGTCATAAAAATCTAATAGACGAAATCTATGCATTTAGCAGAAGTACCGGACCCGCTTTATCCCCCTTCAACGCCTGGATTCTATCTAAAAGTTTAGAAACGCTTGCTGTAAGAATGGATAGGCATTCAGAAAATGCCTTGAAGATTTCTGAGCACCTCTCCTCAAATCCAAAAATTGCTTGGGTAAAGTACCCCTTTCTGCCAAGCCATCCACAATATGAAATCGCCAAAAAACAAATGAAAGCAGGTGGTGGTGTTTTTGCTTTTGGCATCAAAGGAGATGCAACCCAAGGACAGCATTTTTTAGATGCGATCGAAATGTGTTCATTAACGGCCAATTTAGGAGATACAAGAACCATAGTTTCTCATCCCTACTCTACTACCCATGCTAAACTCTCGGAAGAAGAAAAAGAAAAAGTAGGCATCAGCCCGGAGCTCATACGCGTATCGGTAGGTTTAGAACATGTCGATGACATTGTTTCAGATCTAGAAAAAGCACTAAAATCCATATAGGTTTACATAAAGATGAAAGAGATACAGGCTGAAATACTGACCATTGGAGATGAAATATTATATGGTCAAATTTTGGATACCAATGCCCAATGGATCAGTGCTGAACTTGACTTACTTGGGGTAAAAGTAGTGCGAAGGACCACGGTAGGAGATCGGGAGGCAGATATGCTTTATGCTTTCCAGGCAGCAGAGCAGCGTGCTGATATCGTCATCATTACAGGAGGTTTGGGCCCAACCAATGATGACTTAACCATGCCCATGTTGGCTGCCTATTTCCAATCTGAAATAGTTACCAACGAAGCCGTACTTCAACATGTTAAAGACTTTTTTGAAAAGCGTGGCCGCACATTTTCTAGCCTAAATAAAAAACAAGCAGAAGTCCCGGCTAATGCGAAAATCCTGCACAATGAATTAGGAACAGCTCCTGGCACTTGGTATGAAGAGCGAGGCAAAATTTTTATTTCTCTACCTGGTGTTCCGCATGAGATGAAGAACCTGATGAAAACAGAGGTGATTCCAAAGCTTTCTAAGGCATATCAAATGCCTGTTATCTATCATAAGCTGATCAAAACCGTGGGAATCGGTGAATCTACACTGGCAGAAATATTAGAAGAATGGGAAGCACAACTCCCTGAACATATCGCCTTGGCCTATCTACCGAGTATAGGCCATGTTAAACTCAGGTTGACAGCCGTAGGAGACAAACGCTCCACATTAGCACAAGATGTTGACCAACAAATCAAACAATTACTACCGCTGGCAGGTCAATTTATCTATGGATATGATGCCACCACTTTGGAAGAGGCTGTAGGGAATTTATTAATCGAGCAAAATAAAACCATCGCCTTTGCCGAAAGTTGCTCAGGGGGCTACATACAACACAAAATAACAACCATTCCGGGTTCTTCAGCGTTTTTTCAAGGGGGCATCGTACCCTATCACAATGACCTAAAGGTGAATGTTTTAGGTGTTGATGAAGAAATTATTAGTGCACACGGTGCAGTTAGTGAGGCATGTGTTAAAGCAATGGCCGAAAAAGTACGTACCTTATTTAAATCAGATATTGGTGCGGCTTCAAGTGGTATTGCTGGCCCGGGCGGTGGTACAACAGATAAACCAGTTGGAACCGTGTGGATTGCATTTAGCGATGGTGAACAAACCATTGCGAAAAAACTGCAATTGACGTCAAATAGATCATTAAACATTGAATTAACCCAAATTTCAGTACTTAATTTGGTTCGTAAAAGTTTAAAGGTCTAAAACTTTGATAATATTTGGTAAAAGAAGTATTTTTGATTTTTAATGCAAACGTTTTAATTCGCTAAACAAGGAGATATGGCCCTAGAAGAAATGGTAATGCCAAAAATGGGAGAAAGTATTATGGAAGGTACAGTGCTCTCATGGTTGAAGGAAGAAGGAGATAGGATTGAAGCAGATGAATCTGTTTTAGAGGTAGCCACAGATAAAGTGGATACTGAAGTTCCTGCCACACATTCCGGTGTTTTAAAAGAAATACTTGTAAAGGAGGGTGATGTTGTGGCGGTAGGTGCACCCATTGCACTCATAGAAACGGAAGCTGAATCAGAAAGTACGAAAGCGCCCTTGCCAACTGGAAAAGAAGCATCAAAAGAAGCCCCCGCTACTGAGCGGTCTAAAAAAGATACTGCCACAGCAGTAATGGCTGAATCAGCTTCGAGTCCAGTTACGACCAGCAGCAGGTTTTATTCACCCCTTGTAATGAACATGGCCAAGGCAGAAGGAATTACCCTAAATGAACTTGAGCAAATTCAGGGTACAGGTCGTGAAGGCCGGGTGACGAAAAAGGATATGCTAAGTCATTTGGAGCAAAGGAGTCAATCTCCAACCTCCATTCCTGGGGCCCAAGCTTCTTCACCTGCATTGGCACAGCCTGAGCAAAATAAGGCACCTCAGCCTATGCCTGTCAGTATTTCCGGGCAGGATGAAATCATTGAAATGGATCGTATGCGCAAGATGATTGCACAGCGTATGGTTGATTCAAAACGCATCTCTCCACATGTCACCTCATTTGTTGAAGCCGACGTTACCCATATCGTTAAGTGGCGAAATAGGGTAAAACAGGAGTTCATGGAAAGAGAAGGTGAACCGATTACTTTCACACCTATTTTTATAGAGGCAGTGGTTCAAGCCATGAAAGACTACCCCATGATGAATATTCAAGTAGATGGGGATCGGATTATTAAAAAGAAGGCCATTAATATTGGAATGGCAGTAGCACTCCCATCAGGCAATTTGATTGTTCCTGTCATACACCATGCCGACCAGATCAACCTGGTAGGATTGACGAAAAGGGTAAATGAGTTAGCTAGAAAAGCGAGGGAGAACAAATTATCACCAGATGATCTACAAGGGGGTACCTATACCATATCAAATGTTGGTTCATTTGGCAACGTAATGGGCACGCCCATTCTGATGCAGCCTCAAGTAGGTATTATGGCATTAGGTGCTGTACAAAAGAAACCAGCAGTCATTGAAACCCCCTCAGGGGATGCCATTGCAATACGCCACAAAATGTTCTTATCTCATTCCTACGACCATAGAGTCGTTGATGGGTCTTTGGGTGGAATGTTTGTAAGACGAGTGGCAGACTATTTGGAGCGGTTTGATTTAAACCGACCGATTTAAGTTCGGTGAACCTTATGATTTTGTTTGAAAGTGTGGTTTGAGTCAAGCCACATTTTTTTTGCCCCCATGGATTGTGAATTATTACCAAAAAGTCAAAAAAAAAGCCTCCAAAAAGGAGGCTTGTGTAATAAAGATTTGGCAACAACTTACTCTCCCACCTGTAAGGGCAGTACCATCAGCGCAAGTAGGCTTAACTTCTCTGTTCGGAATGGGAAGAGGTGAGCCCTACCGCTATAATCACCATAAGGTTTTGGCCGCTGCTTTGAGCGGCACCAATTTCATTACCACCATGACTGATCTGGTGCTAGACCTGATTATGTCATAGTGGAGGACATATAAATGTAAGAGTATCACACAATAGAGTGGTTGACGGAAAGTCTACGGGTAATTAGTACTGCTCGGCTATGACATCACTGCCTTTACACCTGCAGCCTATCAACGTTGTCATCTACAACGTCCCTTTAAAGAAGTCTCATCTTGAGGGGAGTTTCGCACTTAGATGCTTTCAGCGCTTATCTCTGCCTAACGTAGCTACCCAGCAGTGCACCTGGCGGTACAACTGGTACACCAGCGGTTAGTCCATCCCGGTCCTCTCGTACTAAGGACAGATCCTCTCAAACTTCTAACGCCCACAACAGATAGAGACCGAACTGTCTCACGACGTTCTGAACCCAGCTCGCGTGCCACTTTAATGGGCGAACAGCCCAACCCTTGGGACCTTCTCCAGCCCCAGGATGTGACGAGCCGACATCGAGGTGCCAAACCTCCCCGTCGATATGAGCTCTTGGGGGAGATCAGCCTGTTATCCCCAGAGTACCTTTTATCCTTTGAGCGATGGCCCTTCCATGCGGAACCACCGGATCACTATATCCGTCTTTCGACCCTGATCGACTTGTAGGTCTCACAGTCAAGCACCCTTATGCTATTGCGCTCTACGCACGGTTACCAAGCGTGCTGAGGGTACCTTTGAAAGCCTCCGTTACTCTTTTGGAGGCGACCACCCCAGTCAAACTACCCACCACACACTGTCTCCGTCTTATGACGGATTAGACATCAAATAAATAAAGGGCGGTATTTCACCAACGACTCCAACATGCCTAGCGACACGCCTTCATAGTCTCCCGCCTATCCTACACATCATTTACCCAATACCAATGTGAAGTTATAGTAAAGGTTCATGGGGTCTTTTCGTCCCGTTGCGGGTAAGCGGCATCTTCACCGCTACTACAATTTCACCGAGCTCGTGGCTGAGACAGTGCCCAGATCGTTACACCATTCGTGCAGGTCGGAACTTACCCGACAAGGAATTTCGCTACCTTAGGACCGTTATAGTTACGGCCGCCGTTTACTGGGGCTTCAGTTCAATGCTTCTCCTGATAAATCAGAATAACATCCCCCCTTAACCTTCCAGCACCGGGCAGGTGTCAGGCCTTATACTTTATCTTTCGATTTCGCAAAGCCATGTGTTTTTGCTAAACAGTCGCCTGGGCCTTTTCACTGCGGCTCTAGTTCTTACACCAGAGCGCCCCTTCTCCCGAAGTTACAGGGCCATTTTGCCTAGTTCCTTAGCCACGGATCACTCGAGCACCTTAGGATTCTCTCCTTGACTACCTGTGTCGGTTTGAGGTACGGGTACCGTATCAATATGCTTAGAGGGTTTTCTTGGAAGTCTGATTAGGATCACTATCCACGCTGCCGAAGCATTGTGGTACTATCAGGTTCATCAAGCCGTGCGGATTTGCCTACACAGCCTATAACTACACCCTTTAACGTACTATTCCGTCAGTACGCGGATCTTTCACTACTCCGTCGCCCCATCGCTCAATACGGTAGTATTGGAATATTAACCAATTGTCCATCGACTACCCCTTTCGGGTTCGCCTTAGGCCCCGACTAACCCTGATCCGATTAGCGTTGATCAGGAAACCTTAGTCTATCGGTGGGCGGGTTTCTCACCCGCCTTATCGTTACTTATGCCTACATTTGCTTTTCTATTCGCTCCAGCATCCATTACCAGACACCTTCTTCGCTCAATAGAATGCTCCCCTACCCCTTCCAATTAATTGGAAAGCCTTAGCTTCGGTACTATACTTTATGCCCGATCATCATCGATGCTCTGTCGCTCGACCAGTGAGCTGTTACGCACTCTTTAAATGAATGGCTGCTTCCAAGCCAACATCCTGGCTGTCTAAGCAACTGAACCACCTTAGTTCAACTTAGTATAGATTTTGGGACCTTAGCTGTAGGTCTGGGTTCTTTCCCTCTCGGACAAGGACCTTAGCACCCTTGCCCTCACTGCAGAGTATATCTGTTAGCATTCGGAGTTCATCAGGATTTGGTAGGATTTGACTCCCCTAGTCCTATTGGTAGCTCTACCTCTAACAGACTTACCTCCACGCTGCTCCTAAAAGCATTTCGGGGAGTACGAGCTATTTCCTAGTTTGATTGGCCTTTCACCCCTACCCACAACTCATCCAAAGACTTTTCAACGTCTACTGGTTCGGTCCTCCATCACGTGTTACCGTAACTTCAACCTGGTCATGGGTAGATCACAAGGTTTCGCGTCTACCCCCACTGACTAAAACGCCCTATTCAGACTCGCTTTCGCTCCGGTTGCGGGATTCTAATCCCTTAACCTTGCCAGTGAGGAGTAACTCGTAGGCTCATTATGCAAAGGCACGCAGTCATCCGTCAGATGACGGACTCCTACCGCTTGTAAGCGTATGGTTTCAGGTTCTATTTCACCCCTTATTCAGGGTACTTTTCACCTTTCCCTCACGGTACTTGTTCACTATCGGTCTCTCAGGAGTATTTAGCCTTACCGGATGGTGCCGGCTGGTTCAAACGGGGTTTCACCTGCCCCGCCCTACTCAGGATACTGCTACCGCTTAAAATCTTACCAATACAG